>JBEBWV010000042.1:0-41084 GCA_040391965.1 Achromobacter deleyi | reverse complement strand
CCCTTACGGCTAAACAAACCGCTGAACTGATCGAACTGCTGAAGAACCCGCCCGCAGGCGAGGAACAGAATCTGGTCGAGCTGCTGACGTTCCGCGTCCCGGCCGGCGTGGATGATGCCGCCAAGGTGAAGGCCTCTTATCTGGCTGCCGTCGCGCTGGGTAAGGAAGCTTGTCCGCTGATTAGTCGCACCAAAGCGACAGAGTTGCTGGGCACCATGCTCGGTGGCTACAACATCGGCCCGCTGGTCGAATTGCTTGATGATGCCGAAATCGGCACCATCGCCGCCGACGCATTGAAGAAAACCCTGTTGATGTTCGATGCCTTCCACGACGTGAAGGAAAAAGCAGACAAGGGCAATGCCAACGCCAAGTCGGTGCTGCAAAGCTGGGCCGACGCCGAGTGGTTCACCAGCCGCCCCGAGCTGCCGGAAAGCCTGACCATCACCGTATTCAAGGTGCCTGGCGAAACCAATACGGACGACCTGTCGCCCGCCCCGGACGCCACGACTCGCCCTGACATTCCGATGCACGCTCTGGCGATGCTGAAGAATACCCGCGAGGGCGCAGCCTTCACGCCGGAAGAAGACGGCAAGCGCGGCCCGGTGAAGTTCATCAATTCCCTGAAAGAAAAAGGCCACCTGGTCGCCTACGTAGGTGATGTGGTCGGCACGGGCTCGTCGCGCAAGTCGGCCACGAACTCGGTGCTGTGGTTCACCGGCGAAGACATTCCTTTCGTCCCGAACAAGCGCTTTGGCGGTGTTTGCCTGGGCAACAAAATTGCCCCGATCTTCTACAACACCATGGAAGACGCTGGCGCCCTGCCGATCGAGCTGGACGTGTCGCAAATGGAAATGGGCGACGTGGTTGAGCTGCGTCCCTATGATGGCAAAGCACTGAAAGACGGCAAGGTTATCGCCGAATTTGAAGTGAAGTCCGACGTGCTGTTTGACGAAGTGCGCGCCGGCGGCCGTATTCCGCTCATCATCGGCCGTGGCCTGACCAGCAAAGCGCGTGAAGCGCTGGGCCTGGCACCGTCCACCCTGTTCCGCCTGCCGAAAGACCCCGTTGATACGGGCCTCGGTTACACGCTGGCCCAGAAGATGGTTGGCCGCGCTTGTGGCTTGCCGGAAGGCACTGGCATTCGCCCGGGCACGTACTGCGAACCCAAGATGACCTCGGTCGGTAGCCAGGACACCACTGGCCCGATGACGCGCGACGAGCTGAAAGATCTGGCATGCCTGGGTTTCTCCGCGGATCTGGTCATGCAGTCGTTCTGCCACACCGCTGCTTACCCCAAGTCGGTGGACGTCAAAACCCACCACACCCTGCCGGACTTCATCAGCACCCGTGGCGGCGTTTCGCTGCGTCCGGGCGATGGCGTGATCCACTCGTGGCTCAACCGCATGTTGTTGCCCGACACCGTGGGTACCGGCGGCGACTCGCACACGCGTTTCCCGATTGGCATTTCATTCCCGGCTGGCTCGGGTCTGGTGGCTTTCGCTGCCGCCACGGGCGTCATGCCCCTGGATATGCCGGAATCGGTGCTGGTTCGTTTCAAGGGCAAGCTGCAACCCGGCGTGACCCTGCGCGATCTGGTCAACGCCATTCCGCTGTATGCCATCAAGCAAGGCCTGCTGACCGTCTCCAAGCAGAACAAGCAAAACATTTTCTCGGGTCGCATCCTGGAAATTGAAGGCTTGCCAGACTTGAAGGTGGAACAAGCCTTTGAATTGTCGGACGCTTCGGCAGAACGCTCAGCCGCAGGCTGCTCGGTTCACCTGAACAAAGAGCCGATCATCGAATACATCAACAGCAACATCGTGATGTTGAAGTGGATGATCGCAAACGGATATGAAGACGAGCGCACCCTGGCCCGTCGCATCAAGTCCATGGAAGCGTGGCTGGCCAATCCCCAGTTGCTGCAACCGGATGCCGATGCTGAATACGCCGCTGTCATCGACATCGATCTGGCTGACGTGCATGAGCCCATCCTGGCTTGCCCGAATGATCCGGACGACGTCAAGACCTTGTCGGAAGTGGCTGGCGCCAAGATCGACGAAGTGTTCATCGGCAGCTGCATGACCAACATCGGTCACTTCCGCGCGGCTTCCAAGCTGCTCGAAGGCAAGCGCGACATTCCAGTCAAGCTCTGGGTGGCTCCGCCCACCAAGATGGACGCGGCGCAATTGACTGAAGAAGGTCATTACGGCGTGTTCGGCACGGCGGGTGCTCGCACCGAAATGCCGGGCTGCTCGTTGTGCATGGGTAACCAGGCACAAGTGCGCGAAGGCGCAACGGTGATGTCGACCAGCACGCGTAATTTCCCGAACCGTCTGGGCAAGAACACAAACGTGTACCTGGGCTCGGCCGAACTGGCTGCCATTTGCTCGAAGTTGGGCCGTATTCCAACGAAAGAGGAATACATGCTGGATATGGGTGTCGTCACCAAGAGCGGCGAACAGATCTATCAATACCTGAACTTCGACAAAATCGCTGACTACAAGGATGTGGCTGACGCCGTCGAGATCTAAAGATCCCGATACGTTGACCAGGCCTGGCCTGTGATGAATAGCCCCGGCGCAATCCGGGGCTATTTTTTTGCCTGGGTGGTTCCGCGAAATCGTGGCATTGCAGAGACTGAAAGTGGGCTTGCCCTGCAATGTGAAGTTGCGACTGTTACATTGTGGGCCTATTTGAATGAGCTACCGGCCCACCCTGTGGATAAGCCGAAGCCCCCTCCTGGAGTCATTGCGCTGATGAAGGCCTATTTCTTGCTGCCCGGCCTGCTGGCGCTTGGTGGCTGCGCCACCACGCCACCATCCAATCCGGAAAATATTTGCGCGATCTTCCGCGAGAAGCCCGAGTGGCATGATGCAGCACTGAATGTTCAGAAGAAATGGGGTGCCCCGGTGCCGGTGCCCATGGCCATGATGTATCAGGAGTCCAGCTACAAGCATGACGCCGTGCCGCCTCGCTATTACTTTCTGGGCTTTATCCCCTGGGGCCGTGTGAGTTCTGCCTACGGCTATGCGCAGGTCAAAGACGAAACTTGGGCGGACTATAAGAAGGCGGCGGGGGGCTGGACCTCCAGCCGGGACAATTTCGCGGATGCGTTGGATTTCATGGGCTGGTACATGAAACGCACCCAACAACTGAACGGCGTATCGATGTCCGACGCCTATGCACAATATTTGAATTATCACGAAGGCTGGACAGGCTACCGGAACCGGAGCTATGACCGGAAAGCCTGGCTGAAAACGGTGTCGCAAAAAGTGCAGGCTCGCGCCAATAAATTCGCCACGCAGTACAAAAGCTGCGAGAAGGACCTGACTCGGGGCGGATGGTTCTTTTAAGGTGGCGTGCCGATCCCACCGGGCAGCCATTCCCCTGAAGTTGCATGTATTCGTCGACTTCTTGCGAGAAAAAAGCAGCGCTGGCCGTCCTGGCGCAACCCGCAAGTAAGACTTTCTTGGTAAAAGAACAGAGCGTCAGGCAACGCATCCATTTCCGCCAACGCTGGAAACGGAACTTTGACTGCCTGCCTGAGTCTTATATAAGATATAAGACGATAAGCTTTGCGATTTTTTTATGTCACCTACAATGACAAGCGTGCCAAACCGCTAGAAAATGATCGCTTTACGCGCTCAAAATACCCACGGAGTCCGTCATGCCGCACAACACGTTCGACACCCTCAAGAATTTCAAGATTGGCAAGAAATCCTGTCAGTTCTACTCGTTGCCCGCGCTCGGCAAATCTTTGGGCGTCGACGTGCAGCGACTCCCCATTTCTGTGCGCATCGTGCTGGAATCCGTTCTGCGTAACTGCGACGGAAAAAAAGTCACTGAAGAGCACATCAAGCAGCTAGCCCATTGGCAAGCGCACGCCAAACGCGAAGATGAAATTCCCTTCGTCGTGGCACGTGTCGTACTGCAAGATTTCACCGGAGTACCACTGCTGGCAGACATTGCCGCCATGCGTTCGGTGGCCGAGAAAATGGGCAAGAGCCCCAAGAGCATTGAACCCCTGGTGCCGGTTGACCTGGTGGTCGATCACTCCATCATGATCGATTATTTCGGCACGAAAGACGCGCTGGATCTGAACATGAAGCTGGAATTCAAGCGCAACCAGGAGCGCTACCAGTTCATGAAATGGGGCATGCAGGCGTTTGATACGTTTGGCGTGGTGCCTCCGGGCTTTGGCATCGTCCACCAGGTCAATCTGGAATATCTGGCACGCGGCGTTCACCTGGATAAGCAGAACAACGTTTACTACCCTGATTCGCTGGTAGGCACCGATAGCCACACCACCATGATCAACGGCATTGGTGTGGTGGGCTGGGGCGTGGGCGGCATTGAAGCAGAAGCCGGCATGCTGGGCCAACCTGTGTACATCCTGACCCCGGACGTGGTGGGCGTGGAGCTCAAGGGAAAATTGCGTGGTGGCGTCACCGCAACCGACTTGGTGCTGACCATTACCGAAATGCTGCGACGTGAAAAAGTCGTCGGCAAGTTTGTCGAATTTTGCGGCGAAGGCACGGCCAGCCTGTCAGTGGCAGAGCGGGCCACCATCGGCAACATGGCACCTGAATATGGCGCCACGATGGGCTTTTTCCCCGTAGACGAACGCACCATTGATTACTTCAAGGGCACGGGTCGCACGGAAGACGAAATTGCCGCTTTCGAGGCCTATTTCAAGGCTCAGAAGATGTTCGGTGTGCCGGCGGCAAGCGACATCAATTTCTCAAAACTGGTCACACTGGATCTCGCCACGGTGACGCCGTCATTGGCGGGCCCGAAGCGTCCGCAGGACCGTATCGAAATCGGCAACGTCAAGAACACGTTCAACGACCTGTTCTCCATGCCCACATCGGAAAACGGCTTTAACCAGCCTGCCGAAAAACTGGACAAGACGTTTACGACCAGCGCCGGCACGGCGCTAAAGAATGGCGACATCCTGATTGCGGCCATCACGTCTTGCACCAACACGTCTAACCCCAGCGTGTTGCTGGCCGCTGGCCTGCTGGCGAAGAAGGCCGTGGAAGCCGGCATGACGGTGCCCAAGCACATCAAAACCTCGCTGGCTCCTGGCTCGCGTGTCGTCACTGAGTACCTGACCAAAACGGGCCTGCTGCCGTATCTGGAAAAGCTCGGATTTGATGTCGCGGCTTACGGTTGCACCACATGTATTGGCAACGCAGGCGATCTCACGCCTGACCTGAACGAAGCCATCATCGACAACGACCTGATCTGCTCTGCCGTTCTGTCGGGCAACCGTAACTTCGAAGCACGTATCCACCCGAACATTAAGGCGAACTTCCTGGCCTCGCCGCCACTGGTCGTCGCGTATGCGCTGGCTGGCACTGTCACTCGCGACCTCATGACCGAGCCCGTTGGCCGAGGCAAGAATGGCGACGTCTGGTTGGGTGACATCTGGCCCACCACGGAAGAAGTGCACGCGTTGCTGAAATATGCATTGGACCCCAAGGCATTCCGCAACAATTACGGCCAGGTCAAGAGCAACCCAGGCGAGCTGTGGGAGAACATCAAGGGCGTAACCGGCGACACCTATAACTGGCCGGAATCTACCTACATTGCCGAACCGCCTTTCTTTGAAGGCTTTGCCATGACCCCGAGCCCCATGCCGGCGGTCAAGGGTGCACGCGCACTTGGCGTGTTCGGAGACTCGGTGACCACCGACCATATCTCGCCGGCCGGTTCCATCAAGGAAACCTCACCTGCAGGCAAGTGGCTCGAAGCAAACGGCGTCATGAAGGCCGATTTCAACAGCTACGGTTCGCGTCGCGGCAATCATGAAATCATGATGCGCGGCACGTTCGCCAACGTGCGCATCAAGAACTTGATGATTCCGATCAAGCCGGACGGCAGCCGCTTCGAAGGTGGCGAAACGCTGTTCCAGCCTAGCGGTGAACAGCTCTCTATTTATGACGCCGCCATGAAGTATGTGGCCGAGGGCACGCCAACGGTTGTCTTTGGTGGGGAAGAGTACGGTACGGGTTCCTCGCGAGACTGGGCCGCCAAGGGTACGCAATTGCTGGGCGTGAAAGCGGTTATTACCCGCAGCTTTGAACGTATCCACCGTAGCAATCTGGTCGGCATGGGCGTGCTGCCTTTGCAGTTCAAGGGTCACGACAGCGTGGAATCACTGGGCATTACCGGTGAAGAGGTCTATGACATCTCCGGACTGGAAGACGGCATCAAGCCTATGCAAGACGTCACGCTGACCATCACCCGCAAGGATGGCAGCAAGCAAGACGTTACGGTCTTGCTGCGTATCGACACGCCGGTCGAAGTTGATTACTACCAGCATGGCGGCATTCTGCCGTTTGTGCTGCGCCAGTTGTTGGCGGCCTGATCCGCCACGCCAGTTGATGCGATAAGCGGCGTTGCACCGACACCGTGCATCGCAGCAATCTGCGATAGCTTCACGTTCAAAATCCCCGAGACCTCACGGCCTCGGGGATTTTTCATTTCTTGCCGCCACCATTCGGTGTGAGCTGGCGGCAATCAGCAGGGTGCGAACGAGCCAGCCCTCTTATTATTCGCCAAACTGGTAGGCGTCCATCGCCAACGCGCTATAGGCCACTTCATCTATCAGCCGCTTGGCTGGCGCCCCGCCCGCCCCCAGCGCCACGTAAAAGGGCATGAGGTGATCATCTTGCGGGTGCGCCTGTTGTGCCCCAGGTGCCTGCGCTTGCCAATCGAGTAACGTTGGCACGTCATTGGCGGCCAGATTGTCCGCATACCATTGCTGAAATGCGGGCACGTACGACGCAGCAGGTGCGTCATGGGACATGCGAACATGGCGCAGGTTGTGCGTCAGCGAACCCGAGCCGATGATCAGAATGTTCTCGTCGCGCAACGGTGCCAAGGCCTGGCCCAACAGGTATTGGCCTTGCGCATCGCGCCCCATGTCCAGCGACAACTGAACTACCGGCACGTCCGCTTGCGGATACAGATAACGCAAGGGCACCCAAGCGCCGTGGTCTAGCGGACGGCTCGGATCGTTATCGGCATGAATACCTGACTCGCCCAATAATGCCTGGACGCGGCCGGCCAACTCGGGCGAACCGTGAGCCGGGTATTGCAGGGTGTAGAGCGCTGACGGAAATCCGCCGAAATCGTGCCACGCCACCTGTTGCGCCCGGGTAGACAGCGCCAGCCCCTCTCCCATCCAATGCGGGGAGACCACCAATACGGCGGCGGGCTTGCGACCTTGCGCGGCGCTCCAAGCGTGCAGCGCGGGCCCCGTACGGCCGGGCTCGACTGCCAGCATGGGGGAGCCGTGCGAAACAAAAAGAGTAGGCCAACGCATGGTAGTGATTCCTGTAAAAGCGTGTAGCCCCATTGTCGTTCTATTCTTTTTCGCAATAAATAGGCTGTTGCGGCATGACCTGTTGCTAATTCAGCATCAATCCAGACCTGGCCTCGATTGACGCGTTTCGGTGGCAGAAGATCAAACAGGGCCACTTTATTCGGAGACCTTGAGGGCATCCTTGCGCTTGCTGACAGGCAAACTGTGTGCCGACCCGCCCCCGGCGTTAAACTATGTCGTTACGTACTCAATTTGGACGCTTCCCGAAGTTATGGCCCGAACTCGCAGCCACGCCGCTCCCCGCTTGACCCGTGACGCCACCCGGTTGGTCGCGCTTGCCCAAGCGCTTCACCGCTCGGGCAGTCGCATTGAAGACATTTTCTGGGAGACCCAGTTTGGCCAAGCCATCCCGAAGTTATTGCGCAATAGTCAGGACGCGCCGCTCGAAGCCGCGTTGGACCATCTTGCACAAACCGATGTGGGAGCCTATGAAGTCTTGATCGAACAGGCTGAAACCCTGTCCGAATCTTTGCAAATTGAGAAAGACGGCGAGCGTTTCGACGTCCTGCTGTTTGTCGCGCCCATTGTGGCCTGGACGCGCTACGCGATCCCTACTGGTACCATTTCTGCAAGCATCCAGGCGACGCTGTTGACGCATCTGCACGCGCATGTGCTGGCAAGCAATACCCGAGTTGCCCTAATGCCCAATCTGGTCAGCATTGACCAGATGCCGCGCACTTTTTCGGAAACCTGGCATTGGGTGCACCGTCTGGGTAGTGAGGCAATGGGCGAAGATGGCGCCAAGCCCGTGCTGAATGTTGAAACGGAAACGGCGAATATGCTCGCCGACACCCGTTACATCATCGGTGCTGTAGTCGTACCCGAACGTGCAGCCGTGTTCCGCTGGCAAGAGCATCTTGGCGAAGACAACGCCAGCCGCGATGCCTGCCAGGAACAATGGATTGCCCAGGCTCAACCGACCTTGGCCACCTTATTGCCTGGTTGCGGCTTTGAATGCCTGCTGCCCGACGCCTACTACGTGAGCAATCGCGAAGCCGATCGTCGAGTACGTCCCTTGTCCTTGCGTGCAGCCGTCAGTTGGCTGGAAGGCGCCGTGGGGCTGGAGCCTTCACAGTTGCGTGCCGTGGTGGCCGGTTGCGGCGAGAACCGCATCGACGAGTACCGCATCGGATTCACCGCGCGCAGCAGCAATGATGTGTTCTATGGCTGCGTGTGGCCTTTATATGGCCGGGAAGACGATGCACCTGTCGATGAATCCCTGCCTGATGCCGTCGATGAAATTGCCGCGTTACTCAAGGAATATGGTGTCACCGATGTGCGCCGTATTCCCGGCGTCTTGACGGCTGAGTACTGCGAGGATTGCGGTGCGCCGTATTTCCCCAATCCGCTCGGTGAGCTGGTGCACGCTGAATTGCCAGAAGACGCAGACGCCGCACCCGCGAAGTTTCACTAACGTTCATCACCCGCGCGATGCAAGCTGACATTTTCTGCCGTGTCGTTGATAACTATGGCGATATCGGTGTGTGCTGGCGGCTTGCGCGCCGTCTGGCACACGGTCGCGGCTGGGGCATCCGCCTGTGGGTGGATGACCTGGCCAGCTTTGCCCATATTCAACCTGGTATTGATCCACATGCGGCCATTCAGACCGTAGCAGACGTCCAGATTGTGCATTGGACGGCCACCCCAGACCCGACATTGCAACCACAAGACGTGGTGATTGAAGCCTTTGCCTGTGACCCCCCTGACGCCTTTTTGCGGGCCATGCGACAGGTGCATCCCGTGTGGGTCAACCTGGAATACCTGAGCGCCGAAGCCTGGGTTGAAAGTTGTCATGGATTACCGTCACAACGCCCTGACGGACTGGTCAAACACTTTTTCTTCCCTGGATTTACCCCTGAGACGGGTGGATTGATTCGGGAACCGGGGCTAAGCGCTGAACGTGATGCGCTGCAGGCCTCAGAAACTGCACAGTTGACGTTGCTGCATGATTTTGGCGTGTCTGATGCTGCGCTCGCGCACCTGCGCCAAGGGGCGCGGCTGATCACGCTATTTTGCTACGCCACCGCCCCGGTCCAGGCGCTAGCCCGAGCGCTATGCCGGGATAGCCGTCCCACCTTGCTGGTTGCGCCGGAAGGGGTAGCTCCGCAATTGGAAGCAGTGCTTGGCTCCTCAGCGCATGTGCAATTGGCACGCTTGCCTTTTGTGAGCCAGCCCGATTTCGACCGCCTGCTTTGGTGCGCCGATCTGAATTTCGTGCGCGGAGAAGATTCATTCCTGCGTGCGGCCTGGGCTGGCCGCCCGCTGGTATGGCAGATTTACCCGCAAGAAGAGAATACGCATCTGGAAAAACTGGAGGCGTGGCTGGCACGCTACCCTGCCCCGCCAGTTGCGCAGGCATTGATTCGCGCCTGGAATCAAGCGGATTCCAGTGAGAATTTCGAGGTTTATCTGGCTAGCGCACTATCCAGCCCCCGCTGGGAAAACTGGTTATCAGCGGCACGCCAATGGGATCAGGAACAGGCTCGCCGGCCTGATCTGGCGGATAATTTGGCCGATTTTTGCGCAGAACTTGCCAAGAAAGGCTAGAATAGAGAGTTTTCCGAGTTGTCCAGATTATTTCTGGCCCCTCAGAAATTTACAATGAACGCCTCCCGGGGTGTGCAGGAAGCCTAGCAGCGATTTCTGCAAGCACGGCGAGAGCACTAATCACCCCGGAGTTTTATCGATGAAAACCGCTCAGGAATTGCGAGTCGGCAACGTGGTTATGGTCGGCAAAGACCCCCTCGTGGTCCAAAAAGCTGATTACAACAAGTCTGGCCGTAACTCGGCCGTTGTAAAACTGAAATTCAAGAACTTGCTGACCGGCTCGGCCAGCGAATCCGTCTACAAGGCGGACGAGAAGTTCGAAATCGTCCAACTGGATCGCCATGAATGCACCTATTCGTACTTCGGTGATCCGATGTACGTCTTCATGGACCAAGAGTACAACCAGCACGAAATTGAATCCGAGAGCATGGGCGACGCCCTGAACTACTTGGAAGAAGGGATGCCCGTAGAAGTGGTCTTCTATGACGGCCGTGCCATTTCGGTGGAATTGCCCACGACCATCGTGCGCGAAATCACCTACACCGAGCCCGCCGTTCGTGGCGACACCTCGGGTAAGGTCACCAAGCCTGCCAAGATCAACACCGGCTACGAATTGAACGTGCCGTTGTTCTGCGCCATTGGCGACAAGATCGAAATCGACACACGCACCAACGAATACCGCAGCCGCGTTAACTAATCGGTAGCGCTTGTCCGACGCGTCGTGCTTCGGACAAGTCGTGAATGCCGTCACTGGCACTCACAGATTCGACAGTGTCAAAAAAGGGGTGAATCCGTCATGGATTCACCCCTTTTGCAATTCTGTAGCTGCGCTGTTCGAATTATTGCAAACGGTCGTCGTCAAGGAAGTCGGGAACCGCCACGACATCAATGCCATCTTCAGCCAGTGCCACCCGTTCTTCGGGAGTCGCCGTGCCACGAATGGAGCGGTCGTCAGCTTCGCCCTCGTGAATACGGCGCGCTTCTTCAGCGAAACGTGGGCCTACATTTTCAGAGTTACGGACGAACTGACGAACATGCTGCAGCACCGCAGCCTGCAACTTGGCCATTTTCTCTGCGTCAGAACCTGCAGCCAGAGACATCCCGCCCGTATGCATGCCTGAGGTTTGCAGCGAGTTTTGCTTCGATTCACGTTGAGGCTCGCGCAGATGCCCCACGTTCAAATGCGGTGCGGACAAACGCTTGGTAATGGTGGCCGAACTGCAAATCGGGCACGACACCAATCCACGCGCCTGCTGCGCGTCGTAATCGTCGTGAGATCCGAACCAGCCTTCAAAGACGTGGCCGTGCTCACACTGGAGGTCAAAAACTTTGAGTGCCATGGCTTCAATATGGGGGTGATCAGCAAGAATACAAGAAACCCGTTGGCCCCGGTTTTTTCCGCGCCTGCGAACGCACATAATCTGAAAATATTGACTAAATAGACAAAACGGGCCTGTACACGAACGGCACCCAAACGGCTGGATTGCTATCCAACGTATTGGAATCCGTTGCGTGCGAGGCCCGTTTTGATCACAGCGCGAGGCGCTGCAACGTCTCTTTGGCTTATTTTGCTCGCTTCGCGGTCGTCGGTACAACTTGCGATTGTTGCGCCTGCAAAGCATCAATCTGGCGTTGCAAATCACGCAATTGCTGACGCACATCTTTTTGCTGGTCGACAAGTGCCAAGGTTTCTTGTTGCGCCTGTTCCTGACGTGCCGCCACTTGCTGCTCTTGTTGCAGGCGCAGTGCCTGATCTGCTTGCAAGGTGCTCAGCGTGGCGCTTCGACTTGCCAGCAAGCGCTCGGCACGAGTCTGTTCGGCCTGCAACTTGATCCGCTTGATATCGATTTCAGCCAGATCTGCTGATTGCAGTGCAAACGCACGATAAGTGGCCTCAGCCTGCTTTTCAGACGTGGTTTTCACCACTCGCCAGAAGTCTTTTTGCTGGAACAAGGCCACGTAATAGGTCAGGTCATCCGGCTTAAATAGCAGGCTGGCTCCATACGTACCGTTGTAGGTCGTGCGCAGCTCCGACACCTGACGGCTTTGAATTAACGCCTGCAAGTCGGCCACGGTTGAGGCGGCCTGGGCATTTGCCACTGGCGCGGGCGCAGGTGGCGTGACGGGCGTGGATGCTGCTTGCTTGTCTTCGACCTGAGCCACGACCGGTCTTGCCGCTGGTGATTGCGCGCTGGCGCAAGCGGCCAGACCTGACAAGGCGCAGCCCAGCAGCGTCATGCGAGCCGCGCCGCGGATGTATTGAACGTTCATGCCTTCCCCATGAAAATTGTTGCGGAACTATAGCAATTTATTGCGAGTGAGACTGCGCTGATCTACCCCTACAAATGGACGTAATGTTGGCGCTTTACGACGTTTGAAAAACGCCGTCGGTCGTCTCCCCTTGCCCTCCCCCAAGATGCAGCTTGCGCATTTTTTCCCACAGCACTTTGCGACTGATGCCCAAGGTGTGCGCCGTGTCCTGACGCCGCCACGCATTCTGATCCAAGGCCGCCAGAATTCTTGCGCGCTCAGCCCGCTCGGCATCGGAAAATACGGGGGGTTCACACTGCGCTCCGGAGGCGATTACCTCCGGAGCGCCAACGGGCTCGGCCAATCGATCGAAAATGCGTTCTATGCGAGGCCGGTCCCAGATCTGGAATTGACGACGGACGATCGCGACGCGTTCAGCCACGTTAGAGAGTTCCCGCACATTCCCGGCAAAACGCGTTTGCGCGACGCGCTCCAATAACCAATCAGGCAATGACTCGTTGGCAGACTCTGACGAACTTTGGCCGACCCGCGCCATCAGCGCTTCAAACAAAGCCACTTTCTCGGTGCCGCCCCGTATTTCGAGGTTAGGAATATGCAGTTCAATCACGGCAAGCCGATAGTAAAGATCGGCCCGAAATTCATCCTGTGCCACCAACACTCGCAGGTCTTTGTTGGTGGCGGCCACGAGGCGAAAATCTACCGGAATTTCAATCGTGGAGCCCAAGCGCGTGACCGTGTTTTGTTCAAGTACGCGCAAAAGCTTGACCTGTTGATAGAGCGGCAGATCGCCAATTTCATCAAGGAACAAGGTGCCGCCATGAGCTTGCTCGAAATATCCCTTGTGGGCTCCCACCGCGCCGGTAAAGGCACCTTTGGCATGACCAAAGAAATGCGCCTCGAATAAGCCTTCCGGAATGGCACCGCAGTTCACGGCGACAAACGGGCCGTCTGACCAAGCGGCCAATTCATGCAGCAGCTTGGCCACGCGTTCTTTGCCAACCCCTGTTTCGCCGTGAATCAAGGCATTGCTTCGGCAATCGGCGAACATCTGCGCTTCTGCCAATAACGCACGCATGGGTTCCGAGACGGCCACAAGAGGCTGCTCTGGACGGTGTTGCGGGCGTTCGGCGACATGCAATGTGCCCAACAGCTCGAACAGCAACTTGCGTAAATCCGAGGTGGTGAAAGCCAGCGGCAAGGTGTACGAGTATTCCGGCGGATAGAAACGGGGGTCTCGACCACGAGCTTCGGAGGCCACCCAGATCACCGGCAGGGCTTGCACCGCAAGCCAGTCGAAACCGCTTAATCGCTGGTCGCCCATCACTGACACGGAGACCAACGCTACCGCTGAGCGTGTGGTGTCGCGCGGCGGCGGAAAGGCGGTGCCGGCATCAGCACGTACCAGGGTAACGTCCATCCCGCTCAGACAGCGTTCGGCGCGGGCCGCAATGTCGGACGTGCCTTCCCATACGTAAAGGTCAAAATCGTCGCGCGAGAATTTCTGGTTCATGGCGTGCACAGTAGAGTCGCGCCGGGTGCGGCAAAGGTTGATCGGATTCTCATCAGTACACCAGCCGAACGGTGCCGCAATCTACCGACAGCAGCGACACATCGGTTTGTCCCAGACTCAGGCCCAGGGTGTTCAACAGGTTCTGCACGAGTGTGGAAAGCGGTGCCAATAGCGGTTGCAATAAGGCAATCACAATGCCGGCCACGCCATTGGTTTGCGAATCGCCGCTTAGCACCATGTTGCTGACACCATTGACCCGGCACTGCCTGATACCGGAAGGCGTCAAGGCAAGCAGACATACCGTGTCGCCTAGCGGGGCGATCAGTACGGAGGTCAGCAGATTGCCAACCGTCTGTAACGTGCCGCCTAGCACCCCGGTCAGCCCGCCTTGTGTCAAGCGCGTACCAAGCTGCTGCATGGCTGAGGCCGACCATTTCATGTCGTTAAACACTTGCGTAATGCTCTTGCCCGCATCACTGCCGCCACCACCCACCAGATCGGCAGCCAAGGCATCGCGCTGGGCAGTGGTCAGGGGAATGCCGGTGCCCAGCACGTCGCCCAGCAAGCCGCCAATGACCGCATCGGCCAGATTATTGGCCAGCGTCACCAAATCGATAGTTGTGGCGTTCACCGTTGCCGTGGCGTTAGCCGACGGCGGCGCGTTCAAGGTGACGGATACTGGAACGGCAGAATTGAAAACTGACAAGGTAACGCGGCTGTTCAAGGGCAGAATCCCGAGCACGTTAAGCACCTGGTAACGCTGCACCGAGCTGAAGGTCGCGGGTTTGCAGGTGTTCGTCAGCGAGACGAAATCGGCGGCTAGCTGGTCTGTTGTGGACACCATGGCGGGGAATTTTCCGACACATACATTGGCGAGTGAAGAGGTGACCGCAATGGTGGCCTGGTCTTTTGCCAGTGGCGCCTGGCATAGATTAGTAAGCGTCCCGACGGACTGCGCCACATCAATGATGACAGGCAGGTCAACCTTGGTGCCTAAGGTGCTGAGCAAGGGGCCGACCACGGGAATGCTGGAGGTATTCGCGCGTAGATAAACACGTATGCCAGCACTGACAGCCTGCACGCCAATGCCGCCGATGGCCAGCGTAGGTGGCTCGACGACGCGCACTTGCGACTGCACGCCGAGTAGCGGCACTGACAATCCGAGGTTGATCAGATTCTGGCCATTGGCGATGGCCAGCGAGGTTTCAATGATATTGCGTGCATTGACTTGCGCGGCCAGCGCCGAGTTGGTGTCACCGCCCGCAGATAACGTGAACAAGCCACCCGTGCCAAACAGTTTGACCGGTGCGTTGAGCGGCCCCACTTGCAGCAATGTCGTAATGGCGTTCGCGAGCAGTGACACATCTGCCGTTGCCACGCCTGAATTGCTCACCACGGTAGCCGTGGCACGCAGGAGTTGCGCCAAGGTCAGGTTATTCACAATTGCCAATTGCGCAGGCGTACCCACACCGGTCGCCACCGACAAAGGCAACCCTAAAGCCTTCAACAACCCGGAGGGAGTGATGTTGACACTGGCTAGCCCGGCGGCATCAAGCACATCGAGTTGCGCAGGTGTGGCCCCTGCCGCTGACAGCACAGAAGACAACAGGCCGCCCCGATTCAGGCGCAATAGTCGAGAACCGACCGTGAACGCCGCCACGGGTTGAGTGGTGCTCGCCACCGCCGTCGTGACAGCGGGAGAATCTGCCGCTCCGCCTGGCAACACACTGGGAATAATGCGGCCGAGCACTTTGCTAATGCTCACCTGAACCGCATTAGGCAACTGCGAGCCGACTGGATCAAACACATGCATGCCCGTCGAATCTGCGCGCGTGGAGTCCCAGACTTTGCACTGAACCATGACATCAGCAGCCGTAAAGGTCTCCATAATATTGGGGAGATTTTTCAACGCGGCCGCACTACCCGCGGCGCGGGCACGAGCGCAGTCCGCAACTGAGCCACTGCCAAGCACCTGCGCAGCAGAAATCGCTGCAAGGTCGACCGATTTCTGCATTTCACGCTTCATGTAGAACGCATAGCCCAATTGAGTCCCGCCAAGAAGGACCAAGCCCACCAGAAGCGCAAACACGAGCGCCACCGTCATGCTGCCGCGTTGACGCGGCAGGCTTGTGCGATGTGAAATCAGGCTCGGCATGATGGGGGTTGGGAAGAAGCGTTGAGAGCGGCTAATTCGTTGACTGAACCTCGACACGCTTTTGAAACCAGTCCGGTATGGGTGTCTTGAAACTGTTCACATAGCGAGTCCAAGCCGCGGTGGAGACCGGACCAAGAACCGGCAAGGTGCCTCCTGCTCGGCGACCGTCTGCCTGAGCCGCCAGCAAACCCCGCGTGACATCACCAAAAGCTTCGGCGCGCGTTGCTTCCTGACTGGCCAGCGCCGGGGCTTCAGCTTGCTGTGGCATAGGAGTCTGCAACTGCTGCACGATGGGCCGCTCCGGCAATGGCGTAGCAGGTAGCATGGGCGCCGACCCCGCGCCTGACATCGTCCCTGTCAGCGGCGCATTGGACTGCGCCTGCGCGGCAACGCTTGCGAGCAAACCAAGAACCAGAAGCAGCGGAAAGTGCGTGCGATGTGCGTGCATAGTCGTTTCCTTTTTTTCCCGACTCAGCGGATCAATGGGGTGTTGCTGAATCGATCCATCAATGGCCGCATCACCGGCATCACCATGGTGTCGCTGCTGGACACGGCGGTCACGCTCCCCGCCGCCGCGACGGTGCTGGGCGTGGCCGTTGCAGGCACCGCCACCGTCTTCGCCGTTGAGGCCGCCGCTCCTCCACGGATTTGCGAAGACAGTTGCAATACCTGCGCTCTGGTCTCCGGACTGAGATTGGCCTGATCCATCAGCCGCTGCGCGCCTGCGTGATTGCCTTCCACCAGCAACAGCACTGCAAGATTGGAGAGAACCTTCATGCTCTCTGGTGCCAATTCAGCGGCCTGCCCCAAGGGCACGCGAGCACCTGCCGCGTCTCCCGCTCGCAGGCGCGCATAACCCAGATCACCCAGTATCTGAGCATCAGTGGGTGCCAGCTTTGCGGCCCGTGACAGATTGTCGGCAGCCTGATCAAACTGCCCCTGCCCGCCCGCAATCAAACCCAGACCGTGCCAGGCCTGCGCAGCCAAATCCGTGCCAAGCAAGGCGCGATAGGCACGCTCGCTTGCATCCACTTGTCCTGTTTGTTGCAGCGCCTGCGCTCGCAACAATGCAAGCCGCGGGTTGCTGCCGAATTTTTGCTGATAAGCATCGATGTACGCCAGCGATGCAAAGTAGCGTTCCTGGCGCTGCGCCTCGCGAATCACCGACAGCATGAGTTCAGGCTCTGCGGGCTTGCGGCGCGCATCGGCGTCATCTTCGCTTTGTCGCATCAATGCCTGTTCCTGCTGCTGTTGCTGCATGAGTTGCCACGCCGTTTCCGGGGTGCTCTTGCAGCCGCTCATTGATAGCGCGGCGCCACAAACCAAAACGAAAATCCCCACTCTTGCGGCGCCCACGGACAAGCACTGCGGAACCGCGTCGACGGGTGAAGCCTTCATTCGCCCTGCATCGCCCACTAGCATTAACTGCCTCCTAAACGCGACATGGCGCGCAATACCGCGAGAAAACCCGCACCGCCCGTCACAATCAACAAGGCAGGCAACAAAGTAATGATCATGACGCCGGTCATTTTTACGGTCGTTTTCCCGACTCGCTCACGGAGTTCCAAACGCCGCTTCTCACGCAAGCGCTCACCAAAGCGCTGCAGCGGTTCCTGTACGGCGCCACCGTGCTGATCTACTTGCATGATGAGACGGCAGATAGCCGAGATGTCGTCGTTGTCAAAACCGCCTGCCAGACGCGCCAAGGATTGCTCCCGCGTACGTCCGCGTGCATAGAGTTCGGCAGCCTGGCGCAGTTCATTGGCAAGAACCGGCATGACCTGAGCGAACTCCTTGATCAGTACCTGCATGCTCTGGTCGATCGACAGACCAACGCCTTGAAGAAGCCGCAGCAAATCAATGAGAAGGGGAAGTTCGTCAGCAGCCTCTTTCTTGCGGCGGGCGAGTCGGTGAACGACGACCCATTTTGGCAACATATAGCCCACTGCAAAACCGAAAAACACGGCGATGCTCACGCCAAAAACGGAATTGTGCAGCCCGCGTCCCAAGTCAAATAGCAGCGCCAAAACTGGCAGTCCTAGCGCCAGAACGAAACGGATAGCAATGAATCGGGCACGCGCCGTGGTGGGGTTTTCATAGCCGGCCAAGTCAACCAACCTGCGATCCTCTCCTGCCAGCAGCATCTCGGCCAATCGACCTTGCCCCAAGCGTTTTCCCAGCGAATCTGCGGCGCGTGTCGCCGCCGCCAAACGACCTGTGCTGCTGGAGGCCTCAGTCGCCATCGGCGCGTTTCCGGCGCGCACCGCCAACGCCTGATCCATCATGTCAAGGCTACGACGTTGGCCGCGCAAACGTCGCAACATCGCCACGCCCACCACCATAAACGCCGCAGCAATGCACAGCAGCGCCACCGAGAGCAAGGTCGAGCTGTTGAAGGTTTGCGAGTCGTCCATGTGCGCGCCTCGTTAAATGGACTTGGCCATGCGATAGAGCCAATACGAACCGATAATTTGAAGCCCCACAGCGGTCAGCAGCATCTTGAAACCGGCGGGATCGGTCCAGAGCGTCATGAACAAATTATTGTTGGCAATCATGATGAAGCCGCCAATCGCCGTCGGCAACAGGGCCAATACCCAAGCCGACATGCGGACTTCAGCCGAGCTGGCCGACAACTCGTTGCGCGCCTGGCTTAGGTCGCGCATAAAGGCCGCCATTCGCTCAAGCACCTGATCACTTCGTCCACCGAATCGCAGCGCAACCGACACCACAGCCGCCACCAGGAAAAGTTCCTTCAGACGATACTGGCGAGACACCTGAACCAATGCGGCATCCAGCTCTTTTGCGGTCCGACTCAGGCTGGCAGCTGTCTGCACGACTTCGCGCAAAGGCTCGTCCGCCACGCTGGCCGCCGTTTGAAATGCCGCTCCCATGCTGTTGCCAATGGTGATCAACCGAACCATGTTGTCGAGGAAGGCGGGTAGTTGCGCCAGCATGCGCTGTTGCCGACGATCGGCGCGCAGCCAGAGCAGGAAGTACGTGAAGACGAGGGCGAGCACGAACGCAACGATGGCCGATACCGGGCCGAGAAATAGCCCTGCCAGCAGGGTCAGCACACTAATCGGCACAATGCGTCTTGCGTAAAACCCTGCACTCTGGCGCACACCAGCACGCAGCAATAAGCTGTCCCAGGACGAAAACCCGGTTCTCAAGGGCAGCGGCCCTCGCACAAATGAGCGGCCTGTCTCTTGGGTATCGCCACGAACCAGTTGACGATCAAGAAAAGCAACGCTTGCTGCCCGCCGTACGCCGCTATTGGCCTGACGCCAGATCAGTACCGCACCCAGAACGAGAATGCACGCCAGACCCGCGAACAGGAACGTCAATGTCATGAGCGTCTCCTCCCCCAGAACCCGCCACCGCCGCTGTCGTCCGGATTATTCGCGGCCTCGTTGACGCGGTTCTCATCACGCAACTTCGTCAACTTTGGCGTATGGGGATGGATGCCTTGCCATACCCAGCGGTCACGCTCTTCGCCATCGGGCCCGGTAAAGCTCTCATGACGATAAAGCTCCTGCGTGGAGATCACACTGTCGCCCATGCCCGTGACTTCCGTAATTGCCAATACCCGTCGCTTGCCGTTAGAGAGGCGCCCTATCTGAATGATGAAGTCCAGCGCGCTCGCAATTTGGCGCCGCAGGCTATCTTCGCTGCCTTGAAAGCCCGCAAAGCCGGCCAGCATTTCTATCCGATACAGACACTCACGTGCGGAGTTCGCGTGAATAGTCGCCATTGAGCCTTCGTGACCTGTATTCATGGCCTGAAGCATGTCCATGACCTCCGCCCCCCGCACCTCGCCCACCACCACGCGGTCAGGTCGCATGCGCAGGCTATTGCGAATCAAGTCGCGAATACTCACTACACCGCTGCCATCAAATCCACCCTGGCGTGCTTCGAGCCGCACCACATGAGGATGGTTTAACGAGAGCTCGGCAGTGTCTTCTACTGTCACCACGCGCTCGGTTTCGGGAACAAAAAACGCCAGCGCGTTCAATAGTGACGTCTTACCCGAACTGGTGCCGCCCGAGACAAGAATGTTGCATCGATTTTTCACCGCGGCATTCAGCAGTCGATAGATGTCTTCGTCGAAGGTGCCCAGTGTTAATAGATCGGCAGGTTTAAGCGGGTCTTGGCGAAATTTCCGAATTGAGACCATCGGCCCATCAACGGCCAGAGGTTCAATGACGACGTTCAAACGTCCACCATCTGGCAGACGTGCGTCGACCATCGGCGTGGACTCATCCAAACGTCGCCCCATGGGCGCAAGAATGCGGCGCACGATGCGCAATACATGTTGGTTGTCCGTGAAACGCAAGGTTTCTCGAGCCAGAACCCCTCGCCGGGACACGAATACGTTGTCGTAGCCATTGATCAATATGTCTTCCACAGCCGGATCGGCGAGCAAGTCTTCTAGCGGCCCAAGCCCGGCCAACTCTTTGGTGAGGGCTTGCGCAATTTCGCGCATCTCGCCTTCGTTGATGGGCACGCGCCGCATGCGAACAAAACTGGCGACCTCAATGTCGACGAACTCCTGAATGGCCGAGCGTGCCCAACGGCCAAACTCTGCGCCCAGCTCTTCAATGCGCGATAGCAAATGCTCGTAGGCCGCCGTCTTCACCTCCTGAAAGCGCGTCGAAGCAGTGAAGTCTTTATCACCATCCAAACCAAACTCAATGGTCGCGGTCATCTTGTAGATTCCATGGCACGGCATTCGTCACAGGGTGCAAGGGTGTTGTCGACCCCATTTTTTCAGCGCGGTTATGACACGATCATTCTGCGATGCACGCCGGGCAACCAGGCGGCCAACCAGCCTCCGCGTCCGCCCCCGACCACTTGCCCACTGCACAGTTTTTCCACAAGCGCCTGCACACCACGCACATACACATCGCGCTCAGCGTCTTCATGTAGCAAGCGCCCTTGATTCGTGCAAACCATGAGGGCGAGGGTTCGATCAGGCAAGGTGCCCACCAACTCAATCTGGAAACGCTCGGCGATTTGTGACGCGGTAAGCCCGTAGCGTTCGTCGTAGCGATTCACAATCAAGCCCAGCGTGCGGCGCTCGACATGCAATTGCTCTAACTCCTGGAGCTGCCTGGCCAGGGACACGAGGGAGCCCACGCTTTGGTCTGTCACCAGCCAATTGTGTTGAGACGTTCGTGCGAGACCCGCCACAAAGTCGCCGTTGGAGAAGCCGCCCGCATCTGCCACCACGACGCCGAAATGCTGGCGCATGCGTTCAAAAACCAAGAGAGAATCTGATTGAGACACATCGCGCATCTGCGCCAGCTCTCGCGGCAAGGTCAAGACGCTCAGGCCTGCAGGCGTATGCGGCATGGCAGAGGCAAGCAGCGTCGGGTCCAGGCGCCGTAAATTTCTGGCAGCCTCCGCAAAATCAAAATCACCACTGATGTTGAGATAAAGCTGGCAATCGCCTATGGGCCAGCCCAGATCCATCAGTGCCACACGGCTATCCAAAGGCAGCATCGTGCCGGGCGCAGGCGACGCAACCTTACCTGCTGCCCCCAGCCTTGCGGCATAGGTTTGTTTCAAACGTTCCTGAATCAAGCCGGCAAGATGCACCGCCAGTGTGCTCGACCCCACACCCGGACGGGCGCCAATCAACAGCACGCTTTGACGCGAACCCGAGGCATCGGATTGACCAATGGAACGTCCCAGCAATCTCTGGACGACGTCACGAACTTCCTCTGGAGAGACGCTGGGATCAACAAAGTCACTAACGCCTGCACGCAGCGCGGCAATCGCCCCTTCCGGCTGGCTGATGTAGCCCACGGCTACCCGCGGAATCGTTGGGGCAATACGCGCGAGCAAACGCGCCAGCTCAGCGGCGTTCAGCAGCTTGCCCGGATCGTCCTCACTTAGCGTGAAGTCGAGAAAAACAAGTTGCGGCCCGATCTTTGCCAAGCGGCTCGCCAATTGCTCGGTCGATGGCACCTCCTGGGTCAGCATTCCCATATCTCCCAACGCCTGACCCAATTTCAGGGCCACGGCATTACTCCGAGAGCAAAATAAAAAACGGCAGCTGCTTTGCAGTCCTACCCATTCCGATGTGTGTGTCTTCATATTGCTCACCGTGAGAATCCCGGCATTTGTTGCCCGCTAGCGGGGCCCATCAAGTAATAGCCCCAAGCGTTAAACCCGTTGTCCGACACTTCCTGACGCTCGCCGGGCAACGGAAGCGCGACCCCCCGGGCAATGGGCCGAACCAGGCGAGGGGTCACGATAATCACCAGCTCGGTGTCTTCCTGGGAATAATCCACACTACGGAAAAAGCTGCCAATGATCGGAAGATCGCCCAGCATGGGAACCTTGTTCACCATCGCCTTGGTCTGGCGCGATACCAAGCCACTGATGACGAAGCTTTCGCCGTCACCCAATTCCACGGTGGTGTCAGCACGGCGCGTGCGCAAAGCGGGAATGATGGTCGACGTGTCGCCATTCACAATGGTGATGCCATTGCTGTAGTCAAGCTCGCTGGCTTCAGGCGCCACCTTCAATGCAATGCGCTCACGCGATAGCACCGTGGGCGAAACGGTCAACCCAATACCGAAGGGTTTAAACACGACCGTGGTGGTACCAAGACCGCCCGATTGGGGAATGGGAATTTCCCCGCCGGCCAAAAAACTCGCGCTCTGGCCGGTCAGCGCCACCAGGGTTGGCTCAGCCAGCACGCGTGCCAGGCCATTGGACTGCAGGAGCCTCAGTCGGGCCGCGAAGTTCGCCGAATCAAAGAACAAGGAAAAACCAGCAGCCAGAGGCTGCGATTTGTCGAACCCCAGTGGCAACCCAAAGCCACTTGGCGTAGTGGAGTTGGTGGCACCCCAGGGGCCATGACCCGCAGCGAAGTTGATGCCCGCCTGCTTCATCACGGAGCGCGACACTTCGACGACCTTCACCTCAACCTGCACCACGCCACCTGTACCTGCCGTCGACGCATCCACTACATTCTTCTCGCCCCCTACCGCCGCTGCCGCCGCAGCCACGGAGCGCTGATGCGCTTCGGACGACGTTGCCTGACCGGACACCAGCGCTTGTCCACCTGCAATTTCAACTTGCGCGCCGCCGACGTAGCCACGACGATCCAACGCCGTTTGCACGCCGCCCGCCACCCGTACCGTCCATGCTTGCGGTGTCTGACTGTTAGCCATCCATACCTGCACTTCAGTGGTGCCCACTTTCTTGCCGACAAGCAAGACCGATGCAGGCCTGCCCCCAGCGGCGGGCAGGATTCTTATGTCCGCTACCTCTGGATCTCCCACGGCAATTCGCGTGGGCGTGCCTGATAGGGCGAGAAACTGTTGTCCATTGAGGGGCAATGCCACATCGCGCGCAGGGTTCGACACCGTCGCCGGATTTTGTGCGACGGCGTAGGCGCCTTGGAACATCAGTACTGCCGCAGACACCAGGCAGATCAAGCGAGTGCGCTCACAACGTTTCATGGTGCTAACCCTGTTTACTTGAAATTCTGAGCGCCACAATTGGCAATCCATCGCGCCTCGCGAAGCGACTTAATAGCGCACGCGTTCGGATTGACTTCCTCTTAGTACCTCCACCGTGCGCCCCCCTGATGATCTGGCCGGTGACGCGGCTGTTTCTCGCACGGGTTTGGGTTGTTCCAGTTGCAGCAGGCTATCGCCCGCGAATGCCCGGTTGTTGCCATTTTGCAGCGCCAAACGCTGCTCCTGACTCAGGTCGACTCGCCCGGGCAGCACGGTCGCTCGCGTGGCAAAAAGGCTGGAATCTGGCACATCTGTGTCACCCGCCGGGCGCAATGCCAATTGCAGACGGCCAGCCCTTGTGGCCAACAACAGTTCATTGACCTGTTCCACACCTACCGCCAACACTGCCGTGCGAGGAGTCTGATTCATGCCGTTTTTCTGGGCCGCCTTTTCCTCGTTACTGGGCCCATCTATGGATTGACCGCCATAGGCCAGCACGCGTACACGTGGTTGCAAGAGACGCGCTTGCCCCGCTTGCACTTCATTGCCCTTTTCCAGCGTGAAAAACACGTCAACCATATCGCCGGGAACAATGCGATTCGCCGCGCCGATCACCTCATCTACTGAAATAGCGACAGCACGCTCACCCGCCTGTAATTGCGTCGCAAGACCGTGTGCAAGCATGGGTTGCAAAAGCGGCTGACCAGCGCTGATAGCCACCCGCGTGACGGCACCTTGCAACGCGTCAGTCTTTGCGTACCCGCCTTCGAGCGCGACTGGCCACTGCGCCACGGCCAACATCGTTGCGCTGTCGATCTTGGTTCCTGCCTCCAAAGTCGCAGCCGCGACGACCACTGGAAAACGCTCACTGGCCACTGGCGCACGTGCGACTTCCTGCGGCGCAACGCGCACCTCGGCGACGGCGGCGACGGGCGCCGGTCTGACTGCCAGACGCCATGCCAGAAATGCCAGTACCAAGCCTGCGGCAAGCAACACACCGGCAAGGATTTTGCTCATGCTACTCATGGTGTTCCCTGTGAAATCTGTACGATGGCCGTCGAGCGCAAGGTGCTGGGAATCCACGTCGTGGAGGTGCCGGGAACCATGTCGATCAACGCCTGGAAGGCACCTAACAGGGGCCAGCTTTCGACGCTGTAACTCAACCCTACCGTGGCGCAGCGCGCCGTCGAGCCGCCCGATCCCGCCCAGGTACAGGTGGACGGTGTCACAACGCAGGCCACGCTGATACTGCTGGGAAAGGTGCTCAGCGCTGGCATGCAGGCCACTTGCTGCAAATTGGTCTGGCCGGTGTATTGCGCCTGCGCCACCGCACGAGCACCGTCGGCGGCCGCGCTCGCCAGTTGTTGCTGCATCCAGAACAGAGCGCCAAAGCCGAGTATCGCGAAGAGGAGTAGCAGCAACATCAAAAGAACGAGCGAGAACTCGACCGCAGCAATTCCCCGTTGTCGTCCTGAGCTTGCAAGGATGCGGCGCCGGGGAACCATATCAATTGACTCCCGCGTCCAGCACGTTGCCAAGATGCACAGTGGCTCGCGCACTCAGCACCGATGAGGCCGGCATCAGCACCGCACCCAGAATTGGCAGGTTGGGAATCAAGGGGTGTGCGCCGTACGCATAGGACACCAGCACTTCGATTTGATCTGAGCTCAGTGTTTCGCCGCTACATGCGCCGCCAGCCGTGCTGCTTAGCGAACCGGTGTTCGCGCAAACGGCAACATTGATTGGCGCTGAAGACATGCTCGCCATCCAGTCGGCTTGAAGCACAGCGGTATCGCGCGCGGCGTTGGCTCGGGCCACAAGGGGTGAGGTGCCGGGCTGCCAGCGCAGAACGCTGCGAGCGGCATCCTGTGCGGCCAATGTCAACGACTGCTGTGCCGCGAACACCAGCCCATAGGTCAAGAGCCCGTAAAACACCAGGAAGAACACCAGGAATACCAAGCTGAATTCAAGGGCATAAGCGCCACGCTGAGCGCGCCCACGGCAAGATAGGCGGCGTAAGGGATTTGTCTGGCACGTAGTGATAGTGCGCGCCACTTGACGAGCGTCAGGTAGATCAGCCCGTGGAGTCCCGCCAGGAGACTTGCCACGATTAGCACCCAGAACAAGGGAGCCACGCCCATCAGCAGGCCCAGGACAGCAATCGCCTTGATGTCGCCTGCGCTCATGAGGCGCCGGGGCCACAGTGGAAGAAAAAGCGAGGCCACGAAGAAACCGGCGAGCGCCTGCGGCAAACCAGGCCAACGCGGGGGATACGCCCAGCCGGGCAAGAACGCGGCGGACAACACCCACAGGAGTTGCCCGAGCACGCCCGCAACGATAAGCGTATTGGGTACGCGACGACGGCGCAGATCCGTATAGATCAAGCCCAGATTCCAGCAAGCGAATAGCAACCACCACAACCATTCCCCTAGGTGCAAGGTATAACTCTCAATGGATTTCGGGTGGATGAATGAGTCCGGCCGGTTGCGTAGTGATCAGCGGCCGGAACTTCACTCATTGGGCAGCAGTGGAATTCGTGAGTTTTAGCCCCACGTTTTTGAAAACATCGTTTAACCCATCGGTCAAAAGCCCCACGGCGGCAATCACCGCAACGGCGATCAAGCCAGCCATCAACCCATATTCCAATGCCGTAATGCCTTCTTCGTCGTTCCAGAACCGCACAAGTGTCGATTTCATTTTCAACTCCCGAGAGCACGCTTGAAATAGGCCCAACCGAGCAGTGCTTTCGGTCAGTACCTGCCATAAACCGGCAAGCAGATGATTCGGCATTACGAGCACCGAATCATTGATGCCGGGCCCAGCTCACCAGGCCCTACTGCCGCCACTACGCTTTTTTCGCGTCAGTGACAGACCCAGATTCAATAAATGCATCCATTCTTGCGGCCGAACGTTGGCGAAATCGGTTTGAGGCTCGCTGCAATTGCCAGCGAAGCACGAGTAGCGTGATGACAGACAAGAAAAACGCCAGATACGGCAAGGACACGCCACCGATCTGAAGGCTGTAGTTTTCGCGAGGCGTCATGCAGACGATGCCACCGGCGGCGGCCCCCGTGTAATGCATACCGCAGACGGCAATCGCCATGAGCACGGCAGCAGCCATGCGCTGACCTACGTTTTGCGTATTGAATGCGAGCCACAACGCCGCCGTGGCGGCCAGAATGGCGATGAATACCGAGGCCAGGACCAGAGGGAGATTCCAGATAATCAAGGCCGGCATACGCATGGCGGCCATGCCAACGTAATGCATTGCCACCACGCCGATCCCTGCCAGCACACCACCTACGAGGCAGCGCGCCATGGAGAACCGAGTACGCGCGACATACCAAAAAGCCAGACCGGAAAACCCCACGGCCAAGACAAAACTGAGAACCGTCAGACCAACTTGGAAATACACATCAAACGGCATTACCTGTGCCTGGATGCCAATGAAATGCATGCTCCAAATACCCACGCCCCCCATCGCCAGCGCGGCTACAACGACGTAGCCGATCTGAATATCGCCTTCATGCAGATCGGCTCGTATGCCCGCCGCCGCCAATAAGGCCACGTAGGAGCCAAATACGGCAATCAGGAAGGACAACAGCAGTAATCCGCCATGAAACGAAATCGGAACCAGATCTCCGGGATTCATTTTCTGGCCCTTTCTTTTCGGCCCCACTGCTCATTCAAGCTAATGGTTTTGCAATCACTGGACTTGCGAATTTCGTGGCCCATTTACTGGCCTCCCGATTGCTAAATCTCGATGTGTTTTTGTTGCATTTAGATAGTCTTATCCAATAACAACTTACATACATCAGGGTTTACCCGCGACGTTGCAATTCTTCGACTAAATGTTTCGAATATGCCAGCAAGCACTCAAATACTTAGCCAAAATTATCAGATATTCGTATTTTTGAGCCTATTTAATCGAGTAGGTATCGATTAATTTTTAGTAATGGAAATATTTTGGACTGAAAATATCCGGCCAAACAGACTTTATTGGAATAAAGTAGGCGAATTAACGCTTCATATTCATGTAATTTACTTACGTACGTTACATGTAAATGTAACAACGAGTACCCTTATTCACTCATCTTGCGCGCGAGCGCTGAGGTAGGAGAGTCAATCTGGCAATGCAACGTCTACTCGTTACGAATCCGCTTTGCCTGCCCTTGATGGCGTTGGTTTTTGCCACTCCCGTTTGCGCACAAAGTCCGATGCGCGGTAATCCCGTTGATTCGTTGCCTCGCCTGGAGCGCCCGCCTGCTGCCACCCAAGCAGCCCCAACGGTTGCGCTGCCAACGCCTGAACAACTCGCGATCCAGGCCAGATTGGCGCAGCGCATCGTTCCAAAGAATTTCGATGTATCTGGCGTGCATGCATTGCCGTTTGATGAAATCTCCGCCGTGCTCGCGCCACTTTCCGGCAAGGAAATTACAGTTGCCGAGCTCGTACAACAAGTCGACAAGATCACGCAGCTATACCGCGATCGTGGTTTTCCTTTGTCGTTTGCCCTGCTGCAGAATCAGACGTTCGCAAATGGTCTGGTCGTCGTGACCATCGTTGAGGGCTATGTCGGAGCGCTCAGAATCGCGGGCGATTTAGGCGCGGCAAAAAGTCGTTTGGAAACACTGGCCGGCCCGCTGAAAGATGAGAAACCGTTAACACAGGCAACGCTCGAACGCGTGCTGAACCTCATGCGCACGGTACCTGGCGTGAAGTTCACCCCGAGCCTGGAATTGCCCAAACGAGCTGATGGCGCTACTGAGCTGGTGCTCGATGCGACACGCCAACCCGTTGGTCTGTCGGGCGGCCTGGCCGATTTGGGAACGGGCATGCAGCCCATGCTCAATGTTGTCACCAATAGCCTCACGCCTCTTGGCGAGCAGATCAAGCTCAGTGCCGCGCTGCCAACCACCAGTAACGCGGTGAACTATGTATCAGGCGAAGTGCGAGTACCTATCGGTGCGAATGGAATGGCCGTCAAAATCGACGGATACCACTACAAGGCAAACCCGGTAGACGATACGGCAGCGGCGTTGGGCTTTGACCGCCAAGTCAAAACAGATCGAATTGGGGTGGGACTGAGTTATCCGTTCCTGTTGAACAACCGCCGCTCGCTCACCGGTTCCATGGGTATGTACGCGGTCAATTCCTTCGATCTCTATACCGCTCAAAACTCAAATCGATGGCTGCAACAAGATGCGCAGGTCCGCGCCATGACGGCAGATCTGCGTTATTTCCAGGCTTCCGAGACAGCGACATCGGACGTCACTCTGGCGGTATCCCAAGGGATTGACGGCATGGGGGCCAGAAAGCGCATTACCAGCAACTATGGTTATTCCGATGTTCCGGTTATTGATCTGGACTTCACCCGATTTAACGTGAATGCCCGCCAGACTTTTGTCTTGCCAGGCCAGTTCGGTTTGACATTGGCTGGCGCCGGTCAGTACAGCAGCAATACGCTACCTACCTCTGAGCAAGTGTCTTTTGGGGGGTGGCGGTTTGCGATGGGATACCCACAAGGTGAGCAAAGTGGAGATAAGGGTCTAGGCGTGTCGCTTGAGTTGAACCGTCGCGTCAATATTGGCTGGAAGTATTTTTCCAGTGTTCAACCCTATGCATTGGTGGACTACGCGCGTACCTGGTTTAACAACCCTGCACAGCAAGCCTTGAACGACCGACATTTATCCTCTGTGGCCGTGGGTGCCAGATTTACTGATGACCGCTTTTATCTGCTGGACTTCAACGTGGCAAAACCCGTTGCCTCTGCCAGCGTTGGCAACAACGAACGTAACCTGCGGTTCAACGCGAATTACTCGTTCTTCTACGACGCGTTCTGACCCCTGATTGTCGCCAGGGTGCTCCCCTGCGCGACACCCCCTACCCCCCGGCTTGCCCCGCGTGCGTCTTCTGACACGAAGCAGGACGCTTGCGTCTTTTTCGGGTCGATGCTTGGTCGACGTTACGTAACCCAGCCCGTAACGTAACGGCCAATACCCGGCCATTTGTAACATTCCTAGTGATTTCGCCTTCTCAAATATGAGCATTTCCCTGCACTCTGGATAACCCTAGAAATACGCATAAGCAATTGATTTTATTCATTTATTTTTCACGCTTCTTTTACGAATTCGCAAATAATGGGTAATCTGCAAAGACTTGGCACGATTTATGCATAGGTAGACGTATCGGGCGGTCACAACGCCTGAACTTCCAAATGCAAAGGAGCTGGCCATGTCTACCCACACCACCACACAACGCGTACAACGCGCCCTGAAAACCACACTGCTGATGGCCGCTGTACTCGGCGCGTTGGCGGGCTGCGCCAGCGGACGAGACGGCCACGACGGGGTCGCCCTCAACGGGGGAGGCGGCAGCAATGGGTTGCCTGGCACCGGTGGCAATGGCAACGGCGGTACACCAGGTGACTCTGGCACCCCAGGCGACTCTGGCAATCCTGGAAACCCCGGTGGTCCAGGCACGCCCGGAAATCCTGGCGGCCCCGGAACGCCGGGCAACCCTGGTGGCCCCGGCACACCTGGAAACCCTGGTGGACCCGGCACCCCGGGAACTCCCGTAGCAGGTGTGCTTGAAACCACCTTGGGCAATACAGGCAAAGCGGTAGATAACGTGCTGCCGATAGGTCTGGGTACGACTCTGGGCGATGTCGGAAATGTGTTGGATCCGACCCTGCAACCGGTCGTGGCGTCGCTGACGGGCTTGACCCAACAGCTTGGGGCGACCACTGGTCTGGGCCAGCCCGTAGACACCACCGTGAAACAAGTCGGCGGTGTGGTGAGCAACTTGGGGCAAGCCGTTAGTGGCACGAATTTGCCGGGGGGCTTGAGCAACGGGTTGGGAGGATTGATCAATGGGCTGGGCGTTACTGTGGCGAGCACAGGGGGCTTGGTGAATGCTGACCCCAAGAACCCGCAAGCCCTGACTACCGTGTTGGGCAATGCCACGAACGCGCTCGGTACGTTGACGGGCAGCCTGACCGGCAACGGCGGTCTACTCAATCCGGTGACACAAGGCTTGGCTGGTTTGACTGGCGGAGCATTGAACGGGCCGGTCAAACCTATTCTTGAACCAACGCTCGGCAACGTGGGCAAAACCGTAGACAACGTGTTGCCGTTGGGCTTGGCATCGCCTCTGGCAGGCCTGGGTGCCGGTCTGGACAATACGGTCAGCCCAATCGCTGGCAACGTCACGAACCTGACTCAGCAAGTAGGTGCCGCAACCGGCTTGGGTGCTCCCGTGGCAGGACTGTTGACGAGCCTGGGCGGCGCGGTGGCGGGCGTGGGGGACAAGTTGCCGGTTGGCAGCCCGGCGGCGGGGCTCGATGGCGTGCTGACAGGCTTGGGGGCAACGGTGGCTAGCAGCGGTGGCTTGCTCAATGCCTCCGCGTCCAACACCAACCCGCTGGGCAATACCTTGGCAAACGCCACAGGCACCGTCGTCGCGCTGACCAACACACTTGGCGGCACTGGCGGTTTGCTAAGCCCGATCACCGGACCGATCGGCGGCTTGACCGGCGGCGCCACTGTTGCAAACGGCGGCTTGTTGGCGCCGGTCACCGGTGTGGTGAATGGTGTCACAACGGCATTGGCTGGCGCGTCTGGCAATGAAGCGAAGGGCGGAGTCTTAGGGGGCCTGTTAGGCGGCGTTACCAGTGCCGTCGGCGCCTCGGGTGGCACAACAGGAGGAACAACGGGTGGAGCAAACGCGGGGCCTTTAGGCGGAGTGGTCGCAGGTCTGCTGGGTAACGTAACCGGTGCAGTGGGTGCGGGAGCAGGTAGCACAACACCTGCCAATGGCGGACTGCTCGGTGGTGTCGTTGCTGCGGTGTCGGGAACCGTGGCACCGGTCGTCGCCCCTGTCGTGACAACGCCCCCTGCGAGCACAACGCCCTCGGGTGGTACGCAAGCCGGTCAAGGAAACGGGTTGCTGGGCAATATTCTCGGCGGGAACAAAGGCGCTACCGGCAACACCCAAGCACCTTCGGGTGGCTTGCTCGGAGGCCTGCTGGGCGGGCTGGTGGGTGGCGCGAATCGCGCTGGCAAGTGATCAACAACATATCCCCAAGGGAGACCCATCATGCTGCAAGAAGAGTCCACCGGTTATCACGAACGCGCAAGCACCCTGGTCGAAATGAAAAACCAATCCAGCCGCTCCGGCATGCTTGAAGATATTGCCCTCATGCTGGGCAGGCAATTCGCGGTTTACAACAACGTAAATCTATCGCTGATGGCCGAGAAATTGACGCTGCCTTTAATCGATTTGAAGGCGCTTGAGTTAATCGTGGAATTCGGCGCCCTGCCCACGGGTCATCTCGCGAAATTACTTGGCATCAGTTCAGGCGGCGTGACGGCACTCATTACACGATTGGAAACGGCGGGGTTTGTGCAGCGAGGACGAGCTCCGCTGGATAGGAGGATGATTGTCATCAGACCGATCGAACACGCGTGCGAACAACTTTTTCAAGAAAGGCAGGGCCTGGGCCTCATCGTGTCGATTCTGGCGGCGCGCTACGACGTCGATCAGCTTGATTCCATTCACGCGTTCCTGGCGCAAAGCGTGAACATTCTGCGCAAAGACACACAAGCCTGGTTGGCAACACAGCACCAGTATTGAACCGCAAGAGATGTCCCCTCATTGTGCGGATGCATCATGAGGGGACTTTCTCGTTTGACAATGCGTTCCTGCTTTTACTCAGGCCGCCTTGCCAAATTGAAGCCGCGGTACGGCCTCCAAAAGTTGGCGAGTCAATGCATGCTCTGCGGCGTGCAGCACGGCGTCGGCATCACCCAGTTCAACAATGCGCCCGCCATCCATGACGGCAATGCGGTCAGCCAAATACTCGACCACTCCAAAATTGTGGGTGATGAAGAGATAGGCAATGCCAAGTTCGGCCTGCAACTCCCGCAACAAATCCAGAATTTGCGCTTGCACAGACACGTCTAGTGCAGACGTTGGTTCATCGCAGATCAGCACCTTGGGTTCCACGGCCAACGCACGCGCGATGGCAATGCGCTGGCGTTGGCCCCCGGAGAATTCATGCGGATAGCGGGTAACGGTGTTCTCCGGCAAACCCACCCGTTCAATCAGGCGTTTAGCATGGACTCTTCTCGCTTCGGCACTCATGCCACGGCGCAACGACGCCAGACCTTCGTCGAGAATATCGCCCACGCGCATTCGCGGATCTAACGAGGCGTATGGGTCCTGAAAGATAATTTGAATGTCTTGGCGCAGGCGTTTCAATTCGCTGCGCGACGCACTCAAAATGTCTTGTCCGTTAAGCGTGGCCTGCCCGGATATCCGGGCTCCGTCGATCAGTCGCAGCAGCGCGCGGCCAGTGGTGGTTTTTCCGCAGCCGGATTCACCCAGCAACGCCAGTGTTTCACCGGCACGCAAGGTGAAGGTAACGCCGTCAACCGCTTTCACCCAAGAGACAATGCGCCGCAGTGGCCCTTTACGCACCGGGTAATGCACACGAAGGTCCTGAACATCGAGCACGATGTCGTTGTTGGACGTAGATACGACATCGCCGGTCTGTGGGCGAAGCGCCAATTGTTTGGCATCGAGCCTGCCCTGTTCAGAGAGCGGCTGTCCACGTTTTTCGAAGCTGGGAATCGCGTCGAATAACTGCCATGCATAAGGATGTTTTGGCGCGCTGAAGAATACTTCTGCCGATTCGCTTTCTACAATTTCACCAGCGCGCATCAAGGCCACATGATGCGCTACGTTACGCACCACCGCCAGGTCATGCGTGATCAACAAGATGGCCATGCCGATTTCGCGCTGAATATCTGCCAGTAGGGTCAAGACCTGCGCCTGCACCGTGACATCGAGCGCGGTCGTGGGCTCGTCAGCGATGAGTAGCAGCGGTTCAGCCGCCAGGGCGATAGCGATCATGACACGCTGTTTTTGCCCACCCGAAAATTGAAACGGGTAGTCGTCGACACGGCGTTCTGGATCTGGAATACCGACGCGGCGCAACCAATCGATGGCGCGGGTGCGCGCGTGCGCGCCACGCAAAGACGTATGCGTGGTGATGGTTTCAATGATCTGGTCGCCCACCCGCATGACCGGATTCAGGCTGGTAGAAGGCTCCTGAAAGATAATACCGATGCGCCCGCCCCGCACGGCACGCATCGCGCTCTCTGGCAGAGCATTGAGGTCTTGCCCGTCAAGTTCGATTTGTCCACCCACAATGCGGCCGGCATCTGGCAGCAAGCGCAACAGCGCGAGCGCGGTCATGCTTTTTCCGCAGCCAGATTCGCCTACCAGGGCGAACGTCTCTTGACGGGATATCGCCAGTTGCAGCCGCTTAACGGCTTGCGTCATTCCGCTCTCGCCATCAATCTCAACATCGAGATCGGTAACCTGGAGCAACAGTGACTGGGCGCTCATGATTTGTCTCCCGTCTTGCCTTGCGGTGTGTCTGTGGCCAATGTCGGGCGGCTGAAGGTAAGGCGTGACAGCAGGCGTTTCGGCTTATAGCGCCGCGTACGCGGATCAAAAGCATCACGCACGGCATCAGCAAACAGGTTTGCCGCCAGCACGAGTGCCACCATGAACAGGAACGCGGTCAGCAGATTCCACCAGATCATCGGGTCTCGAGACATTTCCAGACGGGCACCGTCAATCATGGAGCCAAATGAATTCATGCTCGGATCCACACCAATGCCCAGGTAAGACAACACCGCTTCATAAAGCACCAACCCGGAGAACTCCAGCACGACGGTGATCAGCACGATGTGTGCCACATTGGGCAACAGATGACGACTCATGATTCGCCAATTCGACACACCAAATGCACGCGCGGCCTGCACATATTCCAGTTCGCGCAGCTTCAAGGTCTCAGCCCGTAGCAGCCGGCATAAGCCCGCCCAGCCGGTCAGACCGAGAATCATGCACAGCAGGAAAAGCCTCAAGTCTGCCCGCGCCGCAGAGGTGTCGAACAAGGTGGGGTGATTATCGATATAAACCTGCATCATCAGTGCGCAGGCCGCCACCAGCAACACGCCGGGAATGGCGGTCAGGGTAGTGTAGAAATATTGAATGGCATCATCCACACGACCTTTGAAGTAGCCCGCCGAAATGCCGAAGATGATGGCGGGAGGCAGCATGGCCAAGGTGGTGAGGCTGCCGATTATTAAAGCCGTGCGTATGCTCTTGAGTGCCTGGCGCAGAACATCGTTGCCGATGGTGTCGGTGCCCAGTGCATGATAGCCACTGGATAAGCCCACTATGGCTCCCACGATGAGACACACGAAGGTGAAGGTGATTGTCATGGCACGCCACGGCACGGGCGTGCGCGCCGCCAGAATGTCTTGCATGGCGTGCTTGAAGGAACCTGCCTGTCGGCTCTGCACTGCGCAAAGCAGCGCGAATGCCGCAAGTGCCACCAACAGACCGCCACCCACACCCCAACCCAGTCGTTTCAAAACGTCGGAAAGCCATTGTGTATCGGGCTCGGTAAGGTGCACTCCCCCACTGCGCAGGCGCGGGAAGTCTCGCACGGGCTTGCCATCGACAATGATGGACTCTTTGGTGAACTGATGCGTGGCCAGGGGTTGCGAGTAAGTGCGCTCCGGGCGTGTCAGTACCGTGTTGGCCAGCAAGCTATCGAGCGCAGATTGAACCGCAGGTGCGTAGATGATGGGCGCAGCGGCCGGCGCGTCAGGCGCGGGCGGCAATTGCGGACGAAAGTGTATGGAATCAAGCAAGCCCACCGTGGCAAAGCAGGCCAGGATAACGGCCGCGCACATGGCCGGCGCATCGCTGATTACGCGTCGCCAGGTGGCTCGCAAGGTGGGGGTGCGCCGCACATGCCAGAGGTATGCCAGCACGCCCAGCACCATTAGCCAAATGGCAATGTCAGTCCAGAGGAATACGAATTTAGGCATAGGGCTACTCGAATCGCACGCGTGGGTCAGCCAACGTGTAGGAAATGTCAGCCAGGATCAAGCCCACGATATACAGGGCCGAACCCAGAAAAACCATGGCTCGCACAATGGAGAAATCTTGTGCGTTGATGGCGTCGATGGTGTAGCTGCCAAGGCCAGGAATGCCGAAGAACGACTCGGCAATCAAGCTGCCCATGAACAGCAATGGCAACGCCGATACGGTGCCGGTAAGAATAGGCAGCATGGCATTGCGAAGCACATGCCGAAACAGCACGATGCGCTCTGGCAAGCCTTTCGCTCTTGCCGTGCGCACGTAATCTTTGCTGATTTCCTCAAGAAACAAGGTTCGGTAGAAACGTGCTTCCGGCCCCAGGCGGGCAATGATGGCCACCAGCACCGGTAAGGCGAGGAACTTGATGACGGTGAAACCGCCCACGAACCCTGAATAAGGGACGAGCTGCAGAATTTTGGCGAATAGCCACTGTCCCGCAATGATGTAGAACAGACTGGAGATAGACAGCAAAATTACGCAAAGCACCACGCCCCAGAAGTCGAGGCGGGTTGCTCGAAAAAAGACGAGCATTAATGAGAAAACAATGCTCGCGAACAGCCCGAGAAAAAACGTAGGCAATGCGAGAGCCAGACTTGGCCACATGCGTGTGCTGATTTCACGGCCAATGTTGCGCCCACCATCAGACGCCCCGAAGTCCATGCTTAGCAGCGGCACGGAGCGCCGAAAGAAAATGGTGTCGGTGAGTTTTTGCGTACCCTGGGCCTGTTCGTTGAAGAACAGCGGTTTGTCGTAGCCCCGCTCTACCTTCCATTTCTCAACCGCATCCTGGCTGATGCGTTGGCCGCCGATGGCCAGACGCGCCATGTCGTCGGGCGTGTTGACGGCGAAGAACAGGACGAATGTGAATAGGTTCACGCCGATAAGAATTAATACACCATAGAGCAGGCGTCGGATGATGTAGCCGATCATGATTTCTTCTCCTTCGAAGCCCGGCCAAACGCGGTCTGGCGTTCACGTGCTTTCAGGGCACGGTACGAGGGCCAGATGATCAGGGCCAAAAACAACGCAAATGCGCCCAGCGGCCACCAGCGCGGCGAGTTCCATTCGTTGACCTTTTTGGCACGCAATGCCGGATCAATCTTCATGTACTGAAGCGTGTTGCGCACCATTTGGGTGGGCTTGGCGTTGCCCACCCATTGCTGATAGGCGCCACCCGACATGGGGAAGTAACCGAACATCCAGGGTGCATCGTGTTGCACCAGCGCGACCATTTTCCCGATGAGCGCCTCTTTCTCAGGGCCATCGTCCAGGAGCTTCATTTGTTCGAACATTTTGTCGAACTCAGGATTGGAATAATTCGCCGCATTCTCGCCCGCCATGGCCGCCTTGGCGTTAGGGCCATATAGCAGGAACAGGAAGTTCTCGGCGTCCGGGTAGTCGGCAGACCAGCCCCAGAAGAAAATTTGCGCCGCGCCACGGCTCATCTTGTCCTGGAAGCGGTTGTAGTCGGTGGCACGCAATTCGAACTGAATGCCGATTTTGTCCATTTGACGGCGCATCCAGTCAAACCTGGGATTGGCCCCGCCCCCGGCCATTGAGTCGTAGAACAGGACCAGAGGTGCTCCCGTTTCAGCATTTCGGCCACTGGGATAGCCCGCTTCCACCATTAATTGGCGAGCCGTTTCAAGTGATTTTCGTACCGGTTTGTTATCGACCAGGTTGTACACAACCGGGTTATTGCCCTCAGGCAGCTCGCGATAGCCAAGCACGCCGGGCGGCACCGGCCCATACGCCACAGAGGCCTGACCATTCTCGAACACGGTCACGAATTCTTCCCAGTCAAAGGCAATGCTGATTGCCTGACGCAATTTACGATTGCGCTCCGCTTGTTCAGGGGTGTCGCCCTTGCCCACAACCGGGTCCAGCCAGTTGAAACCCATATACCAGGTGGCGGTTTCAACGGTGGTTGGTAACTTGATGGCGTGATCGCGGTACTTTTCCGCACGGCTTTTGTTGTCGCCAGCAGCCACCAGCATGGCCACGCCATACTCGCCACGTTCAATTTGCGGCACATCGTAATAACCTTGCAGGAACTTGCCGTTCAGCGGCAACGATTCCTTTTCGATGCTGAATACAGCACGATCAATAAACGGCGTTTTCTTGCCGCAATCATCAAGCAGACCCGCCTCACGATCACCCGGCTCGCCTTCGCACGGATATACGTCGCCCTGGTAATTGGGGTTACGGGCCAACACATGGCGTCGGTTCTGCAGCGACTCCACCAGCATGTATGGGCCCGTGCCCACTGGCCAGGTATTCAACGACAAATTTCGCTCTGCCATGCCGGGCTGACTATAGAAACGATCGGCTTCCCATGGAATAGGCGCGGTGAAGGTCATGGCCAGCCAGTATTTGAACTGGGGGTACTTGCCTTTGACGCGAATTCGTAGCGTATTGGCATCCAGCGCTTGCACGCCGGTGAAGCCCTTTGCTTCCCGCAAGTCCATCCAGGGCAAGGTGCCGCCACCCGGCTGGCCGAGGCGCTGCGACTGATCCAGCTTGCGCAAGGTTTCGCCGTATTCCTGCATGCCTTCGATGTAACCGGCCAGGGTCGCAAAAATGGGCGACACCACACGCGGATTCGCTAGACGCCGAATGCCATACACATAGTCGTCGGCAGTGCGCTCACGCGTGCCGGAGTGTTCAAAATCGGGTAGAAAATATTTGCCTTCCAGTGCGCCTGGCGCCAGGGGGTAATAGATAAAGCTGCCATCTTCCCGGCGGGCAAACGCGGGGTGAGGCTGAAAGCGCACACCCGGTTTGAGCTTGACGTCGTAGACGCTGATCGCGATGTCTTCGCCAGGAGCATCGTCGGGCAGCACGGCACCCTTTGCGTCTAGATAAGTGGGGTGATCAATTGAGACAGCGCCACGAGGAATTAGCTCATAAGGCCGCTTGAGATAGTGATACCCGTATAGGGTTTCATAGATGCTGTAGGTATATGGCGTTTCGTCACCAGAGTAGGAACTGGCAGGATCCAGATACTTGGGAGAGCGATTGGTGAACGCCGAAAAAAGCGTATTCTGCGCCTCGGCGCCTGCCGGATATGGACTGTTGAGGGGGCTTTCTTTCGAACAACCCGCCAATCCCAACGCCACCGACAGCATCGCAGCCAATGCCCCTAATCGCACTAGTGCTCGCATGAACTTACCCCAGTCAATTGATTGCGCAGAGAATAGCAAAGGCGCACGCGTGTCAGCACCTAGGCATGCCCTACTTTAGGACTGATCCTCGCGTACACCTTGGCGGAGGATCATCGGTCACGACGCTCAGCAGTTGCGCTGTTTCCAGCAGTCGTAGCGCCACTTCCATGGCTGTATGGCACCCGCCTGAACCCAAAGGCCCAGCCCCGCGCTCTTGGCTTGCTGCTGCAGCTCGGGCATGCGCTTGTCGCGCAGATATTCACCGCGTCGCGCGGTATAGGCCCAGGCGTAACCGGCTTGCACTTGCGCCCGGTTGGCCGAGTTGCCATCGGGCAGCATCAGTGCGCAGACATCGCGGCCGTATTGGTCTTTTTCGTAGCATTGCGCCGTGAGCGTTTTGCCCGCTACAAGGTCAGCCAGATTCTTGCGCGAGGCCTCGGCATAGGGCTGCCCGGGCTGATCGCTGCCGTGACTCTCTTCTGGCGCGTCAATGCTGTCCATGCGAATACGACGCTGGCCGTCAGGCGCACGCAGGGTGACGGTGTCGCCGTCAGCCACGTTGACGATCATGCCAGTAAGCGTATAGCTGCCTTGGGGAATGCCGTTAGCCAATCGCGCGCCGCCAGTGGCCGGGGCGCTGCTTTGGCCATTGACCGGCGGTGCGTGTTGGTCAGACGGCGGCGAGAGCCAGTTCACCAGCGCGCCACCCGCCGCGAGAATCAAGGCGACAATCACGCCAGCGAGACTGCGGCGTCCGCGAATAGGGTTATTACCACGCAAAATACCGTACTCCAAGATAGGGTTTTGGGGAGTTTGCCATATCTTGGAGACAAGCCGCTGCTATCTATATCGCTGGTTGTGCTGAGGCCAGCGTTAGAGCCAGCCAGACTTGCGAAAACGCCAATACAGGATGGAGCAAATCGTCCCGATAACGCCCAGCGTGATCGGATAACCCCAGTGCGATTTCAATTCCGGCATGAACTCGAAGTTCATGCCGTAGATGCCGGCAATGGCGGTCGGCACGGCCAAAATAGCCGCCCAGGACGCCAGCTTGCGAGTGGTGTCATTCTGCTGCGATTGGCCGATCATCAAGCTGGCTTCAAATGCAAATGCCAAGGCTTCGCGCAGTGCGTTGATGAGTTCATCGACACGCAGCACACGATCAGCGACTTCGCCAAAATAAGGCCGCGCATGCTCGTCTACCGCCGACATTTCCACGCGCGATAGCCGTCGACAGATTTCCGCCAAGGGTGAGATAACCGTATGCATGCGCAGCAGGTCGCGCCGTTGCCGGTAAAGCTTGCGAATATCGGAATCTTTCGCACCACGGATCAGCAGTTTCTGCTCGGCGCCTTCGACCAGTGTTTCAAGCTTGCTCGCCGCTGCCACGTAGCGGTCAACCAACCAGTCAAGCAGTTCCGACACCACGTAGTCGCTGCCGCGCTTGAGCAAATCGGGTGACGATTCCAGCCGTTCACGTAGTGAAGTGTGTGCGGCAGTGGCGCCTCGACGCACGGTCAGCAAAAAACCTTCACCAATCAGGAACTGGGTCTCGCCGTAGATCGGACGATCAGATTCGACCTCAACCGTGACAGCAACCACCAACACCATATTGCCGTAGTCAATGATTTTCGGACGCCTGTGCGACTCCAGCATTTCTTCCTGGTTCTTGTCGCAAGCACCAAGTTCGCCGGTTATTTTTTCAAGCATCTCGGGGGCTGGGTTCTTCAGCCCAATCCAGAGCATGCTGCGTTCCTGGCCCACGTAGTCTTTGACCTCATCGATGGGCACTTCTCGGTCACGGCGTCCGTTGACGTACGCGATGGAGGCAACCACTTCACCCTGATGCGGGTCGACCTTAATTTCTTCTGACGACATAAATAGGCCTTTTGGCGCTGCAAGTACCACACGAATCACCCGCCGGATCAACCCTGCGCAAGAGCGCAATCAGGCTTTCCGTGAAGAGTTCGCCAGATGATAGCTTAGGAAAACAGGCCGCGAACCCGTTTGGCGACATCGATGCGCGGCGCCGCTTCCGGCCCCTCTTTTGGCATGCCCCGATTGAATGGCAAATCGGGCGGTTTGGGCAAGTGGTCAAACAACGGCAATAAGGCATCTGGAATAAAGCGCGTGCGGGAACCATAGACGTGCCGGTCGCCCATACCCGTTTGCTGATGCACGTAAAAACGTTGCGGCATGACCAACTGCAGGCGCTCTCGCGCCCGCGTCATGGCCACATACAAGAGGCGCCGCTCTTCCTCAATTTCATCGGCGGTGCCTGTGCTCATATCTGATGGAATACAGCCATCGATGACATTCAGGATGTAGACCGCCTTCCACTCCTGACCCTTGGCTGAATGGATGGTCGAGAGAATCATGTAGTCTTCATCGCGCAGCGGTGGCCCGGACTCATCGCTGGTGGCATCAGGCGGATCTAGCGTCAGTTCGGTCAGAAAACGCTCCCGCGTCGCATAGCCGGAGGCAATGCGCACCAGTTGATCGAGATCGGTCTTGCGAACCCGGGCGTCGTCATAAATGCGCTCAAGTTGTGGGGCATACCAGCGCAGCGCCAATTCCATATCGGTGGGCCAACGCAGCGTGGGCT
>JBEBWV010000041.1:0-41091 GCA_040391965.1 Achromobacter deleyi | reverse complement strand
ACCATATTAAAGAAAGTGCCCCAGTGCTAAAAAGCACTGGGGCTTTTTCTTGTCCAAAAGCCCTATCACGGGGCATGTTTGGCGCGTTCCTGCTTCTAGCCTAGCGCGCGTGCGCGCCAGTGGCGCCAGCAAATTCGGATGAGGCGAGACCGACTCTGCTTCTTGGATCGGGTGCTTGGGTGACACCCTTATGACGGCGGCCGGGCGCGAGCCTAGGGCTGGCCCCTATGCTAATTTGAACCTCCTGGGATACCATGAGCCGAGCAAAGGCATTCTTCCCACCAATCAGGAGGCTCAGCATGGGTACTGCAAAGTACGATCACCCCGGTTACATCGCCGATACCGGCGAAACGGGCAAGTACTACGTAGGGGTTTGGTGCCCGCATGGGTATCCGGCTCACGTTCACATCGGTTGGGCGCAAGAACACGGCGCTTCCGAGCCAGGTATTCGCCTGCGCTTTCCCGATGGCACTTTTCAGTCCCTCTCGGATGACTTCGAAACCCTCTGCCGTCGGGCGATTGGACAAGCATTGGCAGAACGTCTTCTCAATGGAAATCGAGATGAATTTCAGGAAACGCGTCTGAAGCTGGATACGGCTCCATGGGCGGGCCCAATGCAGGCCGTCGTCGCAAAGCCTGCCGTTTTGTCGGATGTCGCGTAGCCAGTAGGAGCCAAAAAAGTTACCCACAGGTTCTGTGGAAAACCCTTGGGATAGGATGCGAATTTAGTGAAATAGTCTTTTGATAGCAAGGGCTTGCCCGCATCGGTCAAAAAAGAGGCTGTTGCCCGTCTTCGTGGGGTAGCAGCCTCTTTTGCTATGCGACAATCGCCTGCGCGGCGCGTGTCGCGCCTCCTCGGGTAACTATCAGATATGTCTTCAGTCTTGCGCACGTTCTCCAGCCAGCTTTTACGGGTCACCGTTTGATGGACGGGCAGGGTAAACGTATTGCCATTATTGGTGGAGGTCCTGCGGGCTTGATGGCGGCTGAGGTTTTGTCCAGCACAGGTGCGCAAGTTGATCTATTCGACGCCATGCCATCCGTGGGGCGCAAGTTTCTTCTCGCAGGCCGTGGTGGGCTGAACCTGACTCATAGCGAGCCACAAGCTCCTTTTCTGGCGCGTTACGGCAAGCGCCGTGCGCACGTCGAGCCTTGGCTAACGCAATTTGGTGCACAAGCCCTACGTGATTGGACGCATGCCCTAGGCGTGCAGACGTTTGTAGGAACGTCTGGCAGAGTCTTTCCGCAGGAAATGAAGGCGGCCCCCATGCTGCGTGCCTGGTTGGGTCGATTGCGTGCAAGTGGCGTGCAGTTTCACATGCGTCATCATTGGACGGGTTGGCAAGATGGCGAGCCCGCGTCGCCGGCCGCCTTGCATTTTCAGACACCAGACGGCCCACGCAGCTATAACGCTGACGCTGTGGTGTTGGCGCTGGGCGGAGGTAGCTGGGCGCGGTTGGGATCCGATGGTGCATGGGTCGACGTGCTGGAGCGTCAGGGCGTATCTGTGGCGCCCTTGTTAGCATCCAATTGCGGCTTTGACGTCAATTGGAGTGCGCATTTTCGCCAGAATTATGCTGGCATGCCAGTCAAAGCCGTGTCGATGTCATGCACGGCTGCCGAGGGCGCACGCATCACGCGCAAAGGCGAATTCGTTGTCACTGAAACAGGTATAGAAGGTAGTTTGGTCTATGCCTTGTCGGCGCCGTTACGCGATGCGTACCTGGCAACAGGCGAGGCCTGGGCGTGCTTGGATCTTGCGCCAGACTGGTCTGCACAGCGCGTATTTGATGCCGTCACACACCCTCGGGGCGCGCGCTCCATGTCGAGCCATTTGCAGAGTCGACTAGGCTTGATTGGCGTGAAAGCCGGACTGTTGCGAGAGTGTGCTTCACAAGAAGACTTTCGTGATCCTGCCTTATTGGCGCAGCGAATCAAGGCACTGCCAGTTCGCCTGGTTGGCGTGCGGCCAATGGACGAGGCAATCAGCACGGCGGGTGGCGTCAGGTTTGAAGCCTTACAGCCAAACTTGATGGTCACCCATTTGCCGGGTGTATTTTGTGCAGGAGAAATGCTGGATTGGGAAGCGCCGACGGGAGGTTATCTACTCACGGCGTGTATGGCAAGTGGGCGTGCGGCCGCCGCCGGTGTACTGACATTTCTGGGAAAACAGAGCGAAGAAATGCGAGCGAAACAAAAGCCCTAGGTTTTTCCACCGGGTTTGCGCGCACTGCGGGCAGCAAGATTGCTGACGATATGCCCCACTATTGGCGCTCCGCCAGGCTGGCTCATGATGCCAATGACCTGCGTAATGGCATTGGCCGAGATGCGCGTGCCTTTCGAGCGATCCAGCACTAATTGCCAGATGGCGGTCGGGCCCGGCGAGTCGATAGATTCCAATTGGGCCTGCATGACAGAGTCATCGAGTAGCGTGTCGTCTTGGCATGCACGTGCAAATTCTGACCAGTCTGCGGCCGAGCAGTGCAGGCCCTGATTGCATGCGAGTCCGGCCAGTATTACCGGAGCGTCGGGTCGGCTTGCAGCCTGCTGAGCTGCTGCGCCAAGCGGCGCATCCAGCGAGAGCATGCGCAAAAAAGCCACGACATTATCAATGCTCATTGCGCAGATTCCTGTGCTGGCGAACGAGGGGGAACGAGCTGAATATGCGCACTTGCCGTAATCGACCAAGTGCGCATTGCTGTCTTAACTATGTCCCAATACAGACATGAGTGATTGCTTCAACCTTGGTGAAAAAATTGGCACCGTGTGCAGGACGCCACTGCGGTCAACGCCTTCTTTGAGCTCAACAGATTGGCCATCGAAGATGTCTGGTGCGGCCTTGATCTCTATGTAGCGATCAAGCAAGGCGTCTATTTGATCTTGCGCGTCGGCTAACGTGCTGCTGTCGGCCAACTTGCCCGCCGTGTGGGCTTGCAAAATGCGATGCACGTCATCGATGAACAATGACAGGGCTGTGCGGCCTCGGCAATTGGGTTGTTCCCATCCCCATCCCTGATTGTCCGCACCCGCATCGGGCAGTGAGTATTTTTTGATCATCTCTACATCCTAAAGCATTGCTCGGAAACGCGCGACAATTGAGCGCGGTTTAACCGTAAAACTGTTTAGCGCCGCGTCTGTCGGTGACTAGCCATTGGTGCCGCCCCGACCCTTGCATAGGTGCTAATGCCGGGCCTGCTGGTTCAGTCGGTGTGTCGCGCTCAGCCAATGACCGCAGCAGGTGCCCCATTTCTTGGGGCCGCATTGTAGGGCGTATAAGCTGATTAGATTGCAGCGTATTGCACCCGTTGCACGAGATCGATGGCCAAAGGTGAAAATCGATGGTGTGCGTTGTTAATGATAGATATATTGTGCAAAAAGGACTCAACACATTTCTATCGCTTGCGGTATTCTGTGACCAGTTTTTCTACGCCAAGAAAGGAGATGTCATGCAGAAAAAGATCTTTCTCGTCATGTTGCTTTCGATTTCCGCACTTTCTGCGGGTTGCAATACTGTTGCAGGTGCAGGCAAGGATATTCAGAAGGGCGGAGAAAAGATTGAAGGGGCGGCGCAGAAGTAACGTTCTGGTTAAGCAATCGACCTCAACATTTTTTAAGAGGGCCACGCGTGAAATGTTTCGGCATTTCGCGCGTGGCCTTTTCACTAGCACTGGCATAATCGCTACGTCGGAACGTTGATGTGGAAATCGTGATGAGCAAGTTTGGCTGCGTGGGGCTTTTGTTGGTGGTTGGGTTGACGGGCTGCGCGAGCAGCGGGGTAATGGACGCAGAGTCCGCGCCAACTGAGACCTTTAGTGTGGCCACCAATTCCGCTTCGGCTTATCGCCGTGCGGCGGAATATGTGCGTACGTGTCATGTCAGGGTGCAGCATCCGTTTGGCGTGGCATATGCATTTCAGCAGCGGCCCGGGGAAAAGGGCACGCCGGATGAGGTGTGGCTTTATAAAACCACTGAGCCCGCCAAGATTCTTGAGCGTATCGCGGCAGAGGCTGACGGACCGTCAACGGCCAAGGTCACCGTCACCGTGCTGGGTGCAGGGCGCTGGGATGCCGCCGAATTGGCAGCAGCCAAAGCTTCTATTCAGTCAGCAACGCCAGTGTGTCGGCCAGACACAGGCAATTAAGAGATGATTCCGCGCTCGCAACACCATAGGTCAGGCGCAGCGCTGTATTCCTTATTCGCTGGCGCTTTCCGAATGTTCGCGTGGTTGAACGGCATCGCCGCGCTCATATTGATGTGTTTCGGGCTGGTGACCTCTGGCGGAGATAGTTCCGGGCCTGATCTGCAGTGGCCTTTGATATTTTTCCTTGCTGGCTTGATGGCCTGCGGTGTGGGGCTCTTGTTTGCCTATCTGGCGCAATTAAGCGTGTTGCGTCAGGTGCTTGCCGGCTATTTGGGCCGACGGCACTGGCTAGCCCTGGTGCTGTCTGTTTTGTGTTATCTCGTTGGCATTGCCGCTTTTTGTGTGGGGTGCTGGTTAGCGACAGGCGCCACAGTCCCTGATCTGCTGCCCTTACGCAGTACTGTATTTGCGGCAAGGTAGAGCCAGGATATCCGACAGCACTGACTCGGCTTCTCTTTGTCACGGGTTTACCCGTGTGCGCAAAAAAACGTTGGACTGTCGATTTCGTTCGGAATAATATACGCATCGCGTATATAAGCTCCCCTTCGCCCTCTACAGGATCCCGTCATGTCCATTTCTCAACAAGCCTTTTTGCGCGATGCCATGCGTCGCCTGAATCTAACTCGTGACGTGTTCGCCACGCGCATAGGTATCAAGCGCCGTGCGCTGGATACATGGTTGTTGCCGGAAGGATCGCAGGAATTTCGGGCGATGCCGGATGTGGTGGAGCGTTTTGTCAGCGAAATCGTGCAAAACGGGGTGCTGCTTGAAAAATATACGCAAAGTGCTCTGGACGGTCCGTTGCGTGATCGCATTGCTGTAGAAGGCAAGCATCAACTGTTATCGGTGGATCAATTCACGCGGGAGTCTGTTGAGGATCTGTTCCGTGTCGCCGATCTGATGCAACCGATTGCACGCCGCCAAAAAGTGTCGCGTGTGTTGGAAGGGGCGGTGCTGGGTAACCTGTTCTTCGAGGCAAGTACACGGACTCGCGTGAGCTTTGGCTCGGCATTTTGCCGTTTGGGCGGATCTGTTTGCGATACCACTGGCTTCACGTTCTCGTCGATGGCCAAGGGTGAATCCATCTATGACACAAGCCGTGTCATGAGCGGGTACGTAGACGCGATGGTGATTCGCCATCCGGATCAAGGCTCTGTGGCTGAATTTGCACGCGCCACGAATATTCCGGTGGTCAACGGTGGCGATGGTCCGGGCGAGCACCCGAGCCAGGCATTGCTGGATCTGTACACCATCCTGACTGAATTCTCGCGCCTGGGTAAGTTGCTCGACGGCGCGCACATCGCGATGGTTGGTGACTTGAAGTATGGCCGCACTGTTCATTCGCTGATCAAGTTGCTGGCGCTGTACAAGGGCCTGAAATTCACCCTGGTGTCGCCTCCGGGGCTGGAGATGCCCAGCTACATCATTGAGCAAGCGAGCCGCAACGGTAACGTGATCGAACAGAAAACGACCTTGGCCGAGGGGGTCGCAGGGGCCGACGTTATTTACGCCACACGCGTGCAAAAAGAACGGTTCGCCAATGAAGAGAATGAGGGCTACGCGCCTGATTTCCAGATTAATCGCGCCATCATTGATACGCACTGCGGTCCCGATACAATCGTGATGCATCCGCTGCCACGCGACAGCCGACCCGGCGCGAATGATCTGAGCGTCGATTTGAACCATGATCCGCGCTTGGCAATCTTCCGTCAGACAGACAATGGCATTCCAATTCGGATGGCGATTTTCGCCGTATTGTTGGGTGTGGAGGGTCTGGTGCAGCACTCGTTGCGCGACGTAACTTGGCAGCATCCTTCGCATATCGGTCCGGACGACTCGGCCTTCCACGGGCTGGAGTGATTTCAGCCACGCGCCATCGGCGTATTGGCTCGATAGGGCAGGCACTCCGTGATTTGAAGCATAATCCGGCCTGATTTCTTTTTGTCGCATATCGGTTCGACATGCGTACAGAGTCTTTGGCCGGATGAGTTCATGTCTTCAAGCGGTAACGCAGTTTCCCTTTCGTCATCTATTGATCCTGCGGCAGGCGATCCTGCGGCAGGCGATCCTGCGGCAGGCGAACCTGCGGCAGGCGATCCCTCGGCGGGCGATCCCGCGGCAGGCGCCCCTGCGGCAGGCGCCATATTGGGATCGTATTTGAGCGCTTCCAATGCGGATACCTGGCAAGCGGTCTATCAGTCTGTCGATTCCTACACGCGGGGTCAGGTGGCTGCCGTGGTGTCAGACAGCGCAATCGAACTGGTCGACATGTTTTACGCAACGCTGCTATCGGACCCGGAGGCGGGACCACGGCTGTCTCACCAAATCGTCTCCACCCGTCTGCATGGTGCCTTGAAGGGCTGGCTAAAGAGCTTGCTGTGTGTGCGTCAGCAGGGCGATATCGCCGCGCTGATGGCTACGCAGAAGAAGGTGGGTGAAGTGCATGCGCGAATCCATATCCCAATCCATCTGGTGATGGCGGGCGCGCGCATATTGAAGAACGAAATTGCGTTGCGATTGCGTGCCAGCGATCTTGATGGCATGGCTATCTCACACGCGACTCAGTATGTGTGCAATTTGTTTGATCTGGCGATTGAGCAAATGAGCCGTGCGTTCATGCGTGATGTGAACCGAGGCGCGCGCAACGATGAGGCGTATCGCCTCTTCGCGCTGGGGCAGAACATTTCCACAGAGCGTGAGCGTCAGCGTGCTGCTCTGCTGGAGTGGAGCCAGGCCGTGTTGATCGGATTGCACTATCACAGCCCAGAGCAGGCATTGCCACGACTGGCGAGCTCGGAGTTCGGATTGTGGTTGCAGCATAAGGGCAGTGTGCTTTTTGAGAGCGCTCCTGCCATGGAACACATTCTGCGAGCGGTGGCGCGCCTGGATGACGTGGTTCTACCCGCCTTGATACAGGCCGGGAAGGGGGCGCTTGTTGGCACGGGCGTACCGGAACAAGTGCGTGAGTTCCAGGAACTGATCGGCCAGGTCAAGCACTTGCTCAATGGCCTGTTCGATATGGTGGCCGAAATAGAGAGTGGCAGTGATCCATTGACCAACGTCCTGAATCGCCGATTCCTGCCGTCGGTCATCGGTCGAGAAATTCTTATTGCCACTCGAGAGCGAAGCACGTTCTCGGTGCTCTTGCTCGATATTGATCACTTCAAGACGGTGAACGATTCCCACGGTCATGCGGCGGGTGACCACGTGTTGCGCCAGTTCGCCGAAGTGCTGCATCAGGCGTGCCGATCCAGCGATTTCGTTTTCCGATACGGGGGCGAAGAATTTTTGGTGGTACTGGTTGATAACAACAAAGAAGCCGCACAGATCGTCGCTGACAAGTTAGGCAACGAGATTCGTCGGCATATCTTCAATGTGCCGGATGTAGGGTCAATGCGCATCACTGCAAGCATCGGCGTAGCCACCTTTGATGGCCATCCTGATTATGCGTATTTGATCGAACGTGCCGATAAAGCGCTGTACAAGGCCAAACAGGCCGGTCGTGATCGTTACGTGGCTGACTAGAATTATTCCGGGCCACCCGCGCTTCTTCACGCAGGGTGGCACCAAAAAGCCCAAGGGCGCGGCATGGATGCCGCGCCCTTGGGCTTTTCTGGGGCGTTACGAAGGCGAGTATTACACGCGCTTTTCGCCGCCCAGAGCTTCGACAAGCTCGGTCATCATTTTGGCGACTTCACCCGTCATGAGTGTCATGTCGGAGTCGAATTTCTCGTCGTCGTTTTGCATCATGGCGTCATTCCCTTCCTTGAGTACGTCCAAGGGAGCAACACGCTTGACGTCCAGTGCTTCAGTCAGCACAAACGAAACACGATCAGCCCAGGTCATGGCCAGGCGGGTGCATTGTTTGCCCGCCTGGATGTGACGGCGTACATCGTCGACGTCGATCGAATGTTTGACATAGCGAATGGCGGCACGGCTTTCACCAGAGGCACGCAACTCTGTGTCTTGGTCAATGGTGAAGTTGGCTGGTGCTTCGTCTTCGGCGAGCCAACCCGTCATGGCCGCAGCAGGTGACAGCGCGACATACAGGTTCTCAAGCGGGAATGGATCGATGCACTTTGCCATGAGCCCGATGACTTCGTCAGCCTTGGCCGATGCCGCCGCGTCAATGACGAGCCAGTTGTTGACCGGATCAATCCAGACGCGCGTATCGCGATAGATGCTGAAGGCCTTGGGCAAAAGCTCGTCAGTGACTCGCTCCTTGATTTCCTTCATCTGCTTGCGGCCTGGCTTGTAGCCTTGTTGCTCTTCAATCTCTTGAGCGCGTGCCTTGGCAAACTGGTTCACCACGGTGGCGGGCAGCAGTTTCTTTTCTGCGCGCAGTGTCAGGAAAATCTGGCCACTAACGACATGCGCCAAGCCACCGTTCTCACGGGGGGGGACCCAACCCAGGCTTTGCATCTCGAGGTTGTTGCCGCCCTTGAAAGCGTGCCGTGCAAGGTGATCTTCAAGCTGCTCCGTGGTTAAGACCCACGGTGAGGAGAGACGGTAAATCTTCAGGTTCTTGAACCACATATGCGTCGGCCAAAAGGGTTGATTCTATACGACCTGAGGCCCTTTGCCGTCACTGTCGTGGCGGCTTGTACACGTTTCACGTTCTGTCACTGACAGGGTTGATCTGATGCGGTAATGTCCGGCCACCATTCATCAGGAAAGGGGGGACTATGAAATTCACCACTATTGTTGGCGCAGTGCTCATCGTGCTGGGCGTGGTCGCTTTGGCCTACAAGGGTTTCAATTACACGTCTCAGGAAACGGTGCTGCAGATTGGTTCAGTAAAAGCAACGGCTGAGACAGAAAAATCCGTTCCTATTCCCATGTGGGCGGGCATCGCCGCTATCGTGGCTGGCGTTCTGGTCATTGGCGCTGGCATGCGTCGCTAAGGGCAGCAGATCGTCTGGCGCGTCCCGTTTCATAAAAAAAACGGCCCGACTCAATAAAGGTCGGGCCGGTACGGGAGCACAAATGCCGCGTCATATTAAGGCTCGCGGGGAACGCGACATCAGTGTCAGAAGACTAGCCCTGCAAGCATCGGACAGGGGGATCAATCGTCCGACGATCTGGCGCAAGGCCGTGATCTGAAGCGTCAGTCTAATAGTTGGCCTCTGACAGCTTCCTGAATTCAACGCATTGTTTGGCGGAAGTCAAAAAAAAAGCTCCCAAAGGAGCTTTATGAAAGGCCGGATAGGCGCAGCAGTCCTACCCGGCGGGGGATGGACGTTTTAGTCGTTGATATCGTTGTCCTTGGATTCGCGCACGAACAATGTGCCGATAACCAGGGTCATCGCAGCAATGATGATCGGGTACCACAAGCCGTCGTAGATGTTGCCGGTGGCAGCCACGATCGCGAAAGCAACCGGGGGCAGGAACCCGCCGAACCAGCCGTTACCAATGTGATACGGCAAGCTCATCGACGTGTAGCGGATACGAGTCGGGAACATTTCGACCAGCATGGCTGCGATCGGGCCGTAGACCATCGTCACGTAGAGCACCAGAATAAACAGCAGTACCACCACCATGACCTTGTTCATCTGGGCCGGATCAGCGCTTGGCGGATAGCCATGGCTGCGGATGGCGGCGGTCAGTGCCTTGTCGAGTTCGGCAGACTTGGCTTTGAAGTCGGCGGCGGGCATGCTGCGGCCATCGAACGAGGCAAACTCGTCATTGCCGATCTTTACGCGAGCCAGTGAACCGGCGGGAGCGGCTTCGTTCTTGTAGTTCACCGAGTTGCGAGCCATGAATGATTTCACGACGTCGCAAGAGCTGGTGAAGGACGAGGTGCCCACGGGGTTGAACTGGAACGAGCAAGTGGATGGGTCTGCAATGACGGTGACCGGGGCAGTTGCCTGGGCTTTTTCCAGCGCCGGATTGGCGAAGTGAGTAATGCCCTGGAAGATGGGGAAGTACGTAACGGCAGCGATCAAGCAGCCCGCCATGATGATTGGCTTGCGGCCGATCTTGTCGGACAGTGCGCCGAAAAACACGAAGAACGGCGTCGCAAGCAGCAACGCAATGGCGATCATGATGTTGGCGGTATTCGCTTCCACCTTCAGCGTTTGCGTCAGGAAGAAGAGCGAGTAGAACTGACCCGTGTACCAGACCACTGCCTGGCCGGCGGTCAAACCTACCAACGCCAGAATCACGACCTTCAGGTTTTTCCACTGGCCGAAAGATTCAGCAATCGGTGCCTTGGAACCCTTGCCCTCTTCTTTCATGCGCTTGAAGGTGGGGGATTCGCTCAATTGCATGCGAATCCACACCGAGATGCCCAACAAGATGACGGAGACCAGGAACGGAATGCGCCAGCCCCAGGCTTTGAAGTCGTCCTCACCAAGATAGGTACGGATGCCAAGAATGATTAGCAGCGACAGGAACAGGCCAAGCGTTGCTGTCGTTTGAATCCAGCTCGTGTAGAAACCGCGGCGGCCTTGCGGGGCGTGTTCTGCCACGTAGGTAGCTGCGCCGCCATATTCTCCACCGAGTGCAAGACCTTGCAACAGACGCAAGATAATCAGCAGCGCAGGCGCCGCCATGCCGATGCTGGAATAGCTCGGCAGCACGCCCACGAGGAAGGTGGAGAGGCCCATGATCACGATCGTGACCAGGAAGGTGTATTTGCGGCCGACCAAGTCACCCAGGCGACCGAACACCAGCGCACCAAACGGACGTACGGCAAAACCGGCGGCAAATGCCAGCAAGGCAAAAATGAAGCCGGCAGTGGGGTTTACACCGGAGAAAAAATGCAGGGCGATGATGGCTGCGAGCGAGCCATAAAGATAAAAGTCATACCACTCAAAAATGGTTCCCAGCGATGACGCAAAGATGACGCGGCGTTCTTCTTTGGTCATAGGGCGCGGGCCCTTAGACGAGCCGCGATCCCCAAGTGTTGTTGTGTTCATTATGTCTCCTCGTTTTTTGGCCGGCATTTTTCGCCGTGCTTGCGGCTCGCCGCCAGCAGAGCCAGCGTTGAGCTATCCGGACGTTAGAGAACGAGGCTGACGGGGTTCTGACGGGACACTTACCTGAATCTTAAATTTGAAACCAAACGTAAGAAAACGGGGGTTTTTAGGGATAGTCCTTAGTCGTAATAGCCTGATTGAGGCTCGCTGTAGAGCGGAAACACGACCCGGATGCGCGTGCCCGGGAGGTCAGAATGCTCGTTGGGATGGTCTGTGATGACAACATCTGCCTGATGTTTTTGGGCAATTTCGCGCACGATGGACAGCCCGAGACCACTGCCGTCGGCCGTCGTGCCTAGCACCCGATAAAAACGGTCGAACACGCGTTCGCGCTCATTTTCGGCTATGCCCGGACCAGAGTCTTCGACCTCAAGGACACCGAAATCGCCCTCGCGACGTACGCGCACCGTAATGTGGCCCCCGCTTGGGGTGTAGCGCAATGCATTGTCGAGAAGATTGTTCAACAACTCAGTCAGCAAAATGGAGTTGCCGTTAATTTCGACGGGGTCTTCTGATCCCTCGAATCCTAGGTCCGTACCCAATGACAGAGCGTGAGGGACCCAATGCATGGCTTGCTCATAAGCAATGGCATTGATATCGGTGCGCACCAGCCCAACCGCATTCGGGTTTTCCGCACGAGCCAGCAGCAATAGCTGATTCACCAGTCGAGTCGCGCGCTCAGAGCCAGTCACCAATTGCCGGAGACTGGATTGCATTTCTTCCGGAGTGGCGTCCCGCAGCGCCAATTCGGCCTGAGTCCGCAAGCCAGCCAGCGGTGTTTTCAACTGATGTGCAGCATCGGCCACGAATCGGCGTTGTGTTTGCACGTTGGCCGACAGGCGATTCAGCAGATCATTCATGGCCGCCACCAGTGGCGCGATCTCGGAGGGAGCGGCACGCTCATCTATGGGAGACAGGTCGTCGGGGCGCCGGGCGCGCAGGCGTTGTTGCAGCGCGTTCAGTGGCGCGATGCCGCGGGACAAGCCGAACCAAACCAGCAGCACCGCAATAGGCAGCACCACGAACTGCGGAATGATCACCCCTTTGATGATGTCATTGGCGAGCTGAGCGCGTTTTTCTACGGTCTCTGCCACCACCAGCAAGGCAGGTAGCGTGTTGGGCAGATGCAGATCCACCCAGGTGAAGGCCAGCCGTACGCCGAATCCGCGCAAGGTGTCGTCTTCATACAACACCTCGCCTGGTCGGGGTTGGCCGACAGCCGCCGGCAGGGGCAATGCGCGATCTCCTCCCAGAAATTCGCCGCGGCTGCCAAGCACGAGCCAGAACACACCATCCGTTTCATCGGCACGCAGCACATCGCGCGCGGCATCGCTCATCTTGAGGGCGGCGCGTCCTTCGTGGGCATAAACCTGGCGTGTCAGGACATTGAGATTGTTCGCCAACGCGCGGTCGTAGGGCACATTGGCTATGTTCTGGGCCACGACGTAGGTAATGGCTACGCTCATGGGCCAAAGTAGAAACAAGGGGGCGAGCATCCAATCAAGGATTTCGCCCAGCAGTGAGCGTTGGGGAGGCGCGAAACTGGGGCCTTTGGCGCCAGCTCGCATTACATCCAACGCTTCTTGATTCAGCGCCTCGCCAGACTTCGGCTCAGTTGGAGAGGAGCGCCGCACTCTGGTCCCGCTCAAGGCAATAACCCAGGCCGCGGACCGTCATGATCTTGACCCCACTGGGTTCCAGCTTTTTGCGCAGCCGATGCACATATACCTCGATGGCATTGGTACTGACTTCCTCGCCCCACTCGCAAAGATGATCGACGAGTTGAGTTTTGCTGACCATCCGGCCACTACGTGTGAGCAGAATTTCCAGCAAGCTGACTTCTCGGGCCGAGAGATCGAGCGTTTGATCATCAACCAAGGCTACGCGGCCCGTCTGGTCAAAGATGAGTCGGCCATGTTTGAGCAAGGTGGCGCCGCCACCTGCACCGCGTCGGGTCAGGGCGCGCACGCGGGCTTCCAGCTCCGATAGTGCGAAGGGTTTGGCCATGTAATCATCGGCACCCAGATCAAGCCCCTTCACGCGCTGCTCGATGCTATCGGCGGCGGTAAGAATGAGCACTGGCAATGCTGAGTTTCTCGCGCGCAGGCGACGCAGCACTTCCAGGCCAGCCAGTTGAGGCAGTCCTAGGTCGAGAATAAGCAGGTCGAAGGCTTGGGCAGCCAGCGCAGAGTCCGCAGCAAGCCCGTCCCGCACAGCGTCTACCGCGTAGCCGTTGTGACGCAAGGAACGAGACAAACCGTCGGCCAAAATACTATCGTCTTCGGCAATGAGGATGCGCATGGCTAGAATAAATGGGGGCGAAACGCCCGGGTCTTTCAGGATTCTGGCACACCCGTCCTGACTTGCCCACTCAGGGAATACGTGGAAAACTATGGCACACTGTGTTTTTGTACAGTACAATCCGGTGCAATAATCACCATCGTTCAGATTGGCCGAGAAGCCGACGCAACGGTGGCCAGTACGGTGAGGTTCTGCGGTGATGCCGTACCAAGCCACCAGGTCATTTCCCCTTTGCCAGACACGTTACAGACAGGAATCTACATGGACGACAAAACCACCAAGGCCGCAGCGGCAGATAAATCCAAAGCACTTGCCGCCGCGCTTTCGCAGATCGAAAAGCAGTTTGGCAAGGGTTCGATCATGCGTTACGGTGATAACGAGGTTTCGCACGACATACAAGTGGTATCCACCGGCTCATTGGGCCTGGACATCGCGTTGGGCGTCGGTGGCTTGCCGCGCGGTCGCGTGGTTGAAGTCTACGGCCCGGAATCGTCGGGCAAAACCACATTGACGCTGCAAGTCATCGCCGAAATGCAGAAAATTGGCGGCACTTGCGCATTCATCGATGCTGAGCATGCGCTCGATGTGCAATACGCTTCCAAGCTTGGCGTCAACCTGACCGACTTGTTGATCTCCCAACCAGATACGGGTGAGCAGGCGCTTGAAATTACGGATGCCCTGGTGCGTTCCGGTTCGGTCGACCTTATCGTTATCGACTCGGTTGCTGCGTTGGTGCCCAAGGCTGAAATCGAAGGCGAAATGGGCGATTCGCTGCCCGGTCTTCAGGCTCGCCTGATGAGCCAGGCCTTGCGTAAGCTCACCGCCACGATCAAGCGCACCAATTGCATGGTGATCTTCATCAACCAGATTCGCATGAAGATCGGCGTTATGTTCGGCAACCCCGAAACCACCACGGGTGGCAACGCACTGAAATTCTACGCATCGGTTCGACTGGACATTCGTCGTATCGGCTCCATCAAAAAGGGCGACGAAGTGGTTGGCAACGAAACCCGCGTCAAAGTGGTGAAGAACAAAGTTGCGCCGCCGTTCAAGCAAGCCGAATTCGACATCATGTATGGCACGGGCATCTCGCGCGAAGGCGAGATCATTGACCTGGGTGTTGCCGCAGGTGTGGTCGACAAGTCAGGTGCTTGGTACAGCTACAGTGGCAATCGTATTGGCCAAGGCAAAGATAACGTTCGCGAGTACTTGAAAGAACACAAGGACATGGCGATCGAAATTGAAAACAAGGTTCGCGAAAATCAAGGCATCGTGAGCCGTGCTGCAACGTTCCCGCCCACCGAAGCTGAAGCCGACGAAGGCGAAGCGTAATCTGAACGAAAAGGGGGCGCTCGTCATGGGTGCCCCCAACGCAAACGCAGTGCATCTCAGGCACTGTGGTTTGCAGGCACGAAGTGGATAGGGTCTGTATGAGTTGGAAGCCCAAACCCTCAGCGGCCGATAGGGCCCGCGACAGGCTTGATGATGAGTTTGAAACCGTCGCCAAGCCGGAAGGTCTGCAGCGCACCTCAGATGCCAAGGCAAAGGGGCGCTCACGACCTGCTGCGCCTTCAGAAGGCGAATGGCAGCGCAGTTCTGAAATGCGAACGTCTTCATCCCAACGACGTTCAAGCCGCAACACCGATCCTGTACCCTCTCCTGAGGCGGGTGATACTTATCAGCGCAGCTCTGATGCTCGCGCTGCCGCCGCAAATAAACCAAAGAAACCCGGCATCTCCCTGAAAGCACGGGCCGTCGGTTATTTGTCTCGACGAGAACACGGACGAGAAGAGCTGGCCCGAAAATTAGCGGCCTATGCTGAAGAAACCGATGATGTGCAGGCCGTACTGGATGGCCTGGAAAAGGACGGCTGGCTGTCTACCGAGCGTTTTGCCCAAGGTCTTGTTCACCGGCGTGCATCGCGCCAGGGCACAGCACGTATCGTGCAAGAACTTCGTCAGCACGGTGTTGACGATAATCAGGTGGCGGAATTACGCGATCAATTGCGTTCCACCGAATATGACCGTGCGCTTGAAGTCTGGCGTAAGCGATTCGATGTGAAGCCTGCCGACCGTGCCGCTTACGCCAAGCAAGCACGCTTTCTTGCCAGTCGTGGCTTTGCGCATGATGTGATTCGGCGCATTGTCGGTGACGACGACAGTGATGCCTGAGCAAGCGGTCGCGCTTGACCGCTTGGCACACACGCACGACTGACCCTCAATCTACTTGGCAGATTTGATGCCGCTCAAGGTCTTGAAGCAGACCTCGCGAGCAATGGTCAAGAACTCATGAATATACGAAGCGTCGGTGTCTTCACTACGTACCGCAGCGTAAAGCGTGCGCCACACACCTTGGGGCCCAAGGTGGCATAGTCTTAACCAACCTTGATTCAAATATTCCGTAAGCGCCCAATTAGGCAAGGCTGCGACACCACGGTTGCTCGCAACAAGCTGAACAATGATGGGCGTGAGTTCTGCTTTCCGTATGGCAGCGGGTTCCACGTCGGCGGGGTCCAAGAAGGCAGTAAAGATGTCCAGGCGCTGTTTTTCCACCGGATAGGTGACAAGGGTCTGGTCCGCCAACTGATCGGGCATGATGTATTTGTGGCCTGCCAACGGATTTGATTCCGATACGGCCAGCACAAGCTCATATTTGAAAAGCGGCAGGTAATCCACGGCCTCCAATGGTTGAGGGTCCGACGTAATGACCAGATCGAGATCGCCACGCACCAGGGCGGGCAACGGGGCAAACGAGAATGCCGCCGATAGATCCAACGCGACGTCGGGCCATTGCGATCGAAACACATCGAGGGCGGGCATCAACCACTGAAAACATGAATGGCAGTCAATGGCCAAGTGCAGTCGACCTGTGCGGCCTGCCGCCAGGCGCTGTAGCTCGCGCTCCGTGGCGCGCATGAGTGGCAACACCTCATCGGCCAGCGCAAGCACTCGCAGTCCTGCAGTGGTGAGGCGGGCAGGGCGCGTGCGGCGATTCAATAGCGGTGTGCCTAATCGGGTTTCCAGATCGCGCAACTGGTGCGACAGCGCCGATTGTGTGAGGTGCAGGCGTTCAGCGGCTTCTTGCATGCTGCCGCCTTCACGGATGGCGGTCAGGGTTTCGAGGTGACGAATTTCCAACATGGTGGGACTCTGAAAAGACGGTGCGCCAGGGGGGCGGAGCTGCAATGACGGCGCCATTTGCGGTGGCCGCGTATTGAACTGAGTGCGCGAATACCCCGCATTTCGGCATGAACTTATATTGTATGAGATTTTCTCATCTTATGAATGTAGACATTGATTTTGATTCATGATGATTTGCCGTCAGAATGCTTCATCACTTGAAAAAACTTTGTCTTAACGTGGCGGTCTCATGACTATTATTCATAATTTAGGTTTTCCCCGTATTGGTGCCCAGCGCGAATTGAAGCGCGCGGTTGAGGCCTACTGGGCTGGTCGCGAGACGGCAGAGAGTCTGGAACAGACTGGTCGCGACCTTCGTGCCAAGCACTGGGACGTTCAAGCCAAGTCTGGCCTGAAATTTGTACCCGTGGGCGATTTCGCCTGGTACGACCAGATTCTGGAATGGACAACCTTGTTGGGCGCGGTGCCTGCCCGCTTCGGTCAAAAAGATAGCGAACCCGTCAATCTCGACACATTGTTCCGGATGGGGCGCGGTCGCGCACCGACGGGTAAGCCCGCCGCCGCTTGCGAAATGACGAAGTGGTTTGATACGAATTACCACTACATCGTCCCTGAACTGACCCCGGGTCAGACCTTCCGCATTGCACGCGAGGCGTTGTTCGAGCAGATTCAAGAGGCGCAAGCCCTGGGTCATGAGGTCAAACCGGTGATTCCGGGGCCGTTGACCTGGCTCTATCAAGGTAAGGGCGATGCTTTTGTCGGTGGTGCTGACGATGCTGCAAAGCTCAAATTGCTGACCGCACTGCTGCCGGTTTATGAAGAGGTTCTGCTGCGGTTTGCCACATTGGGTGTGCAATGGGTGCAAATCGACGAGCCGATTCTCGTGTTGGATCTGCCTCAAGCCTGGCGCGACGCGTTTGTCGAGGTCTACGCGACACTGACGCGTGGCCCGGTCAAAGTATTGCTGGCAACGTATTTCGACGGTCTGAAAGACAACTTGCCGACGGCGCTCTCCTTGCCCGTTGCAGGCTTGCATATTGATTTGGTGCGCGCACCTGAACAATTGCAAAGCGTGGTCGCTGGCCTTCGGGCGGATCAAGTGCTGTCCGCGGGCGTCATTAACGGGCGCAATATCTGGCGCACGGATCTGGATGCTGCTATTGCAGCGCTGACACCGGTCAAGCAGCAATTGGGCGATCGCTTGTGGCTCGCTCCGTCGTGCTCGCTCTTGCATGTGCCGGTTGATCTGGTCAACGAAACAGAGCTGGATGGCGAGCTGAAGAGCTGGTTGTCCTTTGCAACGCAAAAGCTGGATGAACTGAACGTGTTGGGCCGTGCGTTGGAAGCGAGCGAAGCCGCTGGCGTCCAAAGCGCATTGGCAGCTCAGCGGGCGGCACTTCAGGCACGCCGTGCGTCTGCTCGTATCCACAATCCGTTGGTGGGTCAACGTATGGCTGCAGCAGCTAGCGTGTCTCGAGACCGAGCACCGTTTGCCGAGCGTATTGCCAGCCAACAAGCGCTGTTGGCGTTGCCGGCTTATCCGACGACGACCATCGGTTCTTTCCCACAGACGGCAGAAATCCGTGCGCTGCGGCGTGATTGGAAATCGGGTGCCTTGTCGGACGCCGGTTACGAAGGCGCGATCCGCAAGGAAATCGAAGAAGTGATTCGTTTCCAGGAAAAAGTGGGTCTGGACGTGCTGGTGCATGGTGAGCCAGAGCGTAACGACATGGTCGAGTACTTTGGTGAGTTGCTGGCTGGCTTCGCGTTTACCAAGAACGGTTGGGTGCAAAGCTATGGTTCGCGTTGCGTAAAGCCGCCGATTATTTTTGGTGATGTGGCGCGTCCGGCACCTATGACAGTAGGCTGGTCTTCCTACGCGCAGTCGCTGACGGAGAAACCGGTCAAGGGCATGTTGACGGGGCCTGTGACGATTTTGCAATGGTCGTTTGTGCGGGATGATCAGCCGCGTGAACAGACTTGCCGCCAATTGGCGCTGGCCTTGCGCGACGAAGTCGTGGATCTCGAAACCGCTGGCATCAGCGTGATTCAGATTGATGAGCCTGCAATTCGTGAAGGTTTGCCACTGCGCCGCGCCGATTGGAAGGCCTACTTGGACTGGGCGGTGGATTGCTTCCGTCTGTCCACGGCAGGCGTGCGAGACGACACGCAGATTCATACCCATATGTGCTATTCGGAGTTCAACGACATCATCGAATCGATCGCAGCCATGGACGCTGACGTGATCACCATCGAAACGTCGCGCTCGAACATGGAGTTGCTCAAGGCGTTCGAAGACTTCCGCTACCCGAACGATATTGGTCCGGGCGTCTACGACATTCACTCGCCCAACGTTCCTGAAGTGAGCTGGATGGTTGATCTGATGGAAAAGGCAGCTTCGCGTCTGCCTAAGGAACGCTTGTGGGTAAATCCTGACTGCGGCCTGAAGACGCGTGGCTGGCCGGAAACAGAAAGTGCCTTGGTCAGCATGGTTGAGGCCGCCCGCGCATTGCGCGCTGCTTGAGTTGTCAGGGACACGTGCCGCGTGTTTTTGCTGGCGGACCTACCTGATGTGAGCGCTATCTAAATATCGCTTTTGAAGAGCCCCTCATCGGCGTGTTCATCGTAAAAATGAACGCGTTGATGAGGGGCTTTACGTTTGTTTGCGTATTACTTGCTTGGCGTAACGTTGTGAAAAGGGTACGAGTGCGCGGACGGCCTGGGAAAGCGCTACAGTTCCTGCGTTTATTGCAGCATTGATTTTTGATTTAGTGTTTTGAACGAAATGACCTGCTGTGAGTCACATAGCCTGAATTTCCCTGTTCCGGGTCGCATCCGTATCTATGATTCTCCAAGGTCGTAATCTGGCAGATCTGCTACGCGCAGAAACTTTGCCCGATATTCTGGAAGCCACCATCCGGCGGTATCCAAGCTCTCCCGCCATTTACTGGCTGGATGAATGTCTCACTTACGCGGACTTGGGTAGACGAGCCGACCTTGCTGCGCATCACTTGTTGGCTGCCGGTGTGCGTGCCGGACAGATTGTGGGTCTGTGTTTGCCGCGTGGTGCCGATCTGCTGGTCATGCAGGCCGCTATTGCGAAAGCGGGTGCAGCCTGGTTGCCGTTTGAGTCTGATACGCCACTTGATCGCATCGAAGTTTGCCTGACAGACGCCAATGCTGTCGGATTGATTGCCCTCGACGATTGCCTCGTGCCGGGTATCTCGCGGTGGACGCCGCAGCACCTGAGCCAAGCTGTCGCGGGTGAGTTGCTGCGGCGCGACGGGTTGTTGCCCGAGCATCCCGCCTACGTGATTTACACGTCCGGATCAACCGGCAAACCCAAAGGCGTTCCGATCAGTCAGCTCAGCATTTGCCATTTCTTGCGCAGCGAGAACGAGGTGCTTGGCGTACGCCACGAAGATAAGGTCTACCAGGGTTTCTCGGTGGCCTTTGACATGTCGTTCGAAGAAATCTGGATCAGTTATCTCGTGGGCGCCTCATTGTGGGTAGCCCCTAAGATGCTGACTACCGACACGGAAGCGTTACCTGAAGCTCTCATACGCGAAGGCGTGACGGTCCTGCATGCCGTGCCGACCTTGCTGGCGCTCTTTGCACAAGATGTGGCGGGGCTTCGCATCGTTAATCTGGGCGGGGAAATGTGCCCCGAGTTTCTGGTTAACCGATGGGCTACCCCGCCGCGACGTCTCTTCAACACCTATGGGCCAACAGAGGCCACGGTGTCGGCCAGTCTGGCAGAGCTGCACGCCGGGCAGCCGGTCACGATTGGCACGCCGCTTCCCAATTACGGCATGTTGATCCGGGGCGAAGATGGCACGTTGCAACCTCAGGGCGAAACCGGCGAGCTCTGCATTACGGGTCCCGGGGTCGCGGGCGGCTATTTGGGTAGACCCGAGCTCACTGCTGAAAAATTTCTGCTGAATCCTTTTGCGCTGGGCGCGCACGATACCCGACTCTACCGAACGGGCGATCTCGCCCGGATTGACGAGACAGGTCAAATCCAGTGCTTGGGGCGCACGGATGATCAGGTCAAAGTGCGCGGGTTCCGGGTGGAGTTAGGCGAGATAGAGGCGGCACTTTATCGTCAACCCGGGGTGGGCACCACCGCGGTAATTCTGCGCGAACTGGCAGGTATGGATCAACTCGTGGCGTTTATCGTGCCCGAGGGTGACGCTCAGCTTGACCTGGCCGCATTGCGAAATGGGCTCAGTGCAGGCTTGCCTGCCTACATGATTCCAGCCAAATTCGAGATCGTGCCTGATCTTGCTCGACTGACGTCGGGCAAGATTGACCGTAAAGCCTTGCGCGTGCGGGAGTTGAACACCGCCGTTCATGCTGGCGATATCGACGATCTTCCACAGACAGCAGGAGAAATTGCCCTGTTTGAGGCCTTGCGGCCGCTTTTTCCCGGGCGCCCGCTCAAGCGGGTGGATGATTTCTTTCGTGATTTGGGTGGCCATTCATTGCTGGCCGCTCGCTTGGTGTCGGCGCTGCGCAAGCTGCCGGGCTATGCCAGCCTGACCATGCACGAGCTCTATAAGCAGCCTGCGCTGGGGGCGTTTGCGGCTCGTCTGGACGCGTTTTCTGCCGACTTGCCACCAGCCCCTGACACGGAAATCAAGCCACCTGCCGCCCCTGAGTTCAAACGCTGGGCTTGTGGTTTAGCGCAATTGGCGGTGCTGCCTTTACTCATAGGCGTGCGCATGCTGATTTGGCTGGCGCCGTTTTTTGTTTATCACTACTTCACCGGTGATGAGGGTGACTCCATCTGGCGTGCAGTCGCATTGTCGATGGGCAGTTATCTTGCCTGTAATTTGCTTAGCTTTGTCGTGGCCGTGGTCTGCAAATGGATGGTTCTGGGGCGCCTGAAACCAGGTAGATATCCTCTTTACGGCATGACATTTTTCCGTTGGTGGGTCGTCGACCGGGTTCTCGATATTCCTCCTGCGCACTTGTTGGCGGGTTCGCCATTGCAAAGCTGGTATCTGCGCGCCCTTGGCGCGCGCATCGGCAACGACACGGCAATTGGGCGTGTATCGGTGCGTGTTCCTGACTTGCTTACCGTGGGCGATGGGGTCAGTATCGGCGCGGCAGTCAATCTGGAGAATTTCCAGGTGAACGGTGGCATGTGGGAAGTGGCGCCCATCACGCTTGCGCGCCAATCCTATGTTGGTTCCTACGCCGTTCTGCAAAACGACACGGCACTTGGCGAGAATGCGCGCCTGGAGGGCTTGTCTTCGCTGCCTCAGGGGGCACGCGTACCCGCTGGCCAAATCTGGGGCGGTGCACCTGCCAGGCATCTGCCGCAGGCAACGGCGCCATCCTTGCCGGATCGACCCAAGCGGCAGACTATCTGGCGCAAGATCGACATCTTCGCTTACGCGTTGGGCGGCACACTTATCGCCGCGCTATTTTTCATGCCGGTATTCCCGAGTTTCGTGCTGATCGACTGGATTGATGCACGCTGGCTGGACTTGATGGGGTCGCGCGTGTCCTGGCCCTATGCATTCTTGTGCTATTTGCTCCTGGCCTTGCCAGCCAGTGCCTTGCTACTGTTGCTGACAATCGTGGTGTCCGGGTTGCTTCGCTGGACCTTGCTGCCCAGATTAAGCAGCGGAAGGTGGCCGGTATATGGGCATATTTATTTGCGCCGCTGGCTGACCAACCAAATCCAGGAGTCCAGCCTGAGCGTGCTTCATGGTTTGTACGCGTCAATCTATGCGGCAACCTGGTATCGACTGCTGGGCGCCAAAGTCGGGCGTGGCACCGAGATTTCCACCGCCATGGGTATCGTTCCGGATATGTTGACCCTGGGTGAAGACAGCTTTGTGGCTGATGGTGTCATGTTGGGCGATGAAGAGGTTGATCGTGGCTGGATGACCATGCGCGCCACGATTGTGGGCAATCGCAGTTTTGTGGGCAATGGTGCATATGTGCCCGATGGTTCCGTGTTACCCGATGACGTCCTGATTGGTGTGCAAAGTCGTGCCCCCGAGAACTCCCGGATGACACCCGGACAAACGTGGTTGGGTAATCCTCCCATTTCTTTGCCCGCTCGCGAAAAAATGGCGGGTTTCCCTGAACACCTGACTTTTCGGCCCAGCATACGTCGCAAAATCGCGCGCGGAGCGGTCGAAGGCATGCGCATGATTTTGCCTCTGGCAGTGGTGATCGCCGTGGGGTATTTGACGGTGATGAAGGTCATTCCCATGGCGGCACAGAACGGCTTCCTGGCGGCATTTGATGAGCTGATGCTTGCAGGGGTGCTGTATGGCTTGGGCACTTTCTTGTTTCTGGTCTTGCTTAAATGGATCCTGATTGGCCGCTATCGCACTCGGGCCGAGCCAATGTGGACGCCGTTTGTTTGGAAAAGTGAGGCTGTGACCAGCCTGTATGAATCCATCGCTGTGCCGAATTTTTTCAATTTCCTGCGAGCCACGCCCTGGCTACCCCTGGCCCTACGATGCATGGGCTGCAAAATAGGCAAACGCGTGTTCATGGACACCACTGACATCACCGAGTACGACTGCGTGAGCATCGGGGACGATGTCGTGATGCATGCCTGGTCGGGGCCGCAAACGCATCTGTTTGAAGATCGTGTGATGAAAATCGGGCAAGTGCGCATCGGCAACGGTGTCAGCATCGGTCCGCGCACGACGATCCTGTACGACAGCAACGTTGAGGACAACGCCCGCCTGGGTCCCTTGACTCTGGTGCTCAAGGGCGAAACCATTCCCGCTGGTCAGGCATGGATTGGCAGTCCGGCCACCCCGTGGACACCATGACTTCGCTTTTTCATTGCATTAGCGGGGCAGGGGAGGCGGTGGAACTGTGGCTCGGGCACATCCAGCAAGATCGTCCTGCGCAGCGTCGCCAAGTCCGGGCCTGGATGACGGCGGAACTGGCCGGGCGTGAGCCGGGGCGGGAGGTAGTGTGGCAGGAAACTCCCCGAGGTCCTTTGCCCGAGGGCTCGTCTTGGCGGGTGTCAGTGTCATACAGCGACGCACACGTGCTCTGTGGTTTGTCCTGGCAAGGCACGCCGGGGGTCGATCTGGCACGAATTGCCGCTTTTCCTGGTCTGTGTGATGTGGCCGCACTTTATTTCGACCCGAAGCAGGCCGCTAAATTGACCAATTTGTCGCCGCAGGAGCAAACGCGAGAGTTTGCCCGGGCATGGAGCCTTTTAGAGGCACGCCAAAAGGCCTGCGGCATTGGTTTGCAAGAGTATTGCGCTACCCGCGATGAGCGTCTGGCACTCGCAAAAATGAGTTCTCAGCTTGTGCAGGATGGTCTTTGGGCCAGTGCGGTGCTTGTCCCCTGGGCAACTCTGCGACCCCATGACATTTCCTAGGGGGCTCGCTGCGCTATACTTTGAAGGCTTTGTTGCCGCGCACCATGCGTTGGCCATCTACGCCCCGCAGGCCCTACTGATATGCCATTGCCACCGCCGGATTGTTCTCGCCAGCCGCTACATACGCGTTCCATACGCGTGCAGTCGTATGCGCGCGACGACGGAAACTGGGATCTTGAAGCCGAGCTTATCGACGTCAAGGCCTACGACTTCCCCAAGCGCGACGGGAACATGTTTAAGGCAGGCAGGCCCATCCATCACATGCACTTGCGCATCACCATCAACGGCGATTTCACCATCGTCGCGGCGCAGGCTGTCTATGATGCGGCTCCCTACGAAGAGCACTGCATGTCGATCGAATCCGCCTATGGCGATTTGGTCGGGATGAATCTGCTAAAAGGCTTTCGCCAGCAGGTGAAGGAGCGATTCGGGCGTGTTGCTGGCTGTACGCACATGACCGAGTTGTCGCAAGTCCTTCCTACTGCGGCGGTTCAAACAATGGCCAATCGTCGGCGACAAGAGCACAACCCGGATCGGCGTCCATTTCAGTTGGATGGCTGCCACGCCTTGAGTACCGATGGCCCGATAGTGCTTGAGCAATATCCCAAGTGGTATACGGGAGTCAACGCCGATGTGTCGGTTGATTAACTCCCTCCCGAATACTTTCTTTTTCTCATACATCCTGACAGGTAACACATGAAAATCCACGAGTATCAAGGCAAGGAACTGCTGAAGCAGTTCGGCGTGACCGTGCCGCGCGGGATTCCCGCTTTTTCCGTCGACGAGGCCGTGGCTGCCGCTGAAAAGCTGGGTGGACCAGTCTGGGTTGTCAAAGCGCAAATCCACGCCGGTGGCCGTGGCAAGGGCGGCGGCGTCAAGCTGGCTCGTTCGCTCGACGACGTCCGCAAGATCGCTTCCGAAATTCTGGGCATGCAGCTCGTCACGCATCAGACCGGCCCCGCTGGTCAGAAGGTCAAGCGCCTGTACATCGAAGACGGCGCTGACATCCAGAAGGAATACTACGTTTCGCTGGTGACCGACCGTGCCACGCAAAAGGTTGCGTTCATCGCTTCCAGCGAAGGCGGTATGGACATTGAGGAAGTGGCTCACTCCACGCCCGAAAAAATCATCACCGAATACATCGACCCGTTGACCGGCCTGACGGCTGAGCAAGCCAAGAAGATCGCCGACGCGATCGGCCTGCCGGAAAACTCGACCGCTCAAGCTGTTGATACGTTCCAGAAGCTCTACAAGTGCTACATGGATACCGATGCTTCCCTGGTCGAGATCAACCCGCTGAACCGCGACAGCAAGGGCAATATTTCTGCCCTGGACGCCAAGTTCAACTTCGACCCGAACGCCTTGTTCCGTCATCCGGAAATCGTGGCCTACCGCGATCTGGACGAAGAAGATCCGGCAGAAATCGAAGCCAGCAAGTTTGATCTGGCCTACATCCAGCTCGATGGCAACATCGGTTGCTTGGTGAACGGCGCTGGTCTGGCTATGGCCACAATGGACACCATCAAGCTGTTCGGCGGCGAGCCGGCCAACTTCCTGGACGTCGGTGGCGGCGCTACAGCTGAGAAAGTGACCGAAGCCTTCAAGATCATGCTCAAGAACAAGAGCGTGAAGGCCATTCTGGTCAACATCTTCGGCGGCATCATGCGCTGCGACGTCATCGCCGAAGGCGTGATCGCTGCTTGCAAGGCCGTCAACCTGAACGTGCCGCTGGTCGTGCGCATGAAGGGCACCAACGAAGAACTCGGCAAGAAGATGCTGGCTGAGTCGGGTCTGCCGATCATCAGCGCCGATACGATGGCCGATGCGGCCAGCCAAGTCGTAGCCGCCGTCAAATAAGAATTGCAAGGATTCACAAATGTCGATTTATATCAACGCGGACAGCAAAGTCATTACGCAAGGTCTTGGTAAGACCGGCCAATTTCATACCCACATGTGCCGTGAGTATGCCAATGGCAAAGCCGCATTCGTGGCTGGCGTTCACCCGAACAAAGCCGGTAGCGATTTCGAAGGCATGCCCATCTTCGCTTCGGTAAAAGAAGCCAAGGCTGACACCGGCGCAACCGTTTCGGTGATCTACGTGCCGCCCGCCGGTGCCGCTGCTGCCATCTGGGAAGCTGTCGAAGCCGAACTGGACTTCGTTATCTGCATTACCGAAGGCATCCCCGTTCGCGACATGCTGGAAGTCAAGAACCGCATGAAGGCTATCAACAGCAAAACGCTGTTGCTCGGCCCGAACTGCCCGGGTCTGATTACCCCCGACGAACTCAAGATCGGCATCATGCCGGGTCACATCCATCGCAAGGGTCGTATCGGCATCGTTAGCCGTTCGGGCACCTTGACGTATGAAGCCGTGGCTCAAGTGACCGAACTCGGTCTGGGTCAATCCAGCGCTGTTGGTATCGGTGGCGATCCCATCAACGGTCTGAAGCACATCGACGTGTTGAAGGCGTTCAACGATGATCCCGAAACTGATGCGGTCATCATGATCGGCGAAATCGGTGGTCCGGACGAAGTCAGCGCAGCTGAGTGGGCCAAAGACAACATGAAGAAGCCGGTAGTTGGCTTCATCGCGGGTGTCACGGCTCCTGCCGGCAAGCGTATGGGTCATGCAGGTGCCCTGATCTCCGGCGGCGCCGACACGGCTGATGCCAAGCTGGAAGTCATGGAAGCTTGCGGTATCCGTACCACGCGCAACCCGTCCGAAATGGGCAAGTTGCTCTTGTCGGTGCTGTAAAGCAACGCGTACGAGTCCGTTCCGGCGGGCTTTGCAAGACAGAAAAACCCACCCTGGCGGTGGGTTTTTCTATTTCAGCACCTGCTTCAACGTAGCGCTGTCCATGTTGTGGTCATCATGTCCTACGGAAAGCTGAACGAAACTATAATGAAAGAATATTCGCGCGTGCCTTGCAAGAATGCCGTCCGGCTCGCACCAAGACGGTCAGTACGCTTTTTATTTTCCCGTTCATCCATTTTTATGGTTTTTTCTACCTAGGGGATCACATCTAGGAAAGAGAGGTATGGAACTTAGTTCAGCAGCCTTCTGGATCGCGTTGCTCCAGATTATTTGGGTCAATATTTTGCTTTCGGGCGATAACGCGGTCGTCATAGCGCTGGCAGCGCGGTCTTTGCCGCCGGCACAGCAAAAGAAAGCGATCACCATCGGCTCTGCCGCGGCGATCATCATGCGGATCGCATTGACGCTGGTCGCAGCAAAATTGTTGTTGCTGCCCTGGCTCAAGATCATCGGTGCGTTGCTGTTGGTGTATATCGGCGTGACCTTGCTCATGCCAGAAGGCGAAGACGACGGTAAAAGCAAGACGCAGGGCAATTTGTTGACCGCCATCCGCACCATCATGATCGCCGATCTGGTCATGAGTCTCGATAATGTGGTCGCTGTGGCTGCTGCAGCCATGGGTGACACCACACTGTTGGTGCTGGGCCTGGCTATTAGTATCCCGCTGGTGATTTTTGGCAGCACATTACTGCTGAAGGTTATCGAGCGCTTCCCGATCATCGTTTGGGTGGGCGCAGCGTTGCTAGGATTTATCGCAGGCGAACTGCTTGTCGGTGATCCCGCACTAGAGGGATCAATGGCGCGCATTGATGCGACATTGGGTGTTTCTCAGCACAACTTTGCATTGATGGCCGGGGCCGTTGGCGCACTGTTGGTACTCGCTTTGGGTAAGTTGTTGGCTCGCCGCCCGCAAGCTGAATGAAAGCTGAATTATAATAATTAGTTGTTTGCATTCCCCTTGCCGCCTATCGTTGGCGGCAAGGGTGACCGGACCGGGACCGGTCGACCGTCATACGGGTTTAGATAAATAGCTTCGGGGGTTTCAAAGTGCTTGAGTTTTTCCAAACGCTGAGTTGGGCAGCGGTATTCCAAATTATTCTCATTGACATCCTGCTAGGCGGGGACAACGCGGTTGTTATCGCGCTGGCGTGTCGCAACTTGGCGCCAAAGCAGCGCATGCAGGGCATCCTGTGGGGCACGGCGGGCGCAATCATCTTGCGCGTGGTTCTGATTTCTTTCGCGCTCACGCTTCTGGGTATTCCGTTCCTGAAAATTGTCGGTGGCGTTTTGCTGGTCTGGATCGGCGTCAAGCTGCTGATTCCTGAAGACGACGGGCATGGCAACATTAAAGGCAATACGTCTATCGCTGCTGCGGTCAAGACCATCATCATTGCTGACTTCGTCATGAGCCTGGATAACGTCATCGCCATCGCCGGCGCGGCGCAAAATGCTGACGAAGCTCACCAGATTGGTCTGGTCGCCTTTGGTCTCATCATCAGCGTGCCAATCATCATCTGGGGCAGCACCTTGGTTCTGAAGCTGATCGACCGCTATCCGCTGGTTATTACGTTCGGTGCGGCCTTGTTGGGCTGGATCGCAGGCGGCATGCTGATTACCGACGTGTTTGTTGTACGTCAATTCGGCGAACAGCCGACAGCGGTTAAACTTGGGGCTGAAATCGTTGGCGCGCTGCTGGTTGTCCTTGCTGGACGCTGGTTTGCGAGCCGAAAACGCAAAACTGCTTCCAAGGAATCTGTAAATGAGTCTGCGTAGATCCCTAGATCCCCAGCAATCCGAGTCGGGCCTGAGCCTGTTGCAAGGGTTGTTTGTATTGGCCATCCTGGGTGTGGTTGCCACAATCATCGTCTCAAACTTTGTTTGAATTCGTCTTGTGTCGCTTCCACAACGCCTTGTAATTGCCACACGTGCCAGCCGGCTTGCCCTTTGGCAAGCCGAGCATGTGCGAGATCAACTACACACGTTGTATCCAACGTGTGTAGTTGAACTACTCACTCTCACCACCCGAGGCGACCAAATTCTGGACCGCACACTTTCTAAAGTGGGCGGGAAGGGTTTGTTCGTCAAGGAGCTGGAAACTGCATTGCTCGATGGGCGTGCGGATCTCGCTGTGCACTCTCTTAAAGATGTGCCAGTCGATCTCCAAGCACCTTTCGAGCTCTGTGCGGTGCTTGAGCGTGCGGACGCTCGTGACGCTTTTGTCTCCAATAAGTACGACACGCTGGCGGCATTGCCTGCCGGCGCGGTCATCGGTACCTCCAGCTTGCGGCGTGAGTCGCAAATTCGTGCCCGTTTTCCGCATCTCGTGCTGCGGCCTCTGCGCGGTAACCTCGATACTCGACTCGGCAAACTGGATAATGGCGAATACGACGCCATTGTGCTGGCTGCCGCCGGGCTTGAACGTCTGGGACTCGCGTCACGCATTCGAGGGTTGATGACGCCGGAAGACAGTCTGCCGGCTGCTGGTCAGGGTGCCTTAGGTATCGAGATTCGCCACGACCGTGACGATATGCGCCAATGGCTGGCACCGCTTGTCAGTGCGCAAACCACCGCCTGCGTGCTGGCCGAAAGGGCCGTCTCACGCGTGCTTGGCGGATCATGCCAAGTGCCTTTGGCCGCTTATGCGCAGATTTCAGGCAATACGTTGTCGCTGCGTGCGTTGGTAGCCTCGCCAGACGGGTTGCGTATCGTGCGCAGTGCCATTTCCGGCCCTGTGTCCGAGGCCCAATCGATAGGTGAAGACGCCGCTCGAGAGCTGCTCGCTGGTGGCGCGGACGCCATCCTGAACGAGCTGCTCCAAGACGCTTCCCAGCCTTGATGGTCGGGGCGCCAGCAGCGGTTCGCACGCCGCGTATCGCTATCCTGACGCGTCCGCAAGGGCGTAACGAAAACCTTGCCAGCTTGCTCGAAAGGGTTGGTTGGCAAGTGATTTGCCTGCCTGCACTGCAAATCAACGCTCTGGCGCTAGATCCCGCTTGCGTGCCCAGGCCCGAGAGTTTTGATCTGGTCGTGTTCGTCAGCGGCAACGCCGCACGCCTCTACCGTGAGCAATTAACGGGCGCCAATGCCGAGCCACACCAGTGGCCGGCACATGTGCCTGCCGCGACGGTTGGGCCAGCTAGTGCGGCCGGCTTGCGTGAATCGGGTTGGTTTGGCGCAAATACAACAGTTTTGCATCCCGGCGAAGACGCTGCCAGTCACGATTCCGAAGCGCTTTGGGATGTACTGTGTAAGCAAACTGCATTCCCAAAACGGGTGTTGCTTGTACGCGGCACCCAGGGCCGCGACTGGCTTAGCCAACGCCTGCAGGCGCATAACATCGAAGTCACTCGCCATGCCGCTTATGAAAGGTCGGCGGCATCCTGGTCAGAGCCCGCGCTGGAGCAGCTATCGCGTCTGGCTGAGGCCAGCACACCTGTGACTTGGTTGTTGACGAGCGGGGAGGGGATTGACGCCGTGAGGCGCCAGTTGCAAGGCGCTGGCCTGTTGTCCTGGTGGCAGCATTGTGGCTTCGTGCTGACCCACCCGTCGCTGGTTGCACACCTGGGCCTGGCATTGGATGATGACGGCTCTGCGTCAATGGTAAAAATCTGCAAGCCCCACGACGAGTCGATATTCCAGGCATTTGTTGCCGCCTGAATCATCGTATCGGACTTTCACCGAATACAATCGCGTCATGACAGACAAGACTCCCGCTACCGATCCAGTCGTTTCAACGGCTGCCCCGGGCACCAGCACGCCCGCATCGGCCTCGGCCGCCTCCGTCAAGGCCAGACCGGCCAAGAGTGTGAATGGCACCCTGGCAACCGCCCTCATCATCGTGCTTTTGCTCGCGCTGGGTTTGGGCTGGGCGCTTTGGAACCAGCGCACGCAATTCGTCACGGCGGGCCGTGACGTCGCTTCGCGAGTCGGTGTGCTCAGTGCCGAGGTGGCGCAGGCGCGCAAAGATACTCGAGAAGCCTTGGCCTTGGCGCAGGCGCAAGCCGGTCGCGTCGCTGACCTGGAAGGGCGCGTGCGCGAATCACAAAGCCAATACAGTGCCTTGCAACAGGCTTGGCAGAATTTCAACGATGGCTCCAGCGATGAATTGCTTGCCAATGACGTCGAGCGCTTGCTTACCTTGGCAAACCAGCAATTGAGGTTGGCGGGCAACGTTGGCAATGCCATCGTGGCGCTGGAATCTGCCCAATCGCGTTTGGCTCGCGCTGACCGCCCGCGCTTTGCGGCACTTCAGCAAAGCATCAATGGGGATCTGGACCGGCTGCGTGCCGTTTCCTCGGTAGATATCCCTGCTCAGTCCGCACGTATTGAACGCCTGGTCACACTCATCAGCAAAGCCCCCTTGCTTGTACCTGATGCCGCAGCACCTGGCGTGACCGCGTTGGGCGAGCCCAAGGCGGCGCACGTCTTGCCGAGCGTTAATCCTGCTGACAGCCTGCCAGCGGACGCTGCCTGGTGGGAGCGTTGGCGCGCGGAGCTTGCTTCGTGGCCCACTCGTGCAGGTTCGGCGTTGGCCCATGAGCTAGGTGATCTCATTCGCGTGCAGCGCGTTGACGAGCCCACGGCACTGATGCTTTCCCCGGATCAGGCTGAACAAGTCCGCGCCACGTTGCGCCAGCGTCTGCTGACTGTGCAACTCGCAATGTTGATGCGCCAGCCGACCATCTGGAAAACCGAACTGGATAACGTGATCAACACCTTGACGAAATACTTCGATGGGCGTGCACCTGACACGATAGCGGCACTGGCACTGGCTCGTGAACTCTCGCAAACAGACATCGCCGTGCGTTTGCCCGATCTGGCTGACAGCCTGAACGGTGCCGCCGCTCTGCGTGCTGCCGGTTTCAAGACGACAAGCGGACAGGATTAAGGCATGCGTACCTGGTTTTGGACTCTGCTGCTTGCTGTTGTTGCCGTTGCCTTGGCAGTGGTGCTGCGTTCACACGCAGGCAACGTGCTCATTCTCGTCTGGCCATGGCGCATTGAGCTATCGCTGACGCTCACCGTTTTACTCATTATTGCGGCCTTTGTAGCCATTTATGTCGCGCTACGGGTACTGGCCTGGTTGTTGGCGATCCCTGATCGTGTACGCGCTTGGCGCGGTAAACGCGCTCAGGCGCGGGACCACGAGTTGCTTGAACGTGGCTGGATTGGCTTGCTGGAAGGTCGCTACTCGCTCGCCGAGAAAGACCTGACCAAATTGCTTGGCCAAACCAAGGTGCAAAGCCGTCGCGTTCTCGCAGCCTTGTCGGCCGGGCGCGCTGCTCATGGCTTGGGTGAGTTCGAGCGTCGCGACAATTTCCTGGCCAGTGCGAAAGAACATGCCGGCACCGATCCTGGCTTGCTCGAAGCCACGGCGACCGTTACGGCCGACATGCTGCTTGATCAAGGGCGTGCCGAACAAGCGCTGGCCGTTCTGGCACCGCTGCAAGACGGAGGCGCCCGCCATCTGCACACCATGCGTTTGTTGCTGCGCGCGCATACGGCATTGCATCATCACGACCAAGTGTTCACGCTGGCTCGTGGCCTATTGCGTCGCAATGCCCTGGATCGCCAAGAGGCAGATCAACTGATCGACGTGGCCGGTGCGGCGCGTCTGCGTGCGGGGCAGGCCGACGGTAGTTGGCGCGCCATTTGGAAAGATCTGAAGGCAGAGGAACGCTTACTGCCCGATATCGCGTTGGCGGGGGCGGTGTCGTTTGATGCAGCCGGAGAGCCCAACGATGCAGCGCGCGTACTTGAGGCTGCCATTGCAGTCAAATTCAATCCTCACCTCGTCGCAGCCTATGCGCGTTGCGACGCCGAGCAAGTGCCGCGTCGTTTAGCCAAAGCCGAGACGTGGCTGCAACAGCGCTCTACGGATTCCGACTTGTTGGCAGCTCTGGGCATGTTGTGCCTGAATGGGCAATTATGGGGACAAGCTGAGCGCTATTTGTTGCGTAGCTTGAGTCGCCGCAACGATGCACAGACTCACGCATTGCTTGGTAGCCTCTACGACCGCCTGGATCGTCCTGCAGACGCCGTGCGTCACTGGCGCTTGGCGACGGCAGCCAGCATGGCCTTGCCCGTGCTGGCAGCCGATGTGGTGCTGCCATCGGCAGAAACGGCTGATGACCCTTATCGGCTGGATGCTGAGGGTGGTTACGCCATCGGTTTGCCGGACGCGTATTCGCCGGCAGGCAAAGTGGAGTACGTTCACCCTCCAGCGGTCGCTGCCTCTGCTTCTGACTATGTGCTGGACCCGGAAGCTCGCGAGCTTGAAGCTCGTGGCAACCGAATGGTGCCGGACGATGCTCCAATTGTGGGTAGCGCCGTGGACATCGAAGATTATTTCGATAGCGCACCCATCGCAGGACGTTATGACGATCCTGCCACGCTCTATGGTCCTGCGCCCACCACGGTGGCTTCGGAAGCTGCTGCGGCATCGCCGCTTGCTACCGAACCACTGCCGACCACCAAGCCGCCGTTCAAGGACGGTGGCAAGCTTTGAACATTTCTCTATCTAGTTTGGATAAACAAGGTTGAATCATGAGTCTTGATCGCGTAGCCCCTGGCAAGAACCTGCCGGAAGATTTCAACGTCATCATCGAAATCCCCATGAACGCCGACCCGGTCAAGTACGAGGTCGATAAGGAAAGTGGCGCGATTTTCGTTGATCGTTTCATGCTGACGGCAATGCACTACCCGTGCAACTACGGCTACATTCCCCAGACCCTGTCTGACGACGGCGATCCCGCCGACGTGCTGGTATTGACTCCGTTCCCCATCCAGATCGGTGCGGTGGTGCGTTGCCGCGCCATCGGCGTGCTGGAAATGGACGACGAGTCGGGTGGTGATGCCAAGTTGTTGGCTGTGCCGGTCGAGAAGCTCTATCCTCCTTACCGCAACATCAAGTCCTACGAAGATCTGCCGGCCGAAGATGTGGCCCGCATCCAGCACTTCTTTGAACACTACAAAGATCTGGAGAAAGGCAAGTGGGTCAAGGTTAAGGGCTGGAAGGGTGTTGAAGCTGCTCACGCAGAAATCGTGAGCAGCGTCGAACGCTACAACAAGGCTTAATCGAGTGAAGCCGGACGGCGCCGACAAGGGCCGCCCAGCTTGAATAACGGCGTGGTTGCACCGGCAGAAATGCTCGCTGCACCACGCCGTTTTTTAATGCGTCGCGCACCGATAAAAGAGAAATCCCTACTTTTTCCTGAATCGTGGTGCAAAAAAGGGTCTGCGCGATTGCGCTGGAAAGGGATAAACTCGCTGGTGAAATTTTGGCGCCGGTCCCCGGTAAAGTACTCGTTATAGGCTTACAGCTCATGGACTACGTTTTGCCCCCTTCGCCGCCTGCCGCGGTTCCTGTTGTCGGCAGCGCCGCATTTTTCCCGGTTCGTCGTGTTTACTGCGTTGGTCGTAACTACGCCGAACATGCCAAAGAAATGGGTTTCACCGGTCGTGAAGATCCATTCTTTTTCTGCAAGCCGGCTGACGCCGTGCTCAATGTTGCAGATGGTGAAACTGGCAAAATGCCTTATCCGCCCAAGACCTCCAACTTGCACTACGAGATGGAGCTGGTCGTGGTATTGGGTAAAGGTGGTCGTGATATTCCCGTTGATCAAGCCAATGAGTGCGTCTGGGGCTATGCGTTGGGCCTCGACATGACCCGCCGTGACTTGCAAGGCGAGATGAAGAAGCAAGGCCGTCCGTGGGAAGTGGGCAAGGCATTTGATCTTTCCGCACCCATTGGGCCGATCCATCCGCGTAGCGTGGTTGGCACACTCGAACATGCCGCAATCTGGCTGGACGTGAACGGTGAGCGCAAGCAATCCAGCGATCTCGATCAGATGATCTGGAACATTCCGGAAAGCATCGCTTACCTGTCGGGCCTGTTTGAGTTGCAGCCTGGCGACATCATTTTCACGGGTACGCCTGAAGGTGTGGGCGCGGTCGTCAAAGGCGATGTCATCACGGGTGGCATTGAAGGACTGGGCGAGCTGCGAGTGCAGATCGTCTAAGGAAAACCAGGCGCAGCCATGGGCCGCGCCTGATCAAAAAATTCAGGAGCTTCACGTTATGCGTGGCAAGATCGTCTTGACGGCCTTTGTCGTCTTTGGATTTGTTCTGAGCGGCTGCAACACGATGGCCGGCATGGGCAAAGATATGTCCAAAGCAGGTAGTGCCATTACGAACGCGGCGGATAAGTAAAACGTCGCGTTAGCGTGCAGGTGCCAACGCTGCGCTTTGCAGAGAACGCATTGCACGAAAGAAAAAGCCCTTGGAGGCGTTCATTGCTGAACGCGATTCCAAGGGCTTTTTTGTAATGCACCGCGCGTAAGCGCGTTTTAAATCACTTACAGCACTTCGCCCGCATAGTCAGCCAAGCGTGAGCGTTCGCCGCGCTGCAACGTGACATGACCCGAATGCGGCCAGCCTTTGAAGCGATCCACGACGAACGTCAGTCCTGAACTGCCTTCGGTCAGGTAGGGAGTGTCGATTTGAGCAATATTGCCCAGGCAAATGACCTTGGTTCCTGGCCCTGCACGCGTGACCAACGTCTTCATTTGCTTGGGCGTCAGGTTCTGCGCTTCGTCAATGATGAGGTACTTGTTCAGGAATGTACGGCCGCGCATGAAGTTCAGTGACTTGACTTTGATGCGCGAGCGGATCAAGTCCATGGTGGCGGCTCGACCCCAATCGCCGGTGCCTTCACCTTCGCCCATGTTAAGAACGTCCAGGTTGTCTTCAAGCGCGCCCATCCAGGGCAGCATCTTTTCTTCTTCGGTGCCGGGCAGAAAGCCAATGTCTTCGCCGACAGGCACCGTGACGCGGGTCATGATGATTTCGGTGTAGCGCTTGGTCTCCAGCACTTGGGTGATGCCAGCGGCCAGGGCCAACAAGGTTTTACCCGTGCCAGCCTGTCCAAGCAGTGACACGAAGTCGCACTCTGGATTCATGAGCAGATTCATTGCGAAGTTCTGCTCACGATTGCGCGCGGTAATGCCCCAGACGTTATTTTTGCCGTGGGTATAGTCACGTAAGGTGGCCAAGACGGCCATCTTGCCGCTAACTTCGCGCACCTGCGCGTACAGCGGCATCTGGCCTTCGAAGTACACGAATTGATTGACGACAAACTGCGAACACAGCGGGCCGTGAATACGATAAAACGTGGTGCCCGCCTGCTGCCAGGACTCGACATCTTTTCCGTGCTTGTTCCAGAAGTCGTCTGGCAACGGCATTACGCCCGAATACAGAAGATCGGAATCTTCCAGGACGTGATCGTTGAAATAGTCTTCCGCCGCCATGCCCAGGGCACGGGCTTTCAAGCGCATGTTGATGTCTTTCGAGACCAACACGACTTCGCGTTGCGGATATTTCTCTTGCAGAGCACGAACCACACCGAGAATCTGATTGTCAGCCTTGCCCATGGGCAGGTCAGCTGGCAGGGTGCTGTGAATCGCGGTGGTCTGGAACATCAAGCGACCCGTCGCGTCCTTGTTGCCAAGTCCGCTTAATTCCAGGCCTTGATCAAAGTCGACGGTGTCTTGCACCAGCGCATCAAGTGAGCGGCTGACCTGGCGCGCGTTACGCGCCACTTCCGACATTCCTTTTTTCTGATGATCCAGTTCTTCAAGCGTCATCATTGGCAAGAAGATATCGTGCTCTTCAAAGCGGAATAATGAGCTGGGGTCGTGCAGCAATACGTTGGTGTCCAGAACGAACAGCTTGCGGGGTTCGTTCTCGGCACGCTTGCGCGGCTTCTTGCTTGGCACCGGGGCCGATTTGGCCTGGCGGGCAGGTTTGGCAGCGGGAACAACAGGTGGCGGCTCAACCTGACGGGTCGGCGCAGGAATCTGCGCCTTGCGGGCAGGAGGTGTCAATCCATCCAGTTCGGGTTGGACGATATGTTCTACCCGTTCGTCATCTGCAGTCGAGGATGAAGCAGACTGCGCAGCAGCAGTCGTGGAAACATGGGCCTGTGCCCGGGCGGACTCGCCCGAGGGGAAGGTCAGGATAGCTGCGGGACGGGTGGGCAACTTCGGAAGCGGCATGTAGGTCACTCTCCAGTGGGGGCCGGCTATAGCGCCTGACGGTAAATCCGGAAGACGGGACTAACCAATGCTCTTGGCGGCTTGCAGGACTTCCTTTGCATGACCCGGGACCTTCACCCCGCGCCACTCCTGCACCAGAACGCCATAGGCATCGATCAGGAAGGTGCTGCGCTCAATGCCGCGCACCTGTTTCCCGTACATATTCTTTTGTTTGATAACGCCATATAGATTGCATACGGCCTCATCGGTATCAGCGATGAGTGGAAAGGGCAGGTCGTATTTGGTCTTGAAATTCTCGTGCGACTTGAGGGAGTCGCGGGAGATGCCCAGGACAATCGCGCTGGCAGAGAGGAATTCGGCATGTAAATCGCGGAAATCCTGGCTCTCGGTGGTGCAGCCTGGCGTATTGTCTTTGGGATAAAAGTAAAGAATGACCGCACGCCCTTGGCATTGTTCGAGGCTGATAGGGCCGATTGTGCTTTCAGCCGTAAAGAGCGGGGCCGGCTTGCCGATGATGGGCATCATTACTTGGAATCTCCGTTTGTGGGGATAAGAGCGATGACAACACGTCTGCCTTCCTCCATCAGGATGTTGTAGGTGCGCGAGGCGGCCAAGGTGTCCATGATTTCCACCCCAATGCCTATCGACAATAAACTTTGGACGACCTCGGGGCGAAGGAACTGTTGCCGGCTTCCAGTGCCGACAAGCAGCACCTCTGGCGCATTGGCAGGGCGCGCACTTGGGCCCGAGGGCTCATCAAGGAAATCCAGGGGGTTACTCACGGTCTCGGGCAGGCCCGCAGCTTGACGCAAAAGCGTCGCGGTGATGTCGGCTGGCGTTTGAACCGGCCAATGCGCCACGGCACCTTCGGGGCCGAACACGACCGAGTGAGAAAATCTAACCTGGTTGACCTCAATGTAGCCATCACCATAGGCGGTGATGGTATTGAGGGCCGTTGCAGGATCGGTATGCAGCTTCAAAAAAAACTCCGGCTTTATGATGCCGATAATAGCGCATCGGCATGACGGTATGTTGCAGGGTATCCACGGTGAAATTGGGAGGCTTTTTCCTCAATTTGCCGCTTGGGCGTCCTTGCGCTAGATTACAGGGTTTTGTTGCGCTGCAAACGCGTAGCTGCACGCTTCTATTCATTGTTTTTTGCGCATTTCGCGCTTACCTCTTTTCGCCCCTCGTCCCTAAGGATTTCCATCATGAGGAAGTTTTCCCGTATTGAGCGCTTGCCGCCGTATGTCTTCAATATCACTGGCGAGCTCAAGATGGCGGCGCGGCGGCGGGGTGAAGACATTATCGATATGTCCATGGGCAACCCGGATGGGCCAACCCCGCAACATATTGTGGATAAGCTGGTCGAGGCTTCTTTGCGGCCAACGACGCACGGTTACTCGGTTTCCAAAGGCATTCCGCGCTTGCGCAAGGCAATTTGCGATTGGTATGGCCGTCGTTACAACGTCGATCTGGACCCGGATTCCGAGGCAATTGTCACGATCGGTTCCAAGGAGGGCCTGGCCCACTTGATGCTGGCTACCCTGGATCGTGGCGATACGGTTCTGGTGCCTAACCCCAGCTATCCTATTCATATCTATGGCGCGGTCATAGCCGGGGCGAATATTCGTTCGGTGCGTATGACGCCAGGCGTTGATTTCTTCGAAGAGCTCGAACGCGCGGTGCGCGAGTCGATTCCAAAGCCTAAGATGATGGTGCTGGGGTTTCCCAGCAACCCGACTGCACAATGCGTCGACTTGTCATTCTTTGAGCGCGTCGTGGCACTGGCCAAAGAACACGATATCCTGGTGGTGCATGATTTGGCTTACGCTGACATCACTTTTGATGGCTATGTTGCGCCCTCGATCATGCAAGTACCCGGTGCGCGCGATGTCGCCGTCGAGTTCTTCACCATGAGCAAGAGCTACAACATGGCGGGTTGGCGTATCGGCTATATGGTGGGTAACGCGGAGTTGGTTAACGCGTTGGCGCGCATCAAGAGCTATCACGATTACGGCACGTTTACGCCGATTCAGGTGGCTGCGATTGCTGCGCTCGATGGCCCGCAAGAATGTGTCAGTGAAATTGTCCAGCAATACCAGAGCCGCCGGGATGTGCTGGCGCGTGGGTTGCACGAAGCAGGTTGGAACGTGGAAATTCCCAAGGCATCCATGTACATATGGGCGCAAATCCCCGAGCCCTACAGGGCGATGGGCTCTCTGGAATTCGCCAAGCGCGTTCTGTCGGACGCGAAAGTGGCTGTATCCCCCGGGATCGGCTTTGGCGAGTACGGCGACGACTATGTTCGCTTTGCTCTTATCGAAAACGAGCAGCGCACGCGTCAAGCAGTGCGCGGCATCAAAGATATGTTCCGCAAGGACGGATTGCTTAAATGAACCCCATGAAGGTGGGCCTACTGGGCCTGGGCGTGGTTGGCGGTGGCACGTGGAACGTGCTGTCCCGTAACGCAGAAGAAATTGCGCGTCGCGCTGGACGACACATCGAGGTCAGCCGCATTGCGGTGCGCGATGTGGAGAAAGCGCGCGCCCGAGTTGGCGATACCGTTGAGGTAAGCACTGACGTGCATGCGCTGGTGCGCGACCCCGAAATTGATATCGTGGTGGAACTGATCGGGGGCGACACACTGGCCCGCGAATTGGTTCTGGAAGCTATTTCGCACGGCAAGCATGTCGTGACGGCAAATAAGGCATTGTTGGCCAAGCACGGCAACGAGATCTTCGCCGCTGCGTCGGCGCGTGGCGTGATGGTGGCTTTTGAAGCCGCCGTCGCAGGTGGTATTCCCATCATCAAAGCCATTCGCGAAGGTCTGACGGCAAATCGGATTCAATGGGTTGCTGGCATCATCAATGGCACGACCAACTTCATCCTGTCCGAAATGCGCTCGCGCGGCTTGCCGTTCGCCGAGGTACTGGCTGAAGCACAGCGCCTAGGTTACGCCGAGACAGACCCCACCTTCGACGTCGAAGGTGTAGATGCTGCACATAAGCTGACCCTGCTGGCGTCACTGGCTTTTGGTGTACCCGTGCAATTCGAACGTGCGTATATCGAGGGCATCTCAAATCTGGCGCAAGAAGACATCGCTCACGCAGAGCGATTGGGCTATCGCATCAAGCTATTGGGCATTACGAAGCGACGAGCCGATGGTATCGAGCTGCGAGTGCACCCGGCACTGGTGCCCTCAGAGCGCCTGTTGGCGAATGTCGAAGGTGCCATGAACGCCGTGCTGGTTTATGGCGATGCGGTAGGCCCGACCTTGTATTACGGACAAGGCGCAGGTGAAGAACCGACTGCATCGGCCGTGGTGGCTGATTTGGTGGATGTGACGCGCCTGCATACGGCTGATCCTGGTCACCGTGTGCCGCACTTGGCATTCCAGCCAGATGCCATGTCTGACCTCGAGATCTTGCCGATTGAGCGCGTCATCACGTCGTATTACTTGCGCCTGCGCGTCGATGACCAACCTGGTGTGTTGGCCGATTTGGCACGCATACTGGCGGATAGCTCGATTTCTATTGGCTCAATGATTCAACAGCCATCGCAAGATGGCGGTGCCGACATCATTTTCCTGACGCATGAATCGCTTGAAGGCAACGTCAATCAGGCTATCGAGCGCATCGAAGCCTTGTCGTTTGTGCGTTCCAAGGTAACCCGCTTGCGCGTGGAAAACCTGACATGAAATACATCTCGACCCGTGGTGGCATGGCGCCGCAAGCGTTTTCGGACATCTTGCTGGAAGGCTTGGCACCCGACGGTGGCTTAGCTTTTCCTGAGACTCTGCCGCAGGTGTCCGCCGACATGCTCGAATCCTGGCGAGCATTGTCATACGCTGATCTGGCCTATGAAGTGCTGTCCTTGTTCGCGACGGATATTCCGGCCGATGACCTGCGCCGTTTGACGCGAGCCGCCTACGCACCGGAAACCTTCAGTTGCGACGACATCGTGCCTTTACGGCCGTTGGCACATGGTTTGTCGTTGCTGGGACTCTCTGAGGGGCCGACGCTTGCCTTCAAAGACATGGCCATGCAGTTTCTTGGTCAGGTCTTTGAATACGTGCTGACCAAGCGTGGTACCACGCTGAATATTCTGGGTGCCACCTCGGGCGACACGGGTTCTGCTGCGGAATATGCGTTACGTGGCAAGAAGGGTATTGCCGTGTTCATGCTGTCGCCGGACGGTCGCATGAGCGCATTTCAACGTGCGCAGATGTATTCGTTGCAAGATGCGAATATTCACAACATTGCCGTGCGTGGCGTGTTTGATGAG
>JBEBWV010000040.1:0-42711 GCA_040391965.1 Achromobacter deleyi | reverse complement strand
TACAACGACGTTCGCGGCATGATCGCTGCAATGCTGTTCCTGCAATCGCTTGTGTCGTCGGAGCTTGAATCGAAACAGTTGTATCGTTCTAGCAACGGAACGGTGTTTTGTTTTTGACGAATGCGTATCTGGACGCGGTTCGGGGATATCCCCGACCCACTCGAGTTTTACGCTCAACGTTCCTCTGCTGGCACGAGATGTGTTCTTTTGCTTCGTGGGTACAAAAATTCAGGTGTGGAAGATCTTGGACGGCTGCCATTTCAGGCGGCGCGCGCCGCGCGGAAATGGCCTTCTGTGGGTGAGTGGAGTAGCGGGTGTTGTTCTCTTCTGGATGCCGGTTGCTGCAATCTTTACGCTTCTTCACGGTTTTGCCACGCTTTGCACATAGTTGTGGGTGCAACGCCGTTTAGTATGTGGCCGGTCGACAGGCCTTCTACTCGCCGCAGACCCGAGGCATGACAGATCGGGTACCTTTTTATTTTTTGCCGTATTAATGAAAAAAACACCCAGCAAATTCAAACGCTATTCCCTGATCGCCATCGTTTTGCTCGTTGTTGTGTTGAGCGCACGTGCCGCTTTTTTTTCTTCGCCTCCCAAGCCCACCTTCGCCACGGCCGAGGTTACGCGGGCCGACTTGGAAGATAGTGTGTTGGCCAGCGGCACCATTGATGCCGTGGAACGGGTAAGCGTCGGTGCACAGGCCTCGGGCCAGTTGAAGTCATTAAAAGTGGCCTTGGGTGATCGGGTTACGAAAGGTCAGTTGGTTGCTGAAATCGACGACATGACCCAGCAAAACGAGTTGCGTAATGCGCAAGCGGCCTTGCAAACGCGGCGCGCTGAGCGTGCGGCCAAGGTGGCAACACTGAAGCAGGCAGAACTGGCATTTCGCCGCCAGCGTCAAATGTTGGCGCAGGAAGCCAGCTCCCGCGAAGCCTTCGAGACTGCCGAAGCCACGCTTGCCGTCACCAAGGCCGAGATTGCCTCGCTTGACGCGCAGATTGCCCAGGCCGAGATTCAGGTCGACACCGCGAAAGTGAATCTGGGCTACACGCGCATCATGTCGCCAATGGATGGCGTGGTGGTGGCTGTTGTTACCAAAGAAGGGCAGACGGTTAACTCGATGCAGAGCGCGCCCACCATCATCAAAGTGGCTCAAGTAGACACGATGACGATCAAGGCGCAGATATCGGAGGCCGACGTGACGCGTGTGCGCCCCGGTCTGCCGGTTTACTTCACCATCTTGGGTGAACCCGATGAGCGTTATCACGCCACCTTGCGGGCCGTTGAGCCCGCGCCTGACTCTATTCAGAAAGACGAGGCGACATCGTCGCTGACGAGTAGCAGTAGTTCGTCTACCAGTGCCGCCGTCTACTACAACGGCCTGTTTGATGTGCCCAACCCTGATGAAAAATTGCGCATCTCCATGACCGCGCAAGTTTTCATCATTCTGGGCCAGGCCAAGGATGCCGTGGTCATTCCGTCGTCAGCGTTGGGCAAACGGATTGCGGATGGGCGTTATACGGTTCGGGTGGTGGGCGCGGACGACAAACCTCAAGACCGTGAGATCAAGGTGGGCATGAACAACAACGTCAGTGCGCAAGTGCTGGAAGGCTTGACCGTGGGCGAGAAGGTTGTGTCGGCTGATTCGGCGCCGAGCGTGTCCGCAGGCCACTGATATGAGCGCGCCCCTGATTGAGTTGACGGGTGTTCGCCGGGAGTTTCAGGCGGGCGACCAAAGCATCGCCGTTCTAAAAAATATCAATCTGCGTATCGACGCGGGTGAGATGGTGGCGATTGTCGGGGCTTCCGGCTCTGGCAAATCCACCTTGATGAACATACTGGGTTGTCTGGATAGACCAACCAGCGGCACCTATCGGGTGCAGGGACGCGCCACGGGTGAGTTGGACCCGGACGAGCTCGCCCAACTCAGGCGCGAGCATTTCGGGTTTATCTTTCAGCGCTACCACTTGTTGTCCGATCTGACAGCGCTTGGCAATGTGGAAGTGCCCGCGGTTTATGCCGGCAAGCAGCGGAATTCTCGCCGCGAGCGCGCGCAGGCCTTGTTGACACGGCTGGGTCTGGCCGAACGCTCTGAACATCATCCGGGTCAGTTGTCTGGCGGCCAGCAGCAGCGCGTGAGTATTGCGCGGGCGCTGATGAACGGCGGCGATATTATTCTGGCCGACGAACCGACCGGAGCGCTGGATACGCAGACCGGGCGTGAGGTCTTGCAGATTCTGGAAGAGCTCAACGCGGCGGGCCACACCATCATCATCGTCACGCACGATATGAGTGTGGCGCGCCATGCGCATCGCATCATTGAAATCAGCGATGGCGAAATTGTAGGAGACCAGCGCAACGCGCAGGCTGAGCATTCGCCTGCTGCCGCGCTTGTGCGATCGTCATTGCCTGCCAGGCGTCCATGGCAGGCCTATCTGGATCGTTGTGGCGAAGCCCTGCACATGGCGCTTCTGGCCATGAATGCACACCGCTTGCGTACCTTCCTGACCATGCTGGGCATTGTGATCGGCATTGCGGCGGTTGTGTCCGTGGTGGCATTGGGTGAAGGGTCACGGCAGAAAATTCTTAGCGATATCAGTCAAATTGGCACGAACACCGTAGACGTGTATCCCGGCAAAGATTTTGGTGATGAAAAGGCCGTGAACATTCGTACGCTGGTGCCTGCTGATGCGGATGCACTGGCGCGCCAGTCTTACGTGGACAGTGTGACGCCCGAGGTTGCCACATCTGCTTCCCTGCGTTTTCGTAATGTCTCCGTCAACGGTTCCATTCAAGGCGTGGGCGACCAATATTTCCGCGTGCGTGCGCTGCAAGTGGCGCAAGGCAAAGTGTTTGATGAGTCCAGCGTGACGCGTCGTGCCCAGGAGGTGGTTATTGACGATGGCACCCGCCGCGCTCTGTTTGGCAACCATACCGATCCCGTGGGTCAAGTGATTTTCCTGGGCACCATGCCTGCCCGGGTCATTGGTGTTACCGCCAAGAAAGAAACCGCGTTCGGCAATAACGACAGTTTGAACGTGTGGATTCCCTACACCACGGCGCTTAGCCGGGTGCTTGGACAACAGCATCTGAAAAGCATCACCGTACGGGTAAACGACGCTTCACCGACAGCAGCGGCTGAGCTGGCCATCGTTTCCTTGCTGACAAGACGGCATGGCGTGAAAGATTTCTTTGTCTTCAACACGGACGCCATCCGAAAAACCATTGAGCGCACCACCGGCACACTCACGCTATTGGTTTCGATGATTGCCTTGATTTCTCTGGTGGTGGGCGGCATTGGCGTCATGAATATCATGCTGGTGTCCGTCACGGAGCGCACGCGCGAGATTGGTGTGCGCATGGCTGTGGGCGCGCGCCGCAGCGACATCATGCAACAGTTTCTGATTGAAGCCGTGCTCGTATGTTTGATCGGGGGGGCAATTGGTATTGGCCTGTCTCTGTTGGTGGGCGAAGTATTTTCACGCGCAACCGGAGGCATGTTCCAAATGATTTTCTCCACGGCATCCATGGTGGCGGCGTTTGCCTGCTCGACGATTATCGGCGTGGTGTTTGGTTATTTACCGGCACGCAGCGCGGCACGTCTGGACCCTGTCGAGGCCTTGGCTCGGGAATGAAGAAAATGAAAGCCGTATCCAGAATATTCAAACCCGCCGCGTGCTGCATGGTTCTTGTGCTGGCGGGCTGCGGCAGTTTATTAAAGACCGACTACCAGGCGCCTGCGGTCAGTATCCCGCAAGCATGGCAGTACGGGGCAGCCAACACTGTGGTGCAAACTCCCGCCCTGGGCAGCGACGCCTGGTGGCGCAATTTCAATGACCCGGTGCTTAACGATTTGATTGATGCGGCACTCGTGCGCAATAACGACCTGGCGGCAGCGGCCATTCGCGTGCGCCGGGCGCAGTTGCAGGCGGGCTTGGCAGAAGACAAGCTGATGCCGGTATTGGGTGGCGATGCCAACTTATCGCGCGCCCGCAATTTACGCGGGGAACGCGTCACCACCAAGAACCAGTCAGCGGAGCTGACGGTGAGCTACGAAGTGGACTTATGGGGAAAACTGTCGCGCCAGCGAGATGCCGCGCAATGGGAAGCCCAGGCCACAGAAATGGATCGGCAAGCCGCAGCGCTAAGCCTGGTGAGCACCACCGCCACGCTGTATTGGCAAATCGGTTTTATCAATCAGCGTATTGCCAGTGGTCTTGAGAGCATTGGCTACGCCCAGAAAACCCAGGATCTGGTGCGCGTGCAATACGCGGCCGGTGCGGCGTCTGCGCTTGAACTGGCAGAGGCCGAACAAACCGTGGCTAGCCAGTTAGCCGCACAAACGTCTTTGGTGCAACAACGTGTGGAGTACCTGAACGCGTTGGCCATTGTGTTTGATGGCCCGCCAGACAATATCAAAGCAAACCCGTCCCGATTGCCGCAGGGCCCTTTGCCCGTTGCTCACGCCGGGGTGCCAGCCGAACTATTGGGCCGTCGCCCAGACTTGCAAGCTGCAGAGTCGCGCTTGCGTGAAGCCTTGGCAACCGTAGACGCCACCAAAGCCAGTTACTACCCACCGCTGACGTTGACCGGGTCGCTGGGCAGCGCCAGCGTCAAATTGGCGGAAGTCTTGCAGAACCCGATAGCCACGTTAGGTGCGGGCCTGATGCTGCCGTTTCTGCAATGGAACGAGATGCAGCTGAACATCAAAGTGTCTAAGGCAGATTACGAAGAGCGTGTCGTCAACTTCCGGCAAACGCTCTATCAAGCCATGGCTGATGTAGAGAATGCGCTGTCGGCTCGCACGCAATTGGGATTGCAGGGTGAGCAACTGGAGCGCTCGTTAAGAGCCGCCCAACAGGCAGAGCGGCTATACGAAGTGCGATATCGGGCTGGTGCCGTGCCACTGAATTTCTGGTTGGATGCTCAGGAAAAACGACGCGTCGCACAAATTGCGTGGGATGAAAATCGCTTGTCCAGATTAGTGAACCAGGTGAACGTGTATCAGGCTCTGGGTGGTGACGGGGCATAGCGCGGGCGCTGCCTACCCTGTTGGCCCGAGCTCTGCTTCTTTTTGGCCACGCTGATCCAATGAAAAGTGAGCCTCGCTACCCATTTTCCCCTTCCATGGGAAAATACCGCCCATGACTACCTCCGCCACGACTTCCCCTATTGCCAGTGACATTGATGCCGAACGCCGTTTTGGCGGCTTGGCACGCCTGTACGGACCTGAAGCGCCTGCGCGTCTGCGCAATGCTCACGTAGCCGTTGCGGGGTTGGGGGGCGTAGGGTCATGGACTGCCGAAGCGCTGGCGCGTTGCGGTGTGGGGGCGCTCACGCTGATCGATCTGGATCACATTGCTGAATCAAATGTGAATCGGCAGATTCACGCGCTGACGTCCACGGTCGGGCAGTCCAAGGTAGACGCCATGGCTGAACGCATTCTGGCTATCAATCCAGATTGCGTGCTGACGCGGGTGGATGACTTCGTGTCACCGGAAAACGTGGGTGAGGTGCTGGCGGCCACCTATACGGCGATTGTGGATTGCACGGATCAGTCGGCCGCCAAGATTGCCATGATTCTGCATGCGCGTGCACGTGGCATTCCCATGCTCTTGTGCGGCGGCGCAGGTGGCAAGACGGACCCCTTGGCATTGCGCGCGGGCGATTTGTCGGAAGCGGTTAACGATGCCTTGTTGTCCAAGCTGCGCAACAAGCTGCGTCGCGACCACGGTTTTCCGCGTGGATCTGACCAAAATGGCCATGCGCTCAAGCGCGTGCCGAAGATGGGTGTGCGTGCGCTATGGTTCGATCAGCCCGCGATTCTGCCGGATGCCTGGATGACAGCCGACGAGACGGCAGACGATCTGGGTCCTGAGGCACGCGTGGTCGGACCACAAGGGCTGTCTTGCGCGGGTTACGGCTCCGTCGTTACGGTAACTGCCGCCATGGGTCTGGCAGCGGCAAACGAGGCGCTTCGCCTCGCGCTATAAACGCGAAGCCGTACCCCTGCTCACGCGGTAACGGCCGTTAACGACACATACACCACGCCGTCTTCGATTTTTACCGGATAGCTGCGCACAGCGTCTCGCAAGGGGGCGCAGAGTGCTCGCCCATCGCGCACGTCGAAACGGCCCTGATGCAGCGGGCATTCGATTTCATGGCCCGTCAGAAAGCCGTCGCACAGACGGGCCTTGCCGTGTGTACAGAGGTTGTCGGTTGCATAGATCTCGCCGTCGACGTTGTAAAGCGCAATGTCTTGCGAGCCCGCTTGGGCGCCAATGACGTCATCGTGGGGAATGTCCGCCAGCGCCAGGGTCTTGATCCACTCAGTGTTCATGATGGGTTGCCGTTCAGATTGGATAGATGAGTGAGTTCGGAATCAACTCGCTGTCGAAGACACACAGACGCGATTCGAACTTCAGGCCTTCAGGTGTTGATCGAATGACATCGATATAGCGGCCTACGTTGAACACACTCGTCAATTGATTGGGTTTGGTCCGAAGCACGGCATAGTTGGCCTCGGACTCAATGCGGTCGCCTTCTACGGCCAGCACGCGAGGGGCGCCTACAACGTGTCGTTGGTAGTAGGGATCGTGAAAAATAGTCTCTGTTGCGCCGTAGATGCGGTCGCGCAGCATGCCGCGGCTTTCGAACGACATGGTGGCTAGCGGAAAACCGCGCTCGTAGTTCTCGCGCGGTTGCACCTTGTACGTGCAGTCTTCCAGAAAAAAGTCCGGCCATTTATCCCATTCTTCGGCATCAATCGCGGCGGCATAGTCTGTATAGAGGCGGGTCAGGGCGTAGTAGGTTTGAAAATCAAGCATTCATGCCTCCATTACCCGACGCCAGTAGGCATACATGCCGCGAATCAGAGTTTCGGTCACCATGTGTTCCGTGTTCTCGACCGTTTTTCCACCCAGCTCGGCAACAGTGCGATGGCCAGGTTTTTGCGTGAATCCGGCCTGGGAGAACTCGATGACCTCGCCGTCATCGGCCGATACGAAACCGGCCGGACCGAACAGATTGGCCTGGCGCAGGCGCCGGCGCGTCATCTCCGGCGAATCCTCTTTGAACCCGAAATGCGTCCAGACAAAATCAAACGCGTCGTGGCCCACTGGCTGGATATGGCGGGTAGACAGGGAATTGACCTGTTGTTGAATGATGACGCTGGGAAACAGGGTCATCAGTACGGCGGTGGGCCCGTTCCACCACGGCTCAGGCACGATGTCCAAGAAGCGGTCGTCATGCAGCGTCATTTGTTCTTTGAAACTGGAAACGCCGCTGGTGACCGCCCCTTTACCGCCTTGTCCACGCGTGGAGATCATGGCGGCGTGGCGAAAATGTCGGTCCATTTTCAACTCGGAACGATTGTCTGCTCGCCATAAGCCAAACGTGACAAACCAGGTATGCAGCAAGCCGGGGTGATAAGGGTCTTTGATGTTCTCTTGCATCAGCTTCCAGTTCCCCGGAATGCGCTGGCGACTATAGCCGTGGATCACCAGCTCGCGCCCGTCGAACACCCGGTCGAAATAGTGCAGGATGTCTGGGCCCAGGTAATCTTCCAGCGGTTCGACATCGTGATCAAACGCCGCAAAAACCACGCCGTTCCGACTGGTCACTTTCAGGCGCGTCAGCCCGTGGTCTGCAGTATTGAAATCCGGGGGCATGCCTCCATTGATCTTGCCGTCTTGCTTGACCCCGCGTCGAAACGGTACGCCAATCAGGTTGCCTTGCAGGTCGTAATTCCATTGGTGATAGGGGCAAACGAATTCGCTTTTGTTTCCCGAGCGTTCGCGACAGAACTGCACGCCGCGATGGGCGCACACGTTCTCGACCACACGCACCTGGCCCTCCGTATCGCGCACCATGATGACGGAGCGTTCGCCCACCACCGTGCGCTTGAAGTCGCCCGGGTTGGGAATCTCTGCTTCCAGACCCACGTAGCTCCAATGCGCCTGGTAGAAAAAACGTTCCAGCTCGCGTTGGTGCAAGGCGGCATCGGTGTAGACGTCAAAGGGAATCCGGCTCGAACCGTCGTCCTGCCAGGCGGGCATGAAAGAGAGGGGATGTTCGGCTGTATTCATGGCGCAGCCTGCGAACAGGAGGGCATCAGGGGCATATTTTGTCTCCATCAGAGCGGGTCGAACGTGGCGTGTGCAACGCGTGGCCCTGAGTTGCCAGCGCGGCATGGGCGATGGCTATAGCGGCATGATCGGGCAGGGACCCAAATTAATAAATAGAATCTGACTGATGAGATAAATCACCAAAATCAATATTGGTGGAGGCAACGCTATGGAATTGAAGGATATCGACCTGAATCTTCTGGTCGTTTTTCACTCGCTGCAAAAGCTTGGCCGGGTATCTGCGGTGGCTCAAACCCTGGGTATTTCGCAGCCGGGGGTCAGCAATGCCTTAAATCGGCTTCGTAAGTTGCTGGACGACGAGTTGTTTCTTCGGACGTCGCGAGGCATGGTGCCCACCGCCTATGCGCAATCATTGGCGCAGCCCATTGCCGATGCCCTGGGAGCCTTGCACAGCACGCTCAACGCACGAGGAATGTTTGACCCTGCGGGTAGTGACAGGAGTTTTGTGATTGGCGTGAACGACGTGGGCGAGACCTATTTTCTGCCCCGATTGATGCGCGCGTTGGCGAGCGCCGCGCCAGAAGTGACCATCCGCACGGTGCGCACCACATCCATCGATGTGAAAGACGAAATGGAGCATGGCCGGATTGATCTCGCGATGGGTTTTTTGCCCTCGTTGAAAGCAAGTTTTTTCCAGCGTCGCCTGTTCCGCCAGCCTTATGTTTGTCTGTTTCGGCGCGGTCATGCCCTGGCAAGCGGGATGACGCTTGCTCAATTTTCGGCAGCAGAGCACGTGGCGATTGTCTCTGAAGGCACCGGGCACGGGGTGGTCGATGAGATCCTGCAGCGCGCCAGCATTGATCGGCGGGTGCGATTAACCGTGCCACATTTCATGGCGGTGGGGCCAGTACTGCAAACCACGGACATGATTGCCGTTGTGCCGCGTCGTTTTGCCGACGTGGCCTGTGTGCCGTTCGATCTGGCGGCAGTGGCCTGTCCGGTGGCTATTCCAGAGTCAGTGATCAATGTGTTCTGGCACGCCCGGAATCACCGCGAACCGGCTAATCAGTGGCTTCGCCAACTGATCGTCGATACGTTCGGAGAATGAGCGTCACAGCTTGCGCAAGGACACGTCGCGCCAGCCGCGCAGGGCATTTGAAACGCGCACGCCATCGGCGGCATGCAGGTCTGCGAGTGTTAGTACGCGTTCTTCGGCCATGCCTGTGGCCAGTAATTCCGCACGTTGCACGCCAGGCAGGCAGCCGCTTGTAACGGCAGGCGTGAACCAGTTGTCTCCCAGGCGCAAATACACGTTGCTGCGGCTGCCTTCGCACAGCTCGCCACGCTCGTTCAAGAACAACAGGTCAAACACCCCGGGGTGCAGTGGCAGCCATTCGATGGCGCTCACATACCACGGCCGGTGTGTCGTTTTGTAGCGTAACAAAGGCTCGTTGGATTTCAGGATGTCTGGTGCCAGCATCACTTCTTGATGCGCAGGCAGGGCGGGCAACTGCGCCACCTGGATCGTGCGCTTGCCTTCGCGGCTCACCAATAGGCGCAGACGGTGCTCGCCAGGAGTAGACAGGCCCAGGGCGGCAATCATGATGTCGGCTTCAACTGCCGGGCCGCCCCAGTCATAATCCAGGGCGTGGCAACTTGCCTCCAGGCGCTCAAGGTGGCGCCGCAAGAGCGGCACGCGGCCTTGGGCATCGACCAGAATGGTCTCAATCAGTTCAGGTTGCATACGCCCTCCGACAAGGCGGATTAATTCATTTCAGGACTGCAGGATACGCGCCTTCCAGTGGCACTCCTGCCATTCCTGATCAGGGTCAGAGTCGTGGACAATGCCGCCGCCCACGCTATAGACGCCGTTGCCCGCTGTATTCAGCACCAAGGTGCGTATTCCCACGTTAAGCGAAAAGTCGCCGTCGGGAGCCAGCCAGCCGATACTGCCACAGTACAGCCCACGAGGGGCGATCTCCAGTTGGCGTATCCGGCGCATTGCCGTGACCTTGGGAGCACCTGTTATGGAGCCGCAAGGGAACAGTGCGCGCATGACATCTTCCAGCGAGGCTTTCGGTGCCAGCGCTGAAACAGTGGATGTCATGGTCCAGATCGTGGGGTAGCGCTCAAGAGAAAACAAGGCGTCAACCGACACGGAACCCGGGGTCGCGAGACGTCCCAGGTCGTTGCGCAATAGATCCACAATCATCAGGTTTTCCGCGCGGTTTTTCTCGCTGGCCAACAGATCCTGCCCCAGTCGTTCGTCTTCGGCAGGGTCGGCGTGGCGTGGCGCGGTGCCTTTCATGGGACGGGTGGTCAGGCGTGCGCCATCGCGGCGCACGAATAACTCCGGCGAAAAAGACAAGATGCTGCGTTCGCCGTCACGAATGAATGCGCCATGAGCCACGGGGTTGCGTGACGCCACGTGTCGATACAGCGCCTGCGGATCACCCGTTACCTGCACATCCAAAGGCTGTGTGTAATTAACCTGGTAGAGCTCGCCATCGGCAATTAAGTCGCGAATTTCCTCAATTTTCTGCAGGTAATAGGCGCGCTCCATGCGTGATGTGACCGTCACGCCAGGAACGGGTAAGTCGGGGGACGTGTCCGACGACCATGGCGCGCAGTCGACCTTGCGGTCAAAGACCAGGGCTGTTAAGCGGGCTTTTCCATCCTGGCCCCAACCGGTGGGCGTGACACCCGTGGGGGGAGACAGTGTGGCTTCAGGCAATAACCATTCACCCAGCTCGTAATCCAGCAGCAAAGCCACCCACCGGCCTTGCTTTCTGGCCGCCTCAATGGCATTGAACGCAGGCGTGACCTCTGCCGGGCTGCGTGCCTCGATTCGCTCGCGAAACCCTTCCAACTGCAACGCCCGCTGTCCAAGCCGGTCTTCAAAACGACAATCCATGCTCTCTACTGCGCTAAAAATTCTGCCAACACCCGGCCCGTATGGGACTGCTTGCGCCGTGCCATGACTTGCTCCGGTGAACCTTCACCAACCAACTCTCCGCCGCCGGTGCCGCCTTCAGGGCCCAAGTCCAGCAGCCAATCGGCTTCGGCGATCACATCCAGATTGTGCTCAATGACCACGACCGTATTGTCCGCTTCGACCAGACGATGCAGCACGTGAATCAGTTTTTCCACATCGGCCATGGACAAACCCACCGTGGGTTCATCCAGCACATAAAGCGTGTGTGGAATGCGCGAGGCACGGCCGGTCTTGATCAAGCCATCGGTCAAGCGGGCCTTGGACAATTCCGTGACCAGCTTAATGCGCTGAGCTTCGCCGCCAGACAAGGTAGGCGAAGGCTGACCGAGTGTTAAGTAGCCCAGGCCCACATCTTGCATCAGTTGCAATGGACGCTGGATTTTAGGGTGTGCAGCAAAATAGCCAATGGCGTCGTCCACTTCCATGGACAACAGCTCACCTGCATTCTTGCCACGCATCTGAATACTGAGCGTGTCGTTATTGAAGCGCGCGCCATGGCAGGCATCGCAGAGCACTTTTACATCGGGCAGGAAGTTCATTTCAATCGTGCGCATGCCCTGGCCTTCACACACGGGGCAGCGGCCGTCACCGGTATTGAATGAGAATCGCGCCGCCGTCCAGCCGCGCATGCGGGCTTCACGCGTGTCGGCGAATTGCTTGCGCACATCGTCCCAAAAGCCGATATACGTGGCCGGGCACGATCGCGGCGTTTTGCCAATCGGGGTTTGGTCCACTTCCAACACGCGATCAATCGCTTCCCATCCGATGATGTCGCGGCATCCGCCCCAGCCTGGCGCTTTGCCTTGTGACACGGCTTGATGCAGGTTATCCAGCAACACTTCACGTGCAAGCGTAGATTTCCCCGATCCGGAAACACCGGTGACCACCGTCAGGCGTCCTACCGGGACGCGGGCATCAACGTTACGCAGGTTATGCAGGTTTGCCCCTTTGATCTGAATCATGGGGGTGTCGGCCTCAACTGCACGCCGGCCTTGCAGCGGATGCTTGAGCGGATTCGCCAGATAACGTCCGGTGATGGATTCCGGCGCGTCCATCAAATCTTGTGCCGTCCCTTGCGCCACGACTCGTCCACCGCGAACCCCTGCGCCGGGACCAATATCGATAATGTGTGAGGCCCGCCGAATCGTGTCTTCATCATGCTCCACGACCACCAGGGTATTGCCATTCTTTTCCAGACGCGCCAGCGCATCCAGCAAGATACGGTTGTCGCGCGGGTGCAAGCCAATGGTGGGTTCATCCAGCACATAGCAAACCCCTTGCAGGTTGGACCCGAGTTGTGCGGCCAGACGAATCCGTTGCGCCTCGCCACCAGACAGGGTGGGGGCGGCACGATCCAAGGCCAGATAATTCAGGCCAACTTCCTGCATGAAATTCAGTCGACCCCGAATCTCAGCCAGAATGTCGCGCGCAATTTCCCCCTCACGACCGCGTGTCACCAGACCGGTAAAGAAGGTGTGCGCATCAGACACCGCCAGAGCAGTCAGTTCGGCTATTGAACGGTCGCGCCAGCGCACGGCACGTGCCACGCGGTTCAAACGCTGTCCATGGCACACCGTGCACGACTTTGCTTCACCTTCAAACCAGGCGTTCCAGGCGGTTTCCTCTCCCGTTTGCTCCTCGTCAAAGCCTGGCAACTGTACGCCGGTGCCAAAGCACCCGGTGCACCAGCCGTGCTTGGAGTTATACGAGAACAAGCGCGGATCGGGCTCAGGAAAGCTGATGCCGCATGATGGGCAGGCTCGTTTGACCGAGAAGTGTTGCTGCTCCAGCGCACCGGACAAGCCGGACGCGCGGCGCGCTTCGGTAGATAGCGTCTGGCCATTGGCGTCCGTAACGGGCGCCGTAAGGTCCGACACAATACTCATCACGCCCTGGCCGTGTTCCAGCGCACTTTTTACTGCGGTACGCAGTTCGGCCTCATGGGCTGCATCCACGACGAGATCTGCTATTGGCAGCTCGATGGTGTGTTCTTTATAGCGGTCTAAACGCGGCCACGGGCTGACGGGAATGAATTCCCCATCGACACGCAAATGCGAATGTCCTTTCCCGGCCGCCCACTTGGCCAAGTCGGTGTAGAAACCCTTGCGTGCCGTGACCAGGGGCGCGAGCAGGCCAATGTGTTGGCCCTTGTGATCGCGTAACAAACGCGCGACGATTTGATCTGAATTCTGGGGTTCCACCGCCACGTTGCAATCCGGGCAGTATTGCGTGCCAAGCTTCACATAAAGCAAGCGCAGGAAGTGATGAATTTCCGTCATCGTGGCCACGGTGGACTTGCGTCCGCCTCGGCTTGTGCGCTGTTCAATGGCTACCGTAGGCGGAATGCCAAAAATGGCATCGACGTCAGGCTTGCCGGCGGGCTGCACAATGGCGCGCGCATAGGCATTCAGCGACTCCAGATAGCGGCGCTGCCCTTCGTTAAACAAGATATCGAAGGCGAGTGTCGATTTGCCAGAGCCAGAAACCCCAGTGATCACCGTGAATTTATCGCGTGGAATTTCCACGCTGATATTTTTCAAATTGTGCTCACGAGCGTTCAGAATCTCGATGGACTGCTTGCTTTGGCGACGTTGGCGCATAACCGCCTGCAAGGGCGTGCCTACGCCAGCCCCGTAGGGCGCACCCGGCTCGGCGATGCGTGCCGTTAAGCCAGCTTGTTCGACTTCCATGGCATCCAGCGTGCTGGTCACCACGACGTCAGGTGGCAAGACAGTCAATGCGTAATCGCGTAGCGCCGCACCGGTATACGACGCCGGGTTGTCGATGAGGTCTTGCGGTGTGCCAACGCCAATGACTTGGCCACCCGCATCGCCGCCATCGGGGCCCAAATCAATAAGCCAGTCGGCGGCGCGAATCACGTCCAGATTGTGTTCGATGACCAATAGCGTGTGCCCAGCCCCCAGCAGCTTGCGGAAGGCGCGCATTAAGCGGGCGACGTCATCGAAGTGCAAGCCGGTGGTGGGTTCGTCAAACAGGAAGAGACTGCCTTTCTTGGCGACTTTGGCGGTAGAAATGCCGGAGCGCGCCGCTTCAGCCAAATGGCCTGCCAACTTGAGTCGCTGCGCTTCACCGCCAGATAGCGTGGGCACTGGTTGACCCAATCGCACATATTCCAGGCCCACGTCGACCAGCGGCGCCAGCCCGGTCTGCACATCGCGCAAGCCTTTGAAGAAGTCTGAGGCCTCGCTGACGGTCATGGCGAGCACTTCGTCAATGGAGGCATTTTTGCCCAGGTGCTCGACGCGCACTTCCAGCACTTCCGGGCGGAAGCGCTTGCCGTCGCAATCGGGGCAGCGCAAATACACGTCTGACAAGAACTGCATTTCGACGTGTTCGAAGCCTGTGCCTCCGCAAGTGGGGCAGCGGCCATCGCCACTATTGAAGCTGAAGGTACCTGCCGTATAGGCTCGTTCCTTGGATAACGGCGCTTGCGAGAAGAGTTTTCGAATAGCGTCAAAGGCGCCGACATAACTGGCCGGATTCGAGCGTGCTGTCTTACCGATGGGGGTCTGGTCGACCATGACTACATCGGCAAGTTGTTCTGCGCCCAGCAGGCGTTCGAAGGCGCCTGGCGTTTCAGATGGCTTGCCCTTGTATTTCATCAGGGCGGGGTACAGCACGTCTTGCACCAGGGTGGATTTGCCGGAACCGGATACGCCGGTCACGCATACCAGTCGCCCCAGCGGCAATTCAATCGACACATTTTTCAGATTGTGCGCGGTGACGCCTTCCAGGATCAGGCGCGGCGTGTTCGCCGCTACCGGCATCGGGCGCGGGGCTTCCACGTGCTTGCGACCGCTCAGGTAATCACCCGTCAAGGTGTTGGCGGAGCGCAACTGAGAGGGCGAACCATCGAACACGATATAGCCACCCCGTTCACCGGGGCCGGGGCCAATATCAATGACGCGATCGGCGGCGACCATGACTTGCGGGTCGTGTTCCACCACCACTAATGTGTTGCCAGCATTGCGCAAGCGATGCATCACTTCCACTACGCGATGCATATCGCGAGGGTGCAAGCCAATAGAGGGCTCATCCAGCACGAACAGCGTGTTCACCAGCGAGGTGCCCAGTGCGGTTGTAAGGTTAATGCGCTGCACTTCGCCACCGGAAAGCGTGCGGCTCTGGCGGTCTAGCGTCAAATATCCCAGCCCCACGTCGCTCAAAAATTTCAGCCGGGCGCGGGCTTCGGTCAGCAACAGATCAGCCGCTGCATCCATGGCGCCCGTAAACGACAAATTCTCAAAGAAAATTCTGACACGCTCAATAGGCAGCAGCATGACGTCGTGAATGGACAGGCCATCCAGACTGTCGAGCAGCTCGCGCGACCAGTTGGCGGAAGCGGGCATAAAGCGCTTGTAGCGGCTATCTTCGGGCGGCAAGACCATATCGGCCTCGGCCTTGGTGCCCAAGCGCCACAGCAGTGCGTCGGGTTTGAGGCGCGCGCCATTGCAGGTGGGGCAGGGCGTATAGCTGCGATATTTCGACAGCAGCACGCGGACGTGCATTTTGTAGGCCTTGGTTTCGAGCCAGTCGAAAAAACGCTGAATGCCGTACCACTGCGATTTCCACGCGTTGGGGCCGCCTTTCCACTCAGGGTCGCCATGCAACACCCAGTCTCGGTGCGCCTCGCTCATGGCCCGCCATGGCACGCCTAGTGGTACGCCTGCACGCGGCGCATATTTCTGCAGTTCTTCCTGGCATTCCTTATAGGAAGGGGTTTGCCAGGGTTTGATCGCTCCTTCGAGCAAGGTCTTGCTTTCGTCAGGAATCACGAGCCCGAAGTCGATACCGATAACCCGGCCAAACCCGCGGCACGCTTCGCACGCGCCAAGCGGCGAGTTGAACGAAAAGCTGCTGGGCAAGGGGTCGGTGTATTCGATATTGCAGTCCGCACAATGCAGGCGGTCGCTGTATCTCCAGACAATGGCGTCCGCGCCTTCGTCATCCAGTGCGTGCACGGCGATGTGGCCGCCGCCCATACGCAGCGCGGTGTCCAGCGCTTCCATGATGCGTTCGCGCTCGGTGTTGGCAAAGCGGAAACGATCCTGGATGACGTGCAGAATGCGACGCGCTTCACTGGCCTTTTCGGCCTTGCTCTTCTTGGCGCCTTTGGTGGGCTTGGTCGCAAGAGGAACGGCGTTTTCTTCGGCATGCACCCGCGTATAGCCCTGCTGGTCCAGGAAACGACGCACTTCTTCTTCGGTGAAGTTGGCGGGCACGGCAATCGGGAAGGTCACGACCAGCCGTGGGTCGTTGGCTTGTGCTGCGCGTTGCGCCAAGGAGTGATACACGGAGTCAGGCGTGTCGCGTCGCACCAGCTTGCCGCAACCCCTGCAAAATAGCCGGGCACCCCGTGCGAACAACAGTTTTAAGTGGTCGTTCAATTCCGTCATCGTGCCAACCGTGCTGCGCGAGCTGCGCACAGGATTGGTCTGATCGATGGCGATGGCAGGCAAGATGCCTTCGATGCGATCCACCTGCGGCTTATCCATGCGATCCAGAAACTGGCGCGCATAGGGCGAGAAGGTTTCCACATATCGGCGTTGCCCCTCGGCATAGAGGGTGTCAAAGGCCAACGAACTTTTGCCCGACCCTGAAACACCGGTTACCACGACCAGTTCGCCGGTGGCGATGGTCAGGTCCAGGTTTTTAAGGTTGTTCTGGCGGGCGCCAACGATGCGAATTTGGGAGCTCATGACGTAATCGTAGCCTGAGGGGGTACGCCCACCGAAACACAGCACCATCGCTGGTTCGGAACGCGGCGATATGGAATAATTGACTATATTGTGAACATTGTGTCCACAATGTGAGAACAAATAGCGTTTTTGACTGGATGAATAAACAGTATCGCAGATAGGACTAAATAACGCGAAGGCCGCGTTGTTGGAGACTATCCTCAGCCGATGACACCCCGTCAGAGCATTCGCGTATCAGGAAATCTTGTGGCAGAAAGCAACGTCGCGGGCACCGCGGCATTTTCCAAGTTCATGGCGGTGATGCAAGCGGTAGCGGACGCGGCCGAGCCGCCGAGCGTCGCGGCATTGGTGCGTGCCTGCGGTTATCCCAGGCCCACTGTCTACCGGATCGTGGCCGCCCTGACGGAGCAAGGCATGCTGGCCGAGACCGCTGGCGTGTATCGCCTGGGCACCCGCCTGCTCAGCCTGGCCAGCCGTGCCTGGTCGCAATTCGATTTGCGTCAGGAACTGGCGACTGAACTACACGCCCTGCGCGATGCCACTGGCGAAACCGTCCATTTGTCCGTGCCTGCCGGCACAGAAATGATCTACATCGAGAAGCTGGAAAGCCCTGGCCCCGTTCGAATGGTGTCGCGCATCGGCAGTGCCGTAGCGCTGCACTCCAGTGCCGTGGGTAAGGCTTATCTAGCCGCGCTCGACGCGGCGACCCGCAAGCAGGTAGTGAGCCGCTTGCCGATAGACATCGGCGTGAGTCTGTCTGTGCTTGATGCCGAGATCGCGCGCGTGCAGCGCATGGGTTACGCCATCGACAATGAAGAAAATGAAGCGGGCATCGTCTGTTACGGCGTGGCTCTTTGCGACGCCTCAGGTACCCCTGTCGCCGGGGTTAGCGTGAGCACTTTGCGCTTTCGCCAGCAAGACGATGTTCATGCTGCATACATCGAACCCCTACTCAGGTTGCGTGCTGCAGCCTCCCAGAAACTGGCCACCATACCAGTCCAACACGGCTTTCGTTGACTTGTCTCCAAGGATTCTTATGAGTACTTCTGTTGAATCTCTAGCCCCCAAACTCGCTTCCCTCGTGTCCGCACGCGTGGTGCCTGTTTTGCGTTACACAGATGCGGCAGCCGCTGCCTACGCCGCCGAAGTGGCTGCGTCTGCAGGCTGCACGACGTTGGAGCTAACCTGGACCATCCCTGGGGTGTGCGATCTCTTGCGCGCTTTGCGCGACAAGCACGGCGATGCGCTTTTGCTTGGCGTGGGAACCGTGCTTAATGAGGAGCAAGCACGCGAAGCCTTGGTGGCCGGTGCTGATTTTCTGGTGTCTCCGGCCATCGTGCCGGATATCGCCGACATGGCCCATGCGGCTGGCGCATTGTGCCTGCTTGGCGCCTTCACCCCCACTGAGGTATTGCAGGCGCGTGCGGCAGGGGCGGACGTGGTCAAGATTTTCCCGGCAGATACCGGAGGACCGAAGCATCTCGCGGCACTCAAGTCTGTATTCCCCGGCACGATTTTCTGCCCCACCGGGGGCATCACCGCTGAAAACATGGCCACCTACCTGGGCGCTGGCGCAGCGTTTGTCGGCATAGGTAGCAACCTCTACGATAAAACCGCCTTTGCGGCGCGGGACACGGCCGCATTGGTCGCTCAAATTGCCCGCACACGTGAGCTCGCCCATGGCTGATTTCGATATCGTTGCGTTGGGTGAACCTCTGGTCGAACTGAACCAGACCCGTCAAGGCAAGCGCGAATTCTTGCAAGGTTTTGGGGGCGATACGTCCAACACCGTTATCGCGGCCACCCGCCAAGGGGCCGCTTGCGCTTACCTCAGCCGCGTCGGAGATGATGCCTTTGGCATGCAATTTCTGGACTTATGGAAGGACGAGGGGGTCGATACCTCCGGGGTGGGTATCGACGATCAGGCCCATACCGGGCTTTATTTTGTGCAGCACGGCGAGCAGGGCCACACGTTTAGCTACCTGCGCCGCGATTCCGCCGCAAGCCGCATGACCCCCGAGTTGCTTACAGGGGGACAGATCGAACGTAGTCGGTATCTGCATGTCTCGGGTATCAGCCTGGCTATCAGTACGACGGCGTGCGACACCGTGTTCGCCGCGATGGCGCTGGCGCGTGCGGCAAACGTGCTGGTAAGTCTGGATTCCAATCTGAGGTTGCGCCTGTGGCCGGTCGCGCGTGCTCGGGCCGTGTTGCGCGAAGCCATGTGCCAGGCCGATGTATTTCTGCCCAGCATGGACGATATGCAGCATTTAACCGGCCATGACGACCCCGAACGCACCCTGGACTGGATTCGCGATGCAGGTACCACTGGCACGGTGGTGCTCAAGCTGGGCAAAGATGGTGCTGTTATTGATGATGGCAAGCGCCGCGAGCATGTCGCCGCCTTTCGGGTGGAAGCGGTGGATGCCACCGGGGCGGGCGACTGTTTCGCGGGCAGTCTGCTGGCCCGGCGTTGTCAGGGCGAGACCTGGGCCCAGGCTGTTCGATACGCCAACGCCGCCGCCGCACTTTCCACGCTGGGGTACGGCGCGGTTGACCCCATTCCCCGTACCGAGGCGGTCCTGGCATTCTTGCAGGCCAACCCGGTTTAGGAGCCCCCAAAAGTGGGTGATTCGCGCTTGAGAGGCTTATTAGGATAAACTGGCAAGCTATCCAAATTTCGCCGCCAGCCATATTTCCCCGGTTGAGCGGGCAACCCCACCGGAGAATCTCATGGCAGAACGTAAACGCACACGTCGCAACACCCTCGAACGCCGTTGCTTGGGCAAGGCTTTCAAGCGCTTGTTCGTAAACGCGCCCAAGGGCGTGTTCAAGATGCTGGAAAAAGTTAAGCGCGCCTAATCAGCCGCAAGACAAAAAAAAACCGCTGAGCAATCAGCGGTTTTTTTTGCGTCTCAATTCCTTGGGCTGCGGTCAGGAAGCACGACGACCGCTAATTTCCCGGGTTTGGGGCGGGCACCACGACGACCATGAATTTCTTGGGCTTGTGGCGGGTTCTACGATGACCCCTCATTTCCTGGGCCTGGTGCACGAATCATGATGAAGGATGTTTTCGTAGCGTGGGTGGAGCACGTCAACCCCTGAAGAACAGAAACTCTTTGGGTCGCGCGTAACCCGCGATGCTTGGCTCAGCGCTATTGCCCCCTCAAAATCGCGGGTTACGTGCGGCCATCAGTCAAGCTCGAGCGCAGGGTGACTCGCGCTGCACCCACGCTACGTCATTCGATATCTCCGTTATCGGCTCGGCTCACAGCTCGGGGGCAGGCCCGAGCATCGGCAAAATAAAATCCATGAACGCACGCGTTCGTGCTGGCTGAATGGTGGTGGGGTAGGCGGCGTAAATGGAAATAGGGTCAACGGACCAGTCAGGCAAGACACGCTGCAGTGAATTGCTCTTGATGATCGGATCAAGCGCCTGACAGTGTGGCATGCGGGTAATGGCCAGATCCAGGCCGGCCAAGGTGCCCGCAATGCTCATATTGTTAGCGGCGAGATGCCCCAGAACCTGCACAGACTCTCTTTGCGAGCCGTTGTGAAGCGTCCAGTGCGAATGTGCGTCGTCGATGGTGGTGCGCAGGCATTCATGGTTTGCGAGATCCGCGGGCGTCTTGGGTTCACCGTGGCGCTTCAAGTATTTAGCCGAGGCATACAAGTAATTGTTGAGTGAAATTACTTCGTGCACCACTTCACTCGAATTGCTGCTCGAACCATCTCCATTGCCATTGATGTCCGAATCACGCCCAAAACGCAGCGTGATGTCGAAGGGCGTGCCTTGCGCATCTGCCGTGGCTTGCATGCTCAAATCGAACTCACATTCGATTTCAGGGTACTGATCAGTGAAGTCTTTTATCGTTTGGGGAAGTAACCAAATTGCCAGGCTGTAAGGCATTGACACACGCAATTGCCCTTTGGCTGTGCCAGATAGCGACAAAAGCTGCTCGTGTGCAAGACGGGCCTCATCGATGAACCCCTGGCAGCGCTGCAAATACGCGGCGCCCGCCTCAGTAAGGTCCAGCCGACGCGTGTTCCGGTTGATCAGACGCAGCCCGATCGCACGTTCCAACTCATTGATACGTCGAGATAATGTGGACGTAGGCATATCCAGCGCGCGTGCAGCGAGGCTGAAGCTTTTACGCTTGGCCACCTCTACAAAGAGGGCGATGTCATTTAGCTGGACGTTCGATGCTTCCATAGGCGTTCCACATTGAGCTCGGCGAGTTTACAGGTTGTGGGCTCTTCGGTTATTAACGGACTGGCACACCGTATAGGACAGGCTCTGTCAAATTTGATTGCAAATTCTAAGGCGCTTCGAGACGTACTAGCTTACGTTTCCCCTACACTGCACGTAAATTCAACCATAACAAGCACGCAGCGGTTGTCCGTAAATCGCGAACAGGCAGAGCGCGCAATGACAGACCCGCATTATTTATTCACCGTTCTAACCCCCACGTACAACCGGGCGGCAACGCTACATCGCGTATACGAATCGCTTGTCGCGCAAACGTTGCGCGATTTTGAGTGGGTAATTGTGGACGATGGCTCCACGGATAATACCCACGAAGCGGTACTGGCATGGCAAGAACGCGCAGATTTCTCCATCCGCTACGTCTGGCAAAACAACCAACACAAGAAAACAGCCTTCAACCGTGGCGTGCGTGAAGCGCGCGGCGAGCTCATTGTTGCGCTCGACAGCGACGACGAAATTCCACCCGACGCTCTCGCCGTATTGAAAGAGGCATGGGAAAGCATTCCGCCTGCACGCCGCGACTCATACGTCGCCGTGACAGGCCTGTGTGCAAGGCCCGATGGCTCGATTGTGGGAGACCGTTTTCCACAAGATATCTTTGATAGCACGGCGGTCGACGTGCATTTTCGCTATCGCATCAAAGGTGAGAAATTCGGCTGTATGCGCACTGACGTATTACGTCGATTTCCGTTTCCAGAGGATGTGGCGGGCTTTGTGCCGGAAAGCCTGGTCTGGTGGGCTATCTCACGGGCAGGCTACCTGAGCCGATTCGTGAACCGTGTGGTGCGCATCTATCACGACACGCCGGGTGGCTTGAGCCAAGGCAAAGTGTCCGTCAGCAACAATGCCCAAGGCTTGTACTTGCTGAACTGGGACATGCTGCAACATCACTTGGACTGGTTCCGCTACCGTCCCAAAGAATTCATTCTGGCCGCAGCACGCTACACGCGTTTTCGCTTGCACCTGAACCACTCAGGGCTGCCGAATGCGGTGGACGCCTACAAGCTCACCCAGCCCGCTGCGCGTGCTTTGGTAGTGCTGATGTGGCCCCTGGGTTATTTGCTGTATCGCCGTGATCGCCGGCGTGGTGTGGCTTAGCGCTTTCTTGCGCTGCGTAAATCCGGCGGCGTAGCGTGGGTGAAGCGCGAGATCGCCTCCGCAAAGAACGAGAATGACGGCCGCGCGCAACGCGCGATCTTGAACAGCAATTGCTCTGGAGCCAGTGCGCGGGTTACGCGCGCTGATCGGCGCTTCCATTTTCCAAGGGTTGACGCGCTCCACCCACGCTACGAAACGCATTCTTGCAAAATCGTAGACGCTACGCCACCGCGTGCCCAAACCCTAAATACACCTCAACAACACGGGGATCAATCGCCACTTGCGCTGCCGGCCCTTCAATCGTCACCGCACCCGTCTCCAGCACGTACGCATAATCCGCTACTTGCAACGCCGCTCGCGCATTCTGTTCTATCAGCAAAATAGATACGCCCCGATTGCGTAGTTCCGAGACGATACGGAAGACCTCGCGCACAATGCGTGGCGCCAAGCCAAGACTGGGTTCATCCAGCATCAAAAGCTTCGGCTTTGCCATCAAGGCCCGGCCCACTGCCAGCATTTGGCGTTCACCACCTGATAGCGTTCCTGCCAACTGCTCTGCGCGCTCCTGCAAACGCGGAAACAGCCCGTAGACCTCTTGCAGCGTCTCCTCTTGATCCCGCTTTCCGCAGCGGTACCGATAAAACCCGCCAAGCATCAAGTTATCGCGCACCGTCATTTCCGAGAACAGCTCGCGCTTTTCCGGCACCAGGTTCATACCCGCCGCCACCATTTCTTCGATCTCGGCATCCACATGGGGTTTGCCGCAAAAAACAATCTCGCCGCGTGATGCAAGCACACCCATAATGGCCGACAGCAATGTTGTCTTACCCGCGCCATTCGGACCAATGACCGTCACAATCTGCCCTTCGCCCACCGACAAGTTAATGCCCGAAATGGCTTCAACCTTGTCATACGCTACATGCAAATTTCGCACTTCCAACAAGTTCCCGGTCATTTAGTCCACCCCGCCCAGATAAGCCTCTAGCACCGCGGGATTCTTCTGAATCTCAGTGGGCAAGCCCTCGGCAATCTTCTCGCCAAAATCCATCACCACAATTCTCTCTACCAGCCCCATTACAAAATCCATATCGTGCTCGACCAATAGAATCGCCATGCCTTCATCGCGTAGCTTGCGCAGTAGCACCGCCAGTTCCTGCTTCTCCTGATAGCGCAAGCCGGCGGCCGGTTCATCGAGCAGCAAAATACAAGGATCGCTGGCGAGTGCGCGCGCGATTTCCAGAATGCGTTGCTGGCCCAATGCCAGAGAGCCCGCCTCATCATTCAAGTGTTTACCCAAGCCAACGCGTTCAACCTGTCTGGCGGCTTCGGCCAATAAGCGTTTTTCTTCAGCACGATCCAGGCGCCAGGCGGCGGGTAGCACACCGCAATGGCCGCGCAAATGCGCGCCAATAGCCACGTTCTCCAGCACACTCATGCGGCTCAGCAACCGAACGTGCTGGAACGTGCGTGACAACCCTAGCTGCGCAATCTTGCGCGCTCCGACACCGGCTACGGAATGACCAAGCAGCGTCACCGTGCCGGAAGTCGGGGTGTCTACGCCCGATATCTGATTGAACATCGTGCTCTTGCCTGCACCATTGGGGCCAATCAGCGCCAGAATCTCGCCCGCACGGATCTCCAGACTCATCGCATTATTGGCCACCAGCCCGCCAAACTTACGCGTCACATCTACCGCGTTGAGCACCACGACATGACGCGGGGGCATGGTTCTGCGCGGTAACGGTGCTGCCGAAGTATCGATCTTGCGCGGCGTGCGACGCACCGGCACATATCGTGCCAGCACCGGCCACAAGCCACCGCGTGCACGATGCAACAGCAGCACCATGCCAAAGCCAAACACAATCACTTCGAAGTTGCCTGTCTGTCCCAGCAACTTGGGCAGCCAGTCTTGTAGCCACTGTTTAACGATTGTGAACACGCCCGCGCCGAGCAAGGCACCCCAGACATGACCCGCACCCCCGATAACCGCCATGAACAAGTACTCAATACCCATTTGCAGGCCGAACGGATTCGGGTTCACGAAACGCTGCATATGCGCATACAGCCAACCCGAGGCGCAGGCTTGCAGCGCTGCGATGATGAAAATCACCATGCGTGCACGCGCCGTGTTCACCCCCATTGACTCGGCCATTACGCGTCCGCCTTTCAATGCGCGAATGGCGCGTCCTTCGCGCGAATCCAGCAGATTCTGGGTGGACCAGACAGCGACCAGCAAGAATGCCCAGATCAAGTAATAGATGTGGTTGCCCTGATTCAAGGACAGGCCGAACACACTGATGGCTGGTATATCCGTAATACCGGTATGGCCGCCAAGGCCTTCCATTGAGCCAAACGCGAAATACAGGCTTAAGCCCCAGGCAATCGTGCCCAAAGGCAAGAAGTGGCCCGAGAGTTTTAAGGTAATGGCGCCCAGCAGGTACGCCACCATCAGGGTCAAGAGCAGACCGGCGATGAGCGTTAGCCAGGGCGACGAACCGACCCAGTTGATCCAGGAGGGAAGCGTGGCGCCTTGCGTTGTCAGCAACGCGGTGGTGTAGGCCCCGATGCCTACAAAAGCGGCCTGGCCGAAGCTGGTTAGCCCGCCCACACCGGTAAGCAACACCAGGCCCAACGCCACCATGGCGTACAGGCCGATGTAATTAAGCAGCGTCACATAAAACGCAGGCAGTGCCAACGGCGCCAACAGGAGCAGGACGAGAAAGACAAACAGGATGCGGCGCGGGGTCATTCTTCCTCTTCCTCGACGTGATGGCTTTGCAGTGAACGCCAGAGCAGCACGGGGATGATCAGCGTGAAGACAATGATTTCTTTATAGGCGCTGGCCCAAAAGGACGAGAACGCTTCAATGAGGCCCACCAGCACGGCGCCAGCGGCGGCAAGGGGGTAGCTCACCAGACCACCGATAATCGCGCCCACAAAGCCCTTAAGGCTGATCAGAAAGCCTGAGTCGAAGTACATCGTGGTGATGGGCGCAATCAGAATGCCGGAGACCGTACCGATCAGGGCGGCCAGAAAGAACGTCGCCTTGCCAGCGAATACCGGCGAAATACCCATCAGGCGCGCACCCAGCCGATTAAACGCCGCGGCGCGCAAGGCCTTGCCATACATGGTGCGTTCGAAAAATTGATAAAGCACGACGATGAGAAGGGCAGAAACGCCCACCACCCACAAGGCCTGGCTATTAATGTTGACCGGTCCCAGCGAAAAGCTGGAATCACTGAAGGGTGTTGTGCGCGCGCCTTCCGCACCGAACGCCAGCAGACCAAGCCCGACCAGCGCCATGTGAACGGCAATCGACACAATCAAGAGCACCAGCGTGGATGCGGACGCAATCGGTTGATAGAACAGTCGATACAGCTGCGGACCCATCGGCACCACCAACATCAAGGTCAGCAGTGCCTGGATGACCATGGGTAACTGTGCCAGCGGCAGCTTGTACAGCAGCGCCGCCAGCACGAACGGATACACCACATTGAACGCAATGCGCCAAGGAAAGCGGGCTCGCCCGGCACGCTTGCGACGCGCCCAGAGGTCAGCCACGGCCTGGGCCAGTGCAAACCCGGCGAGGAGCCATACCAGCGTGACCGGTTTGCCTGCTTGAATAGCGGCCATGGTCAACGCACCGAAGGCGACGAATTCACCCTGCGGGATAAACAGCACCCGGGTGACGGTGAAGACCAGCAAGATAGACAAAGCCAACAGCGCGTAGACCGCGCCGTTGGTAATGCCGTCCTGCCCAAGGATCAAGGCGATCTGAGCGTTCATGCGGAGTTCCGGGAAGCCTTACTTGACCAAGGTCCAGTTGCCGTCTTTGACGGTAATCAGCTCGCGGCCTCGATCATCAAACCCGCTATGGTCGGCGGCGGTCATGTTGTAGACGCCTTGCGTGCCCACCAGATCCTTGGTTTGTTCCAGCGCGTCGCGCAAGGCACTGCGGAACTCCTTGGTGCCCGGCTTGCCTGCCTTCTCGGCGATGGGAACGGCCTTTTCCAGGAGCAAGCCGGCATCAAACACATTGGCGCCGAACGTCGCGGGCTTGGAACCGTTGAGCTTCTCGTAGGCAGCGATGTAGTCGGTAGCGACCTTCTTGGACGGATTGCTGTCCGGCATTTCCGGCAGGACCAGCATGAGGCTGGCGGCCAGCACGGTGCCTTCCACTTTTTTGCCACCGAGCTTCAGGAAGTCCGGGAGCGCCGCGCCATGGGTTTGATAGAACTTGCCCTTGTAGCCCTGATCCACCAAGGTGGTTTGCGGCAATACACTGGCTGCACCAGGGGCGGCCACCAACACAGCGTCGGGTTTGGCGGCCAGAATCTTCAAGGCCTGGCCAGTGACTGAGCTGTCAAAGCGCTGGTACCGCTCATTGGCGATGATCTTGATGCCCTTGTCCGCAGCCAGCGCGCCAAACACCTTGGACCAGTTTTCGCCATAAGGGTCGTTCAAACCGATAAAGCCCACCGTCTTGATGCCTGTCTTGGCCATGTGGTCGACCAATGCGCGCGCAATGATGTCGTCGTTCTGCGTGGTTTTAAAGACCCACTTCTTTTGATCATTCATCGGCAGCACGACGGCTGCTGTGCCTACTGGCGCCAACATGGGCACACCCGCCTCTGCGGCGAACTGAATCACGCCCATGGCGTTGGGCGAGCCTGAGGGGCCGATGATGGCGTCCACGTTCTGTTCCGAGATCAGCTTCTTGAACGCGGTCACTGAGTTGGTAGAGTCGCTGGCATCATCCAGCGAGATGTATTCCACCGTCAGGTCGCCAATTTTCTTGGGCAACAGGGGGACGGAATTTTTTTGTGGAATGCCAACCAGAGCAGTGGGGCCGGTCGATGAGGTGACGACACCGACTTTGACTTGTGCGAGAGCGGGCAGCGCGAACAAGGCGGCGAGGGTGGCGGCCGTGACCAGGGATAGTTTCTTCGACAGCATGGCAAATCCTCCGAGAGGGGAGATAAGGTGGGTGCAGCTGAAAAACGGAGAAAACAGAACAGAGACAACAGACTTGCAGCTGGGCGAACCGGTGTTCTGGCTCGATACGTATGGCGCGTGAATCTAATGACCCGCTGAGGGGTAGAACCGCTCCTCGGGGTAGTGATGGATAGCGAGCTTGTGCATGGGCTAGGAAATGTAAGACTTGTGAGGTGAAGTTACCTATTGGTCTAAACCCGCACTCGCGTTTTGGGCAGACCTCAAATCGTGATCGAACTCACGCTGGCACCGCCACAAACAAACAAGGTTTGGCCCGTGATGAAGCTATTGGCGGGGTCGCAAAAGAACATCACCGCACGAGCGACGTCGTCTGCGCGACCGAGGCGTTTAACGGGAATACCGTTGGCCAATTGCTGCTCGCGCTCGCTGCCCGCTTCAATGACCTCATAGAACATATCGGTTTGAATTGGGCCGGGGGCGACCACGTTCACGGTGATGCCAAAGGCTGCCAATTCCAGTGACCAGGTGCGCGCCATGCCGACCATGCCTGCTTTGGTGGCTGAATACGCTGTTCGCGTGGGCAAGCCCAACGCGCCGCGTGACGACATCATCACAATGCGGCCAAATTTACGTTCCTGCATGCCGGGTAAACAGGCTTGCACAAGGCTGATGGCGGCACCCAGGTGAATCTGGGTCAAGCCATGCAACTCTTCCTGCGTGACTTGCGGCAGCAGATTGGGCCAGATGACGCCAGCGTTGTGAATAACGTGACTGACCGGAAACTTCGCAGCCACTTCCGCGCCGGCTTGAGCCGTGGCTTGCGCATCCAGCAAGTCCACCTGCACGTTGTGTAGCCGTTCATGCGAGAAATCAGCGGCGCGGCGTGCCATCGAAATGACTTCGTAGCCTGCCTCAAGCATGTTGCGGCAGATCTCAGCTCCGATGCCGGCACTGCCCCCGGTGACAATGGCTACGTTTGTCTGATTCATATCGATTCTCTGTTTGGTTTTGATGGCGTGGATTCAGGCCTGCGGCGCCAGCGCCAGCACGCGCAGCGGGCTTCCCGATCCATTACGAATTTTCAATGGCGCGGAAAAAATAACGGTGCCTGTCGGCGGCAGCTTGTCCAGATTCGTCAGGCATTGCAGGCCATAGCGGTTATTGCCATGCATGAAGTAGTGACAAGGGTAGGGTGGGTCCAGGTGCTGCGCCTGGCCTGCGTCCGTGCCAACTGATTCCGTGCCAAAGCCGTGTACATCGCGCTCGCGAATCAGCCACGGCACGACGTCTGCATCGGGGCCGGGCGAGTGCGCGCCGTCGTCCTTCATGTTCAGGTAGTCATTGGGCTTGGATCGCTTGGACCAATCGGTGCGCATCAGCACCCAGCTGCGCGGGGGGATTTTTCCGTGTTTGGCTTCCCACTGCTCGACGAACCCTATCGTGAGCAGAAAGTCCGGGTTCTCGCGGGATTCAGCTGAACAATCGATGACGCAGGCACCGGCAATGAATGCGTCTATCGGAATCGTGTCTACCGTATTGTCGGGCTGGTCTTTGCCTGTTACCCAATGCGCCGGAGCGTCAAAGTGCGTGCCGGTATGCTCCGAACATGAGAAATTGTTCCAATACCAGGCGGGACCACGCTCGTCGTAGCGAGAGATTTCTTCTACTCGAAACGGCCACGCTTGGCCGAATTCTGGCGGCAGCACGATGGTGGGGAAATCGGGCGTCAGAGTTTCGGTGAGGTCGATCAGGCGAATGCGACCCGAGATAAGCTCGGTCATGAATTGGGCAAGAATGGGGGCGCTCAACATAGGCTCCTTGAATTGGTCGGCTAATGGGGGGCGCTTAAGCACCGAGTTCACGTTCCAGTGCTTTTGGATTCTCGGCGAGCCGTGCACGAAACTCTTGCGCCACATCACCGACATAGACGTCTTCAATGCCGTCTTGCAACGCGCGCACGATGGCTTGCGCCACGGCAACGGGAGTCACCCGCGGCGCCGGAGTTAATTGCTGCCATTCATGATCCAGCGGTCCGGGAAATACGTTGATGACGCGTACGCCTGCATCGCGCATTTCCGCGCGCAAACACTGCGTCAGTGACAATGCAGCGGCTTTAGAGGCTGCCCACATGCCATGCGAGGGCAGATTCATCAGAGCGTAAATGGACAGCACGTTGACCCATGCACAGGCGTTATTCACGCCATCAGCGGCACGTCCGCAGAGGGCAGGGCCAAAGGCCTGCGCCAGACGCATCAGACCCAGGTAATTCACGTCCATTGCATCGCGGGCACGGTTGACGTCTTTGGCGCCGATCATGCCGCCTGCGCGTTCCATATCGGCGGTGTTGATCAGAATCTCCACTTTGCCGCCGATAGACGCTGCCAGACGGTCCACAGAATCGGTGTCTGTGACATCAATCGTCACCGCCTGCACGCGGGCGTCTGCCACCAGCGCATCAAATTCAGGGCAGCGCTTCCAGGTGTTCGGATCACCCAGGAACACGGTGGGGCTGCCGGCATTCAGCAAGGCGCGCGCCAAGGCCTGACCCACGGCGGACTTGCCATCGGTAATCAACACGCGGCGAAACTTCGGGTCGCAAGTCGTCTCGCGCAAAGTCTTGTCATCCATCATGTTCGGGGTATCCCTTTGAGGCAGCGCAATCATCACGGCTTGTCCACTACGGTCTAGTTTCAGCGCCAGTCGCACCCGCTCACCATCGATGCAGTCCTGGTGAATATGGGCCACCACCGAGGGGCCCACATCCATGTGGACCGTGCCTACACGCCAGGGCAGACGCTCACGAAAATACAGATCGTTGCTGTGTTCGAGCGTGGTCGATACAAGCAGGCGGCCCTCGTTGGTGACGGGTTGCCAATGCAGATGCTCAGACAAGCAGGAGCCGCAGACTTCGCGCGGCGGGTACTGCACCGCAGCGCATTCGGCGCACACTTGCAGCGCAAATTTTCCTTCGGCAGCGGCAGCTGTCAGCCCCAGCGCGCAACGACTACGCGCGCCGGGCGGCACGGTGGCCTGGCGCGTGCGCGAAACCGGGTTCTTCTTGCTGGGTTTGGACAAGGGCAGCGTCATAGGTCGCTCCTGGCCAGAATGGCGGCGGCCGTGCATAGGCCACGGTCGTAATTGATCATGCCAAAACCGCTAACCAAGCCAACACGGGCGTGGGCAACCTGCGTGTTTTGGGCGGCGTCCGTTAACTGACGTAGCGCTTCCACGAGGCCCAGATACCCGCCGGCAGCTCCAGCCTGGCCCACCGATAACTGCCCGCCGTTGGTATTGAATGGAAAGCTGCCGTCTACCGTGAACGTGTTGCGTCGTATGAAATCAGGGGCGGCGCCTTTGGCACAAAAACCCAGATCTTCGATTTGCATCAGGCTGATGACCGGGTAGTCGTCATATGCCTGCATGAAGTCCATATCCGTTGGCTGCATGCCAGCTTGTCCGTATAAGTCGTCGATGTCCATCGTCCAGCCGCCCCGAGTCTGGATGGGGTCTTGCGTCCAGGCGTTATGGCGTTCGATAGTGGAGAGGATGCGGGCATAGGGCAGTTTGAGCCTGCGCGCCCGGTCTTCGCTCATCACCAGAAACGCATCTGCCCCGGCGCAGGGCATCACGCAGTCGAACAAGTGAATGGGATCTGTAATGACGCGAGCAGCCAGGTATTGGGCAAGCGTGAGTGGTTTTTTCATCAGCGCATGAGGAAAACGCAAGGCGTTCTCGCGTTGTGCCACACATAGCTTGCCGAAGTCGTCGCGGGTAGCGCCTGTCTGACGCATGTAGTGCTGAGTCAACAACGCGAAACTGGCGTTCGGGCCGCCGGCACCATACGGATATGACGCATCTTGCGCGAAGCGCGAGAATTGGCTGACAGTGTTGCGAAAGGAATCTACGTGGTTGGTATCGCCAGCAATGCACGCCACTATATTGGCGTCACCTGCCTGTACGGCCCGGGCGGCCCGGCGCAACGCCGCCACGCCGCTTGCTCCGCCCATCGGAATATGGTCTAGCCAGCGCGGGCTCATACCCAAATGCTGCACCAGGCCGACGGCCGTGTCGGGGGCTAGCGTAAAGCTCGACACGCATAAACCGTCTATGTCGGTCTTGGGCAAGCCGACGCTGCGAATCAAGCTGCCCAAGGATCGGCCTAGCCACCAATGCGCGGCATGGGTGCTGTAGCGCTCGTAGGGAATCGTGGTGGGCAACACTGCCACGACACCGTCATAGCCACGCCGGGGCGACGTCATGCGGGTGCCTCTTGGCGCTTTTTCAGGGCACAGGTATCAACACAGTGTTCCGTGCCTGGCAATGTGGGTGCCAGCGCTTTCATTTCACCGCGTTGAATCTTATTCGTGGCGGTGAGCGGCAAGGCCTGCACGAACGCTACGTAACCGGGTGCCTTGTAATAGGCCAGTTGGCTTAGGCACCACTGCACAATGTCCTTCGCCACCGCGTGCATCGTTGCTGCGTCAACGGGGTGAGATTCAGCCACTACACATGCCAGGACTTCATCACCGCGCACGGAGTCGGGGACAGCGGCTACGGCGACTGCCTTCACCAGTGGGTGCTGGAGCAGCACACTTTCGACTTCCACTGCCGAAATATTCTCGCCACTTCGACGAATGACGTTTTTCTTTCGGTCTACGAAACGCAACGCCCCGTCTGCCTCGCGACGCACGATGTCACCGGTATGGAACCAGTCGTCTTTCCAGGCTTGCGCAGTGGCGTCCTCGTCTTTCAAGTAACCCGCGAAAAAACCAAAGCGCGGATCTTCACCCGCATGGCGCACCAGCAATTCGCCTTGTTCACCCACGCCTGTTGCCTGGCCGTCGTCGTTGACGATGCGCACTTGCACGTCGTCTTCTTCGCTGCCAAAACAACTGCTTCCGATGTGACGCGGCTCCTGGTTGGCAATAATCACCGCGCCCGCACCCGTTTCGGTCATGGCCCAGGCTTCCAGCAAGGGGAAGCCAAAGCGGGTCTCAAACAGCGGATGCAAGGCCCGGTCTACACCTGCACCAAACCCAAAGCGTATTTGCGCAAGCGCATCGTTCGCACTAGCGGGTGCTTTCATCAGAATGGCGGGCATTACACCCAGGTAATGCAGCACAGTCGCGCCCGACTCGCGTACGCTGTCCCACCACGTTTTCGGATGAAAGCGATCCAGCACAATCAGGCAGCCGCCCGTCAACACCATCGCCATGACCGAATACGCCATGGCGTTCATGTGCACCAGAGGCAGCGGCGTCAACATGCGTTCCTGGCCACGACGCAATGTGGCCAGCCCGCCGATGCGGGCATACCAGGCGCCCGCATGCAGGAAGTAGCGGTTGGGCAGTATGCAACCCTTGGGACGGCCCGTGGTGCCGGAGGTGTACAAGAGCGCACATTCTGTCAGCACGTCGGGCGATGTGCCGGCAAGCGGCGCGGGAAACGGCGCCGTGGGTGGTGCGTCGTCGGGACCCATCACGCTCAACGGGCGCTCGGCTTTTTGCGCCGCGGCTTGCAAGTCGGTGTGGCGTGGCGGCAGGGCTACGGCCAAGGCAATTTCAGAATGCCCAATCAGGTATTCCAGCTCTGCGGCGCGCAGATCTGCATTGATGGGAACCACTGATACCCCAAGAGCATTGAGCGCAAACCAATGCAGCAAAAAGGCTGGGCGATTCTCCAACAGCAGGCCGACACGGTGGCCGTTGCCATAGCCGGCTTTTTCGTAGGCATAACGCAAGGCGTCCACGGCGTCTGCCGCCTGTGCATAGGTAAGTTCGCCCGCTTTTATGCCATACATTTCCGCCGTTTCCGGCAACACGCACAGAAACGGGCGGTTTCGCCATTGAGAGGCCGTGTCGCGAAAGGCTTGATATACCGTTGTATTCACTAGGCGCTCTCTACATGAATAATTGAATGTTGCCGAAAGCGGCATCGCAATTCACTAAGTCCACTCGCTTGAGTCGGATGCGCAGCCCACCGTCCTGCTCTACCAGATGGTGTGTCGTCCAGCCGGCATAGAGCGTCTGTTGGTCTTGCCGAGTTTCAACATAGTGAAAGGCAGTTCGCACGACGTGGCATCCTTTCTCGGGGGCAGATTCTGCGTGACCAAGCTCTACGGTCGGCGCTTGCAGCAAGTGATGGCATCGGCTTTTAGGCTGTTGCGAGAACGTGCGCTGTCCAGCCAGGCGCTCCACGCGAACCCGCAGCAAGAGCTTGTCTTCGTACATGAGCGAGGCATGCAGGCGTGCGTCCTGCTGATCATGCGCAAGCGGCATCCAGTAATAACCGTCTTCCGTAAAGAGATTGAGCCATTGATCAAAGCGTTGCTCATCGAGCAGACGCGCCTCGGCATAGACGAAATTCACGAGATCGCGCTCGGTAACGGACGTCATGCCGAGGCCTCCATGGACTGCGTCATATATTTTTCCCAGGCGCGGTACTGATTACGCATCTGCCACTCGTTGGTGCCGTTGGTGGTGACGTTTTTTTGATCGATCTCACCCGGCTCGTAAAGCCTGCCCACGTTGACCCAATCGCGTGCGCGTGAGTGCAAACCTGCCTGAGCTCGTTCGTACATCTCCAGGTCATCGTGCCCCACGACTGAGGTGGGCGCATTGATCAGGCGGTTGTACATAAGCGTGCGTTCCAGCAGAAGATCAGGTGCGCCGACCAGGCGAAAGGTCCATGACTCAACCAGCGTGCGATCAGCCGCAATGGGTTTAAAAATGCGCAAGGTCTGGATGGGGCCTTTGACCATAATGTTCGGGAAATACACGGTGTTGTGCCGTACATCGCCCAATATCTGGTGGGCGCGTTCCTCGCCGTAGGCGGCCACCATGGCCTCTAAATAGCCGGGCACGCCGGAGTATGACGCGTGTATCGAGTCCGCTACACCAGTGTGACCATGACCGTTCTCCCACACGCGAATGCCCATGTTCTCGAAGAACTCATAGGGCGAAATGAAAGGGGCGAATAATTCCACCGCCATAGGTTTTGGCGTGCCCTCGGGGGCATCCTGCCAAACTTTCACGGCGGTGCCCGCGGAGGATTCATGGGCCACCATGGGGTGACAAGTATCGGTCTGGTTGTCGACCAGCATCTTCCAGTTGCAGCGGTGCATGTAGCGCAACACGCCGCCCGCCACTTCCAGGCGGCCTTCGGGTGCCCGGTCGACCATGTTGTCCAACGTGGACAAGGACTCACCGAAGAAATCTTCAAACGACTGGCCTTCGGGATTCAGGCGACAAAACACAAACCCTCGATGGTTGCGCACGGCACTCACCGCCGCCATGCCTTGGCTGGCTTCACAGGTTTCCAGTCCCGTGTTCTCGTAGCCTTTTTTCAGGGGAATCGACAATAAGCTGCCATCGGTTTTGAATGTCCAGGCATGGTAGGGACAGCGAAAAAACTTGCCGGTATTGCCGCAAGCATCGCCCGCCACCATCGTGCCCTTGTGGGGGCAGCGGTTATGCAGCACCTTCACGGTGCGATCACTGTGGCGCACCATTACCACTGGCTGATTTCCCACGGTGGTGGTGACGTAGTCGCCGGGGTTTGGCACTTGACTATCGTGGCCGACAAATACCCAAGTATTGGCATAGAGATTTTCCATCTCCAGGTCGAACAGCTCCTGGTCGATGAACAAATCTTTATGCACCTCGGTGTCGCGCAGCAAAGCGTGAATGGCCTGCGGGTTATCTCGATAATTCGCCATGGTCTTTTGTTCCCTACGGCCTACAGGTCCAGAACCAGGCGTGCGGACTTGGCACGCGAGATGCAAATCTGGATAATTTTTCCGCTGGCCTTTTCGGTTTCTGACAAGTAATAGTCGCGATGATCTGGCTCGCCTTCGAGCACCGTGGCCTGACACACGCCGCATTCGCCGCGTTTGCAGTCATACATCGGGTCGCAGCCAGCTTCTTCCATAACATCCACAATGGTCTTGTCTGCGGGCACGGTGAACACTTGGCCAGATTGACGCAGCTCTAGCTCGAAGGGCTGGTCGCCCGCCAGCGGTGCCGCGCTGCTGAATAGCTCGAAATGCACGTGCGCGTCAGGCCAATGGCCTGCGCGAGCGGCGGCGATGGTCGCATCGATCAGGCCCTTGGGGCCACACACGTACAGATGCTGATGTGGGGATGCAGCGGCAAGCAAGGCCTCCAGATCAAATCGGGTGTCAGGCTCGTCATCGGCATGCAGTACCAGTGCGTCCCCCGCCAGCGTTGTTAACTCGGACAAGAACGCCAAGTGTTCCCGACCGCGCCCACAGTAATGCAGCACAAAAGCACGTTGGGCCGCCTGTAGTGCCGCGGCCATGGACGCGATAGGCGTAATGCCAATACCGCCGGCAATCAGAATGACCGGTTCGTCGCCAGCCGGTGACTCATGCAGTGGAAAGTCATTTCTGGGACCTTCCACCGTTAAGGCGTCGCCCGGCTTCAAGTTATGCATATGACGCGAACCGCCTAGGCTCGGGTCTTCCAGCCGCACGCCCAGTCGATATTCGGTGGGCGCGGCAAAGGTGGAGGCGTCTGCCGTTAACTGCACCAGCGAATAGCAGCGCGGTTCACGTTGGCCGGGAATGGACACTTTCAGATGTGCACCCGGGCCAAACGCGGGCAGGGCGCCACCATCTTCACGCGTCAAGCGGAACGCTTGAATCAGCGGTGATTCCCGATGAACTTCGCGAACGATCAGTTTCAGAGATTGCACGGCAAGGTCTCGCAAAGCAGTTAGGGGTCAGGTGGCCAGGGTGCTGGCCAGTTGGCGTTCCATCGGGCCGCACTTTTCGTCAGCCAGGGCAATGTGGAGAAGCGCGCGCAGCGCCTCTGCCGCATCGGGTCTGCCCAGCAATTGCGAGGCCGCTTGCAACAGACTGCGGTACTTGCCGCCGCCGCGCACATGGGTATCGCTATAGCCCTTGACCAGACGTCGACAATTCACCACTTCCACGGCCAGCGCGTAATCACGCGGGGCAATTTCTGTAATCAGGTCGAGCCACTGTTTCAGACCGTCCATTTCAACGTGATGGCGCAGCGTGGAACGTCGGAAGCGGCGCATGCCGGCTAATCCGTAAAGCATGAGAAAACCACCCAGCGTGCTGCTGGATACGCGACGGCCTTTTTCCATGTGGCGTTTTACAAAGCAGCCAAACGACTTGGAGTTCTCCAGGCGACGGCCCAGTCCTGCCGGCAACGTGCCGCAGATCTCTTCCAGACGCGGATGCATGAACTCGGTGGTGTGAACAATCTGCTCGTCAGGCGCCTTCACTTCGGCACGCACGCGTTCAAACCTGCTGGCGCGTGTTTTCAGATCCGCCACCCGAATCACGTCGTCATACGCCATGGCCAGAGCCAGGTAGCGCGCGGCGGCACAGGTTAGCGCCCATCCCTGCGTCTCGCCGCCGTGCTGTGCGTCCAGGTCACGTAGGGTCGACATGTGCGTTAAATATTGGGCACCGTAGGCGATGTCCTGAAACTCGAGCTGCCTCTGCAACCCGGCGGCCATAAGCGGTTGCGCGCAGTCGGGAAAATCTCGTTTGAGTGTTTCCAGAAGACCTTGAACTTCCGGGTGTTTGGCCCGCTGCGGCACGGCAGGAATCGGACGCGTCAAATCAATGGGGGCAGGCGTGCCCGGCGCTTCTTGCGCGGCGGCAAAACCCAGTGCGAACGCGCGCAAGCTGGCGTTCACGCCAAGTCCTGCGCGGCGTATGGTGGCTTCGTAATCGTCACGCTGAAAGGGCAGTGCGCCGCTTCCCGCCACTGCGCCAAACATGCTGGCGCTAATGACGCTGCCCGCAGTGTCTGCCAACGCTTGCATGTCAAAACACAGAAATCGACGCGCAGCGCTTCGTCCAGCCTCGAGAACTTTGTTGGGGTCGGCAATGCCATTGCCCGGCATCGCTTTTTCGCTGACGGCGTAGCTGCGATGCGACGAAGCAATCAAGACACTTCGGTCGGGGGTAACCAAACCACGTTGAATGGCACGTCCGCCTTCCATTAGTTCCGCCGCTACTACCAGATCGACGTCGCCCGGCGTTGGCATCAGTGCTAGCGCCGGGGCTCGTCCCGCCCGTGCCACGTCTGCTTCGGGCAACAATTCCAGGTAATAGATCGTGGCACCGGTTCGTTGAGCAACACCTGGCACTGACGTAGTTTGTGCCCACCAACCGGCGTGTTCCGCCATGTCTACCAGCCAATCGGCCAACACACCGCCTCCTTGGCCACCCATGGCCATAATGGCGATCTTGATGGGAGTGCCTGCCTGCAATGCAACCGGAGTCATGAGCACGTCCTTCACAGCGAAATTTGCGCGAGACGGGCGGCGCGTCGGCGTTGCAGAAAACCAATGGCGGCGCCTCGCAACCGTGCCAGGAAGCGGTCTCGTCCATTGGGGTTGTGCACAATATCGGCGCGGTAAAACGAGGGGCAAAGTACGGCAGCATGCGCGACTTCGCCACAATTTCCGCAACCCACGCAACTGCTGTCCACGTGTGCCACTGGGTCAACTTTGAGCGGATCACCACTGTCCTTCACGGTCAGTGACGGACAGCCAGACAAGCGGATACAGGCGTGATCGCCCGTACAGACGTCCGGATCGACGCCAAAGCGCTCCTTCACCACGCGTTTACCGTCTTTGACCGCCTTATTGAAAATCGGCTTCACGCGGCGTTGCTTATTCAGCATGCATTCCGACTGCGCGATGATGACTTTCGGGCCACGCTCATTGGTGGTCAAGGCCTCTTCAATAATGGCGCGCGCCTTGGATACGTCGTAAGTGTGGTCAATGGTGCGAATCCACTTCACGCCCACGCCGCGCACCGCCTGATCTATCGGGTTGTTGGTAGATCGATCCGGGTTGTCGGCACGTGAGGACAAGATGTCCTGTCCGCCGGTGGCCGACGAATAAAAGTTATCCACAATGACGATCACGCCGTCATATTTATTGAAGACGGCATTGCCAATGCCTGAAGACAGTCCGTTATGCCAGAATCCGCCGTCGCCCATTATGGAAATAGGGCGTTTGGCTGCAGGCACATTGAAGGCGGCGGCGCTGGAAGCACCTAAGCCATAGCCCATCGTCGTGGCGCCCAAGTTGAAGGGCGGCAGAATCGAAAATAGGTGACAACCAATATCGCAAGAGATATGGTGCTGCCCCAATTTTTCCTGCACCAGCGTGAGCGCAGAGAAAATGGGGCGTTCCGGACAGCCCGTACAGAAACCGGCAGGACGCGGCGGAACCACGGCTGCCAAACCTGCCACCTGCTTGTGAAACGTGAGGGTGTGCTCGGTGGGCGCAGCGGGCGCAGGTTTAGCGCGCGCCACTTCGGTAATTTCCAATTGAGCCACGGCAGCGGGCGCATCGACCGCCACGGCCTCATGCGTTTGCAAAGCCTCAGGCAAATGTGTCTTGAGAAATGCGCCCACTCCGTCGAGCATCACTTGCGTGGTGTATTCGCCCGCCATGGGCAGCACATCTTTGCCCGATAACGGCGTGTTGATGCCTGCCTTGCGCAAAATCGCGTGCAGATTTTGCTCGATGTAATCAGGCTGGCCTTCTTCCAGCAAAAGCACTGCTTGCTTGTCGCGGCAAAACCTCGTGATCTCGTCGTCGATGATCGGATAGGTCACGTTCATCACGTACAGAGGAATGCGGCTATTGCCGAAGTTATCGGCCAGACCCAGTAATTGCAATGCGCGAATCACGCCGTTGTAGAGCCCGCCTTGAAGGATCAGGCCCACCTGATTCAGATCACCGTCAACGAACTCATTGAGCTTTCTTTCCTTGATAAAGCGCACAGCGGCAGGCCAGCGTTCCTTTATCTTTTCCTGCTCGTGCATGAACGACGCGGGCGGCAACACGATTCGGCTGGTGTCGCGCGCCGGGTTCTCCAATGCTTGCGCCAGTGAGAACTCCGGGCGCTTATTGTCTTTGGCGACAAAGCGGCCATGCACGTGACAGCCGCGAATGCGCAGTTGCAAGATAACGGGTGTTTTGCTGGCTTCAGACAACTCGAAGCCGTCTTCCACCGCCTTCACCATGCTTTCCAGATTCGGCTTCGGATCCAGCAACCACATCTGCGACTTCATCGCAAAAGCGTGCGAACGCTCTTGCATGATGGACGAACCCTCGCCGTAGTCTTCGCCCACAATCACCAGCGCGCCGCCGGTGATGCCACCCGAGGCCAGATTCGCCAGCGCATCCGAGGCCACGTTTGTACCAACAGTGGACTTCCATGTGACCGCGCCGCGAATGGGATACATCACGGATGCTGACAAGGTCGCCGCGGCCGTGGCTTCCGAGGCGCTCGCTTCGAAGTGCACCCCCAACTCTTGCAGAATGTCGTTGGCATCGGCCAATACATCCATCAAGTGCGAAATGGGAGAGCCCTGATAACCCGCCACATAGCCCACGCCGGATTGCAGCAGCGCTTTCGTGACAGCCAGAATGCCTTCGCCCCGGAACTCTTCGCCGGCGCCAATTCGTAACTGCTGGACTTCTTTCTTGAACGACCTTTCAGCCATCTTGAATCCCTTGCACGGATGGGCTTGGTGGCCCTCACACAATGCTGCGAAGCAGCAGTTCGAACGGAGCAAATCATCAATCTAAAAATACTTTAAGAGTCAATGTTTTAACTGTCAATAAAAAACATGAAAATTCATGGATAAGAAAAAATATCATGCTAAATCAATGATGTATATACTCGTTATCCAAGAGTCACCGGGCTTGGTTAACGCCTCTTTTTGGTGCTGACGTGGCATTGAGATTCGGGAATACCCTCTGCTGCGACGCAGAAAGAAGCGCCGTGTTGGTGCGAGTTCTTCACCCGTATACGATGTCGGCACAATAGCGGTGCTGCCATGACCGCCCGACGTGACAGGAGCCCTGCCTTATGCAACAAGAAACCCATACCAACTCGGCCGTCGAAACACGCCCGCGTTTTGTCGACGGCTACCTGGCTTATCTTCTGGCCCAGGCCAGCCAACGCATCTCGGCCGAGTTTCATGTGCAGGTCAACGCGGCAGGTTTATCCATCACCGAGTGGCGCGTGCTGGCCAGCCTGGAAGGCAGTCCTGGAGAAACCATTGGTTCATTAGCCGTGCTCGCCATCACAAAGCAGCCCACCTTAAGCAAAGTGGTGCAGCGTATGGAAGTTGAAGGACTGGTGACACGCAACGATGTGCGTGCGGACCGTCGCCAAACGCAAGTCCGCATCACTACCAAAGGCCACAACCTCATCGCCGCCTTGTGCGAGCGATCGTTGCAGCATCAAAAGCTTGTGCTCGAACCGTTCGGTGAAGAGAAAGCGGCGCTGCTCATAGAGATGCTGCGCACTCTGATGGCTGGACAGATTCCGATGCAAGACGAAGAACTGGTGGATGAATAGCGGCAGTCGCTCATCGCATTTCAAAATTCTACGCAGTATCAATCGTGACGAGGGCTCACCCCAACCGACGCTGCCTGCCGCGAGCCAATGACCCCCCGCACCGAGTTACCGCCAAGCCAGGACCGCGCGGCCCGAGCCGCCGGCACTGGCAACCCTGCAAGATTTTCTTCTCATAACCATATGCCGCAACGAAGGCCAAGAACGCCTTCGGTGCCAGTTGCCCAGCAGTCAAAGTCAAACGCGAGTGGGCAGTGCGACCGACGACCTGCGGCAAAAGAATCCATCCATCTAACGAAGCCCCCCCAAGCGAAGCACAAGCCAGCCGCAACCTTCCAAAAGAAATCACGCCCAAACGAACTACTAAAAAGATAAGGAAAACCCGTCCCCATAAAACAGTTGCGCTACGAAAACCCCCGCCGCTACGCGCAAACCCTTAATTGACGCGCCTTCTGGCCTGCGGCACTATCCGCCGGTTATTCAGACTACTGTCAGGAGTGCCCGTATGCGCCGCAGCTTGATTGCACTGTCGATTGCCGCCGCCCTTGCTGTGCCCACCATCGGGCAAGCCAAGACTTTCCGTTGGGCCAGCCAGGGCGATATCCTGACCTTTGATCCGCATTCGCAGAACGAAGGCATGACCATCGCTGCGAACAGCTACATCTACGAACCCTTGGTCGATTACGACAAGGCCTTCAAAGTCAGTCCGCGTCTGGCAACCGAGTGGACGCAGATCTCGCCCACCCTGTATCGCTTCAAACTGCGCCCGGGCGTGAAGTTCCATGATGGTTCCGCATTCACGGCCGACGACGTCGTGTTCTCCGTGCATCGCGCCATGGCGCCCACGTCAAACTACAAGGCCTACACCACCGGCATCAAAGAGGCGCGCAAAATCGACGACTTGACGGTCGAAATTGAAACCACAGCACCTAACCCCGTGCTGCTGCGCCAACTCACCAACGTCTTCATCATGAACAAGGCGTGGGCGGAAAAGAACAACATCGCCAAACCACAAGACTTCGTCAATAAGGAAGACACCTTTGGCGCCCGCAACACCAATGGCACCGGCCCCTATAAGCTGAAAAGCCGCGAAGTCGACGTGAAAACCGTCTTCGAAGAAAACAAAGACTGGTGGAACAAAGCCGACAAAATTGGCAACGTCACCGAAGTCATCTTCACCCCCATCAAGCAAAACGCCACACGTACGGCAGCCTTGCTGTCCGGTGAAATCGACTTTGTGCTGGACCCGTCCGCCCAAGATCTGGAACGTCTGCGCCAAAGTGCCAAGGTCGTTGAAGGCAACGAATACCGCACCATCTATCTTGGCCTGGATCAGAAGCGTCCGGAATTGCAGTACTCGTCCATCAAAGGCAAGAACCCCTTCCAGGACATCAAAGTACGCGAGGCGTTGTACCGCGCCATCGACACGGAAGCCATCAAGAAAGCCGTCATGCGTGGCTTGTCGTCCCCCACCGGCACCATGATTGCGCCGCAAGTGCATGGCTGGGCGGAGTCGGTGCACAAGCGCGTGGCCTACGATCCTGCCAAATCGCGTGAATTGCTCAAAGCCGCCGGCTACGACGGCACGCTTAACTTCACGCTGGATTGCCCGAACAATCGCTACATCAACGATGAAGCCATTTGCCAGGCCGTCGTTGGGATGTGGGCCAAGGTGGGTGTGAAAGCCACCATGAACGCCATGCCGCGTGCCACCTACTTCCCGAAAGTGCAGTCGTTTGACACCAGCGCCTTCCTGTTCGGTTGGGGCGTACCCACCTTCGACGCCATGTACTCGCTGCAGAACCTGATCCGCACCAAGGGTGAGGGCGCTGACGGCATGTACAACCTGGGTGGATACAGCAACAAAGAACTCGACGCCATCATTGATCGAATCAAGACCGAAACGGACCCGACCAAGCGTGACGCCGACATTCTGACGGTGCTTGAAGGACACGCCAAAGACTTCGGTCATATTCCTTTGCATGACCAGGTCATCCCTTGGGCCATGCGCAAGAACGTCACGGTCGTGCACCGTGCCGACAATCGCCTCGTTGCCGATTGGGTCAAGATTGACTGACCCAGGCTAACCGGATCGCGACGGCGCCAAAAGCGCCGGCGCGCCAGTCGCGTTCTCCCTGCCGAGTGTTGCGTTCATACAGCGTAGCCGGTTGCAGGCCGGAGCGGTGGAGCTCACCGGAGCG
>JBEBWV010000039.1:0-42938 GCA_040391965.1 Achromobacter deleyi | reverse complement strand
CCCACATGCGCTACCGTGCCCTGACCTGGTGTGCCATAACGCACACCATCCGGGTGTTTCTTGGCGTACTCAACCAATCCCGCGAAATCCTTCACCTGTAAGGACTTGGTCGCCACAATGGCCACCGGCGCGACCGCCACGCTCGCGATCGGCGTGAGATCTTTCATGGGATCGTAGTTGGTCTTGCTCAGGTGCGGATAAATCGTGAGCGGGCTGGTCGAGGCCAACAACAAGGTGGTGCCATCAGGCTGCGCGCGGGCCACAAAGTCGGTACCCAACGAGGCGCCGGCTCCCGGTTTGTTTTCCACAATAACCGTGATGTTCGATTCCTTACGCAGCGAATCCCCTAAGCGGCGACCTATCGCGTCGGCGGTACCGCCAGCGGTATAAGGTACGACCAAAGTGACAGGCTTGCTTGGCCAGGTTTGTGCAACCGAACCAAAACTTGCGACTGCCAAAGCCGCCCCCGCGGCTTTCAACAGCATTTTCTTATGACTCATCATTTTCCGTTGTGTTGCGTGACACTGCGTTGAGAAAAGCGAGATCAGCCCAAGTAAGACTGCACTAAACGCACCCAATACGAGGCGCCTGCAGGGATGAGCGAATCATTAAAGTCGTAGCTGGCGTTATGCAGCATGCATGGCCCCAGGCCGTGGCCAGCCATGCGGTGATCACCGTCGCCGTTACCCAGAAAGATGTAGCAGCCGGGCTTGGCTTGAAGCAAGAAAGAAAAGTCTTCGGAAGCCATTACTGGCTCAATCACGCGGGCCATATCGGAGCCGGCGACTTCGCGAGCGACCCCCAAGCAGAATTCTGTTTCAGCCACGGTATTCACCAGGGCGGGGTAGCGGCGCTCGAAAACAAGCTCCGCGTCGCAACCATGAGCAGCAGCAATACCGCTGGCAATTTCCTGCATTCGCCGCTCAATCAGGTCGACCACGTCGGTGCTATAGGCGCGTACGGAACCACCCAGCCAGGCGTTGTCGGGAATGACGTTGATGACGCTGCCCCCGGCTTGCACTTGCGTAATAGAGATGACCGCCGCATCCAAGGGGCGCTTGCTGCGGGTCAGAATCGTCTGCAAGGACTGGCCGATGGCAAACAGCGCTGGCACCGGATCGCGGCAATCGTGGGGTGCCGCGGCGTGACCGCCCCGACCCTTGACCGTAATTTTGAAACCATTGGCAGCCGCCATCATCGGACCCGCGCACACGCCGAACGAACCCGCAGGAAGACCGGGCCAGTTGTGCATGCCGAATACGGCTTCGCAATCAAAGCGCTCGAACAGGCCGTCTTCGATCATGGCGCGCCCGCCAGCACCGCCTTCTTCAGCCGGTTGGAATGTCAGGTATACGGTGCCGTCAAAACCGCCCGCTTCCTGCAGGTGTTGGGCTGCTGCCAACAGCATGGCGGTGTGGCCGTCGTGGCCACAGCCATGCATCTTGCCGTCGTGGCGGGAACGGTGGTCAAACAGGTTTTCTTCCTGCATTGGCAGCGCATCCATATCGGCGCGCAACATGATGGCGCGGTTAGAGCTACCACGCTTGATGACACCGACCACCCCAGTCTTGGCGATGCCAGTGTGCGTTTCAATACCCCAACTCGTCAGCGTATCGGCCACGACCTTCGCCGTGCGGTGCTCTTCGTAGCAAAGCTCGGGGTGCGCGTGAATATCGCGTCGCAACGCCACAATTTCGTCCAGATTCGATAGTTCCAGCACCGCACACCTCTCAATTTGTTTCAGAGTTCAAGAATCGTTTGGAATATTACTCAGGCGCACGCCTGTACATGGCCTTCATTTCCTAGGGAAAACCCGACTCTACTTAACGTTTACGTAAACGTAATATGTGCGTTGCATCATTGCGCGACTGATTGACTATGGCGCATGATGAGATTGCCTTGATGCGTCGCAGCGCGGTGTACAGCGCCCTAAGTATGTAAGCACCTACTATCACGGAGACACCGATGAATCTTCCCGGCCTCAACTTCGACCTGGGCGAAGACCTGGACATGCTGCGCGACGCTGTGCGCACTTTCGCCCAAGCAGAAATTGCCCCCCGCGCCGCCGAAATCGACCGCAGTGACCAGTTCCCCATGGATCTATGGCGCAAATTCGGCGAACTGGGCGTGTTGGGCATGACGGCCGATGAAGCCTATGGCGGCACCAATATGGGCTATTTGGCCCACATGATCGTCATGGAAGAAATTTCGCGCGCCAGCGCATCGGTGGGTCTGTCCTACGGCGCGCATTCCAACCTGTGCGTGAACCAAATCAATCGCAATGGCACTGAGGCTCAGAAAGCCAAATATCTGCCCAAACTGATTTCCGGCGAGCACATCGGTGCACTCGCGATGAGCGAACCGGGCGCAGGTTCAGACGTCGTCAGCATGAAGCTGCGCGCTGAGAAAAAGGGCGATCGTTACGTGCTCAATGGCACCAAAATGTGGATCACGAACGGACCGGACGCTGACACGCTGGTGGTCTATGCCAAGACAGACCCCGAGGCGCATCAACGCGGCATCACTGCGTTCCTGGTGGAAAAGCAGTTCAAAGGGTTTTCCATCGCACAAAAGCTCGACAAACTCGGCATGCGCGGCAGCCACACCGGCGAGTTGGTCTTCCAGGATTGCGAAGTTCCAGAAGAAAACGTTCTGGGCCAGGTTAACGGTGGCGTCAAAGTGCTGATGAGCGGACTGGACTACGAGCGAGCGGTGCTGTCAGGTGGGCCATTGGGCATCATGCAAGCGGTGATGGATGTGGTCGTGCCGTACATTCACGACCGCAAGCAGTTTGGTCAGGCCATTGGCGAATTCCAGCTCATTCAAGGCAAAGTGGCTGACCTTTACACCACCTTGCAGGCGAGCCGGGCGTTTTGCTATGCCGTTGGCAAGAACCTGGACAAGCTTGGTACCGGGCATGTGCGCCACGTCCGCAAAGACTGCGCAGCCCTGATCTTGTACACCGCAGAAAAAGCTACCTGGATGGCAGGTGAGGGTGTGCAGATCCTGGGTGGCAACGGATACATCAACGAGTACCCGGTAGGTCGCTTGTGGCGCGACGCCAAGCTGTACGAAATTGGCGCGGGCACAAGCGAAATTCGACGCATGCTGATTGGACGCGAGCTGTTTAACGAAACAGCCTGAGCGCGTTGCCGACCATGATCCGCACGTCAGATGTCCTGCACATCGAGCAGGCCCCCATCAAGGGTCCGTCGCCGCAGGATGTCGCCCGTCTGATCCTGGCAGGGTTTGATCGTCACTATGCGTTGTTTCGCTACAGCGCACAGCGCGCCAAGGCCTTGTTCGAGTCTGGTGATTGGCACGGCATTCAGCATCTGTCGCGCGAACGCATCGAGTACTACGACATGCGTGTGCGTGAATGCGCGAATCAGCTTGAAGGCACGCTGCGCGGCGCGCCTGATGCCGCCCCACCTGTAAACAACCAGGTCGTGGCGCTCAGCGATGCGCAAACCGTGTTCTGGCAGCTGATCAAACAAGAGTTCGTGGGTTTGCTCGGCGACCATCGGCAACCGGAATGCGCAGAGACTTTTTTCAATTCGGTCTCTTGCCGCATTCTGCATCGCGACTACTTTCACAACGACTTCCTATTTGTACGACCCGCCGTCGCCACCGACTATCTGGACAGCCGCCTGCCCTCGTATCGCGTTTACTACCCGGTCACGGAAGGCCTGCGTAAAAGTCTGATCCGCATGGTGGCCGATTTCGGCCTGGCGCAGCCATTTGAAGATTTGCCGCGCGACACCCGCTTACTCGCGCAAGCCGTCATGCGAAAGCTACGCACGCAATTGCCCCGACACGTCGGTCGCCGTATCGCCACAGATTGCCAAATACACGCGTTGGGTTCACTTTTCTTTCGCAACAAAGGTGCCTACATCGTGGGACGCCTCGTGAACCAGGGCAGTGTTTATCCGTTTGCGGTTGCCTTAATGCGCAACTCGGCGGGTCAGGTCTGCCTGGATGCGCTCTTGCTCGGTGCCGATGACCTAAGCACCTTATTCAGCTTCACGCGTGCGTATTTTCTGGTCGATACGGAAACCCCTGCTGCCGTGGTGAATTTTCTGTCCAGCCTGCTGCCGCGAAAACCCAAGGCAGAGCTGTACACCATGATTGGCCTGCACAAACAAGGCAAGACGCTTTTTTATAGAGACTTTCTGCATCATCTTGCCCACTCTCGCGATTGCTTTGACATCGCGCCGGGCATCAAAGGCATGGTGATGTGCGTCTTTACGCTGCCGTCTTATCCCTATGTATTCAAGCTCATTAAAGACCGAATTGAAAAAGACGCCATGGACCACGCCACCGTGCGGCGCAAGTACCAAATGGTGAAGCTGCATGACCGCGTTGGCCGCATGGCCGACACCTGGGAATATTCGCAAGTGGCGCTGCCGCGTGCACGTTTCTCCCCCACCTTGCTCAATGATTTGCGTCGTCTGGTGCCAAGCCTCATTGAAGAGAATGGGGATACCGTGGTCATCCGACACGTCTATATCGAACGTCGCATGACGCCGCTGAACATTTACCTGAGTCAGGCCTCAGACGCCTTGCTGGATTCAGCTGTGCGTGAATATGGCGATGCCATCCGCCAGTTGGCCACCGCCAATATTTTCCCGGGCGACATGCTCTACAAAAACTTCGGTGTGACACGTCTTGGTCGTGTCGTCTTTTATGACTACGACGAAATCCAACGCATGACCGAAATGAATTTCCGGCGCATTCCCGTCGCGCCAAACGAAGAAGCCGAAATGGCCAGTGAACCCTGGTATGCCGTTGGCCCGAACGATGTATTCCCCGAAGAATTCCGCCACTTCCTACTAGGGGATTCCCGGGTACGCGCCGCGTTCATGCGCCATCACGCCGACCTGCTTGAACCAGAATGGTGGCAAGCCTGCCGGACCCATGTGACGCAAGGACGAATTGAAGAGTTTTTCCCTTACGATACGGACAGGCGGCTGCGTCCACGCACTGCGCCCCACGTCACCTTGAATTCGTAAATTGATACCAGTCCAGATCCTCTAGGAGCAAGTCATGTCTGACCCCATTGTCATCGTTTCCATTGCCCGCACGCCCATGGGCGGTATGTTGGGCAGTCTCTCCGGCCTGGCAGCCCACGAACTGGGTGCCATTGCCATCAAAGCGGCTGTTGAGCGCGCGGGTATCAAGCCTGAATCCGTCGACGAAGTCATCATGGGTAACGTGCTGCAGGCTGGCCAGGGCCAGGCACCCGCACGGCAGGCTGCCTTAGGCGCAGGCCTGCCCTTGGGTGTCGCGTGCACCACCATCCACAAGGTCTGCGGCTCCGGCCTGAAGGCGGCCATGTTCGGCCACGACCTGCTGGCAGCTGGTTCGGCAGATGTTGTCGTGGCGGGTGGCCAGGAAAGCATGAGCAATGCGCCCTATCTGTTGCTCAAGGCTCGCCAAGGCTATCGCTTTGGTCACAACACGGTGTATGACCACATGGCGCTGGACGGCCTGGAAGATGCCTACTCGCGCGGCACTGCCATGGGCGTTTTCGCCGAAGATTGCGCCGCCAAGTACAGCTTCACGCGTGAGCAGCAAGACGCCTTCTCGCTGGAATCTTTGCGCCGCGCCCGTGCTGCCACCGAAGATGGCAGCTTCAAGTGGGAAATTGCCCCCGTAACGGTTGCTGGCCGCAAGGGCGACACCGTGATCGACATCGACGAGGCCCCGACCAAGGCCATGCCGGAAAAAATCCCCACGCTCAAGCCGGCATTCAAGAAAGACGGCACCGTCACCGCCGCCAACTCGTCGTCAATTTCCGACGGCGCGGCCGCCATGGTGCTGATGCGCGCTTCCACCGCCGAAAAGCTGGGCTTGAAGCCCCTGGCGCGCATCGTCGCCCATAGCCAGCATTCGCAAGAACCAGGCTGGTTCACCACGGCTCCGGTAGGCGCGCTGAAGAACCTGTTTGCCAAAACGGGCTGGAAAGCTGAGGACGTAGACCTCTACGAAATCAACGAAGCGTTCGCCGTGGTCACCATGGCTGCCATGGCCGACTTCAAGTTGCCCCATGAAAAGGTCAACGTGCATGGTGGGGCCACCGCATTGGGTCACCCCATTGGTGCATCGGGTGCCCGTTTGATGGCAACACTGGTTGGCGCGTTGCGCAAGACCGGTGGCAAGCGTGGCGTGGCTACGCTTTGCATTGGCGGCGGTGAAGCCGTCGCCATGGCTATCGAAATGCTGTAAGGCAGTGAGCATCGCGGGCGTAGCCATTGGCCGCGCCCGTGATGGTTTTCGCGGCGCCTTTTTTGCATGGCGTTAACTGCAGCGGGTCGGCTGTGGGCACTGCAAGAGAGGCGCTACGAAAACCATCACTATCGAATGAATGAATAAAAACCCGGTCCACCGGGTGCTGAGACAAACCGCTCTTCACGAGCGCCTTCAAATTCCAACAGCAGGACGGGTGCTACCCCATGCCCATCATCGAATCCCGGATCAACCCGCGGTCGCAGGACTTTGTCGACAACGCTCGTGCCATGCAGGAGCAGTTAGACGACTTGAACCAACAACTGGCAAAAGCGGCGTTAGGTGGTGGCGAAGCCGCACGCGCCAAGCATGTCGCACGCGGCAAGCTATTACCGCGTGACCGCGTTGAACAACTGATTGACCCAGGCAGCCCGTTCCTTGAGTTTTCGCCAATGGCGGCGCATGGCATGTACAAAGACGAAGCGCCGGGCGCCGGGGTTATTACGGGCATTGGCCGCGTCTCGGGTGTGGAGTGCGTAATTGTTTGCAATGACGCCACCGTCAAGGGCGGCACCTACTATCCACTGACCGTAAAAAAGCACCTTCGCGCACAGGAAGTTGCGGCGCAGAATAACTTGCCATGCGTGTATCTTGTGGACTCGGGCGGCGCCTACTTGCCGCGCCAGGATGAAGTCTTTCCGGATCGGGATCACTTTGGTCGCATCTTCTACAACCAGGCGGTGATGTCTTCACAAGGCATTGCACAGATCGCTGTCGTGATGGGTTCATGCACGGCCGGTGGCGCCTATGTGCCCGCCATGAGCGATGAATCTATCATCGTCAAAAACCAGGGTACGATTTTTCTGGGCGGCCCACCGCTGGTAAAGGCCGCAACAGGGGAAGAAGTGAGCGCGGAAGACCTGGGCGGCGGCGATGTGCACACGCGCCTGTCTGGCGTAGTCGACCATCTGGCGGCCAACGATATGCACGCGCTGCAATTGGCGCGCAACGCCGTGGCGCGCCTGAACCGAAAAAAACTGCAGCAGCTCGCGGTGCAACCCAGCCGCGAACCGCGCTTTGACGCGAACGAACTAAACGGCATCATCCCGGCAGACACGCGCAAGCCCTATGACGTGCGTGAAGTCATTGCCCGCATCGTTGACGATTCCGAATTCGATGAATTCAAAGCCCGTTTCGGCACCACGCTTGTGACGGGCTTTGCCCACATTCAAGGCATGCCCGTCGGCATCGTCGCGAACAACGGCATTCTGTTTTCTGAGTCCGCGCAGAAAGGCGCCCACTTCATTGAGCTATGCGCACAGCGCAAAATTCCGCTGGTGTTCCTGCAGAACATCACGGGCTTTATGGTCGGTCGCAAGTACGAGAACGAAGGCATCGCTCGTCACGGCGCCAAAATGGTGACCGCAGTGGCCACGGCCGCTGTGCCGAAGTTCACCGTGCTCATCGGCGGCTCCTTTGGCGCAGGAAACTATGGCATGTGTGGTCGCGCCTATTCGCCGCGCATGTTGTTCATGTGGCCAAACGCCCGTATCTCGGTCATGGGCGGCGAACAGGCTGCAAGCGTGTTGGCCACCGTCAAGCGCGATGGCATCCAGACACGCGGCGGCGAATGGTCCGCCGACGAGGAGGAGGCTTTCAAGGCCCCCATTCGCGACCAATACGAGCGCGAAGGTCATCCGTACTACGCCACGGCAAGACTCTGGGACGACGGCATTATTGCGCCGGCCGATACCCGCCGTGTGCTTGGCCTGGCGCTCTCTGCCGCATTAAACGCCCCCATTGAAGACACCCGCTTCGGCGTGTTCCGCATGTAATCGCGTCGCGACGGCACCACGTCGTCGCACGCTACGGATTCAAGGAGCCACTGTGTTCTCCACTCTGTTGATTGCCAATCGCGGCGAAATCGCCTGCCGTGTCGCCGCTACCGCCCGCCGCATGGGCATCCGCACGGTTGCGGTGTATTCAGACGCCGACGCGAATGCGCGCCACGTCGCGGCATGTGATGTCGCGGTTCATATCGGAGGCCCCGAGCCACGCGCAAGTTATCTGCGCGCCGACGCGATCTTGCAGGCCGCGCGTGATACCGGTGCGCAAGCCATCCATCCTGGCTACGGATTCCTGTCTGAAAACGAAGGCTTCGCTCGCGCGGCTGCCGACGCTGGCATTGTTTTCGTCGGGCCGCCCGCCAGCGCCATTGCCGCCATGGGCAGCAAGTCTGCGGCGAAAACCCTGATGGCAAAAGCGGGGGTTCCTCTTGTACCCGGTTATCACGGCGACAACCAAGATCCGGAATTCCTGAAGCAGCAATCGGACGGCATGGGCTACCCCGTGCTGATCAAAGCCAGTGCCGGTGGCGGCGGAAAAGGCATGCGTGTCGTCGAATCCAGCGGCGCATTTCTGGATGCATTAGCCTCATGCAAACGCGAAGCCTCGTCCAGTTTTGGCGACGATCGCGTGTTAATCGAACGTTATCTCCAGAAGCCGCGCCACATCGAAATTCAGGTGTTCGCCGATACACACGGCAATTGCGTCTACCTGTTCGAGCGCGACTGCTCGGTGCAGCGTCGGCATCAGAAGGTCATTGAAGAGGCCCCTGCGCCTGGCATGACACCTGAACGCCGCAAAGCCATGGGCGACGCTGCCGTGGCCGCGGCGCGTGCAGTGGGCTACGTGGGTGCCGGCACGGTGGAGTTCATCGTGGAACCCGATGGCCGGTTCTACTTCATGGAAATGAACACGCGCTTGCAGGTTGAGCACCCGGTCACTGAAATGATCACCGGTCATGATCTGGTCGAATGGCAATTACGGGTGGCCGCTGGCCAAGCCTTGCCGGCCACGCAGGAAGATCTGCGTATTACTGGCCATGCCATCGAAGCCCGCATCTATGCGGAAAACCCTGACAAAGGATTTCTACCGTCCATCGGCACCTTGGCATACCTCGGCCTGCCCCCACATGCGTCGTTTACCAACGCCGATGTCCGCGTTGACGGTGGCGTGCGGATGGGCGACACCATCACGCCGTATTACGACCCGATGATTGCCAAACTCATTGTGCGTGGATCAGACCGGGATCAAGCGCGGGCACGCATGGTGCAGGCACTGGCGCAAATTCAGGCGGTTGGCGTGCAGACCAATGTCGCCTTCCTGATGCGTTTAATGCAGGACTCGGCCTTTGCTGCCGCCGATCTGGACACAGGCCTCATCGAACGTCAGCGCGCCACGCTACTGCCACCGCCGCAACCAGTCGGCGCGGCAACCCTGGCCCTGGCCACGGCTGCTGTACTGGTCAAGCAAGGGCTCACCGAACCCGACGGCGGACAGGCTCGCAAAGAGTCCGCGTCGCCATGGGACGCGCGCGATGGCTGGCGCCTCGGCAATCACTACACACGCCATCTGTCCTGGGTCGATGATGGCCAGCCGCGGCAGACCACTGTCGCACGCCACGGCACCGCCTGGACGCTAGACTGCGGCGATGGCGCCCAAGCCTTCACCTGGCGCGCGCATGCCAGCGCGAATTCAAATCTGGCTTATGGTCTGCGCGCAACAGTGGCGGGTCGCGAAAGCGCGGGAACTGTCGTGCTGCAAGGCGAGCGCGCTTTTGTATTCGGCGAAGGCGGCGCGCATGTGCTGGATCTTCCTGATCCCCTGAAGCATTCTCACGACACGCAAGGTGATCATGGCGGCGGGTTGACGGCACCCATGCCGGGCAAGATCATTTCCATCGCCGTGAAGGCGGGCGACGAGGTTGAAAAAGGCCAGGCCTTACTCGTCATGGAAGCCATGAAAATGGAGCACACCATTTCCGCACCAGCCGATGGTCATGTGCAGGAAGTGTTTTATGCGGTGGGAGACCAGGTCACTGAAGGCGCAGCGCTGATCTCCATCGAGTAAGGCCATGAGCGCACATGCGGAGTAAGTTTCGCCACGCGAAACTTACTCCGCACTGCACCATTTTTTCGCAACACACCTTTAGCCTGCCGTCAGCTAGGCTTTATAGAATGCAAGGTCTGGCGCCGGCTGCGCGCCTTGTCGCGCCTCTTTTACACATGCCTCCCTCAGACTCACTATCCAACCTACCTAGTCCGCTTTCGCGTCCATCGTTTCGCCATTTCGTCATCGCCCGGTTCGGGGCGTCGCTTGCCTTTCAGATCGTGTCTGTCGCGATTGGTTGGCAGGTCTATGCCATGACAGGCAGTGCGCTGGACCTGGGTCTGATCGGTTTGGCACAGTTTCTTCCGATGGCCGCGCTCACCCTGGCCGTAGGCCACGTGGCTGACAAATACGATCGGCGCAAGATTGTTGCGGTATGCATGTTGCTGGAAGTGTGTGCAGCCCTGGTGCTGGCGACGGCTGCCATGCAGGGTTTCGGCGGCAAGGCCTTGCTTTACATCACTATCATTGTCATGAGCTCGGCGCGCGCATTTGAAGCGCCGACCTTATCCACCTTGATTCCATCGCTAGTGCCTCGCGCGTGGATTCCCCGCGCCACGGCAGTTTCCGCCTCCAGCAGCCAAATCGCTCAAATTGCGGGTCCTGCAATGGGTGGTATCGGCTTCGGATTGGGGGCAGGGTGGGTTTACGCTGCGGCAGCCGCGCTATATCTGGTCGCCTTCATCTCGGTCACGAGGCTCGTCATCGAACGCGCCCCACCGCGCAAAGAGCCGACAACGTGGCGCACCTTGTTTGCCGGCATTACATTCATTTTTCAGCGCAGACTCTTGCTGGGCACGTTGTCGCTGGACCTGTTCGCCGTATTGTTGGGCGGCGCTACAGCACTCTTGCCTCTCTTTGCCAAAGACATTTTGCAGGCTGGCCCGTGGGCGCTGGGCGCGTTGCGTGCCGCCCCGGCTTGTGGCGCGGCGCTGATGTCTCTGGTGCTGGCGCGTCGCAATCTGGGCGAAAACATTGGCGGATTGTTGTTTGGTGCGTTGATATTGTTCGGAATGGCGACGGTCACCTTCGGCTTGTCGACGTCAATTCCACTTTCCATTACCGCATTGGTTGTGCTCGGCGCGGCAGATTCCATCAGCGTGGTTGTCAGATCGTCGTTGGTGCAACTCAATACACCAGACCATATGTTGGGACGCGTCAGCGCGGTGAACACGCTTTTTATTGGCGCATCCAACCAGCTCGGTGAGTTCGAATCAGGAGTCACCGCCGCACTATTAGGGGCCGTACCAGCAGTGGTGCTGGGCGGCGTCGGCACGATTGCCATCGCGGGGCTTTGGATGTGGCTGTTCCCGGAGTTACGCAAGCTGCGGTCGTTGCAGGCTGAGCCGGCCTAACGGACTGGGCTATTACACCCGCCAGTCCGCCACAATCGCCCGCTAACGCGTCGAATGCCCTTCGCCCTACCCTTGGGGCAGCAATCGCCAGAAAATCGCGCTAAAGGGCGGCCATTGCGGCAGCCGGTGCTGCGGCAGCCGTAGCTGCGGCAGTCGGTGTTTGTTGCGACGGTAGGTGTTCTTCTGACACTGTGCGAGGGAAGGCGCTGCCGTGCTCGCTCCGTCGGTCACGCTGGCTTGCCCGCATCTTCCGCGCTCACTCAACTCGTCAAAAAGAAAACACCCCACACCTTGGACAGGAATCCAAGGTGTGGGGTGCATGTCGTTCAAACTTGCAGCAATCAGGCTTTACGAACAGCGGCAATCAAACCGTCAAGCAACGACAACATGGTCGAGATTTCTTCTGACGTGACATTCAGCGCAGGCATGAAACGCAGCAGATTCGGACGCGGGGCATTCAGTAGAAGACCGGCAGGCGCCAGATTGCGTGCGGCGTCAACAATGGCCGGGCCATCGTCACGATCCAGCACCAACGCGCGCAACAAGCCCATGCCTCGCTCGCCACCCATGCCCCACTTGGCCGACAACGCCAAGAGACCTTCGGACAATTGCTTGCTTCGCGCGCCCACGCTTTCCATGAACCCCGGCGCGGCCAAAGCATCAAACACAGCCACGCCAACGGCGGCCATCAGCGGGTTGCCGTTATAGGTACCACCCTGGTCACCCGGGACGAACACGCAAACTTCCTCACGCGCCAACAACGCCGCCAGCGGCACGCCGCCGCCGATACCCTTGGCCAGCGTCATGATGTCCGGGATCACGTCCGATTGCTCGTACGCGAACATCGTGCCGGTGCGCCCCATGCCCGTCTGGACTTCGTCCACGATCAGCAGCATCTTGTGCTCATCGGCCAGTTTGCGCAGGCCCTGCATGAACTCTTTGCTTGCCGGAATGACGCCCGCTTCACCTTGAACCGGTTCAAGCATAATGGCGACCGTTTGGTCGTCGATCAGTGCGCGCACCGACTCCAGATCATTCAATTCGGCCTTGGGGAAACCTTCTACCTGCGGCGCGAACATCTTGTCCCAGCCCGGCTTGCCCGAAGCCGACATGGTCGCCAGCGTGCGGCCATGAAAGCCGTGATTCATCGTAATGATCTTGTACGCGCCTTTGCGATGAACCTGACCCCACTTACGTGCCAGCTTGATCGCGCCCTCGTTGGCCTCCGCACCACTATTAGCGAAGAACACGCGGTCAAAGCAGGATGCACTGGTCAGGCGACGAGCCAGCTCGATTGAGGGAATGTTGTAGAACGCCGGGGACGGGTTCATCAACAATTCCGACTGTTCAAGCAGGGCACGCCGCATTTCGGGTGCGCAATGGCCCAGCGTGTTTACGGCCCAGCCCTGGATGAAGTCCAGATATCGCTTGCCCGCGTGGTCTTCCAGCCAGGAGCCCTGACCGCGAACGAACACGATGTCCGGACGGGAGGTGATCTCCATGAGGGTGGTGACACTGAACTGACTGAATTCCATGGCGGTTCCTGCGGGTAAGAGGACAAACAAAAGGGTGAGTTAAGGCGTAAAGGAGGAAATTTAGCACCGTCTGACAATGCTATTGTGACGCAGACCGTTTCAACGGCAAAAAGCGCCCCAAAAGGCCCGCTTTTTGAGCCAAACGGTAAGGCACTACCCCTGTGCACAGTCCTTTTCCGCTTTAGATTGCTCGCACCATGATCAAACGCATTCTCCCCGGCCTTTGCGCCGGTTTGTTACTGGCAGCCGCCAGCAGCGCTCACGCCGCTTATCCGGACCACGCGATCCGCCTGATCGTCCCGTTCCCGCCCGGCCAGGCTACCGACATCTTCGCGCGCGCCATTGCTGAAAAGCTGGGCAGCGCGCTCAAGCAGCCCATCGTGGTGGAAAACCGTGCGGGCGCAGGCAGCAATATTGGCATGGAGCAGGCGTCGCGTGCGACGCCAGACGGTTACACGCTAGTCATCGCTGGCAGCGCAGCGGCCGTCAACCAGACGCTCTACAAAACCATCAATTACAAACTGCCGGACGACTTCGCGCCGGTATCGGGCATCTTCTCGGTTCCGCTGGTGTTTCTCTCCACCCCGACATCAGGCATTACGTCGCTGCAGCAATTGGTAGAACAAGCCAAAGCCAACCCGGGCGAGCTGGCCTATGCCAGCGCGGGCATTGGCGGCACGCAACATTTGTCCGCTGAAATGTTCAAATCGGCCGCCGACATCGATATTCGTCATATCCCGTACAAGGGTAGCGGCCCCGCTCAAGCAGATTTTCTGGGCCACCAGGTTCCGTTGATGGTCGACTCGGTCACCGCAGCACTGCCCCATCTTCAAAGCAAGAAGGCCGTCGCGCTGGCCGTCACCACGGCGCAGCGATTGCCGCAATTGCCAGATGTGCCTACCGTGGCCGAATCGGGTTACCCCGGGTTTGAAGCCATTGGCTGGGCAGCGGTGCTGGCACCAAAAGGCACGCCGCCCGACATCACGAATTTTCTGAGTCAGGAAATTGGCCGCATTCTGAATACGGCCGAGATGCAGAAGTTCTTCCGTGATCGCGGTGCCTTACCCATGCCCACTACGCCTGAGGAAACCAGCCGCTTCATCAGCAGCGAAGTCGTCAAATGGGGCCGTGCCGTGAAGCAGTCCGGCGCCGAGGTCAACTAAGCACGACAAGTGAAAGGTGCACGCGGATGGCCTTATCGGCTTAATCCGCGTGCCGAAATCTCCCAAATATCTTCCACCACGTCGTTGCGATACACCACCAATCCGTCGTGCAGGTTGAAAGTAGGGTCCACGTGTGACGGTATAAGGCGCAGTGTCTGACCGAGTTCAGGCGCTGCGGCCCCAGGCGTCACCCGCACCACGCCATGCTCGTCATTGGCTGCCACGTAGGTCAAACCTTCGTGGTCAACGATGCGCGGCAACCCACATTCAACTGTCGTGGATTTCAAACCGACGTCAAGCACTACCCGCGCGGGCGTCGGCGTGCTCATCACCGTGCTCAACAGAAAAAGGCTGTGCTCGAACTTCAACGGGCCAGACCATTCATTGGCACCATAATCGCCATCCATAAAGGCATACGACCCCGCCTGTAATTCCGTGTAGACGCCACTTGCCGCATCAAACTCCGCACTACCGGTACCACCGCCCGTGATGATGTCGCAGGCTATGCCGCTTTCGCGCAGCAGCTGCGCATAGTCGGCGGCAATGCGCGCAGCCTGATGGCAAACCGTTGCGCGTTCCGCTCGCGTGCGAAAGTGCTGCACAGAGCCGTGATAAGCCTGTAAGCCTACAAAATCCACACCTGGTAGATCGCGAGCCAATCGGGCCAGCATTAATGCTGTCTCCTCATCGCTGACGCCGCAACGCCCTTGTCCAACGTCAATTTCCACCAGCACATCCACATGGGCGTCTGCAGCACTTAAAACCCGCGAGATATCCTTCAAATTGGTCGCGTTGTCCACGCACACACTGATCTTCGCCACGCGAGCCAACTGGGCCAGCAGTTGCAGTTTGGCAGGCCCGACCACTTCGTTGCTGATGTGAATATCTTTAATGCCAGCCGCCACAAATGGCAGCGCTTCACTCACCTTCTGGCAACAAATGCCGCGCGCCCCCAACGCCAACTGACGGCGCGAAATCTCAGGGCATTTGTGCGCCTTGGCGTGCGGGCGCAGGGCTACGTCATGACGATCCGCCCAGCCTTGCATCGCGCGCAAATTGGCCTCGAAAACCGTGAGGTCAAGCACCAGGCTCGGTGTGTCGACACGCGACAAAACATCACCTGGTTGGGCTGGCGCGGGCAGCGCAATGCCGCGAATCACTTCTTGGGACATCGACGAGAACTCCAAATGCAAGGCTGTTGTGAGGTGTCGCCATAACCAAAGCGAGGTGGGTCATAACCAAATTACGGATTTTTCCGCTGGTAAACGATAGCTCCTGAGGCATTGGCTTAGCAATGTCCGCATGACAAAATTTGCCCATAACAAAAAGTGATTTCAATTTCATCGGAGAAGCCCTAATGAAGCTCGGTACCTGGATCAAAACGCTCACTGTCGCGCTCGCTGTCATCGGCGCTGCAGGCCCCGCGCAAGCGCAACAGTTCTTCCGTATTGGCACCGGCGGCACCGCTGGCACCTACTATCCCGTGGGCGGCATCGTCGCCAACGCCGTGACGCAACCTGGCAAGCTCATCGCCACGGCCGTGGCATCGAACGGCTCTGTTGCCAATATCAACGGCATTCAGGGTGGCTCTTTGGAAGCGGGCTTCACACAATCCGACGTGGCGTACTGGGCCTATAACGGCACCGGCACGTTCGAAGGCAAGCCCAAAGCGCAAGACCTGCGCCTGATTTCCACGCTTTATCCAGAAAGTATTCACTTGGTTACCCGAAAGGGCTCAGGCATCAAGTCTGTGGCTGACTTGCGTGGCAAGCGCGTCTCGATGGATGAGCCGGGCTCGGGCACGCTAGTGGATGTACGCCTGATTCTCGCGGCCTACGGCATGGCCGACAAAGACATCAAAGCCGAATACCTGAAGCCTAACCAGGCTGGCGATAAGCTCAAAGACGGCGGGCTTGATGCCTTCTTCTTTGTCGGCGGCGCCCCCGCAGGCGCGATCGCCGAGCTGGCATCCAGTACAGGCATCGAAATTGTGTCTTTGGTGGGCCCGGAAATTGACGCCTTGCGTGCCAAGCAAGATTTCTTTACGCCAGACACGATTGCCGCAGGTACTTATCAGAACATCGGCGAAGTGAAGACCATTTCCGTCAACGCGCAAATGGTCACGTCGGCCAAGGTACCCGAGCAAGTCGTTTACGACGTCACCAAAGCACTCTACAGCGACGACACTCGCAAGACACTTGATAACGGCCACGCCAAAGGCAAGCTGATTACGCGCGACAACGCCGTTAAGGGTGCTGGCATTCCGTTCCACCCGGGCGCCGAGAAGTTCTACAAAGAAGTGGGCCTCTTGAAGTAAACGCAGGGCACTGCCGAACCAGGCAAGTCCACCTGCGGCGCGCTCCAAAGGAGCACGCCGCCAGCGCACAGGGCCGCTAGCAGGCGGCCCTGTGTGCGCACCACCTTAAGAAACTGCGCCGATGCAACTTGACCTAGAAAAAACGCAGGAACTGGCGGAAAAGTACGATCCCGAAATCCGCTTTCGCCCGTTGGACAAAACAGCTACCTGGGTCGTCTCGGGCTTGCTCGTAACCTTGTCCCTGTTTCATTACTACACCGCCGGATTTGGCCTGTTGCGCGAAGCCACGCATCGTGGCGTGCATCTGGCTTTTGTGCTCAGCCTGATTTTCCTGGTGTTCGGTTTCAGCAAGTCCCACTACCAGCGGGCGCCAAAATCTACATTCCTATCGCCTGGCGGCATCCCGCTGTATGACTGGATCATCGCTGTCGCCCTGGCGTTATCGGCGTTGTACATCCCCTATATTTTTGATGACCTCGCGTTTCGCGTCGGCAATCCTGAGCCTGTTGACGTCCTCATGGGCTCAATCCTGTTGATCGGCTTGCTGGAAGCTACACGTCGTTCAATGGGCTGGCCGTTGCCCATCATTGCGCTCGTGTTCATGGTCTATGCCATGTTCGGCCAGTACTTTCCCGGGCTGCTCAAACATGCCGGCAATACCTGGCCCCAGATCGTCAATCACATGTACCTGACCAGTCAGGGCGTCTACGGTATTGCCGTCGGTGTCGTGGCCACCTATGTTTTCCACTTCGTTCTATTTGGCGTGCTCGCCACCCGCATTGGGTTGGGGCAATTGTTCCTGGACGTAGCCTCCAGCATCGCGGGAAAATACGCGGGTGGCCCGGCTAAGGTCTCAGTATTCGGCTCGGCCATGTTCGGCATGATCTCGGGCTCCTCAGTTGCCAATGCGGTCACCGTCGGCTCGTTGACCATCCCGGCCATGATCCGCGTCGGCTATCCGCGCCACTTTGCCGCAGGCGTTGAGGCGGCTGCCAGCACGGGCGGACAAATCACCCCACCCATCATGGGTGCGGCGGCGTTCCTGATGATCGAATTCCTGGGTATTCCCTACCAGCAAATCGCCATCGCTGCCATTTTCCCGGCAGCCCTGTATTTCTTCGGCCTCTTCATGCAAGTGCACTTCGAGGCCAAACGCGAAGGTTTGCGCGGCCTCACACCCGAAGAAATGCCCAAGCTCAAGCAGTCGTTCAAAATACGTTGGCCGACGCTAATCCCGCTATTTCTGCTGATTGGCGTGCTGGCAAGCGGACGCACGCCTTACCTGGCCGCATTTGCAGGCATCACGGGCTGCATCATCGTAGGTTTGCTCAGCCCCTATCAACGTCTGCGCTGGCGTGATCTTTACGAAGCCTTCGAAACTGGCGCGAAATATGCACTGGCCGTGGGTGCGGCAGCGGGTGCCGTGGGCATTGTGATTGGTGTTGTCACACTGACTGGCGTTGGTTTCAAGATCTCCTACATCGTCATCTCGGCGGCGGGAGTCCTGGCAAGCGGTGTCGCCACCGTCATCCCTGAAGCTATCGCCAACGTGCAGACGCTGACACTCGTGGCTGCGCTCATCATGACGGGATTCGTCTGCATTCTGATGGGCTGCGGCGTGCCCACCACCGCAAACTATCTGATCATGGTGGCCGTGGCCGCTCCCACGCTGGTGCAGCTCGGTGTGCAACCCATTGCCGCCCATTTCTTCGTGTTCTATTTCGGCATCCTTGCCGACATCACGCCTCCGGTCGCGCTGGCCGCCTATGCCGCGGCGGGCATGGCCGGCAGTGATCCATTCAAAACCGGAAACACGGCGTTTCGCCTGGGTATCACCAAGTTGATCGTGCCATTCGTCTTTGTGTTCTCGCCCTCACTGCTCATCTCGGTAGTGGGCTTCACCTGGTACGACTTCTTCGTGACGCTTTTCGGTTGCGTGGTAGGTCTGGTGTTGCTGTCTGCGGCATTCTCGCGCTTCTTGCTGGTATCCATGAAGCGCTGGGAACGCTGGCTGTGCACCATCGGCGCGTTGCTGACCATTCTGCCCGGGCTGACCACTGGCCTGATCGGACTGGCCATCTGCATCCCAGTCTTCGTACGCCAATTAGCGCAACTCAAGCTTGAAAATGCAGCAAGGCCCGTCGCTGGCTAACGCCTTACTCGCCGCCCATGCATGAAGCAAGGGGCAGTACCCAACGGGCCTGCCCCTTTTCATTAAGCACAATCGTGTATTGTGTCACCCGTTATACGTCGCGTTTTCGCCCGATTGCGCGCCGATGACGGCATACAACACCCCGTGGTCAGTTTGTTGCTGCGGGTGCTAAATGGGCGTAAAGTCAAATTACGTTTGCTGGTCTGCCGATATGCGGGCCGACTGTGCAAACAGGCTCCACACTGCGCCATATGTTCGATATCCTGGTTTATCTTTTCGAGAATTACTACACGCCGCAAGCTTGTCCTGCGGCCGAGGTGCTGGCAAAGCGCCTTGCTGCGGCCGGGTTCGAGCACGAAGACATCGATGAGGCTCTCGGCTGGCTCTACGGCCTGGCTGAAACCACAGAGCGTTGCGTCGACCTCGCCCAGTTCCCAAGCACGGGTATTCGCATCTACACCGATGACGAATATCACCAGTTGGGAACGGAATCGATCGGCTTTATCACGTTCCTGGAATCGGCTGGCGTATTGCCCGCTCCGTTGCGCGAAATCGTCATTGATCGTGCCTTGGCCGCCCCCGAAACGCCTGTCTCTCTGGCGAAGATGAAAATCATCGCCTTGATGGTGCTCTGGAGCCAAGAAGCCGAAATCGACAACCTCGTCCTTGAAGAGTTGTTGGACGAAGACGGCACGCGTCGGCTTCATTGAATGCGTGGAGGCATTTGGCGTTACCTGCTCGCTGAGCCGTCCTGCGACCTCAGCGAGTCGGTGGCCGCCAGCTTCCATTAACGCCTGCCCATCGTGACTTACATTGGTCGTTTCGCCCCTAGCCCGAGCGGCCCGCTGCACGCGGGTTCGCTGGTCGCCGCCCTGGCAAGCTGGTTAGACGCGCGCGCACAAAGCGGGCGCTGGCTGCTGCGCATCGAAGACGTGGACACCCCACGCACCGTACCGGGTGCCGCGCAGATCATCATGCAGCAGTTGCAGACCTTGGGCCTGCACTGGGATGGTGACATTCTTTGGCAATCCCGTCGCGACCCGGTCTATCAAGCGGCACTGGACAGTCTGGCAGAGCAGGGCCTCATTTACGGCTGTGCCTGCACTCGCCGTGAAATCGCAGATTCCGCGCTTCGTGTGCAGGGCACTCTGGGTGCAGATGGCGAACGCCCTTATCCCGGCACCTGTCGGCATGGTTTGCCCCCCGGCCGCGATGCCCGCGCCTGGCGCTTGCGCATTCCTCCAGGCATCGAGACCTTTGAAGACCGTTGGTTGGGTCTGCAAGAGCAAGACGTGGCTCAAGCGGTAGGCGACATCGCGCTGAAACGGGCGGACGGCCTGTGGGCATATCAATTGGCTGTTGTGGTGGATGATGCCGCCCAGGGCGTCACTGACGTCGTGCGTGGGGAGGATTTGCTCAGTTCCACCGCCCGCCAACGTGTGTTGGCACGTCTGCTCGGAGTACCGGCACCTCGCTTCATGCACGTGCCGCTGGTCGTTGATGCAACGAGTGGCTTGAAACTGTCAAAACAGAACGGGGCCGCCGCGCTCAATACCAGCGCCCCGTTGACCACGTTGACGCTCGCCTGGCAAGCGCTGGGCTTCACGCCATTTGGCGCCACCACCACCGACGCATTCCTGCGGGAGGCAAGCGCACGCTGGCGCCTGCGCTACCCCATACCGGATTCGCGCGTTATAGCGGCTTGAGATCCGGATCAAGCAGCCCAGTCAACAGCGCGTCGCCATTCTTTCCAACTCGTAATTGGCCATATCGAGCCTGCTCGAAGTGCTGACCCTGCCCCTCCGGGAAGAAAAAGGCGTTCGTCACCAAGCGCACGCCGTCCTCTCTTACGCGATACCGCAATGCAATTTCCTTGTCACCCACTGGCGTTGGCGACGATTGGATGCGTACGGGCTTGGCAACACCCTTCTCGTCCGGCGTCAGCACCACATAACCGTCGGTCTTCACGCCCATGAACGCCGGCGTATCCGCATCCGCATCCCCTTCAAGACGCCAACGGGTGATGTCGCGTCCGGCATCAAAGCGCAAAGCGACGTAGTCGCCCTGCATCAATGAGCGCGGATCAACAGGCGCCAACTCCAAAACGACCACATCACCTGAGCTCAGCAATGTTTCCCGCTGCCAGATTGCCCCATTGACGACCGCCAGTACCAGCACCAGACCTGCCAGGATGGCGCCAGTGCGCCAGCGCAAGGCCCGTGATACCGGAGGCAGGCCCTCACGCGACGCCGCTTGCTGAGTGCGCATTAAACGCGGCACAAGCCATACGAAGACTCTCAGGACAAACAGCAAAACGGCAGCGCCGCCGAGCCAAAGCGCTTTTTGGAGTAGCGGCACGTCCAACTGATAGTAATAAGCGCCCAAATAGGCCAGTAGACTAATCACGCCAAATGCCGTCAGGCGGGGCAGATTCAAACCAAAACCCAGCAACAACCACGCCAGGGCAAACGACACCCCCGGACTCGGCAGCCAAAACAGGGCCAGAAGCAACAAGCCCACAGGCACGCCAATCACCAAGCCTGGTGTCAATAAATGGCGACGCGGCCACAGTACGGCCAGGGCCGAAGCCGCAGGCAACAGGGCTCCTGCCACCAGGAGGACCGCCGTCGACGGATTCAGGCTCCACATCGTACGCAACTGCAACACCGAAATGCCGGCGGCCAACCAAACGATGGTTTGCGCAGATAAGGCAAACGCCCAGGCCAGGGGTTGCAGAGTATTGGCACGTTTACCCGTCAACTGATGGCCAACGCAAAAAATCGCTGCCGTCGCCCAAGCCCCGGTTACGGCCATTGGCAACCAGACGAATGTGGCGCGCGCCACATCGAAGTCCATCCAGGCTCTCAGAAACGTGTCTTCCATCAAGCCTGAGGAACGGCCAAGCCAGATAAGACCCGCCAACGCGGTGGCAATCACGCCACCGCTCAAGAAACGCAGAATCACGTCCGGCGCCAGTGCATAGATGGCCGTTCCCAGCAAGAACAGGAAAATGCAGCCACTGGCAAATGAGGTCGTACTGGATAATCCGTAAACCACGAGAATCTGGCCGGCAAAGGCCATCGCGGTGGCGCATTGTCGCCAGAAAGGTCCCGCTTCGGTGCGAAGCACGGCAACACCAATCGCGCATAGCACCAACCCGGTCACCAACGCGCCCTGGGTCGAACTGACGATGTCAGAGAAGGCCAGGAACACTAACAGCAGCAGCGTTGCCAACCAGGCGCTCAGGCCGAGCAGGCAATGCACATACCAAGGAGTGTCGGCGACCAGCGTCTGAGGATTGGCTGCCAGTTGTACAACCGGCTCACCGTCTTCGGCAGGGTCTAGCGCATTACCTGCGGATGCCCCGGCGGGCTCGGCGTCTGCCAGCGGCACGCGCTGTTCGCCAGCCAGCCGACGAAGCCAACGAGCTGCCCACACGGCCTCGGCCATCAATAACCCCGCCAGAGGCAGGACTACCCACACGCCGGGCTCCATACGAATGAGCCATTCGCCGACCACGCGTAGCGACACGCAAATGACGCCTGCCGCCAACATGGCAAGAATGACAAGATCCCGGCGAGCCTGCTGGTAATAAAACCCCAGGCCCAATGTGACAACCACCCAGGCGATACCGGTGTAAGTGGCCAGGCCGCGAATCGCGTACTCACCGAACATCAGGGCCGTGACCAGCACCCCAAGCGTAATTGCAGCCAGAATGCGCGGGCCAATCAGCGTACTGGCACGCCACTGCCGCACGGCCAACTCCCAGCAAAGCAACAAGCTTAAGTTCAGGCCAGCCAAGACCAGACTGGGAAATCCAGGTCCGGCCAATACGACCATCCAGGTAAAAACGCGCTCGCCCAACCAGAGCGAGACCGCGAGATTCAAAACCAGCACCCACAGTAACCAAACAGCCTGACTGCTGGCGGCCAAAGCCCAAGGGAGCAATAATGCTGCCCACCAGCCAAACAATTCCCAGGTATCTGCGCCAGTCTGGTAAGTTTGTCCCAATAAGGCGAGCAGGGCGCCGAGCAATAATCCTGCCAGCGCAAGCAGGGCACCGGGAATGCTGCGACGCACACCGGGAGTGGCTCGAAGACGTAAACCCAGCCAGGCGGCCGCCAGCGCGCAGACGGCCAAAAAGACCTGAGCACCGCCAAAGCGCTGCATTTTTGTCATATCTGGCCAGTTCGCCGCAACCCAGCAAACTGCCGCACTACCGAGCAGCAAAACACCTAGCCAAAGGGTGCTTTTCGCCAGGAATTTACGCCAGGCGTGCAGTGCGGTTCCTGCATGGACTTCAGTCCCGACTTGCATATCGCGATTCTCCGCTCTTATTATCCGCGCTACTACGGCGAGTCTACCGCCACTGGATACACATGAATAAAACGCTGATTATTGCCGAGAAGCCCTCGGTAGCCCTCGATATATCACGCGCCTTGGGAGGCTTTGCGCGCGAGGGCGATTATTTTGAAAGCGAAAGTTACGTACTGGCTTCTAGTATTGGGCATTTGCTCGGTTTGGTCGCGCCTAACGATCCGGTCAAGGGAAAGTGGAGCTTCGCGCACCTGCCCGTCATTCCGCCGGAATTCGAATTAAGCCCCACCGACAAAAGATCGGCCGAGCGGCTAAAACTGCTGGTCAAACTTGCCAAACGCAAAGATGTAACCGCCATCATTAACGCCTGTGACGCCGGGCGTGAAGGCGAATTGATTTTTCGCTACATCATCCAATACGCAGGGGTAAACAAGCCCATCCAGCGTCTGTGGCTGCAGTCCATGACGCAAGCCGCTATCCGCGAAGCGTTTGCCAACCTGCGGGACGATGCACAGTTAAAACCGCTGGAAGCAGCCGCGCGTTCACGCGCCGAGGCCGACTGGCTTGTCGGTATCAATGGCACTCGTGCCATGACCGCCTTCAACAGCAAGGACGGTGGTTTCTTCAAAACACCCGTGGGCCGCGTGCAAACCCCGACGCTGGCCATCGTAGCGGAGCGCGAAGAGCGCATCCGTCGCTTTGTGCCGCGTGATTACTGGGAAGTGCGTGCCACTTTCGTCGCGGCAGCGGGCCTGTACGAAGGCCGCTGGATTGACCCGAGCTTCAAGAAAGACGATCGCGACCCGGAAAAGCGCGAGTCACGCCTTTGGACCCAAGCCGCTGCCTTGAGCGTGGTTGCCGCCTGCCGCGATCAATCTGGCAGTGTGACCGAGGAGTCCAAGCCGTCAACCCAGATGTCGCCAGCCCTCTACGACCTGACCTCGCTGCAACGCGAGGCCAACGGCCGCTTTGGCTTCTCTGCCAAAACCACGCTGTCGCTCGCTCAGACCTTGTACGAGCGCCATAAGGCGCTGACCTACCCGCGTACCGATTCCCGCTATCTGCCGGAAGACTACGTCAACACGGTTAAAGAAACGATGCGCGCGCTGGCGCAAGGTAGCTCAAACGCGGTGGGCGGATTGTCCAAGCATGCGAGCACCGTCGTCAGCCAGGATTGGGTCAAGCCAAACCGCCGCATTTTTGACAACAAAAAAGTGTCGGATCACTTTGCCATCATCCCGACGCTGCAAATCCCCCACGACCTGAGCGAAGCCGAAGCCAAGCTCTATGACCTGGTGCTCAAGCGCTTTTTGGCTGTGTTCTTCCCGGCAGCCGAATACCGCGTCACCACACGTCTGACCGAAGTTCAGGGCCACCGCTTCCGTACCGACGGTAAAGTGTTGGTCAATCCGGGCTGGCTGGCCGTCTACGGCAAAGAAGCGCAGGGCGAAGATGCCAACCTGGTGCCGGTTGCTGATGGCGAAACGGTGCTCACGGAAGACGTCGACGCAGTGGGTTTGACGACCAAACCGCCTGCCCGCTTTAACGAAGGCACGCTGCTGTCAGCCATGGAAGGCGCTGGCAAACTGATTGACGACGAAGAGCTGCGCGAAGCGATGTCTGAGCGTGGGCTGGGCACACCTGCCACACGTGCGTCCATCATTGAAGGTCTGCTAAACGAAAGCTATCTGCGTCGCGACGGCCGCGACCTGGTACCGACCGCCAAGGCACGCCAATTAATGACGCTGCTGTCTGGCCTGGACGTCACTGAACTGACCTCGCCGGAACTCACGGGTGAATGGGAGCACAAGCTCAAGCAGATCGAGCAGGGCGGTTTGGGCCGCGAAGCGTTCATGCGCGAAATTGCCCAAATGACCCAGGTGATCGTCAAGCGCGCCAAAGAATACGAACGCGATACGGTGCCCGGCGACTACGCCACCCTGCAGACGCCTTGCCCAAAATGCGGCAGCGTGGTCAAAGAAAACTATCGCCGTTTTGCTTGCACGAGTTGCGACTTTTCCATTGGCAAGCATCCGGGTGGCCGCACGTTTGAGCTGCCGGAAGTGGAAGAATTACTGGCCAAGCGTGAAATCGGACCAATGCAAGGGTTCATCAGCAAAATGGGACGCCCATTTGCGGCCATCTTGCGCATCACGGACGAATTCAAGCTGGAGTTTGATTTCGGCCAAAGCGACGACAACGACAACGAACCGGTCGATTTTTCCGGACACACGTCAGTAGGTCCTTGTCCCAAATGCGCGTCGCGCGTCTTCGAGCATGGCATGAGCTATGTCTGCGAAAAATCCGTGGGTCCGGAAAAAACCTGCGACTTCCGCTCTGGCAAGGTCATCTTGCAGCAGGAGATTTCACGCGAGCAAATGGAAAACCTGCTGACCAAGGGCCGCACAGACTTGCTCGAAGGCTTTGTTTCCAGCCGCACGAATCGCAAGTTCAAGGCCTTCCTGGTGCGTCAACCTGACGGCAAGGTCGGCTTTGAATTCGAGCCGCGTCCGGAAAAGCCGGGCCGTGCGCCAGGCAAGACAGCGACCAAAACGGCAACAAAGACGGCTGCGAAAAAGGCAGCTCCCGCCAAAAAGGCCGCCGTCAAGAAAACCGCGGTGAAGAAAGCGGCTGTCAAAAAAACGGCAACTAAAACAGCGACCAAAACGGCGACGAAAACCGCCGTCAAAAAAGCCGTGAAGAAAGTTGCTGTGAAAAAGACTGCCGCGTAGGCTGCGCGCGCAAGCAGTACTGAAAACGCCCGGGCTATCCCGGGCGTGTGTGTTTTTGACAACGTTGGCTGTATCAACGAGAGGATTCGTAGCGTGGGTGGAGCGCGAACGACCCAAGGCAAGAATATAAGTGACGAACGCGCGTAACCCGCGATGGTAATCCCGCGCAATTGCTGTTCCAACATCGCGGGTTACGCGCGTTCAACGGTAGTTTTTCTTGCCTCGGGTCGTTCGCGCTCCACCCACGCCACGTCGTTCCATTGCTCACCAGGTTACGCGCAGGGCAAGTTGCAGTATTGTTATGGCCGAACCGTCTGTAGCCAAGAAATATACGAGGATGACATGACCCAAAGCCAACGGCCCGCGAGCGGCGCTCGCCGCCATTTTCTTGCCGCAGCAAGCACGCTTGCCGGGGCAAGCCTGATGAGCCCGCGAATCGTATTCGCCCAACCCAAGCTCGGGCACGTGGTCTACGGCCAGGGCAGCATCGACCCGTTTTTCGCGGCAGGTTACGTCGCACTCGCCAAAGGTTTCTTCGGCGAAGGCGGCTTGGAAGTTGAATATCTGAATTCACAAAGCGGACCGCGTACGAACCAATTACTGGCTGCCGGACAAATCGTCTTCGGTGCCACGGCGGCCACCTCGGCGCCCGCCCTTACTTTGGCGGGAAAACCCGCGGCGCTGGTGTTTGGCTTTGATCGCAAGCTCACCTACGCCAACGTTATCGTGCGTCGCGAAGACTTCGAAAGCGGAAAAATCAAATCGCTAAAAGACTTGGCCGGCAAGCGCGTTGGCGCCACGCAGCCACAATCCAGCACCTGGTTGATGGCGCTTTACCTCATGCAAAAAGCGGGCGTAGCCGACAAGGTCGATATTCGCCCCCTGGGTGATCTGTCGACCATGCTGGGCGCCTTGAAGACCGGCTCAGTGTCAGCCAGCATGGCCACCATGTCCATGATGGAGCTGGCTAAACAGGAAGGGTGGGGCGTACCCATTTTTGACGCCACAACAGAAAGCTCATGGAACGAATTCATGGGTGGTGACGTCCCCGGCATTGCCGCCCTGACGCTGCAGGACACCATTCAGAAACGTCCAGAAGTCGTCCAGGCCTTCGTATCGGCCATGGTCAAGGCACAGGACTTCATTACCGCCAACAGTGCATCGGCCATCACCGATGTGATCTACGAAGATTTCCTGTCTGCTTTCCCGCGCGAAGCCATTGAGAAAACGCTGGGCGTCTACAAAGACACCGTCTTCCTCAAAGACAACATCATTACTGAAGACGCCTACAACCGTATGCTTGGCATCATGGGCGACGGCCGTCAGTTCTCAAACGAAGAACTCAAAACGGTGCCGTACTCCAGATGCGTGAACATGAGCTTCGTGCGACGGGCGCGAGGCCTCTGATGATCGAGCTGGATCGGGTCGGCAAAGCCTACCAAAGCCGCAACACCACCACACATGCAATCGACGAGGTCAATTTGTCGATTGCCCAGGGTGAGTTCGTGTCTATCGTGGGTCCGTCTGGCTGCGGTAAAAGCACGTTGCTCAATATGATCGCCGGGTTTCTGCGTCCAACCTCGGGCGTCATTCGTGTGGATGGTCGCGTGGTCGATGGTGAGCTGCCGCCCGCGCTGGGCTATATCTTCCAGAAAGACACCTTGTTGCCCTGGTTCAGCGTGCGCAAGAATGTGGCACTGGGCTTGAAATTTCAGGGCGCCAACTCAGCTCGCATCGCGCAGCGTGTGGATGAGCTCCTCGAACTCGGCCATCTGACCCAATTCGCCAACGCTTATCCGCACCAACTCTCGGGCGGCATGCGACGACGCGTGGCGCTCTTGATGAGCCTGGCGGTCGAACCACGAATTCTGCTGCTCGACGAACCTTTCGGCGCCCTGGATACGCATACCAAGACACATCTGCATCGTGAACTCATCGAGATCTGGCGCAAACTCGGCCAGACCATTGTCATGGTCACCCATGATCTTGACGAAGCCATCACCTTGTCTGAACGTGTGGTAGTTTTGTCAGGCCCGCCCAGCCGTGTCTTGCTTGATGAGCGCATTCTGATTGCGCATCCCCGCGACGTCTTCACCTTGCGTGAAACGCCGCAATTTGTCTCCCACGTTCAAAGCCTCTGGAGCGTGCTGGGTCAACAATTCCGCGCCGCCGCCTGAGTTCACCGCTTCATGACACCTGACGACAGCACCGCTACCTCCCTGCAAGACCAGTTGCGTCTGGATCGCCGCGCCGGCACCACACGCCGCCTACGCATCACGGCGTGGCAGATTCTCATTCTGGCCGTCATTCTGGGCGCCTGGGAAACGCTCACGCGCATACCGTGGTTTGTGCAAAACACTATCTTCGACCCGTTCTTCATCAGCCAGCCGTCACGGATTGCCATGCGTCTATGGCAATGGATGCAACCGGGCCCGAAATCTGTGTGGCCACATCTGTGGCTCACCGTGCAAGCCACTCTAATCGGACTGTTCGTGGGAGCCGGCAGCGGTTTTGTCGTCGGGATGATTCTGAGCCGCAGCCGTTTCCTGGCTGATGTGTTCAACCCCTTCATCGTGGCATTCAACTCCATGCCGCGCATTGCCTTCGTGCCGCTTATCACCATGTTCTTTGGCCTGGGGCTGGCCTCGAAAGTCGTCACCTCCTGGTTCGTCGTGTTCTTCCTCGTGTTCTTCAACACCTACAAGGGCGGGCGCAGCGTCGAGCGCGAGCTCGTCGATTTCTGCCGCACCTTGGGTGGGTCACCGCGTCAGATTCTTTGGCGTGTGCGCATCCCGACCGCTGCCGCGTGGACGTTCGCCGCGCTGCCCAACGCCATCAGCTTTGCTCTGATTGGCGTAGTACTCGCGGAGTTCGTCGGGTCAACCACCGGTATGGGTTATTTGATGATCACCGCATTGGCGACCTTGAACGCCACAGACATGTTTGCAGCGGTCACGCTACTGTCTGTCGTGGGGATTCTCCTCGTCTACTGCGTGACATGGATCGAGCGCAGACTGCTGCACTGGGCACCGGAATTCCGTGAATAACACTGACGGCGCGAGCCGCTCGCAGGAAGGCGTGAGCATGACACCACATCCCTATCTAGAACGTTTTTCCCTGACCGGCAAGGTCGCCCTGGTGACCGGATCTGCACGCGGACTGGGCTTTTGCATCGCTCGCGCGCTGGCGGGAAGCGGAGCACGCGTCCTGATCAACGGACGCAATCTTGACGCGGTAAACGCCGCCGTGCGTACCTTGCTTGATGAGGGGCTGGATGCCCATGCCTTGCCTTTCGATGTCTCAGACGACATCGCCATGGCGCGTGCCTTCAACGCCATTGATACGACGCACGGCCGCCTGGACATCCTGGTGAATAACGTGGGGGCAAGAAACCGCAAGACGCTTGCACAAACCAGCGCCGCTGAAATCCGCGAACTGATCGACACCGATCTGGTGGCAGGCCTGTTACTGGCCAAGCTGGCCGCCGAGCGCATGGTGCAACAAGGCGCCGGGCGCTTGATCGCCATTACCTCAGTCGTGGGTGAACTCGCACGCTCGGGCGACGCGGTGTATCCGGCCGCCAAGCAAGGCCTCACGGGCATGATGCGCGCGTTGGCCGCCGAGTTCGGGCCAAAGGGCATCACCAGCAACGCCATCGCCCCCGGCACCTTTGCGACAGAAACGAATGCCGACATGGTGGCTGACCCGAGAATCGGCCCCAGGATCGCTTCGCGCAACCCGATGGGGCGCTGGGGTGAACCGGACGAGATTGCAGGCGCAGCGGTCTTCCTGGCCTCTCCTGCAGCCTCTTACATCAATGGCCACGTGTTAGTTGTGGATGGCGGCCTGTCCATTCAATTCTGACCCGGCCCACCCACAACCACCATCAAGTCGTTTCGTCGCGATACCAGACACCGTCCGCCAACATGATTTCCTGATGCCCGCGCCCTGCGGGCATCATCGGAAAACAGTTTTCCTGTGCGGTGACGGCCACATCCAGAAAATAAGGACCGTCGTACGCCAGACAGGCCGCCAAGGCGGCGTCCAGCTCATCCGGATGCGTTACGCGGGCAGCGCCCCAGCCAAACGCAAGTGCCAAGGCGACAAAATCGGGCAGTGACTCGTTATAGCTATGGCTATAACGCCTGCCATGAATCAATTCCTGCCATTGACGCACCATGCCCATATAGCCGTTGTTGCACAACACCACTTTGACTGGCGTCTGATGCTGCATGGCTGTTGCAAGCTCCTGGATATTCATCAATACGGAGGCGTCACCACTGACACACACTACCGTCTTGTCCGGATGCGCCACCTGCGCACCAATCGCTGCTGGCACGCCATAACCCATCGTGCCCGCGCCGCCGGAGGTCAGCCAACGGTTCGGTTTATCAAAACGCAGATACTGCGCCGCCCACATCTGGTGCTGACCCACATCCGTCGAAACAATGGCGTCTTGGCTGGCCAACGCACTGTTCAGTCGAGACATCAAGTGCTGCGGCAAAATAGCGTCCGCCGCGGGCGTGTAGTGCAGGCAATCTTGCGCCCGCCACGTATTGATGCGCTTCCACCAGGCCGCCAAACGATCAACCGGCAAGGCATGCCCAGCCAATTCGCTTTGCAGTGCTGTCACGAGCGGCAGGCAATCTCCCACCAGGGCAACATCCACCCGCAAGACTTTGTTAATGGACGCCGGGTCGATATCAATATGAATTTTCTTGGCATGCGGGCAGAACTCGGAAATTTTTCCCGTGATGCGGTCGTCAAATCGCGCGCCAATGCACACCACCAGGTCTGCGTTATGCATGGCCAGGTTGGCTTCCACCGTGCCGTGCATGCCCAGCATGCCCACAAATTGCGGGTCGGACGCAGGAAATGCACCTAGTCCCATCAATGTCAGCGTACAAGGTGCACCGCTTTGACGAACGAGTCCTGTAAATGCCTCGCAGGCCTCGGGGCCGGAGTTAATCAGCCCACCACCACCGTAGAACACCGGACGTTTCGCCTGGGCAATCAATGTCGCGGCGCGGCGCACAGCGGTGAGGGGCAATTTGGGTGCCAGCTTGCCTGATTGACGCCCCATCCGAAGGGCAGCCAGATTCTGGCGTGCCTGCTGCGGTGAGGCCTCCTCCAGATCGTCAAACACCTGGGCCAGTTGCACATCTTTGGGGAAATCAACCAGCACCGGCCCGGGACGTCCCTGGCGCGTCAAGTCGAAAGCGCGTCCCACGATAGTTGCGACGTCCTGCACTCCGCGAATTTGCGTATTCCATTTCGTCACGGAACGCGAAATGCCGATCGCGTCGCACTCCTGAAAAGCGTCAGTGCCGATCGCCGTGGTGGCGACCTGGCCGCTGATGCACAACACAGGAATGGAATCGCACATCGCATCGAGCAGGCCAGAGGTGGTGTTGGCCATGCCCGGTCCGGAAGTCACAAAAACAACGCCCGGTCGGCCCGTCGTGCGCGCATAACCTTCGGCGGCGTGCACCGCGGCCTGTTCATGGCGTACCAATACGTGGCGCAAACGCGGCTCGGCATACAGCGCGTCGTAGAGGGGCAGCACGGCGCCGCCCGGGTAGCCAAATACGGTGTCGACCCCGCGCGCAATAAGGGTGTCGAGCAAAATCTTGGCGCCATTGGACACGGGGGTCTCGGCGGATTGCTGGGGGGAGAGGGCGGAGGAATGCAGGCGATCGTTCATGCTATCTATCTTATTTGCAGATCGGAAGAATTTTTATCTTCTTTTCCATGGAATTACATAGATTGCAGTAAATTTGTCTGCGTTTCGTCAAAATCGAAGAAAAATGAACCTGGATAAGTTTGATCTCGCCATTTTGCGCGTTCTGCAAGAAAACGCCCGCGCCAGCTTGAACGACATTGGAGCGGCCGTCGGATTGTCGTCCACGCCCTGCTGGAATCGCATCAAGCGCATGGAAAATGCCGGTGTCATTCGTGGGTACACAGTCGATATCGACCCGGCGAGTCTGGGCTTCATGGACACGGTCATTGTCCATGTCACCCTGGAAAGCCACAGCGAGGAAACGCTTTATGAATTTGGACGGGCGCTAGCCCAAATTCCCGAAGTGCTGGAGGCGTTTCTCGTATCAGGTGACTACGACTATTACATCCGTATCGCCGTGCGCGATACGCGTGACTACGAACGACTGCTGCGAGAGCAGCTCTACCGTATCCCCGGCATCCGCCACAGCAAATCTTGCTTTGTTTTGCGCCGTTTGAAGGAAACTATGCTGCCGCTGATCGGGCCTGTGCCCTAAGATGCTCAGTTCAACACGTAATCTTTCACCGGCAAGGGCTCGGGCAATGGGCGCACGCCCAGGCCATCAAGCAGATCAATTTCAACTTGACGCGCCATGGCGGCCAACGGCAGATCGTTTTCAGCAGTGCCGAACGGATCTTCCAGCTCATCGCCCAATGCGTCCAGACCGAAGAATGTATAGGCGATAAGCGTGACGGCCACTGGCGTCAAATACTCCAGGCTAGCCACCAGGCCGAACGGCAAAAACAGGCAGTAAAGCCACGCCGTGCGATGCAATAACAGGGAATAGGCAAAGGGCGTGGGCGTAAATTTGATGCGCTCACAGGCGGCCTGAATCGCGGCAAAGGCAGCAATACGCTGCGTGAGACCTTGATAAAGAATGTCGCTGATTTCGCCACGGTGCAGGCAAGCCGCCAACTCCCGATTGTTCGCCCGCAGCAGCGCGTCTGGCACATTCCGACAGGCTTGCAGATCGGGGACTTCTTCTTGCGCCACCCACGGCGCAGCCGCTGCCAGCACATCTTGCTCGCGTAATCTTGCGGCCAACGCATAAGCAAAACCAATACTGCGGCGCACGATGCGCGCTTGCATCGGCGCATGCGCCTCGCCAAACAACACTGCCGTTTCCCGCGCCAGGCTGCGTGCCTGCACAATGAGCTCTCCCCATTGTTTTCGCGCTTCCCACCAGCGGTCATAGCAGACGTTGTTTCGAAAGGCCATGAAGATAGACAAGGCCAGACCAAGCAAAGAAAACGGCACTGCCGTCAGATGTGCAGGTGAGAAAAACTGGTGATCAAACATCCAGACCACGCCACACGACAATAGTGTGATGATCAGAATCTTCCCGAAAATGAGGGGAATGATGGAACCGCGTAAAACGAAAAACAAACGCAGCGCCGAGGGGCGCGGACGAACAATCATGATGCGTATTGATAGCGATGAGTCGGGGGCGGGCGTTAACTATACGCCTGCTGCGTCTCGAAAGCGCACGCATGCGGATCACGCGTCGATATAATCCACCATCGCCCTCGCTTTTGACCCGTACCTACGCTCATGACCTCAGAAAATTCTCCTAAGCCTTGGTACGTCGTGCGCCGTTCCAAACTCCATGGAAACGGCGTTTTTGCCGCCCGAAAAATCCCGGCCGGCACACGCATCGTCGAATACGGCGGTGAACGCATCAGTCCCGAAGAGGCTGATCGGCGCCATCCCACCAATCCTGATGATCCCTTTCACACGTTCTTCTTTGCGATCAGCTCAGGGCGGGTCATTGATGGTGGCGACAACGGCAACGATGCCCGTTGGATCAACCACTCCTGCGAACCCAACTGCGAAGCGCAAGAAGGATCTGCCGGAAAACGCGTGCACATCGTTGCGCTGCGCGACATCGCGCGTGGCGAAGAGTTGTTCTACGACTACGGTTTGGTGCTCGACGGCCGCATCACCAAGAAACTCAAAGACGGCTACCGTTGCCTTTGCGGGACGCCCCCGTGTCGCGGCACCATGCTCACCTTGCCTGAGAAAAAAGCCAGAAAATCGGCCAAAAAACCGGCTAAGCCCACCGCAGAGAAGACCCCTGCCTGAACCCGGCTAGCATGACTGCCGGAGAGGCGTACAATTACTTCGCCGCGTTTTGCGGCAGTGCAGTACAAAATAGTGCAGTACAAAATAGTGCAGTACGTCTTCAGGGCGGGGTGTAACTCCCCACCGGCGGTATGCCATGCAATGTGGCGAGCCCGCGAGCGCCCGGCATCCATTAACGGATACCGGGGTCAGCAGATCTGGTGAAATGCCAGAGCCGACGGTCATAGTCCGGATGAGAGAAGATGTGCCGACACACACACCGTTTAGTGCACGCGCGTAGGCGCGTTCAGCGGTATTGCGTTCGGCAATCAAATAGCCCTGAAACGTTTTTCGCCCAACTTTTTTGCGAGAGCGTTTCAATGTCCAACAGTATCCAGCAGTCCCCCCTCTCCAGCCTGGCATCTCAGCCTTTCTCCATGCGCCTGTCTCGCGCACTGCATCATTTGCGCCTGGGTCGCCCCGTTATTCTCATGGATGATTTCGACCGCGAAAATGAAGCCGATTTGATTGTCGCCGCCGACAAACTCACGGTGCCCGTTATGGCGCAGCTGATTCGCGATGGCAGCGGCATCGTGTGCTTATGCTTGCCCGGCGAAACCCTTGATCGATTGCAATTGCCGCCCATGGTGGCCAGCAATCAAAGCCGATTCGCCACCGCATTCACCGTGTCCATTGAAGCGCGAGAAGGCGTCAGCACCGGCGTGTCAGCCGTTGACCGCGTCACTACCATCCGTGCAGCCATTGCACCTTCCGCACAAAGTGAAGACATTGTCAGCCCTGGCCATGTTTTCCCGTTGCGCGCGCAGGCAGGCGGCGTCTTGACGCGCCGTGGCCATACGGAAGGCTCCGTAGATCTGGCAACGCTTGCGGGCCTGCGCCCGGCAGGTGTGTTGTGCGAGCTGATGAACCCGGACGGCACCATGATGCGCGGCGCATCGCTTGAGCGCTATGCTGCGCAACACGGTCTGGTCGCACTGACCATTGCCGAGCTTGCAGACCATCTGCTGGCACAGAAAGCAGGTCAACCCGGCGTCGAAATCGATGAAGAAATCATCGAAATGGCAGCACTGGCTTAAGTTGTTGTTCTCTGCTGGGCCGCACACGTGCGGTCCAGCACTGTTGCGCTCAGAATGTATGTCGGCACACCGGCGCGCCAGGGCAAGCCATGCATTGCGCCTTTCTCTGCGCTCTGGAATCCAAAGCAAATAAAGATGACTCTTTGCTGAAATAGCGACGAATCAAGCCGTTTCGTGCATCGCATCAATGGCATAATTCGCACGCGAGTAATTGCTCATTTCCAATAACAATTTTTATGAGTAACGGCTCGCCTCTGATACTCGCATTTCTCAACCAATGACGTCGATTCCAAAACCTAGAAAATCACCGCGCCAAGCGCGTTCGCAAAATACCGTCGAAACCATCCTGAAAGCTACCGCTCGCGTTTTGGCTGAATATGGCTACGCAGGCACCAATACAAATCTGGTCGCGCAAATCGCTGGCGTAAGCGTCGGTTCGCTCTACCAGTACTTCCCAAATAAAGATGCTCTGATCGCGGCGCTGCACGAGCGCCACGACATGCAAATGCTTGAACTTATCGATCAGGCACTGCATGAAAACCCGGCAGCAACGTTGCGCGAGCGCGTGGCCGCCATCGTTGGTGCAATGCTGCACGCGCATTTGCTTGAGCCTGAACTTCACCGCGTGTTGGAGCGCCAATTCCCGCTCTTCGATACACCCGCAGAACACAGCATGGCGGATCAGGACATCCATCGCCGCATGCGATTGCTGCTTGAAATGCACCGCAGCGAAATCACGCAAACAGACCGCGACCTGGCCACCTATGTAGTCTTGCGCATCATGGAAGCGCTGGTGCATGCAGCCACGCTGGAGCCGCCTGCCGGTTTCTCGGCGGCCCAGATCGAACAGTCCGTGGTTGATGCTGTGATGGGCTATCTAGGCAGCCCGGCGGTGCCGCCAAAGCGGTTCCGGCGCGGCGCACTGCTCGCCACCGAGTAAACATTACCGTTCGCGGGGCAAGCCTGGTTCACGTGACTACGTTAGTCAGGCTCGTCGCCCTTGCGGCCGTGTGCGTTCAGCCGCTTGCGACATCGGCCGATATCGCTTCCAGACACGCCTGCGCGTCACCGTGCACAATGCGCGCGCTGCAAGCAAGCATCAGATTCAGATTCAGTCCGAAATCCTCGACGGTATAGCCTTGCTGATCGATGTGGCGTGGCACACCATGCCTGGCCATGCCAACGGCCACTTGCTCCACCAACGTGCCTGACTGCGCCGTATAGCCCCAGACTGGCAGACCTCGAGCGATGGCATAACCCACTTCGAATGCTGTGCCGGAGTCTGGTTCAGCGCCACGAAACGGGTTCAGATTGGCCATCACCAAATCTGCGCTATCAATCAACGCCGTGTTCTCACGGTAGATCCAGGTTGCCAACACGCCACCACTCAAACCCGGTGGCGTGGCGTTATCCAATGGATATAAACCGATCAAGCCGTGTGCCGCGCACATCGCTTTCAAATGCTCGCCTTGCGCTACCGCGTCAGGACGAAAAACATCGAATCCTGCGAGGTAAACGCGTTGCATGGCTATTCCTCTTTGAGCGCGGAGAAAGATTCACCCGTGGCAAAAAAAGAACCACCGGATATGTAATGTACAGAGCGCTTGGCATCGTCGGTGAAATGCCAGCGATTCGCGGAAAAGACCGTTGAATCGGCCCAGGCCGCCACGACCTCGCCAATAAACAAATCGTAGCGTGACTGGTTATGGGGCTCAGGCACAACCTTGCATTCGAGCCAGGCCAGGCAGCCCTCAATTAACGGTGCAGCGATCTTGCTGGCCGGAAATGTGTTCAAGCCGCTGGCTTGAAACTTGTCATGCTCGCGTCCTGACAAAGAGCCCACCGACATAATGGCTTGGGCCTGCGCACGCGTGGGTATGCACAGCGCAAACTCGCCGGAGGCATCGATCAATTCTCGGGTGTATGTGCTTTTGTCGACCACCACCAACATCTTGGGTGGGTCGAAATCAAGCGGCATCGCCCAGGCGGCTGCCATCACGTTGCGCGCCTGCTCATGGGCGCTGGACACCAGCACAGTGGGGCCGTGATTGAGCAGCAGATAGGCTCGAGCCAAGTCAACGGGTTGGATCGCGGACATGCCGGGCCTCCAGACTTAAAACATGCCGTTTTTATTGGCCGGGTTCTCAGGAATATCCTGGCTCACATCCCAGTGCTCGACGATCTTGCCATTTTCCACACGGAAAATGTCCATCACAGCCTGACCGCGATCCTCTGGTGATTCCTTCCAGAGGTTGTGGATAACCACTAAGTCGCCCTCTGCGATCACGCGCTTGATCTCGACAGAAGCCTGCGGATGCTGTTCAAAATAGGGCTGGAAGAAATCCACGACAGGCTCAACACCATCAGCCATATAGGGATTGTGTTGCACGTAGCTCTTGCCCACGTACAGACGCACCGCCTCTTCCATATCGCGATCCTGGAACATCATCCGAAAGAACGCGACGACGATCTCCTTGTTGGTTTGCGGCGCAGCCGCAGCCGTCGGCACAACCCCTGACATGCTGGCTGCCACCAAGACGCACAAGGCGATCGATTTCAACTTCTTACGCATACTGGACGAATTTTTGGAAAGGCCGAATGGCGGTGTGCCAGTTTACAAACAAAACCAAGAGTTTCGGCCCTTATCTAGACATTGCCGCGGGCACGCAACACTTCGGCGAGTGGACACACAATAAAGCTGGTCAACTCGTCCGAGACACGCTTGCCTATCGCCAAGTCTCATTTAGCTCGTGTTCGAGCGCTTCGCTAGTAACCGGCTATACATCACTATCGACAAGTGCCTTCTCGCCAATCAAATAGGATTACGAGCTCACTCAATTTTCCAAACGCGCAACATGCTTCACAACAACTGCGCAGTCTCGCCTCCCGTGACACTCAACCAGTCCGAGCCTCATGTTCGTTAATCACACAAGCACCATCGCAACGCCAAGGGCATCGGCTACAGCGCAATCTCAGCTAGGCGCACCCACCGAAGCCGCAACGGCAAAAGATCAGCACCCTGTTTCTATACTTGGCCAGCGACTGGGATTCGCGGACTGTCCCAGCGGCGCCTATCAAGAACGGCTGGGGCAACTAAATGCCTCGCATTCATCCTATTTGCAGGAGGTTTCTGGCAGTCGTACCAAGAATTTCCCTACCACCAAGGCAACCATTATTAATGCGCCCGATGGTTTGCCCTTGCCCGGCAACTACATTGTGGTGGATGACAGCAAGGGGCTCGGGATGGCATTTGAATATCCCTCGGAAAAAAACATCGATCCTTACCTGCGCACCATTCTTGAGAGGAAAACAACGGTAATTGTTGTTCTAGCCTCAGATGAAGACATTCGGCGATCCCATTGGGGAGACAACAGCTTGCGCATGCCTGAGTATTTCAGATCTCACTGCCAATATGGTCACCTCGAAATTGAACCAAGCTTCCTCGCTGAAAAAACACTTTCAGATGAGCTCAATATCGATCAATATCGACTGGACATCACCGACCACCTCACGTCTGAAGCTCATTCCCTAAATGTGCTGCATGTGGTCAATTGGCCCGAAGATACCAGCCTAAGCGCCGAGTCACTCCAAGATCTCGCACATACGGTCCATCAGTATTCCCTTCCCCATGCATTGAACAAGCATGAACGTCCATGCGATCTCCCTACCTACTACCTGCCGACCATTCAGGGCAATGCAGGTATCGGACGCAGCGCCCAGTTGCTCGTCGCATTAGGGCTTACTGATACATCGTCCTCCAATAGCCTGGAAGGACTTGTGACGCAGATACGCGAACAGCGCGGGCCCCAAATGCTGCCTTCACAATCGCACCTGATCGGGCTCTACAACTTGGCGGTGAATGTTGGAAAACCAATATTCGTCAATAACTAGCCGCCAAAGTCACATAGCGTCAACGGAAGGTTTCTTTTAATAGCCCACGGTAAAACGACGCCGCGCGTGCTTGGGCGATTCCAGCTCATCGGCCATGGCGATGGCGAAATCTTCCATCGAAATCCAGCTTTTCCCCTCGTTGTCAACCAACAGGAAATCGTCTCCCAGACGGAAAGTGCCTGTGCGCTCACCCGGCTCGAACATGGCAGACGGCGACAGGAAGGTCCAGTTCACGACTTTCTCGTTACGCAAGGTATCCAGGAATACCACGCCGGCACGCGCTTCGGGCTTATACGCATCAGGAAACTCAGGCGTCTCAATCAGGGTTTTGCCGGGAGCCACCAGCAAGCTGCCCGCGCCACCAACGACCAATAGCCGTGGCACACCCGCGTCTTTAATGGCAGCGAGCAAGGGTTTTGCGTCAGAGGATACAAAGCGTGATGCGCTGATCACCGCGTCGTGGCCACGCAGCAAGTTTGTCAGCGCGTGAGGATCCGTGGCGTCACCCTGCACGACTGTCAGGCCCTTTTGGGGTTGTACATCGCCCAGATTGCGCGCAATGCCAGTAACTTCATGGCCTCGCCCCAACAACTCGTCAGCAACACGAGAACCCACGCGGCCAGTAATGCCGATCAATGCAACTTTCATGGTCTTGCTCCTTTGAAAAAGGGCCGGGACAGAACCTCTGCAAAGGGCAGGTTGGCAGTCGGCGGCTTAGGCAGTTCCATACTAGTAGATCGAAACAGCGCAAAAAACCCCCTAACAATGACTAGTTTTTTGCAATATATGCACCAATTCCCCGCTAGCGGCCCGAATGGATCGGGCCGCCACTTCTCACGTCACCCTTACGCAGCCTTGCGCTGCGCCTGATAAACCTGCAAATGCGTATAGGCAACACGCAAATACGTCGCGTCTACTCCCAACGTTTTAGCCCGATGCACCATATCGCCCACGATATGGTCAGCCTCAACGGACAGGCCCTGGCGTAGATCACGAAACATGGAGGCCGTCATCGGTTGCGTCGGATCTGAAAACACCTTCAGCGCCATCGCATCCGCCTGCGGGCGTACTGCATGGCCAGATGCCGCGGCCACTGCCTGCGTTTCGCCCAACAAACCGCGCAAGAAATCTACGCCGTGGTCAGTGGATGCAATCTGGCCGACCGTTCCACGCATCAGGCAAGTAGCCGCCGCCAAGGTGCTGAGGAATACGTATTTTTCCCAGATGTCCTGGTAGATGTTTTCACTCAACACATGGGTGTACTCGCCCCCCGTCAGCGCGGCTTCCAGCGCTACGCAGCGTGCGCTGCGTGGATCGCCCGCGCGTTCGCCGAAAACAATATTCGCGTGCTGGCCCAAGTGCAGCACTTCGCCCTGAGCACCCAATGTGGCGTTAATTTGACAGAGCCCACCGAGAACACGATGCGCGCCAAATTCGCGATCAAGCACTTCGTACTGCAAGACACCATTCATGATCGGCAAGATAACCGTATCAGGCCCCACAGCTGGCCGTATAGCCTCAATGGCGCTATCCAGGTCATACGCCTTGCAACTAAGCACCACAACGTCGTATGGCCCCTTGAGTTCCGCTTGCGTGACAATCTTGGGCGTGACCGTGGCATTGCCGCGCGGACTCTCAATACGCAAACCTTGCTCACGCAATAAGGCCGCACGCGCGGGGCGCACGAGAAAGGTCACGTCAGCACCCGCTTGCGATGCGCGTCCACCAAAATAGCCGCCAGTGCCACCGGCCCCCAAAAACAACAAACGCATGTGTCTCTCCCTTCTAATCCCCGCAACAAGCGGGTTGATAATAAATATTATGCGCTCGCCTGCGTGTCAGCCGCAGGCGCGGCACGCTTTGCGGCCTGAGTCGCCCAGGCCTCATAACCGCCTCGTAGCGCCCAGGCATTTGCGTAGCCCAGTGCGCGCAGCTTGCTCGCCAACAAGGCCGCCGATACCTCATTCGGGCACGCGCAATACACCACGTAGTCGTCAGCAGCCGGGTCAAACTGCAGCGTATTAAGCGGACGTCGCAAATCGACGGCGATCGCGCCCGGAATACGGGGGATGTCCATTTGCGCTTCAGGGCGCACGTCAAACACCACTGTTCGCTTGCCATCTTGATGCCATTGCAGCAGCTCATCGACCGACACGCGTGGAATGCGGCGCAAGCGACGCGACAACAGCCAACGCCTGCACGCACGAGTCAGTATGTACAACAGCAACACGCCACCGAGAATGCCCAAACCCTGCGCGCCGTATTGGCCCAGCAGTTCAACAACATCATTCACAACGCCACGAAAAAGACCGCCCAGCAACATCGCAGACCCCACCCACAGCATCGCGCCGACGATGTCATAGAGCAGGAAGCGGCGGTACCTGGTTCCGGTCAGGCCTGCCATGACCGTGGACAGCGCGCCCGCACCGGGCAGGAACTTGCATACCAACAACGCCCGCACGCCAATCTTCAAATACAGGCGCTGCGTTTGCCGAATGCAGGAGTCTTGTGAGAGCGACACCCTGCACACGATGCCAAGCAAGCGCGAGCCATAGCGTCTTCCCGCCAGATACCAGAGGGTGTCCGCCAGCAGGCAGGCAAACACGGCCGCCAGCCAGGGCGTCCACCAACCAGCGGCACCGCTCAGGGCACCTGCGGCGATCAGCATGGGATAAGCGGGCACAGGCAAGCCAGCCTGCTCCACCAACACGTTGAAAAAGACCAGCCACCCGCCGTACTGCTGCAGCAGCAACTCAATGTCTTGCATAAGGTTCTTTCTTAATTTTCCGGTGGGTCGCGAGCACGCGAGTTGCTCAGCGCTTGTGCAATTCTAGGTCTCGCGTAGCTCGAAACGACGAGAAACCGGGAGCCGGAGTCAAGAACAGGGTGTTCCATTCGCCACCGCTACGGCGTCCTGATGCATAAACCTGGCGCAGACTTTTCGCGATTGCACCAATATGGTGCAGCCTGATGTGCGCCAGATGCCTATAATCCTGCCCGCCCATCAGGTTTCCCCGACTTGTCGCGTGAAGGCCACATGGCATACAAATTGCTTCGCAAGGATCGGTTGCAGGCTTGCCCATTCGGACAGGTTGCTCCTCCTTACGCTCCATCCGATGACCGATCCCACGCCTACTGTCCGCTTTGTTGGTTGCTGCACGCGCGCGCGTGGCATTGATCATCTTGCTCCTCACCCGTGCTCCTGCGGCGAGCGTGTTCAAACAGACACGCCCGCGCATGCACCAAAGACCTTATCCCGTCGTTCTCACTCCATCACCGCGAAGGAGCATCACGCATGACTAGCCATACCCCCCCGTCCGTCTTCGGACTCGCCCGCCGCAGCTTGATAAAGCTGGGCGTCGCTGCCGCAGGTGCGCTGATTTTCTCCGGCGTTGCATTCGCCCAGGCACCGGCCAAGGTAAAAGTGGCCGCCATCTACACCGTGCCGGTCGAGCAACAATGGGTTTCGCGTATTCATAAAGCACTGGGTGCCGCGCGAGACCGCGGGGAGATTGAATATACGTTCTCGGAAAACGTCACTAACGCCGACTATGAACGCGTCATGCGCCAGTACGCCGAGCAAGGCAACAAGCTGATCGTCGGTGAGGCCTTCGCCGTAGAATCCGCGGCACGAAAAGTGGCCAAAGACTATCCGCAAACGGCCTTCCTGATGGGTTCCTCGGGCAAGCCGCAGCAGCCCAATTTCTCGGTGTTCGATAACTACATCCAGGAACCTGCCTATCTGACCGGCATGATCGCGGGCGGCATGTCCAAGACCGGCAAGATCGGCCTGGTGGGTGGCTATCCCATACCGGAAGTGAACCGTCTGATGCAGGCGTTCATCGAAGGCGCCAAGGAAATCAACCCGAAAACGGAAGTCACCGTGACCTTCATCGGTTCCTGGTTTGATCCTCCAAAGGCCAAAGAAGCAGCCTTTGCCATGATCGAAAAGGGCGCAGACGTGTTGTATGCAGAACGCTTTGGCGTCTCCGACGCCGCAAAAGAACGCGGCAAGCTGGCCATTGGCAACGTGATCAACACCCAAGCGCAATATCCGGACACCGTGATCGCCTCGGCGCTGTGGAATATGGAGCCCACCATTGACCATGCACTGGCACAAATCAAAGCCGGCACCTTCAAGGCAGATGACTATGGTCAATATTCGCTGATGAAGTTCAAGGGTTCCGAACTGGCGCCTCTGGGCACCTTCGAGCAGAAGATTCCCGCAGAGCTCGTGGCCCGCGTGCAAGCCAAGCAAAAAGCCATTCTGGACGGCAGCTTCGTCGTGCAGGTTGTTGATAAAGAACCCAAGTCCTCCGCACGATGATCCAAGCGCCACTCGCCCTGCAACTGACAG
>JBEBWV010000038.1:0-43147 GCA_040391965.1 Achromobacter deleyi | reverse complement strand
CAGATGATGCCGTCCTCGGCGGTGCTGGTCGGCCTCGGCAAGGCGCTTGGCGTGGGAATTTTGTCGGCCGCGTTGAAGAAGAATCGTCTGGACGAGCTGGGTTATCGCTCGATGATCGACACCACGACGCGCTTGAATCGTCCAGGCACGGCGCTGGCTGCCTTGAGTGGCGTGCACGCCATGACCGATGTCACCGGGTTCGGCATATTGGGACACACGCTTGAGATGGCGCGTGGTGCATCCTTGACGGCGCGGCTGCAGTTCTCGCAACTGCCTTGGCTGGATGGCGTGCGTGAATTCGCAGCAGAGGGGGTCATTACGGGGGCGTCGGGGCGTAATTGGGCGTCTTACGGCAGCTCGATTCATCTCGGTGCTGGCGTGGACGACACTGCGCGCGCCCTCCTGACCGATCCGCAGACCTCTGGGGGTTTACTGGTCGCTTGTGATCCGCAGGCGGTATCAGAGGTGTTGGAAATCTTCCAGCGCGAAGGATTTGCAGACGCCCGTATTGTGGGCGAGATGGTCGCAGGCGACGGCATCGTTGAAGTCGTCTGACGCTGGCTTTCAAGCAAGGGTGTAGTCCGGGGCCTCCCGGACTACACGTCTACTGCCCAGGCGATTTGTTTCGCGCGGGTGGGTCTATCTGATAATTTATTTGCCAGCGCAACAGTTCTGGAAAGGCCACCAATCGGGTGAGTTCTTCGCGTTCGGCGTCGCTCAAGGGGCGAGGGCTGTCCACGAGCAGACCGGTACTGTCTTGCCAGGGCGAGAACGTGGTCCCTTTGCGTAGCGCAATAGGACCCGTAATGACGTTGTCATCGTCATTTTTCTTGTCCGCGACCGGGGGCAATACATAGGCACCCTTGTCCGTGATGAACAAGTCCGGATTATTAAAACCGAAGCACCACGTGGCGTCTGTTTTCGGCGCCACCAGGTTGCAGCCGGAACGGAAAAAGACCGTATCCGACAGGCTCAGGTTGTAAAGCGTGGGCAGAATATCTTTCTGACTACCTACGCGCGCGGGGTCGAATGTGGCATTCGCCTTATATGCCTCAGGCACATACAGATAGAACGGCACCGCCTTGGCCAGCGCGGCCTCATGGGGGTCCTCATAATCCATGCCCAGAATATTGTGGTCACCCGTGACCGCAATGATGGTTCTGCGGCCAACAGGCGCACTTTTCACGCGCGTCAGGAACTTGCCCAATTGATCATTGGTGTAATGCAGCGTCTCGAAAATCTGTTTGATCAGGCTTTCATTTTGAAAATTGGCCAAGCCTGCGACGTCGTCCATCGCGTAATTCTGATTGCCATAACCCTCGGGCACCGTGAAAGGGGGATGGTGCGTGGTCGAGAGCGCCAGGATAAAAACATGCTCTCCATTCCGATCGGCTTCGATCAGGCGCTGTTCGATGTACCGGAACATAAAGCCATCCGGTACGCCCCAGGTGTTGGCTTGCGCCTCCGGATATCGTTGCTGCAGATCGACTTGATCAACGAGCTCGGTAGCCCCCAGATTGCCGACTAAACGGTTGATGTCGCGCCATGTCCCAGCGCCCGAGGTCACGAAGACCACCTTGTAACCGCGTTGTAGATAGGGCTTAAAGAGATTGCTGACGAAGTCTGTTCTGGCCAGATTGGATTGGCCGATCGTCGGGATCGGGCTGTGCACCAGAATGCGGCTCAGGGTGTCGATCGTGCCGTTGCCTTCCGATAGAAAGCGGTCAAAGCGCCAGTCCTCTTGCCAATGAGGGCGCAACGCGCCCAGTAAATCCCGGTCGGGGCGGTCAAAGCTGTTCAGATGATGGCCCATGCTTTCCATCAACTGAAGCACAACATGTGGCGGGTTGGCCTGGACAGCGGGGTTCGGCGAGGTGCGATCCATGAACGGTGCCAGGCCGGGCATGAGGCTTGGGGTGAGACCTGACTCCGTGGTGGGCAGTGACGCAGGCGAATTCAGGAACTGGTGAAATAGAATTTTTCCTTCGTCCTCGGTGACGGGTTTGAAGTCCCGGTTGTTGCGTCGCTGCGCAAATGCCCAAGAGAAGGCGGAGATTCCGTTAGGCGTAATCTCGTTCAAGACATGAAGCGTGGACACTTGCGCGTCATCTTTGTTGAGGGGGAATGTGCCTAGGGAACCCCGGCACGCCAGTACGGTGCCACCGATAATCAGCACCAGCCATAGTGCTGCAGCGATGCGGCCTACTGGGCGCAAGCGCATCCCCAAGGCGACGCGGCACCACGTGGCGCTCAGCAAATAGACGACGGCAAATACCGCGACCAGCGCTGCAAGCGCCTGGGTGACGGGATAGCCCTTCCAGAGGGTACCCAGCACGGCGGAGGTGTCGTCGTCCAGGAGGCCAAATACAAATACATCAACCGCCCGGGCGAACGTGAAGTAGTAAAAAATACTCACGATCGTGATGGCGGCAATAGCCGTCGTCAGGCCAGCCGCGACCCAGGGCAGCCATTTCATCCACGCCTTGTGCATGCCAGCCTTGGCCGAAAACACCAGAGCAATCGCCAGAAAAACGGAAAATACAATGCTGGCGATCTTCACATCGAACAGCATTCCCACCTGGAGCGTGCGCTTGATATCGGCAGAGAATTCGAGGTGGCTTGCTGGCGGCGCGAAGTTGCTCAACAGATAGGCGCGGCCCGTGAACTGGATAAGAATCGCTGCCAGCCATGGAAGCAGCAGGACAAGAAAGGAGCGCTGGAAATTCGCAAACCACAATTGCCAGGGCGTAAGAGTGAGGCGCTTCATTGCGTAAGAAATAGCTCCGCGCCTGATGAGGGCGAGTGAAAATCAGGTCCGATGATGTAGATGCAGCGCGCAACGCTACGGCACGTCAGGTGCGCCACATTGACCAGTGGGGGGCTGATTCTATTCCGATGCGCGCTGTAAATCTGTGAAGCCTTGTATAGTTGGTCGCCAGCGTGTGCCGCTTGCCTGAAGTACGCAGGGAAGTCGGTGTCATGTCCCCAGGGCTGTCAGGTTTTATTAAGCTGCCAGTGACAGCTCTGCGGCGGTTTTGGCGGCCTGAGCGCTTAGCCAGTCGGCAACAATGTCCACATCTGCTGTGCGGTGCCGCGTATTGCGCACCAGCCAATACGCATGCTCGGCGGCACTGAGTTGTTGCCCACCTACCGTGACTAGCCGATGGTCGGCCAACATGGGGGCAATGAGCGCCAGACGGCCTAGTGCAATACCGTGGCCCGCCAGAGCGGCATGAACAATCTGGTCATACTGGTTAAAGCGAAGCGTCCCGCGGGCGCGCAGACGGCCAAGGCCTTGTGCGTTCAGCCACTCTGACCATTGCAGCCAGGGGCGCGTGGGGTCATCGAACTCCAACAAAACATGTTTGGCCAATTCCGCAGCATCGAGCATGCCCACGTGAAGCGATGGATGCGCCACCGGCATGACGGCCTCGCCAAACATCCAGACGGCATCGTCAGCCACTTTATCGGGCGGACAGTAACGTATGGCGATATCCACGGCATCACGATCAATATCCAGCACACGGTTGTCCGCTGCCACGCGAACGTCGATGTGGGGATAGGCCGCTTGAAAATCGCCGAGGCGAGGCAGTAGCCACAGCGAAGCCACACCGATGGTTGTGGTCACCGTGACGGGCGTGCGCTGTTCGGGCGCGCGCAACTGCTCGGTGAAATCGCCTAGCTGCGTAAGCCAGGGGTCGGCCATCCGGAATAGCTGCGCTCCTTCGGCGGTGAAGGAGACACTACGAAACCCGCGCACCAGCAAGGGTGTGCCCAGATGGCTCTCGAGCGTTCGGATTTGGCGGCTGACGGCAGATTGCGTTACATGCAGATCAAGCGCTGCGAGCGTAATACTCATACGACGACCCACCGCGACAAAGCCACGGATCAGATCGAGAGGGGGGAGCTTGGCCAGCGGGTATGACATTCCTGTAGCTCATGTGATGCGGGCGAAAAAGTCGCTTGAGCAATAGTACGCGCCGGGCGTTCAATAACCCTAATCCCCGACGCTGTCTCTCCACTCGTCCAATTTTGGGTCGTTGTACCCAGGAGCCTGCACCATGAATGCGCCGCCTATTCGTCCGCCTCGCATTGAGATGTGGTTCGATTTTGCCAGTCCTTATAGCTACCTGGCCATGGAACGTATCGGTGTTCTGGCCGAAACCGCGGGCGTGCAATTGGCGCTGCGCCCTTTTCTGCTTGGGCCAATTTTTCAGGCACAGGGCTGGAACGACACGCCGTTTCGCCTCTTTCCCGGCAAGGGCGCGTACATGATGCGCGATATTGCTCGTCTGGCCGACAAGTATGGCGTGGTGTACCGCCGCCCGCGAGTGTTCCCCCGCATGAGTGTTTTGCCTGCACGTATTGCGTTGCTAGGGCAGGAGCAGCCTTGGGGGCGGGATTTTTGCCTGGCCGTCTTTCGCGCCAATTTTCAACATGACCAGGAAATTGAGACCGAGGACGTGGTGCGCGAACTGTTGGCCGATTTGTCGTTGGACGTGGATGGCTTGATTGCCCAGGCGAAGTCGGAAAACACCAAGGAAGCGTTGCGCCAGCAGGTCGACCGCGCGCGTGATTTGGGCATATTCGGGGCACCGACATTTTTCGTCGATGGCGAGATGTTCTGGGGTAATGATCGCCTGGAAGACGCGCTGGCGTGGGCACATCGACCGATAGAGGCCGATACCAGGGTTCCCGCGTTGTTGGGATAACCTGCGGTTTTCTAATTCCTATCAAGGCGTAGCCCGTGCAATTCTCTGATGAAGTCATGATCGTGACCGGCGCGAGCCGTGGCATAGGCGCTGCGGTGGCGAAACTGGCTGCCCAGCGCGGTTACACCGTGTGCGTCAATTATCGACGTCGGGCCGATGCGGCCGAACAGGTCGTGGCCGACATTCGTCAGGCAGGGGGCCGAGCGATGGCAGTACGCGCAGATATCGCGCAGGAAGATGAGGTGGTCGCCTTATTCAAGACCGTAGATCGTCAATTGGGTCGGCTGACGGCTCTGGTGAACAACGCCGGCGTGCTGGAAACGCAGATGCGCGTCGAGGACATGGATGCCGCACGCATCTCACGGATTCTGCAAACCAATGTGGTGGGCGCCTTTATTTGCGCGCGTGAAGCCGTGCGCCGCATGGCACCACGCCACGGTGGAAAGGGGGGCGCGATTGTGAACGTGTCTTCAGCCGCCTCGCGTCTGGGCTCACCCGGCGAATACGTGGACTATGCGGCTTCCAAAGGGGCCATGGACACACTGACCATTGGTCTGTCCAAGGAAGTCGCTGCAGACGGCATACGCGTCAATAGCGTACGGCCAGGCACCATCTACACAGACATGCACGCCAGCGGCGGAGATCCCGGGCGTGTCGACCGGCTCAAAGACGGTATTCCTTTACAACGCGGCGGCACAGTGCAGGAAGCGGCGGGTGCGGTGATGTGGTTTTTTTCTGGCGAGGCCGGTTACACAACGGGCTCATTTATAGAAGTGTCTGGCGGCAAATGAAAAACTCAAGCAGTGCGTTGCGCGGCGCCCCGATGCCGGGCGGCCGTTCGTTCACTCAATTCCGATCAACGCGTATTCGGCGCGTCGCGTTCCAGCTGCTTGGTAAAACAGGCGCAGACGACGCGATCACCGCTGAATCAACGGGATCCGCCAGCGTGCCTCCCAAGCGCAGTCAGTGAGCTCGGGGGCGATTGCGCTGCGTTCATCCGTGCGTGACTGGCGCGACCTGCGCCCACTCATCGTCTGAGTACAAGCGCGATCGCAAGAGAAAGCGACGACCTTCGGCGCTGTCCAGCGAGAACGCACCGCCACGTCCGACGATGGCGTCAATGATGAGTTGTGTGTGTTCCCAGTAAGCGAATTGGGCTTCGCCCATGTAGAACGGGCAGCCCTCTAAATCGCCGAGCAACACGTCTGAGCCGCCGACCATGAATTCGCCTAGCGGATAGCACATGGGTGCGCTGCCATCGCAGCATCCACCCGATTGATGAAACATCAAGGGCCCGTGTTTGCTGCGCAGCACCGCAATCAAGTCACGTGCGGCATCTGTGGCGACGACGCGCGGCGTCTTTGAGGTCATGGCTTGTCCCTGGTTGTGCTGCGACAAGTCACAAGACCTGTCGCAGCACGTTGCACGCGCTTAGAAAAAGCCGAGCTTCTTCGGCGAATAACTGACCAGCAAGTTCTTCGTTTGCTGATAGTGATCGAGCATCATCTTGTGGTTTTCACGTCCGATGCCTGATTGCTTGTAGCCTCCGAATGCGGCGTGGGCGGGATAGGCGTGATAGCAGTTGGTCCACACGCGGCCCGCTTTAATGGCGCGGCCCATGCGATAGCAAGTATTGACATCGCGCGACCACACCCCTGCGCCCAATCCATACAAGGTGTCGTTGGCCAAGGCCAGCGCCTCGTCGGCATCCTTGAATGTGGTCACAGCCACCACGGGCCCGAAAATTTCCTCCTGGAAGATACGCATTTTGTTGTGGCCTTTAAAGACCGTGGGCTGCACGTAATAGCCCTCGCTCAACGCGCCAGGCAAGGTGGCGCGTTCGCCGCCTGCCAACACCTCAGCACCTTCCTGGCGGCCAATATCCAGGTAAGAAAGAATCTTCTCAAACTGCTCGGTAGATGCTTGCGCGCCAATCATGGTGTCGCTGTCTAATGGGTTGCCGCTCTTGATGGCAGCCACGCGTTTCAGTGCACGCTCCATGAAGCGGTCATAGACCGATTCCTGAATCAGGGCGCGACTGGGGCAGGTGCAGACTTCGCCCTGATTCAGCGCAAACATGACGAAGCCTTCGATGGCCTTGTCGAAGAAATCATCGTCGGCCGCCGCCACATCATCAAAGAAAATATTGGGCGACTTGCCGCCAAGTTCCAGTGTGACGGGAATGATGTTTTGCGACGCATATTGCATGATCAAGCGACCCGTCGTGGTCTCGCCCGTGAACGCGATTTTGGCGATGCGTTTGCTCGACGCCAGGGGCTTGCCAGCCTCCAGGCCAAATCCCGTCACAATATTGAGCACGCCGGGCGGGAGAATGTCGGCTATGAGCTGGGCAAACACCATGATGCCCAATGGCGTTTGCTCAGCGGGTTTGAGCACCACGCAATTGCCAGCGGCCAAGGCGGGGGCCAGCTTCCACGTGGCCATCAAAATGGGGAAGTTCCAGGGAATGATCTGCCCCACCACGCCAAGCGGCTCCCGAAAATGATAGGCCACTGTGTCGGCATCAATTTCAGACAAGCCACCTTCTTGTGCGCGAATAGCTGACGCAAAATATCGGAAATGGTCGACCGCGAGGGGGATGTCTGCTGCCCGGGTTTCGCGAATGGGTTTGCCGTTATCCCAGGTCTCGGCCGTGGCGAGCAATTCCAGATTGCTCTCAATGACGTCCGCAATTTTATTGAGCATGCGGGCGCGCTCCGCCGCCGGGGTTGCACCCCATTTAGGCGCCGCGCGATGCGCGGCATCGAGTGCGAGCTCAATGTCTTTTTCGGTGGATCGCGCGTTACGGGTGAGCAACTGACCGGTAATGGGCGTGACATTGTCGAAATACTGGCCTTCTACCGGGGCTTGCCAGCGCCCGTCGATGAAATTCCCATATTGCGCCCGTAGGCTGATGGGCGTGCCGTAGGTTTCAGGAGTAATTCGGGTTGCGATATCCATGCTTGTCTCCGGTATTTTTCTGGGGGCTGGCAACAAGTGCCTGCTTTTCTACAAGCAAATGCTGTGCCACGTTTTACGGCGCGGGCATTTACCGGCTGGACAAGCGCGCAGACGCTGTGCGACAGTTGATTTTCTCGCGCTCGTTCAGAGCGCCGGTGGCTTAACACCACCTATCGGTGTCGCGTTTTGCGACACTGTTGCGCAACAGGTGTCGCAGAACGCCGTCCTAGGACCTAGGAGACACGCATGGCCTCTCAATCTCGTCAGCAAGCGCTGACGCAAGCGCGCCGGCTATTTACCCAGCAAGGCGCCGTGCCCGGCAATATCGTCGCCGAGCCGATCCTGCGCTCGTGGCGTCGCTGCGCTGACTTGGGGTTTGATATGCGTGGGCCGCGTCGTCAGGAGCCCATGACACAAAGCGAGCTGCGCGAGGTGCAGCAACGCCACGATGCCTTGCGCCGCTTGTGCGCACCCGCCATGTCGCAATTGCGCAGTCAGGCGCATTTTCCCGAGAGCCTGGTGATACTCACGGATGCCCACGGCCTGGTGCTGGACTCCAGTGGCGACCCCGTTTTTGCCAATCGCGCATCACGTGTTGCCTTAATGCCCGGCGCACCCTGGGATGAAGCCGCTGCGGGTACCAACGCTATCGGCATGGCGCTGGTGGAAGGCCGCGCCATCAGCGTGCATGGTGCAGAGCACTTTTTTGAACCCAATCACATTCTGACTTGCGCGGCTGTCCCCATTACCGACCCACAAGGCAGAGCCATTGGCGTGCTGGATTTGTCGGGGCAGGCGCGAGCAAATCAGCCGCACGCGCTGGATCTCGTGCGCCAGGCCGTCGAAGACATCGAATATCGTTTGTTTGCAGGAACATATGGGCACTGCACATTGCTGCACCTGCACACAGATCCCACGCAAGTAGATGCCCCTTGGGCGTGTGTCATGGCATTCGAGGGCGAGCTATTGGTGGCGGCGAATCGCTATGCTCAGGCGGCCTTGTCGATCGACGGCTCAGCTTTCGGGGTGTATCGATATGGTGACCTTTTTGAGGGCATTCAAACACCAGATGCCCACCATGCAAGCTTCGTGCGCAGCCATATCGGTACGTCTTTCTATGCCCGGCGGCGTGATCCGCCAGTACGTGCGTTGCGCAGGTCAGAAACGCCAATACAGGCCCCTCCAAAACACGAGGTAACGCCCGCAGCGGTCACGTGTTTTGATGCCACCACCTTGGCAGCGTTGGCGCGAGCTGTGCATTTATCGGATGCAGGCATTTCTCTTTTGCTGCAAGGGGAAACTGGTGTGGGTAAAGAAGTGTTTGCCCGGCAGGTGCATGCGCGTGGCAAGCGCGCGCGCGGCCCCTTCGTGGCGGTTAATTGCGCGGCGCTTCCCGATAGCCTGATCGAATCGGAATTGTTCGGCTACGAAGAGGGTGCTTTTACAGGCGCGCGGCGCCAAGGCAGCAAAGGCTTGCTGCGACAAGCTCACGGTGGTGTGCTGTTCCTGGACGAAATTGGCGACATGCCGCTGGCGGCACAAGCCCGGTTGTTGCGCGTATTACAGGCGCGAGAAGTCACGCCGCTTGGGGGCGCGCAACCCGTGGCCATCGATTTTGTCTTGATCTGCGCGACGCACCGCGCTGTGGGGCAGCCGGGCAACGATGCGGCCTTGCGACCCGACCTGTACTTTCGCATTGCGGAGTACACCGTAACGCTGACACCCTTGCGGGCTCGTCAGGATCGCCTGGAGCTGTTGCAAAGCCTTTGGTCGGCACAAGGTGCAGGCCCAGCATTGCCGCAAGCCGTAGAGGCTCGTTTGGCGTCGTATGAATGGCCCGGCAATTACCGGCAGATGTCTGCGTTATTGCGCACGCTGAAAGTACTGGCACAGCCCTCTGGCATTGTGCATCTTGAAATGCTGCCGCCAGAAATGCTTGCGGCACGCGTGGCGACGCCCTCACGCACTGATGCGGCAAGCACCTTGCAATCGGCCACAGATCTGGCCATACGCGATGCCCTGGCGGCCAGTGGCGGCAACATCAGTCTGGCGGCGCGCGCACTGGGCGTGCATCGGAGCACCTTGTATCGCCGGGCCGCCGCCCTGCGGGAATGAGCCAGCAGAGCAAAAGTAACGTGGGCCGCGGCCCACGTTACGCAATGGCTTACCCCTTCATGATGCGGGCCAGTTCCACACCCGGGTCTGGCGCACGCATGAAGGCTTCGCCCACCAAAAATGCATCGACCTTATGGCTACGCATGAGTTTGACATCTTCGGGCGTCAAAATGCCGCTTTCGGTGACGACACGCTTGCCAGGAGGTATGAGCGGCAGCAGATCAATCGTGTTCTGCAGGCTTGTCTCGAACGTGCGCAGGTTGCGGTTATTGATACCGAGCAAAGGCGTTTTGAGTGTCAAGGCCACTTCAAGTTCGGCCGCATCGTGCACTTCGACCAGCACATCCATGCCCAGGTCGATAGCCAACGCTTCCATATCGCGCAATTGCGAAGGCGATAGCGCCGCCACGATCAGCAAGACGCAGTCTGCGCCCATCGCACGGGCAACAATGATTTGGTAAGGATCGATCACGAAGTCTTTGCGCAGCACGGGCAACGAGCACGCGGCACGGGCTTGGCGAAGATGGTCGTGCGAGCCCTGGAAGAAATGCACATCGGTCAGGACCGACAAGCAGGCTGCGCCGTGCACGGCATAGGTGGACGCGATTTCCTGCGGATTGAATTTCTCACGCAGCACGCCTTTGGAGGGCGACGCTTTCTTGATTTCTGCAATAACGCCAGGCTTTCCTTGGGCAATCTTGTCTTCGATGGCCTGGGCGAAGCCCCGCACATCTTGCCGGGCCTGCGCCTCACGCAGAACCTCGGCTTCGCTACGCATTTGGCGAGCGGTGGCGACTTCCTCGGCCTTAACGGCGAGGATTTTCGCAAGAATATCGTTCATTTCAGGAATTTCCGGGTGTATGCACAGAATTCTTCCAGCTTGGCACGAGCCGAGCCGTTAGAGATAGTTTCAAATGCCAGCGCCAAGGCCTCGGGAATTGAGTCTGCCTTGTTGCCAGCGTAAATGGCCAACCCCGCATTCAGCGCGACGATGTCTCGCGCGGTGCCAGTCACATTTTCCAGCGCCTCAATGACAAGTTCGCGTGACTGTTCGCGATTGGACACCTTGATGCCACGATTGGACATCATGGATAGCCCGTAGTCTTCGGGGTGTATCTCGTATTCACGGATTTCTCCGTCTTTCAGTTCACCTACTAGTGTAGATCCCCCGAGCGACGCTTCGTCCATACCGTCTTTGCCATGAACCACCAGAACGTGGCGCGAGCCCAGGCGCTGCAATACGCGAACCTGAATGCCGACCAGATCGGCGTGGAACACACCCATTAACTGATTGGCGGCACCCGCGGGGTTGGTGAGGGGGCCCAGAATATTGAAAATGGTGCGCACGCCCAGTTCCTTGCGCACGGCGGCCACGTTTTTCATGGCGCCGTGATGCGCCGGCGCGAACATAAAGCCAATGCCGGTGGCGGCAATGCACTCGGCCACTTCTTCCGGGCTGAGCACCAGGTTGGCACCCAAGGCTTCCAGCACATCGGCGCTGCCAGACGAAGACGAGGCGCTTCGATTGCCGTGTTTGGCAATGGGCACGCCTGCTGCTGCTGCCACGAACATGGCGGTGGTGGAAATGTTGAACGTATGGCTGCCGTCACCGCCGGTGCCACACATATCGAGCAAATCCGCCGGGTTGGGTGTCACGACCGGCGTGGCGAATTCGCGCATCACCTGCGCGGCAGCGGTAATTTCGCCAATCGTTTCCTTTTTGACACGTAAGCCCATCAACAAGGCGCTGGATATCTGCGGCGACAACTCGCCTCGCATCAGCATGCGCATCAGATGCAGCATTTCGTCGTGAAAAATTTCGCGGTGTTCAATGCAGCGCGTCAGTGCTTCGGTCGGGGAAATGGTCACGGTGCGTCCTTCTTTTAAGCGAGGTTCAGGAAATTGCGCAGCAGAGCGTGGCCGTGCTCACTGAGCACGGATTCGGGGTGAAACTGTACTCCGTAAATCGGCAAGATTTTGTGACGAATTCCCATTACATCGCCGTCCGGTGCTGTTGCGGTAACGGTCAGGCAGTCTGGCAGCGTGGCCGGATCAATCGTCAGCGAGTTGTAGCGAATAACCGTATAGGGTGAGGGCAATTCTTTGAAAATGTCCGTACCCGTATGGGTAATCTTGATGGTCTTGCCGTGCATGATTTGCTGCGCGCGCACAATGTCGCCACCATACGCGGCGCCAATGGCCTGATGGCCCAGACACACCCCAAGAATGGGTTTTTTGCCTGCGAAGGCCTGAATGACGGGCACCGAAATACCTGCTTCAGCAGGCGAGCACGGGCCGGGTGACACGCAGATGCGGTCCGGGTTGAGCGCCGCAATTTCCTCCAGTGTGATCTGGTCGTTGCGCGCCACGCGTACCTCTTCGCCCAACTCACCGAAGTACTGCACCAGGTTGTAGGTGAAAGAGTCGTAGTTATCAATCATCAGCAGCATGTTTTGCTCCGTCTCGCGTGGTTTAAATGGGTTCGTCCAGACCGTGCTGTACCTGCTCGGCGGCGCGCAAAACAGCGCGTGCCTTCGCTTCGGTTTCGGCCCATTCCAGTTCAGGGTTCGAGTCGGCAACAATGCCTGCCGCCGCTTGCACAAATAGCGTGCCGTTCTTGATGACGCCGGTGCGAATGGCAATAGCCACATCCATTTCGCCGCCATAGCTCAGGTATCCCGCTGCACCGCCATAAATGCCACGGCGTACGGGCTCCAGTTCATCAATCAATTTCATGGCCTCGACCTTCGGCGCGCCGGTCAGGGTGCCTGCGGGGAAGGCGGCACGCAGCACGTCCATGCTGCTCATGCCCGGGTTCAGATTGCCTGCCACGTTGGAAACCAGATGCATCACGTGCGAGTAGCGCTCGATAGCCATGGTGTCAGTCACTTTCACCGATCCCGCTTCGGCCACACGGCCGACGTCGTTGCGTGCCAGATCAATCAGCATGACGTGCTCGGCCACTTCTTTAGGGTCGGCCTTCAGTTCTACGGCAAGCGCGGCGTCTTCCTGCGGGGTAGCGCCGCGCTTGCGCGTGCCTGCCAGCGGGCGAATCGTAATCTGCGATTTCGGTACGCCGTTCTCAACAATGCTCTCCTGGCGTACCAGAATTTCCGGGGAAGCACCTACGACCTGGAAGTCGCCAAAGTTCCAGAAGTACATGTAAGGCGAGGGGTTGAGCGAGCGCAAGGCCCGATAGAGCGACAGCGGCGAATCACGGAAGGGCTTGGCGATGACCTGGCCCACTTGCACCTGCATCAGATCGCCTGCGGCAATGTGCTCCTTGGCGCGCAGTACCGCTGCCAGATAGTCGGCCTTGGAAAAGTCGCGGCGCTCTTCGGTTTGCATGCTGGCATGGCTGTACGGAATTTCTACCGGACGGCGCAGTTTGGCACGCAAATCTTGAAGACGGTGCTGTGCACGGCTGTAAGCCTCGGGTTGCGCAGGGTCGGCATAAACCATGAGGTAGATGCGGCCGGCCAAGTTATCGACGATGACCAGTTCGTCCACATGCAGCAGCATCAAATCGGGCGTACCTTCTTCCATGCCTGCCGGGAACGGCTTTACGGCGGGCCCCAGGCAGGTTTCGATATGGCGCACCGTGTCGTAACCGAAATACCCGGCCAAGCCCCCGCAAAAACGCGGCATGCCCGGACGCAGCGCCACTTTGAATCTTCCTTGGTACTGCTCGATGAAGGCGAGTGGATCGCCATCATGGGTTTCCACGACCTGACCGTCGTGCAGCACTTCCGTGTGGGTGCCGCTTGCGCGAATAACGGTGCTGGCAGGCAGACCAATGAAAGAGTAGCGGCCAAACCTTTCGCCACCCACCACGGACTCCATCAAGCAGCTCATGCGGCCGCCTTGTGGGCCCGCGTGCGCCAGCTTCAGGTAAATGCCCAACGGCGTATCGAGGTCGGCATAGGTTTCTGCAACCAGGGGGATGCGGTTATAGCCTTGGGCGGCCAGTGCTTTGAATTCGATTTCTGTCATGTCGGGTCTCGAGAAGCATTTTTTGGCTACAGACCGGGCAGACAACAAAAAAGCCCGGTCCAGGTTGCTGGTTCCGGGCTTGGCACTGTTTTTACACAGTTACGGCGCTAGTGCGGTATACGCGTCTAGAGCCGGGAAGGATTATCGCCACCCGGAAGACAAACGCCACCAACGCCACGAGGCGCTGAGCATTTGGTTCTGGGAGAAAGCGTTCATTTAGCGAGGTATCAGTTCAGTGAAATCTTGGGCTGCTGTGTCGTAATCAAACAGCAGGTTGATCAGCTTGCAGTGTGTCTTGGACAAGGTTTTTGTCTGCAATCCACTGGGCGGCGTCAACAAGCGTGTTAACTATACCATCGACATCCAGGGTGCGCACGTCGCGCCCTTCGTTGTAACCATAAGGCACCGCCAACACGCGCGTGCCTGCCGCGCGACCGGCCTGCGCGTCATTGATGGAGTCGCCAATAGTGACAGCCTGATCCGGATTCACGCCCAGCAAATCGCAGGCATGCAGCACTTGGTCGGGGTCGGGTTTACGGCGCACGCAGGTGTCGCCACACACCACTTCCTGGAAAAAACCCGCCAAGCCCGCACGGGCCAGAAGCGGCAGCGTGAACTCGGTGGGCTTGTTGGTGACAACCGCCAACTTGAGCCCTTGGTCGCGCATGGCTTTCAATCCGTCGATGACGCCTTCGTACACCACGGCTTTGTCGCCATTGACCAAGTGGTAGTGCCGAAAGAACGATTCACGGGCCACTTCAAAGGCTTGCGGATCGGGTTCGGCATCCGTCAAGCTGCCTGCCAGCGTGCGGCGTACCAGGTTGTCCACCCCTTTCCCGACGAAAGTGGCCACCACGTCTTCACGCAGGGCCACCATGCCCAGCTCTACGCGCATGGCGTTGGCGGCGTGGGCGAGGTCGGGGATGGAATCCAGTAGCGTACCGTCGAGGTCCAGCAGTGCAGCTTGATAGCGAATCATGGCTATGAGGAGTCTTAGATGCTGACGGTTTCGCCGCGGGCGATTTCGTCGCGCAAGGATTTGATGACGCCCGCGTAGTCGGGCTTGCCGAAGATGGCCGAACCCGCAACAAAGGTGTCGGCACCGGCGGCGCGAATTTCCGCAATGTTATCCACTTTGACGCCGCCGTCCACTTCCAGATGGATTTCCTGGCCACCAGCCTGCATCCAGGCATCGATGCGGCGGCGCGCTTCGCGCAATTTGACCAAGGTGGCGGGAATGAAGCTCTGGCCACCAAAGCCCGGGTTCACGGACATCAGCAACACGACATCAACCTTGTCCATGACGTAATCAAGGTATTCAAGCGATGTGGCGGGGTTGAACACCAGACCGGCCTTACAGCCGTTGTCACGGATCAGCGAGAGGGTGCGATCAACGTGGCGGGTGGCCTCGGGGTGAAACGTGATGATGTCTGCACCTGCTTTGGCAAACATGGGCACCAGGGCATCGACCGGCTCGACCATCAAGTGCACATCGATTGGCACGTTGATGTGCGGGCGGATCGCCGAACAGACCATCGGGCCGATGGTGAGGTTAGGGACGTAATGGTTGTCCATCACATCGACGTGAATCCAGTCGGCGCCCGCAGCGACGACATTTCGAACTTCCTCGCCCAGGCGGGCGAAGTCGGCGGAGAGGATACTGGGAGCGATGCGGGTGGTGGCCGTATGGGTAGACATGGTGTTCGGGGTTTCCGAGGGCATAATGTGCCATTATTGTAGTTTGCGGCGGCACAGCCAGGGGTCAGCCCTTTGGTAAGTTGTCCGACAACCGCATTCCATATTCATGCCGCGCCCTATTTTTGGGGCGCCTGTCAGTGAATGAAAAGACCGTGTGCGCTACTCGTACCTCCTTGGCACGTTTTGTCGCCCGGGCTTTTCAGCACATCAATGTCACACCGGGAAAGGACTGTGAAACCCTACGACCTGACCGTTTCTGTTGCGCCGCGCTATCTGCCGGAGCAGTCCGACCCTACCGAGCAGCAATTTGTGTTCGCCTACACCGTGCGCATTACGAACACGGGCGAACATCCTGCTCAAGTCATCAGCCGCCACTGGATCATCACAGATGGCGACCAACGCGTGCAAGAAGTGCGTGGCCTGGGCGTGGTGGGCCAGCAGCCGCTTTTGGCGCCTGGTGAAACTTTTGAATACACCAGTGGCTGTCCCTTGCCGACTCCTGTCGGCACGATGCGTGGCACTTATCATTGCGTGGGCGAAAACGGCATTCCATTCGAAGTGCCAATCCCCGAGTTCGTGTTGGCTATGCCTCGTACTTTGCATTGATGAGCCTGGCGCTTATCTATCGTCGCGATTTCCACTTTCTTAGCTCATGAAGCGCATCCTCATTCTGTCCGTGCTGTCGGTTTTGCTGGCGGCCTGCACGACGATTCCCGAAAATTCTTCCGAAACCTCCCAATCGGGCGGCATCAGCGCGCCTGTCGCAGACGGTCCTTTGGTCGTGCCACCCTTGTCGGCCCTGCCAGACTCCGCAGCGCGAACGCTGGCTGGCCGTTATCAAGTCGCGCCATGGTCTGAACTGCCGGGCTGGAGCGCGGATGATCTATCGGGATATTGGCCGATATTCCTGCGCAATTGCAAAGGTCTGATGCGTCGTACGGGGGGCAGTTTGACGACCCCGGCTCGCGCCACGCCGCGTGCCTGGCAACCGGTTTGCGCGGCGGCTATTGACCCGGCGCGTGCGCCTGCTGCCAACGATTCGGAAAGCATTCGGCGCTTTTTGCAGACGTATTTGCAGCCTTGGCGTGTGATAGGTGCTGATGGCCGACCCGCCACCAACACCGTAACGGGCTATTACGAACCGCTGGTGCGCGGTTCGCGCCGCCAGGGTGGGCCTTATCAATGGCCGCTGTATGGCGTGCCAGACGATCTGCTCACGATTGATCTGGGTGCACTCTACCCGGATTTGGCTGGCAAGCGCGTGCGCGGCAAGCTCGATGGCAAACGTGTGGTGCCTTATGACACCCGTGCCAATATCGAAGCCTCGGGCAAACGTCCACCCGTAGTCGTTTGGGTTGATGACCCGGTTGATAACTTCTTTTTGCAGGTGCAGGGCTCTGGCCGCGTGCAACTGACCGACGGCCCTGACTCCGGCAAAACGATTCGTGTGGCCTACGCCGATCACAACGGGCAGCCCTATATGTCGATTGGTCGTTGGTTGATCGACCGGGGAGAGCTGACCGCGGATCAGGCCTCTATGCAGAACATCCGGGCCTGGGCCCAACGAAACCCAAAGCGGGTTCCGGAAATGCTCAATGCCAATCCTGCGGTGGTGTTTTTCCGCGAAGAGCCTGTGATTGACCCCGAGCAGGGTCCGAAGGGGGCGTACTCGATTCCATTGGCACCGAAACGCTCGGTTGCAATCGACCCGACGTTCGTGCCGCTGGGCGCACCCATTTATCTGGCCACGACCTTGCCTGCCTCGGATCGTCCGCTGCAGCGCCTGGTTTTCGCACAAGATACCGGCACGGCTATTAAAGGGGCGGCGCGTGCCGACTTTTACTGGGGTTATGGTGAAACGGCCGGGCAGCAAGCCGGGCGCATGAAACAGCGAGGCCAGATGTGGATGCTTTGGCCAAAACAGGCCGGGGAGCCCTCTGCCAGATGAAACATCACATCGTCGTCTGCGGCGCGGGTATTGTTGGCCTGTCGACCGCCCTGGCGCTGGCACGCAATCGCCAGCAGGTAGCGATTTTGGCACCACGCACGCCGGTGCCCGCCGCCGACCCGAACCATTTCCATCCACGCGTCTATGCCATCTCGCCCGCCAGTCAGAAGTTTCTGGCTGAACTGGGCGTCTGGGATTCGATGCCTTCGGCGCGCCTGATGCCGGTGCAAGCCATGGAAATTCACGGAGACGCCGATGGTCAGGTCAATTTGAATGCCTGGCAGGCGGCAATACCCCAGTTGGCCTGGATTGTTGAATCCGGAGAAATTGAACGTGTCTTGATGCAAGCGGTCCAACTATTCGGTATTCCCTGGATTCAGGATCGTTGCGTGGGTTACCAGGACGGCGTGGTGGAAACCGAAAGCGGCACGCGCATCAGCGCTGAACTGTTTATCGGCGCCGACGGCGCGGCGTCGCCGTTGCGCACGGCGGCCGGTTTGAGCCACGAATCGGTGTCCTATAACGACACCGGTCTGGTTGTCCATCTGGATGCTGAGCATCCGCATCAAGGAACCGCCTTTCAGTGGTTCCGTGACGACGGTGTTCTGGCCCTGTTACCCATGCCGGACACGGCAAACGGGCCGCAGGTTTCTATGGTCTGGTCCATGCGATCAGAGCAGGCCCGGATTTTGCTGGCATTGTCGCCTGAGCAGCAAGCCGCCGAACTGGAGTCGCAGTTGGTGCATGCGGCCCAAGGCCGCTTGGGACGCTTGCGGGTGCGCAGTAAGCTGCACGGCTTTCCACTCACGCTGGAGCGTGCGCAGTTGGTGGCGCCGGGTATTGCGCTGGCCGGTGATGCCGCCCATCGCTTGCATCCGCTGGCGGGCCAGGGTTTGAATTTGGGACTGGGCGATGTGCAGGCGTTGGCACGCACGATTGTCGAACGTGAGCCCTACCGGGAAGCGGGCGACTTGCGCGTGCTGCGCCGCTACCAGCGTGCCCGCGCTGAGCCGGTGCTTGCGATGCGATTGGCGACGGACGGTTTGCATAAGTTGTTTGGTAGCCGTGCAGTGCCCCTGGTCTGGTTACGTAACGCAGGTATGAAGTGGGTAGAGTCTGTACCCCTGGTTAAACGCCAATTAATTTCGGGCGCATCAGGCAATTGACGTCCTGGTTCGCGTTGTGGCGCGGCGATGCTGGCATATAGATCGGCTACGCTATGTTGAACATAAATTGAAGTACGGGAGAATTAATGAACGTTCGTGTATCCGCCTCGCTGGCGGCTGGTGTCTTCGCAATGAGCGGCCTGATTTTTGGCGGCATTGCCCACGCGCAAACCGCGTCGCCCGGCGCGCGCGTTTTCTCCACGCAGCAAGTGGGCCAGCCCTCCAAGACAGAGACGGTTGTGTCCACCACCCAGATCGCGCCGCAAGATCCTGTGACCAACGCTGTTAAAGATCGCTTTAAACAGCGCTTTACCGGTATGGACGTGACTGCCGTGCGTCGCACGCCTTATGGCTTGTTTGAAGTGCAGCTTGGTATGGATCTGCTCTACACCGACGAAGGTGTCACCTGGGTCATGGAAGGCCCGTTGATAGATGCTGCCACGCGTCGCGATGTCACACGCGAATCGCAGGAAAAACTGACCGCCATCTCGTTTGATCAACTGCCGCTTGATCTCGCGATCAAGCAGGTAAAAGGCGATGGCTCGCGTAAAGTTGCCATTTTCGAAGACCCAAACTGTGGCTACTGCAAGCAATTGCGCAAGACCCTGGAAAGCGTCGACAACCTGACGGTCTACACCTTCCTCTACCCCATCCTGTCGCCGGATTCCAATATCAAAGTGCGCGATGTCTGGTGCGCCAAGGACCAGGGCAAGGCATGGGATGACTGGATGCTGCGTGGCAAGGTACCTGCTGAAGCCAAGTGTGATGTGCCGGAAGCCAAGTTGTTGGCCCTGGGCCAGAAACTGATGGTGCGTGGTACGCCAACGTTGTTCTTCCAGGATGGCAAACGCATCAGTGGTGCATTGCCGGTGGATCAACTCAACGCCATGCTGAAGTAATCTGAAGTACCCCAGAGGCCGCATTTATGCGGCCTCTGTGCCTCAGGACGGACCTTTTACCGGAGCCACAGCCTTGAAAATCGCCATACTCGATGACTATCACGACGTAGCCGTACGCTATGCAGACTGGACCACCCTGGGTGGCGATGTTGAAGTACAGGCGTTTACGAACTTTCTTCCTGAAGAAGATCGCGCCACTGTGCTGGCGCCTTTTGATGTCATTGTGGCGATGCGAGAGCGAACGCCTTTTCCTGCCAGCCTGATCGACGCGCTGCCGAACCTGCGCTTGCTGATCACCACGGGCATGCGCAACAACGCCATTGATATGGATGCCTGCACCCGTCGCATGATTACGGTTTGCGGCGCGCCAGGTAGTGCCGATGCCGCTTCTGCCACGGCAGAGCTGGCATGGGCGCACATTCTGGGGCTTTTTAAACACTTGCCCGAGGAAGATGCCGCCATGCGCCGTGGCATGTGGCAAACGGGCATGCCCGTGCCGCTGGCCGGCAAGCGCCTGGGTGTGCTGGGTTTGGGCAAGCTGGGCGCGGCAGTTGCACGCGTGGGTAACGCCTTTGACATGGATGTGGTGGCCTGGAGCCCCAACCTGACCGACGAGCGTGCGGCCGAGGCCGGCGTCACGCGCGTAGAAAAGCACGAGCTGTTCTCGACCTCAGACGTGATCAGTCTGCACTTGGTGCTAAGTGACCGCAGTCGCAATATTGTTGATGCGTCGGCACTGGCAGAAATGAAACCGACGGCATTCCTGGTGAATACCTCGCGTGCCGGCCTGGTAGATCAGGATGCGCTGATGGACGCGCTGGTCAAGCGCCGTATCGGTGGGGCAGGGCTGGATGTTTACGCCGAAGAGCCCTTGTCGCCTACCGATTCCATTCGTGATCTGGACAACGTTATTCTGACGCCGCATGTGGGCTACGTTAGTCAGGAAAATTTTGAAGCGTTTTATTTGAATGCGCTGGAAGCCGTGCGTGCGTACGTGGCGGGTAATCCAATTCGTGTGTTGAACGGCGCTTAGTACGTCAGGCAATTCGAAAAGAAATCAGGCGCCGGATTGTCGGCGCCTGATTGTCATTGTGTGATTGGCTATGTGGCAGCTGGTGCGCGGGTATTAATCGCCGCCGCGCTCCCACCGGCGCTGTATCGCCTTTGCTGCGACAACCCCATCCGCCATTGATGTGACCACGCAAGGGTGCATGCGGTGGGCCACTTCTCCCACCGCGTAAATATCCGGCACGCTGGTTTGTGCGGTCGCGAAGTCTGTGCGGATATAGCCGCGTTCATCGCGGGCAAGATTCAGACCGTCGGCAAAGGCGGCTTGCGGCTCCCAGCCGTAAAACACCAGGATCAGGTCATAGACCTGGCCGTCAACGCTGCGGGTCGCAGGGTCTACCAGATAAGGCCCGATTCGAACCCCTTCCTGCCCCGCACGCGTCACCCACTGCTGTTGGGCACGCACGCTGCGCGCATAGAGGTGCACGCTACGTGCGCCGCGATTGCGCACATAAACATAATTCTCGAATGCGTTGTCGCCACCACCCAAGATGGCCACAGACAGGCCGGAGTAGTCTTGCGCCACGATGGACGACCCTGGCCCGATCAGCACGCCGGGCCATTTAGCGTTGTGCGGATGCCCCGGCAAACCTTTGGCGCACACACCCGACGCGATAACCAGCGAGCGTGCCCGGACATGCGAGGGGGCTTGCTGGTCATCAAGCAAGGTCGCCTCAATGCCGCCTTTGCAAGGGCGCACGGCGTGAACACGGGTGTTCACGCGCACGGGGACCTCGGCGGCGTGCACGCTGGTTTCGATATTGGCTGCGACCTGTTGGCCGGTTACGCCTGGCAGCACCGCGATCCAGTCGTCGTCAAAGGGGTTGTCATTGCCCAGGCCGCCCAGATGCGCACTGGCTTCCACCAGCAATGGGGACAGGCCCAATCTGGCCAGCCAGATCGCGCATGACGCACCGGCTGGCCCGCCACCGACGATGATCGCATCGTGAATTTGCAGCATTTCACCCCTTTTTTCCAGCTGACCGCGCACAGATTGCGATCCGGTAAGCACGAATTGTAGCCAGCGCCCGCAAACGGCCGTGCGTCGCCTTACAATTCCGGTTATCCCACCCTGGTTTACATCATGCCTACTCGCCGCATTATTCTTTCCGGACTTGCTTTGGACGCCCGTATTGGCATCCTTGAACATGAGCGCCGTGCGACCCAACCCTTGCACGTCGACGCTGAGTTCGACGTGGATATTGAGCGCAATGTCGACGACCACGATATCCACAGCGTGCTCGATTACCGACGTTTGCGTGAAGCGATTGTCGAGGAGTGCACGCAAGCACATGTGAACCTGATCGAGACCTTGTCCGAACAGGTGGCGGCGCGTTTGTTGGCAGATTTTCCGGAAATCCGTGCCATGCGCTTGCGAATCAGCAAGCCAATGGCCTTCTCCGATTGCGCGGCAGTCGCCGTGGAAATTCAAATCAATCGTTAAGTCGGCAAGCGGGTGACGTGCGCGAGCCACCACTTGCCACCAGTTCAATTAGTACTGTGCTTCGACCTGCCAACTGATTGGAATTTCGGCGATGCTGGCGCTGGGCGGTAATTCCAGCACCATTCGAGCCATGCGGGCAATGTCTTCCGGGCGCGTCAAGCGTGTTTTCAGCTCTTCTGAAACACCGCTGGCCATGTCGGTTGCCACAAACCCCGGGCAGATGGCGGTGCAGCGAATCTGATGTGCATCGCCACAATGGCGGATGCCGTGGGCCAGCGCCAGCACGGCGAACTTGCTCATGGCGTAGAGCGTGCCTTCGGGGGCGCGCACGCGCTTGCCGGCAAGCGAGGCCATTACGAGCACCTTGCCTGCGCCAGCGTCAATCAGATGCGGCCACGCCTTCTGCGTGAGTCGCATAGGCGATTTCACGTTAATGGTGAACAGCCGGTCGAACTCATCTTCCGTGGCGTCGATGACGGAATTTGTGCTGAGAATGCCCGCGTTATGTATCAGCGCGTCAATGCGGCCAAACCGCTCCACCGCCGAGGCGACCCAGGCAGCTTCACTGGCGGCATCTTCCGCGTCGAAGTAAGCGCGATGTACCTGCTCTGGCGGGAATTCGTCAAAGATGGTGGTTGGGCTGCGTGTGCCCGCACTGATGCACCATCCGTTGTCCAGCAGTTCGCGGGCAATGGCCAAGCCTATGCCACGACCGGCACCGCTGATGAGCGCAACGCGCTTGGGTGTTGAAGTATTCATCGCATTCCTTGGTTTATTCGCCTGCCTGGCCCAGATAGCCTTCCAGCATCGAACGGGTATTGGCGCGCAGGGAATTAATGACGTAGCCGCCTTCTTGCACGAACAAGGTGGGCAGCGCCATTTGCGCAATGCGCTTGCCGATATGGGCGTAGTCGGGCGTGTCCAGGCACAAGTTGCCGAAGGGGTCTGAGCGGAAAGTGTCGTAGCCTGTCGCGATCACAAGCGCGCGGGGTTTGAATGTTTCGATACGCGCTATCGCCGTTTCCAGCGCCTTCAAATAGGGGCTGATCTCGCTGCCCGCCGGTAACGGAATATTGAGGTTGTAGCCTTCACCCGCCGCGGTTCCAATCTCGCCGCCAAAGCCGCTCATGAAGGGAAACAGGCTTGTCGGATCACCATGCAAAGAGACGGTGAGCACGTCATCGCGGCCGTAGAAGATTTGCTGCGTGCCGTTGCCGTGATGCACGTCCACATCCAGGATGGCCACGCGGCCCCACTGATTGACGATCCGTTGGGTGGCTAGCGCCGTGTTGGCCAGCAAACACCCGCCCATCCCCATGTCTGTCATCGCGTGGTGGCCGCTGGGACGCACCAACGCATAAACGCTGGGCGATCCATCCAGCAAGGCCTGCGCGGCCGTTACAGCGGTTTCTGCGCTGGCGTAGACGTTGCGCCACGTGTCTTCAACAATGGGGGTCGCACCGTCCGCCAGATAGCGGCCCGCCATCAGCACCGGCGCTGTGCCTTGCATGTTGCCGTAGTGGCGGTTCGGCCAGATGTTCGGGCGAACTTCAAACGAAGCGTCGGGCGCTTTTCTCCATTCCTTCCAGGCCGTCTCCAGATACGCCAGATAATCGGGCGTATGGATTTGGGTCAACTCCGGAACACCTTGCGCGAGCGGGCCGACATAGTGGCAGTCCAGCCCCATGTCATTGAGGGCCGCCTCAACTTCACGGCCGCGTCCGCGAGCGTCGTGATGCGGCTTCAAGATGCCGCGAACCAAGGCGTTTCCTGGCCAGTCGGCATCGTGGAAGGGGGAGATCAATGCTTTCATCAGTGATATTCCTTGATAGGGAACGCTGAACGTTTATTTCCATTGACGGCCAGGAATGGCGTCGATGAGTTGACGGGTGTACGGATGGACCGGAGCCAGCAGCACTTGCTCGGCAGGTCCTTGTTCCACGATGCTGCCTTGCTTTAACACCACGATGCGATCGCACAACTGGGCGGCTACGCGCAAGTCATGCGTAATGAATAGCATCGATAAGTGCAGCTTCTCTTTCAGTTCTTTGAGCAGCGTGAGCACCTGATCCTGCACGGACACGTCCAGCGCGGAGACCGGCTCGTCAGCCACGATGAGCTCGGGCTTGGCGGCGATGGCGCGCGCCAGACCCAGGCGCTGGCGTTGGCCGCCGGAGAATTCGTGCGCGAAGCGATCCAGCGCGGAAGGATCAAGCTGCACCAGCGTCATCAGCTCGCGGGCACGTTCCAAAGCCTGTACGCGAGGCATGCCATGCGCGATCAGGCCTGCGGTCAGAATGGTCGACACCCGATGGCGAGGGTTGAGCGAGCCATAAGGGTCTTGAAAAATCATCTGTACGGAACGACGTACGGCCATGTCGTCGAACGCGCCCGGAGCCAGCAAGTCGGTCTTTTTGAGTTGCACCGCGCCTCCGTCCGCGCTGATCAGGCCCGCCACAATGCGGCCAATCGTTGATTTTCCCGATCCGGACTCGCCTACCAAGCCCACGGTCTCGCCGCGAGCAATGTGAAAACTGACGTCATGCACGGCGGGAAATTGTTGCGCGGGTTTGAACATGCTGCCCTTGCGGACATAGGTCTTTTTCAAACCTCGCACGGTCAAGAGCGGCTCAGCCTGTGCGGCAACGGTAGGAGGTGTCGGCGGCACGGAGGACGGGACGGCTGCCAGCAAGCGTTGTGTGTACTCGGCCTGCGGCCTGTTCAGCACTTGTTCCGCTGTGCCGCTTTCCACAATGCGGCCGCCTTTCATCACCACAATGCGATCGGCAATCTCGGATACCACGCCAAAGTCATGCGTGATGAAGAGCACACCCAGTCCTTTGCGCCGCTGGATGTCGAGCAGGACTTCCAGAATTTGTGCCTGCGTGGTCACATCCAGCGCGGTCGTGGGTTCGTCGGCAATCAGAATTTCTGGTTCCAGTGCCAGCGCCATGGCAATCATCACCCGCTGGCGTTGCCCGCCGGACAGCTGGAACGGATACGAATCGGCGATTCGCTTGTGATCGTTCAGACCCACGGACACCAGCAATTCAGCCAGACGTTGCGGCATCTGTTGGGCATTGCCCTCGTTATGCTCGCGCAGCACCTCGCTGATCTGGTCGCCGCAGCGCATCAAGGGATTCAAGGCACTCAGAGGCTCTTGAAACACCATAGAGATACGCTTGCCGCGCACTTTGCGCAGCGCTGCCAAAGACAGACCGGTGAGCGTCAGATCGCCGAGTTGTATCGTGCCTTGGCTGATGTGCAGCCCGCGCGGCAGCAAGCTCAACACGGCATGCGCCAGGGTGGATTTTCCCGAGCCGGACTCGCCCACCACGCAAACGATTTCGCCAGGCGCAATGCGCAAGCTCACGTCTTCAACGGCAAAGGGGCGATCCGCGCCGGGCGGCAAGCCAATGGAAAGATTCTCGATTTCTAATGCGGCGTTCACGATCATTGCCCTTTGCGATGAAGTCGGGGATTAAGGGCGTCGTTCAGGCCTTCGCCTACCAGGTTGATCGCCAATACCGTGAAGAAAATGGCGAGTCCGGGGAACAAACACATCCACCAGGCCAGGCGCAAGAGCGAGCGTGATGCACCCACCATGTAGCCCCAGCTCATCAGGTTGGGGTCACCCAGACCCAGAAAGCTGATGGCGCTTTCCAGAAGAATGGCGTTGGCCACCATCAGGGACGCCATGACAATCAAGGGTGACAAACAATTTGGCAGAATTTCCGCCAGCACAATATGCATGCGCGACAGGCCTTGCACGCGTGCCGCCTCGACGAATTCGCTGGATTTGACGCGCATGAACTCAGCCCGTACCAGCCGCGCAATGGGTGGCCAACTCACCAGCCCGACAGCCGCGATGACGGACACGAATGAAGGCTGGAAAATAGCCACCAACACGATGGCGAAAAAGAAGCTTGGAATGGTCTGAAAAATTTCGGTAAAGCGCATGAACAGCTCATCGTATCGGCCACCCAGAAAGCCGGCAGGAATGCCAATGGCCAAGCCGATAACCAGGGCCACAATAGTGGCTACCCCGCCCACCAAAAGGGACGCGCGCGCACCATGCACGATGCCGGCCGCAATGTCGCGGCCCAGCGAATCTGAGCCGAGCCAGACGCCGGGCTCTTCAAACGGTTTGAGAAACGGAGCGGCAACCGGGTCCCAGGGGTTGCTGGGATACAGGCCGTTGGCTGCCAGCGCCATCAAGATGATGAGGCACAGGACGACAAGGCCCACGACGGCACCGATATTCTTGCAAAAACGTGCAGAAAGGCCTTTCATGCTGCACTCCGCATCCGAGGATCAATCAGCAAATACATCAAGTCAGTCAGCAGGTTGAATACGACGACCACTAGGGCTGTGCAAAAGAACACGCCCAGCAGCACCTGGTAATCACGTTGCAGCAAGGCATCAAACGCCAGACGCCCGATGCCGGGCCATGCGAATACCGTTTCCACGAGCACCGAGCCGCCAATGAGTTGACCGGCTTGAATGCCCGCCAAGGTAATGACCGGCAGTACGGCGTTGCGCAATTGATGAACCCAGACAACACGCGCTGGCGACAAGCCCTTGGCCCATGCCGTTTTGACGAAATCGGCTGTTTGCACTTCGTTCATCGAGGCGCGGGTCATGCGGGCATAGAGGGCGAGGTTGAAGGCGGCCAGTGTGGCCACAGGCAGCACCGCATGGTGAGCGATGTCCAGAATGCGCGCCCACCCTGTTTTATCTGAGCCCATGTTTTCAAGACCAAAGGGGGGGAACCAGCCAAGCTGCACGGAAAACAACAGTACGAGCATCAGCCCCACCCAGAAAATCGGCGTGGCGTAGAAGGCGAGAGACCCGGCTGTTATGGCCGAATCTCTCCAGGTACCTCGATACCTGCTCGCTAATACTCCGAACAGGATGCCTCCTGCCAAGGATAAGAAGAACGCAGGGATAGCAAGAATCAAGGTGGCCGGAAGTCGGTCGGCGATGAGATCCCAGACAGGTTGCTGCTGTCGATAACTGAACCCAAGATTCAGGGTCGCCATCGAACCCAGGTAACTTGCCAGTTGAACGACCACTGGCTTATCCAGATTGAACTCCTTGCGCAGTTGGTCGATGTACTGCTGGTCAGATGCGCCGGCCTCCCCGGCCAGCACGCTGACCGGGTCTCCTGGCGCCAAACGCACCAGCATAAAGTTGATGATCGCCACCGCAAGCAGCACGGTGATTGACTTTACAAGGACGGACAAAACCGCCAGCAGGTACTTCATCGCCTGCCTCCCTTACTTCTGTATGTAGGTCGTGGCGAATGTCTCCGCCACGCCAATGGCCGACGTTGTCACGTTCTTCACGGATTTATTGGTGATCGTCGGGAATGACAACTCCACCAACCATGCCGAGGGCGCGTCTTCCGACAGCATGCTCGCCGCTTTGGAGTACAGCGCCTGGCGTTGGGCCTTGTCGTTTTCCACAGCGGCCTTCTTGAACACCGTATCCAGCTCAGGATTCACATAGCCCGAGATGTTGGTGCCGTAAACGCCTTGGCGGATGTTGTCCGACAGATACGAGCGATCCACGCCCAGCGCGGGGTCCGAATACTGGTACAGATACGTAATGGTCATATCGAAATCCCAATTGGAATAACGGCGTGCCCAGTTGCCGGCATCGGTGCTTTCCAGTACGACCTCAATGCCCACTTTGGACAGGGAGTTCTTCACATACTCAGACACTTTGTTCCACGTATCCCCATAAGGCAGACCGAGCAGACGCAGTGATACACGCTTGCCATTCGCGTCAGGCTTCAGACCCATTTCGTCGAGCAGTGCAATAGCCTTCTTCGGGTCGTAATTGTGCTGGGGCGTATTGGGGTCGTAAAAGCTCGTGACGGACGAGATCGGGCCGGTAGCAGGGCGAGCCGCGCCAAAGAAAATGCGCTTGGCGATAAAGTCGCGGTCAATGGCATATTGCAACGCCTGACGGAAACGCTTGTCGTCCAACGGTTTGACGCGGTGGTTCAACTCCATCCAGGCCAGCGGGCCTGCGAACTCATAGCCTTTTGTTGTGATTTCCAGCGCGGGGTTGGCTTTGATCTGTGGCAGAAAGGCGAAGTCGATATCGCCGAAGCTGGCAACTTGCACCGAGCCATTTTCCAATGCCAGCAAACGTGATGCTGAGTCTGGGATGACCTGGAAATAGATGCTGTCCAGATAGGGCAGACCCGGCTGCCAGTACTCGTCGTTACGCACCAATTGCACATAACGGCCACGCTTCCATTCCTTGAACTTGAATGGACCGGTGCCAATGGGGGTCTGGTTCGCGGGGTTGTTGCGGAAATCAGTGCCCTTGTAAATATGGGCGGGCATGATGGGAGCGCTGGACACTTCGAACGCGTTGAGGAACGGTGCGAAAGGCTCTTTCAGCGTGATCACCACGGTCTGCGCGTCCGGCGTTTCCAGCTTGGCCACGTGCGAAAGATTACCGCGTGCGCGCGGGTGCGTCTGCATGAGGAAATCTTGCAGCGTGAACCGAACATCTTCAGACGTGAACGGCTTTCCGTCATGCCATTTCACGCCTTCCTGCAGATGGAATGTGTAGGTCAGGCCGTCGGGCGAGATCTCCCACGACTTTGCCAAAGATGGCTTTGGCTTTAAGTCAAAGTCATACGTCAGCAAGCCTTCGTAGATCTTTCCGGCCACGATTTGTGTCGGTGTCTGCTGGTTAATGCCGTAAATCAGCGTAGGCGGCTCGGGGTTCAGAATGACGTTGAGCGTGCCGCCTTTGGTTTGCGCGGCGGCGGTGCCTGCCGCGGCCGTCAGCATCAATGCGCCTGCGCTCAGCGCAAGCTTGGCAAATAGTGATTTCATCTTCAGTGGTGGATTCTTCAATTTTTTTCCTTGAATTTGCATCGGGACTGCAATGGGAAATCAGCCGAAACCTCAATCAAGCGTGGCAGCAAGCGTTTCGCATTGCTGCGCCAAGGTTTGCAGCAACAGATCCGCATGGGCTTTCTGAAAAGTGAGCGGTGGGCGGATTTTCAATACGTTGGCGCGTGGGCCGCTCGCGCCGATCAGCACGCCGTGATGGCGCAGCCCGTTCACGAGCGCGGTGGCGATCTGCGCAGCCGGTTCGGTAGGGCGTTTGGCGTCGACCAGTTCCACGCCCCAATACAAACCGCGGCCGCGCACGTCACCGATAAAGGGGGTACGCTCGGCCAGCTTGTGCAAGCCGTCGCCCAGATAGGCACCGACGTCGGCGACATGGCGTGGCGCGTCCATGCCTTGCAACACGTCGAGTACGGCCAGACCAACTGCGGCCGAGACGGCATTTCCGCCAAAGGTGTTGAAGTAGCGACAGTTCTTGCCAAACTCTTCAATCAAGTCGGACTGCAAGACCAAGGCGCCGATCGGATGTCCATTGCCCATGGGCTTGCCCATAGACACCATGTCTGGCACGAAGGCATCGCGCTCAAACGCCCACCACGTCTCACCGGCGCGGGCGAAGCCACCCTGGACTTCGTCGGCGATGAACAAGCCGCCGTGGCGGTGAATGGTGTCGGCAGCCATCTTCAGCGCCTGGTTGGCGTCTGTGAAAATGCCATCGCTGGCGAACACCGTGTCTACCATCAGGGCGGCAACCGGGGTGCCCGCGTGTTTCAGATCTTCAGCCGCCGCGTCGATGGCGGCAGCAAATTGTGCGGCCACCTGAGCGGGGTCGCCACGATAGCTGTCCGGTGGCGCGACGGTGCGGACGTGGCCGGCCACCGGTCGCAACGAAGGCGACATGTCTGCCAGAGACAGGGTGACACCGTGATACGCATTGCTGGTGACGATCAGGCCCGTACGGCCGGTGGCCTGCGTGGCAATACGTAGGGCCAAATCATTGGCCTCACTGCCCGTGCAGGTGAACATGGCCGTGTCCAGCGCGGCGGGGAACAGTGCCACCAGGCGCTCGGCGTAAGTAACCACGCCGTCGTGCAAATAGCGTGTGTGGGTATTGAGCACTGCGGCCTGGCTTGCCAGTGCCTGTACGACGGTGGGGTTGGCATGACCGACCACGGGTACGTTGTTGTAGGCATCCAGATATCGCTTGCCGTCGGCGTCCCACATCCACACATCTTCACCCCGCACCGGATGCACCGGCACGTCGTAGAACAAGCGGTAAGCGGGGCCCAGAACACGGCGGCGTGCCAGGAGATTGTCCGAAGAGGGGGATGGCAGATTCGAGGGCATGGCGGGGCCTGCTTAAACGAGTTCGAAAGCGGAGAGACGCTGGGCCAACCCAGCTTTCCAAGGTTCGATCAAGGCGTCGAACAACAAGGTGGCTGCGGCGTGGCTGCGCAAGATGTAATCGCGGTTGTTCGGGAACTGACGCGCGCGCCAGGAGGTAATAACCATGCGCTGCGTTAAGCGAGCCAACACCAGATCCAGCGTGTGTTCGCGCTCGGCGGGGCTGAGCGTCAGCACAGAGGAATAGCCGTCCAGCATGCAGTCCAGCACCTGCAAGGGGCGCGCGGCCTGGGTCATTTGATAAGAGGCGGCAATCGCGATTTCGGCGACGCGTGGTGCGTAGACCATATCGCCAAAATCCAGCACGCCGGTCACGTTCAGGCCGGTGGCGTCGGTCAAGAGATTGCTGGCAGACAAATCGTTGTGAATAACCTGATGCGGCAGGCCCTGTAGGCGGGGGGCAATCTTCGCTTCAAACACATCCAGGAACGAGGCAATCGCAAGGCGTTGGTCAGCGTCCTCCACGACCTCCAACATGGGTCGCAATGCGGACACCTGACAGGCGTCCCACAGAAATTTGCGATGTGCGGCGGGGTGGGTGAAGTCGGCCAGTGCCGCGTCCAGTTCCCCGGCAGCCCGTCCGACGGCTGTCCAGGCAGCAGGCTCGGCTTTCAATGCAGATCCGGGCGTGCCTTCGAGAAAACTGTAGGCACGCACGCGAATCGGCAACCCGGATGGCGCCGCGAGTGTCCGGTAGGCCAGCCAATCTTGGTCATCCGCGCCCTTGGGTGCATGGTGCGTGGGTACGGGTACGCCACAACGCTTGATCAAGTGTTTGAGGACGAGCACTTGCATCTCGGTCTCAGAGACGGATTCGGCATCGTTAATGAACTTCAGCGTGAGCGACTCTCCACTCGGGCGTGTTACGCGGAAATTGCAATCGCGCTCGCCTGTCAACGCCTGGCAGCCTGCGGTCGCGCCATATCCGTCGCGCGCCACGGCCTGCGCATCCTCTGCGGAAACAGCGGGCGGTGAGGTGGTGAGGAGCGCCTCTGACAGCACCAGAGAGTCAGTTGCGCGCTTGGAAGAGTCCGACACGGTCGTCACGTCACTTTTAGGTTTAAAGATGATGCATCATGCAGCAACGATAAAAGCTATAGCATCAGTGATTACCCGAGGCAGGGTCGGTCAACGGAAGTTTGAATTCCGCTTAAAGTCTTATTTATCAACGTAGTGTTGCGATATTTGGGGTATTCCCTTGGTTTGAAATAAACGCTGTAAAGAGATGATCAAACTGAAAAACTTCGGTAGATTCCGTCTGTGATAAATGATGATGCATCATCATCGTTGTCATTCCTGCGCATCTGTCGCTTTTTGGAAGCGTGCCCACCCTTCATTTCTTGTCTAGAGACCAACCTCGCGCCTATCTTGTGACCATGACGCAAAACCTCAACATACCGACCGGTCCACGCTTCGCGCTGCTCGCGCACGAAAACATGGGCGAGCTCGTCTATCAACGGCTTGCCCAGGCACTAATGGAAGGCGGCCTCAAGCCTGGAGATCGCTTGCGCATCCGGGAGTTGGCCGAGAACATGGGGATTAGCGTGACGCCCGTGCGTGATGCCATCCTGCGCTTGGTGCAAGATGGTGCGCTGGTCATGCGCAGTCCGCGAGACATCCGTGTTTACGAAGTCAGCATGGCTGAGTATCTGGAAATTCGGGATATCCGACTTGAGCTGGAGGGAATGGCGGCCGCACGCGCGGCCCAAAACGCCACTCCGGAAGACATCGCCAGGCTCGAGTCCATGGTTCAAGCCAACGAAGTTGCGATCAACGCCCAGGACATCCGCACGGCGGTGGGGCTGAACCAGCGTTTTCACTTTGAGTACTGCAAAATTGCAGGCATGCCCGTGATGCTGGAAATTTTGCAGAGACTCTGGCTGAAAATGGGGCCCTTGATTGCGCAGATCTATGCGGACGGCGGGCGCGACATGATTGACGGCCACTATCCGTTGATGAGCGCCATCAAGAACAAAGACCCTCAAGCTGCCCGCATTGCCATGCAGACAGATATTCTCTCGGGCGGTCAACCCATTCTGGAATACAAGCGTCGGCAATCAGACGGCGTTTAGTCGGTTCGCGCCCGGGACACCGGTCGGACAAACTCCATGCGCGTTTCGCTGGCACTGGAGAACACCAGGGCGGCCGACTCAGGAACGGATTCGCCGAACAACGAGGCTTCGTCGATGGTCGGCAGTTCAGAGTTCAGACCTTGAAAATCAAAGAGCGTGGCGTCGACCAGATGCGAGGGCACCACGTCTGTCAGTGAGCGAAACACGCTGGCCACGCGTCCCGGCGTGTCGCGCTCCCATTGCTGCAGCATCTCTTTAACCTTCACGCGTTGCAGGTTCTCTTGCGAGCCACAAAGGTTGCACGGAATGATCGGGTATTCCTTGCCGCGAGCATAAGAGGCGAGATCCGCCTCGCTGCAATAGGCCATGGGCCGGATGACCACGTGCTGTCCGTCGTTAGTAGCCAGTTTCGGCGGCATGGCTTTGAGCTTGCCGCCAAAGAACATATTCAGGAAGAACGTCTCGACGATATCGTCGCGATGATGACCCAGCGCAATCTTGTTGGCGCCCAGCTCTTTGGCCGTGCGGTAGATCACGCCACGCCGCAGGCGGGAGCAAAGCGAACAGGTGGTTTTGCCCTCTGGCACCTTTTCTTTAACGATGGAATACGTATCCGCATTCACAATCCGATAAGGCACGCCCACCGAAGCCAGATAGCGCGGCAACACTTCCTCGGGAAAGTCGGGCTGCTTCTGATCCAGATTCATCGCAATGAGCTCAAAACTGACCGGGGCGCGCTTTTGCAGTGCCATCAGCACAGAAAGCATGGCGTAGGAGTCTTTTCCCCCGCTCATGCAGACGAGTACGCGGTCGCCTTCCTCAATCATCTTGAAGTCGACAATGGCCTTGCCCGCCTGCGTCTGCAGACGATTTTCCAGCCGGTGAAAGTTATTTGAATCTTTCATAGAAGCAATGCGACAGACCTAAAACGCCATTTTAGATGGCCGCCGGAAAATGGCGGAGTCCGGTGTGTTCGCCCGAGCAAATCTCGGCGATGCTCATTTTCCCAGATGAGATGGGGCGTATGGCCTTGAGGTCGGCGTGCATTTAGTTAACAATAACGATTCTCAATTAAAAAAAGGTGTGCCATGGCCATCTCCCGTGCCATCCGGGGTGCACAGGCCGACAATGCGCCACACCATCGTGTCGACGCCGCCATCAATCTGCTTGACGGGTGCGCGGTGAGCGCCGGGGTTTTTCGTCAGTCAGCGACAGTTTGGCGAGAAGAGTCATTACATCGCGGTCTGAAAGTCATCGTGCTTGAGGGGGCAGTGAGAAGCCGCATCCCGCAGCACGACGAATTTCGCCTGAGCGGGCCGAGCTTATTTCTGGGCTGGAATACAGAGCATGCGCAGGGTGCCGATGCCTTCGATGCGGGGATTGACCAGCGCTATGCCATGGTAAGCCTGCCGACTTCCGCTATCTGGGCCGATTTGGGTGTCGATCCGACTTTTCTCAGCGAGCTGGGTGAAGGTGGAGAAAACAGGCCCACCATTTGGCACGGCGCCGCAGATCGGGATGTTCGCCGCATATCGAACCAGATGCGAATTTGCCCGTTCGATGGTGCCGCACGTCGCTTATACCTGGTGGCCAAAGGGCTGGAGTTGGCCGCCATCGCCATGGCGCAGGCGGCAAGACAGTGCAATAAAAAGGGCGCGGCTCCGTCGGCTTCGGTGCGCGTGCTCGACGCCGCTCACGAAGTGAAAAGACGCCTGTTGGCGAATCTGCGAGAGGTACCTCAGGCCGTCACGCTTGCGCGTGAATTTGGCGTGCCAACGCGTAAGCTCAACGAGGTCTTTCGCCACACCTTCGGCGTGAGTATGGCCAGATTCGTGCAAGAGGCGCGCATGCAGCGCGCACGTGAATTGATCGTGAACAGCGGCATGAGCGTGTCGGAGGCCGCATGGCACGTCGGGTACGCGCCCGCCCATTTTTCCGTGGCCTTCCGGCGCCGGTTCGAGCAATCGCCAAGCAGTCTTTGTTGACGCACTGACGGCGCAACGCGCGAGCCTTGGATGCCGAACCTGTGTTTTTGATCCCACGAAAACACGAATTCGAAAGCCCTCGTCAAGAAATCGAAAGCCATTTCGATTGCCCGGTTTTTCTTTGTTGAAGATGATTATCAATCTTATTTGACGAAGAAAAAACGGAGAGAAAAGTGCGTATCAAGTTGCGTGGGACGCAGGGCCGCGACCAGCGAGCCATCGTGTTCGCCCACGGGGGCATCGCTCCGAAACTGTGGGCGGGCGTGCTGTGCCATGGCGCAATGGTGTTGGGTGCGGCGTTGATGGCCGCGGACGTGCGTGCGCAAACAGAGCCCACGACCTTGGCCCCCGTGACGGTGCAAGGTGACGACACGGGGGCCTCGGAGGGCACCGGGTCTTACACCGCACCGACCGCAACGGTGGGTGGAAAACTGCCGTTGTTACTGCGCGAAATTCCCCAGTCGGTCACGGTAATCACGCGTCAGCGCATGGAAGATCAAAACATGACCTCGCTGGAAGATGTCATGGCGCAGACGCCGGGTATTACGACCGATCTGGCCGCCACTGCTGTTGTGCCCCAGTTCTATTCACGGGGCTTCCCCATCGAATATTTCCAGTTTGACGGCGTGCCCATGCAGACCGGCGGCGCGTCGTGGGCCCAACCCGATCTCTTCATGTTTGATCGGGTGGAGCTATTGCGTGGTGCGGCTGGCTTGTTTAACGGCGCGGGTCAACCCGGCGGCGTGATCAATCTGGTGCGCAAACGCCCGACCCGTGAATTTCAATTTATGGGCGCCTTGAGCGCAGGCTCCTGGGATAACTATCGCGCTGAAGCCGATGTGAGCACGCCGCTGAACGCGTCGGGCAGCGTGCGCGGGCGCGTTGCCGCCGCCTATGAAGATCGTCACTTTTTCTACGATGTGGCGAACTCGCAGAAAAGCGCGGTCTACGGCATTGTGGAAGCCGACCTCACGTCAGATACCCTGCTGACGGTGGGTGGCAGCTACCAAAAGCGAGACTGGCTGCCCTACATGATGCAAATGCCGCGCTACCAGGACGGGGGCGATCTCGGCCTCACGCGCAGTACGTTTTTGGGCGTGAATTGGAATCGCTGGGACTTTGAAACGACTCAGGTCTTCGCCGAACTCTCACATCGTTTCTCGCAAGATTGGAACGTGAAGCTCAATGTCAATCATGCGCAAGAAACCAGTGATCTCAAATACGCGTACGTGCGCGGCGCGGTGAATCGGGAAACCGGCTTGGGTCCACGCTTATATGGTGGGGCCAATCAGTACCGCAATCGCCAGTTGGGTGTCGACATGATGGTCTCTGGTGCCTTCGAAGCGTGGGGCCAGCGTCATGAGCTGGTCTTCGGCGGTAACTGGTATGACCGTAGTGCGCGTGCGTATAACGCCTACAGTTTGCCGGGCTTTTCGGCCAAGCCGGTGGATGTCTTTCATTTCGACTCCAGTCAATATTCAGAACCGGGCGATCCCACATGGGGCAGCCAGAGTGACGTGAAGACGACCCAGTCTGGCTTATACGGCATGGCACGCCTGAAAGTGGCCGATCCCTTGACCGTTATCCTGGGCTCGCGCGTCAGTTGGTGGCGAACGCAGACGGACAACCTGATGAGCGGCCAGCAAGGTCAGGCCATCACCGAGAAGGGGCGGCTCACGCCCTATGCGGGCGTGGTTTACGACATTAACCAGACCTGGTCCGCCTATGCCAGCTATGCAGACATATTCCGTGTGCAAAGCTCGTTGCAGACGGCGGATGGTTCCACCTTGCCCCCGGTCGTTGGCGCCAACTACGAGGCGGGTCTGAAAAGCGAGTGGCTCGACGGCAAGCTCAATGCGTCGCTCGCGGTGTTTCGAATCAACGAACGTAATCGCGCGCAGCGAGATCCGAACTATCCCGAAACGGGAGATTGCTGCTATGCCGCCAGTGGCCAAGTGCGCAGCCAGGGCGTTGAAGCCGAAATCGCGGGTCAACTGACGCCGGGCTGGCAAGTGGCTGGTGGCTATACCTTCAACACGACCCGCTATCTGAAGGATCAGAGTCTGGGTGGCAGCACGTTTCGCACCTTCACTCCCAAGCATATTTTCCGGCTATGGACCACGTACCAAATGCCAGGCGAGTGGCAACGCTGGAATATCGGGGGCGGGGTGAATATTCAAAGCGGTATCTATACCGAAAGCGCGAATCAAGGGCCGGTATCCGGTAGCTCCGTGCGTGTCTCGCAAAGTGGATATGCCATCTGGAATGCGCGCGTGGGCTACCGCGTCAACGAGCATGTGTCATTCGGCTTGAACCTGAACAACGTGTTCGACAAGGTCTATTACCAACGGCTTGGCAATGTGGATATGGGCAACGCCTACGGTGAGCCTCGCAACGCGATGCTCAGCATGCGCGTTCGATATTGATTGCTGATTTAAATTTCTTTGGAGAATGAAATGTCTTTTCCCCCGACAGCTTTTTTTGCCCGTGTGTCCAGGGTGCCGACGCGTGTGTTGCGCGCCATGCCTTTGGCTTTTTCCCTGACTTTCGCGTTGTCCACAGCTGCCTTCGGCGCAAGCGTGGTGCCGTTGCCAGTGACGCAGCCCGTTCTTGCGGCCGTCGTGCCCAGTGCGGGGCAATACCATTGGAACATTGACGATGGTAACGGCGAACCAGCCTACTCGCTACGCCTGTATGTGCAGCCGCTTCCGTCAGGCGATTTGGCGTTGACGGGGTCATTGGTGCTGGATGATGCCGAACTCGGTGTTTACGGCTCTGGTCGAATACGCGATGAAAAGCTCATATTTGATATGACGGCGAGCGGTGGCGTGTTGCAAGCCCCCATGGACGAAGGGAAGCGCCAGCTCTACCCGTCAGGAAAGGCGCCCGCGTTGGTTGATTCGGCAGGCTTTGCGACTATGCGTGCCGTACTGGACGCGAAGACGCTGGAAGGTTCCATGCAGCGCTATCAGACCAACGTTGTCACGGGGCACCATGTACAAGGGCCGATGTATGCCAATAGCGTGGTCCGACGTCAGCCATGATGCCACGTTCTCGGGTACGCCAGCGCTGGGTTGCCGTGCATGTGTGGGTGGCCTTGATCGTTGGTTTTCCAATTGCGTTGCTGGGCGCCAGCGGTGCGCTGTCGGCCTTGAAAGCGCCGTTGCTGCGCTGGGAGGTGGGCGCAGCGCCGGTCACCGCAACGTCGCAGGCACTGCCGCTTGCGGGTGAGCCGGCATGGAAGGCGGCGGCGGTAGCCGCCTATCCGCAGTTTGATCGCGTCATGGGCGCGCTTGCTCCGCGAGCGGGCTTTCTTCCGTCAGACAACGCGCTGGTATTTGGCCCGCTGCACGGCAGAAAGGGTTTCGGTATTGCTGCTGTGGATCCCTATACGACATCGCGGGTTACGCGCGTTAAACGGGGAGCGCGACAGGCACACCCGCGCATCGACCTGCCCCTTAAGAACTCCACAGATCGCCAAAAGAAAACCGCCGCAAAAATTAAGGCAAATGCCCAATTTCTGCGGCGCAACTCACCCCAAGGCTCGGCGGCAGCAACTCCTCAGGTTTCAGCGCTTATGTCATCGCCAGCACGCAATCTAAAGCCTGCGGTGCCGACAGCTTGACCTGGTAAGCGCGCAACTCGTCGCGGCGAAACACGTGAACCGTAACTCGCTCGCCCGGTCGGTACTGGGCCAGGAGCAAATCCAGCCCGGCCGGCGCGTCTACCCGCAAGCCATTGATAGCTACCAGCACGTCGCCAGCGGACAAGCCCGCTTTATGGCCTGCACCACCCTCCAACACGGTGGCCAATGCCAGCGTCTCTCCTTGCTTGCGTGTGCGCACATCAAGAGACGGGATATTGGCGGTTGCCCACCATTGCACCTGCACGCCATGCGGAGCAAGCAATTCAGCTAGCGGCACATCGGCCACACCTTCGGCGTATCGGGCAATAAAGCGACGCGTGTCCACGCCGGTGGCCTCGCGAATCAATGCAGGCAAACCGTCTTCGGGCAGGCCCTGCTGCTTGCCACGATAAAAATCGCGGCCATAGCGTGTCCAGAGCAATCGCATTACATCGTCCAGCGAATGCTTGCCATCGCTTTGCTTGCGAATGGTCAGGTCCAAACCAAGTGCCACCAACGCACCTTTGGTGTAATAGCTGACCAGCGCATTGGGCGAATTCTCATCTTGCTTGTAAAAGCGTGTCCAGGCATCGAACGAGCTTTCAGCTACCGATTGCTTGCGCCGACCCGGTGCACGAGCCACGTTAGTAATCGTCTTGCTCAATAGCCGCAGATAATCTGTCTCGGCGATGACGCCTGATCGCAGCAATAGCAAATCGTCGTAGTAAGACGTGAACCCCTCAAACACCCACAACAGACGCGTCAGATCGGGTTGGGACAAGTCATAAGGCACAAAGGCCTGTGGCTTAATCCGTTTCACGTTCCAAGTATGGAAATACTCGTGGCTGACCAGGCCAAGAAAGCCGCGGTAGCCTTCACCCTGACCGCGTTGGCCTAGTACCGGCAAATCTTTGCGCGCCGTCATCAGTGCCGTGCTGGCCCGATGCTCCAGGCCACCATAGCCATCGCCCGTCACCATGGTCATAAACACATATCGGTCAGTGCTGTCCAGGAACGGCGCACGTTTGGTGCGAGGCTCAAAGAAAGCAATCTGTGTTTCACAGATCTTGCGCACGTCTTCGCTAATGCGCGGCAAGTCCAGGTTTGGCGCTACGCCGGTAAACACCAGTTCATGCTCGGCACCATGTGCGGTGAAGCGCGCGACCTGGGGGGTGCCCATTTCTACGGGATGGTCGATCAGCGCGTCATAGTCTGGTGCTCGATACAGACCAAAACCGTGGCGACGGGCCGCGCCCTTATAACCCACGGCCTCCGGCAGACTGGTGTACACCTTCCAGCCGTCAATGCCGGGCGGTGCCGACAATTGAAGCAGGCAGGGTTTCGTTTCCTGGCCGTGCACGCGAAGGAAAACACTGGTGCCATTAAAGAAACCGTGCGTTTCATCCAGGTGCGCGCCACGCACAGATAAGTCCCAGGCATAGACCACGTACTCTATATATAGAGGGCCCTCGCAGGGCGCGACCTGCCAAGTGTGGTTATCAATTTTGTCTATGGCAACACTGCGGTGGCCGGACTGTGCGATGACCGACTCGATTTGCCGGGAAAAATCGCGGATCAAATAACTGCCTGGAATCCAGGCAGGCAGCGACAAACGTTGCCCCTCAGGAGAGGGTTCGGCCACGATTAGGGTAATCCGGTAGCGATGGCCAGCCGGGTCGTGGGGCTCGAGGCGGTACAGTACGGAGGTGTCGTTCATGCTCACATCTTACTTTCATACTTTCACTGGAGACATTCAATGAGCGAGTCGTTTGTGCTGGTCGAGACCCGCGGGCGGGTTGGTGTACTCACGCTTAATCATCCCAAGGCGCTAAATGCCTTGAACGATCAACTGATGGACGAACTGGGTGCCGCGCTCTTGGCCTTTGATGCTGATGAGGGTATTGGCGCCGTTGTCATCACGGGCAGCGAGAAGGCATTTGCCGCGGGCGCAGATATCAGCGCCATGAAAGACTGGTCGTATATGGACGTCTACGGCACAGACTACATCTCGCGCAATTGGGAAACGCTCAAACGCATTCGCAAGCCCGTCATTGCTGCCGTGAGCGGCTATGCGCTGGGCGGTGGGTGCGAACTCGCAATGATGTGCGACATCATCATCGCTTCCGACACGGCCAAGTTCGGCCAGCCTGAAATCAAGCTGGGCGTCATTCCCGGCGCGGGCGGCACGCAGCGTCTGTCGCGCGCGGTAGGCAAGGCAAAGGCGATGGATCTGGTATTGACGGCGCGCATGATGGGCGCCGAAGAGGCCGAGCGTGCAGGGCTGGTGTCGCGCGTCGTGTCGGCAGACAAATTGCTGGAAGAGGCGATGGATGCCGCCACCATCATTGCTTCCATGTCCTTGCCCTCAGTGATGATGGCCAAGGAATGCGTGAATCGCGCGTTTGAATCGTCATTGAACGAAGGTTTGCTCTTTGAGCGCCGTGTATTTCATTCGCTCTTCTCCACGGAAGATCAGAAGGAAGGCATGGCGGCATTTGCCGAGAAACGGAAACCTGAGTTCAAACACCGTTAAATGCAGTTACGGCCGTGTTTCTGCACACGGACGTCTTCCACGTCTTGCTACGCGCCTGCTACAGGCGCGTTTTTTTGTGCCCATTACGGTGTCTGAAACGTGTTGCGCCTTGAAACGGTTGGGCTGCACCTTGTTGCATGAACGACCTCTATCCTAAGAGCACGTCATGTCCGGAGGTGCCGCGTTTGATTGGCCTTACAGATTCTGATTGCACGCGGCGGCTCACTTGCCAACAACTCAAACAAGGAGCCTTACATGCGCACCACGTCTACATTTTCCCGATCCCACATTGCCACAGCACTGGGCGTTTTGAGTGCCAGTCTGCTGGTCAGCGCGGCTCACGCGCAATCCCCATCGTCAACATTGCGGCTGGTGTCTGAAGCGCCTGCACCTGTCAGTACTGCCGCATCGGCAATGAGCGAGCAGGAGTTACGCGACATCGCGATTGACGCGTATGTCTATGCTTATCCTATGGTGCTGATGGAGCTGGCCCGCCGCAACACCACCAGCGTGCAGTCGCCCGTGGATGGTAAAGCGCCAATGAATCAATTTGGCCACAAGGCGATTTTCCCGGACCCCAGCGCGAAAGACACCACTTGGCCAAGCGTTGACGCACTCTATTCAAACTTGTGGTTTGACGTGTCGCGTCAACCTTTGATTCTCAAGTTGCCCGCCGCGGGTGATCGTTACTACATGCTTTCCGCATTAGACATGTGGAGCGATGTGTTCGCCTCTCGTGGTTCACGTACCAATGGCCCAGGTGCGCAAACCTTCGCCATAGTCGGGCCGAACTGGCAGGGCGCGGTCCCGGCGGGTGTTGAGGTGTTGCGCAGTCCGACCTCAACGGGTTGGCTCGTCGGTTGGACGCAGGCCCGAGGGCAGGATGACCTGGCGGCTGCCAATCAGTTTCAGGCGGGTATGTCGGCCGCACCGTTTATGCCACCTGTGTCCGCCGCAGGACAGGCTTACCCGGCAACCAGGGGCAATCCTTACCCCCTGACGGGACCTGGCATTGGCGATACACCCATTCGTCGAAGTGTTCCGGCAGCCCAGCCCGTAGCAGGCAGTGGAACGCCAACTGAGCAAGTCGCCGCGATGGATGCTGCCTCGTTCTTTTCGGTGTTCTTTGACGTGCTGCGTGAGAATCCGCCGCATGCCAACGACTATCCCATACTGGATCGCATGCGCCGCATTGGTCTGGACGCCAAGCTTCCACTTTCCTATGGCCGTTTGAGTCCGGCCGTGCAACAGGCGCTCGCCGACGCGCAGCCTCTGGCTGGCCGACGTATTGCGGATACCGTGGGCCGGGTGGGGGTGAATCTGAATGGCTGGAACACTGTGCTCTCGGGCATTGGTACCTATGGCACGGACTACACGCGTCGTGCTGCTATTGCCTACGCCGGCTTGGGGGCCAACACGCCCGAAGATGCGATCTATCCGGTCACTATGTCTGACGATCGAGGGCGCCCATTGCGAAGCGACGAGGATTACGTCATTCACTTTGATAAGGGGCAATTGCCACCGACCCACGCGTTCTGGTCAATCCACGCCTACGACAGCAAGCGCGGTTTTGCCGATAACCCCATCCATCGCTTCGCGCTGCGCAGCACCGACAAGTTGCGCTACAACGACGATGGCTCGCTGGACATTTATGTGCAGCGCAAAGACCCGGGCGAGCGTAAACGTTCCAACTGGTTGCCTGCGCCTGCTGATGATGCCGCCTATATGTTGAGCATGAGGCTGTATTGGCCGCAAGATACGGCGCTTGATGGTGCATGGGCACCCCCGCCTGTGCGTAGGGATTAAGCAGACAGTTCCCGGGTCGGCAAGAGGCCGGCTACGAAGGTTGATATCCTGAAAGACAAGGAGCCCCGCAGATGCATTGCGGGGCTCCTTGTTGCAATGACGAGACATTATTTAGGCGTCGCCCGGGGCGAGCTGGCTTCCTGACATTTACCCAACAGTTCATTTGCTTGGGCAAAAAGAATCAAGCTATACTCCACGGGTTTGACGCTTGCGGGATAAAAACACGTGACAACTTTAGTCGCGCCAGTTCCAACGCAAGGGCAGGGAAGCATGATGCAACAACAAAACTCGATGCAGCAAAACCTGGTGCAGGAGAGTTTGGTTCTCACTGACGCGGATCGCGCGGCATTGAATGCACAAGCTTGCCGGGGGCTCTTACGGATAATGGCTGCGCAGGGAATCATGGGCCTCGTAGCGGCAGCAATTGCAGGGGGTTTCGGAGGGGCGGCGGCAGCTTGGTCTGCGCTGGCGGGAGCGGGGGCGTATTTCATACCCAATGCGTTGTTTGCATTGCGCCTGCTTGTCAGCTTGATCGGTTCTGGTCGGGCCAATCCAATTACCTTTCTTTCAGGTGAGTTGCTCAAGCTGCTCGTAACAGCATTGCTGTTATGGCTGCTATCTAACCTGGCGCACAGCTGGCTTGTATGGCCTGCCGCGTTGCTAGGTTTGATCCTCACGCTGAAGGGGTACCTTCTGCTTTTGATGTTCCGCAAGTTGTCATAGCGCCGCTTATAAATCATGAAGTCTGACTCGCAAGAGATCAGGCACTCAGCGAATAGGGTAGGATCAAATGGCTGCTGCCAGCGACGTGTCGCCTCAGTCCGCGTATATTCAGCATCA
>JBEBWV010000037.1:0-43953 GCA_040391965.1 Achromobacter deleyi | reverse complement strand
CATCCTGACGGGCGGCACGGTGATCTCCGAAGAAACCGGCATGTCGCTGGAAAAAGCGGGTCTGGCTGAATTGGGCCAAGCCAAGCGTATCGAAGTGGGCAAGGAAAACACGACGATCATCGACGGCCACGGCGACAGCAAGGCTATCGAAGCACGCGTTAAGCAAATCCGCGTCCAGATCGAAGAAGCTTCGTCCGACTACGATCGTGAAAAGCTGCAAGAGCGCGTGGCCAAGTTGGCCGGCGGTGTTGCTGTGATTCGTGTTGGCGCTGCCACCGAAATCGAAATGAAGGAAAAGAAGGCCCGCGTCGAAGATGCACTGCACGCTACTCGCGCTGCTGTGGAAGAAGGCGTGGTTGTTGGCGGCGGCGTTGCACTGTTGCGCGCCAAGCAAGCCATTGCTGACTTGAAGGGCGACACCCCTGACCAGAACGCCGGTATCAAGCTGATCCTGCGTGCTGTGGAAGAACCGTTGCGCATCATCGTCACGAACGCCGGCGAAGAAGCCAGTGTCGTGGTCGCCAATGTCTTGAAGGGCACGGGCAACTACGGGTACAACGCTGCAACTGGCGAGTACACCGACCTGGTTGCTCAAGGCGTCCTGGATCCTACCAAGGTGACCCGCACAGCTCTGCAAAACGCAGCCTCCGTTGCCAGCCTGTTGCTGACCGCTGAAGCCGCTATTGTGGAACTGGTCGAAGACAAGCCTTCGGCTCCGGCCGGCGGCGGCATGGGTGGCATGGGCGGCATGGGCGGTATGGACTTCTAAGTCCAGCTTTCCTTGCAAGTCCTCCCCGGTTCGCCGGGGCTGCTCTACACAAAACCCCCGAGGCTCCAAGTCTCGGGGGTTTTGTTTTGTGCCTGCGGTTTGTCCTGGCGTAAGCAGCTAGCGAACCTATCTTGACGGTATTGCACCGGGCGCGGGTAGCCAAGGGGAGCGTAAGACGGTCAGACGGCCGCTAGCGCAGCGCAATCAGAAGCTCCCACGAAGCCCGACCATCACGGCCCTGCCGCCTTCCGGCGCAACGTCGCGCAGTACCGAGGTGGCGTAGCGGATAGTCTGGTTGGTCAGGTTGATGCCGCGCACGTAGGCCTGCCATTGCACGGCAGCCACCTGGAAGCGGTAAGCGGCGTTGGCATCCAGGCTGTAGTAGCCGGGTGTGGCAGTGTCGTTGTCGGGGCGGCTGTGTTGGGCAAAGGCCTTCGCGACGCTGACGCCGGCGCTATAGGCACCATAGCCGTAGTTCAGTGCCACGCGCAGCCGCAGCGGCGGAATGCGAGGCAGCGAGCGGCCTGTGTCGATGTTGCGCGCCACCGTGTAGTCGCCCGACAGGCCCAGGTCCAGCTTGTTGCCGTTCAGTTGCAGCACCCGGGTGCTGCTTTCCGCTTCCACGCCGTACAGGCGAGCGGATACGCCCTGGTAGCGAGCTTCGGGCAGCGCACCGTCGTCGCCGGCTGCGACCACATCACCGTCGTCATTGCGATAGCGGCCAGTGTTCATTTCGGCCAAGTAGTTGGAGAAACGGCTGTAGAACACGCCAATACTGGCCTTGTCGGCGTCCTTCTTGTAGCGCAACGACAAGTCGCCTGACCAAGCGCGTTCCTTGCCTAGGCCCTGATCGCCCACCAGGTATTGCCCGGTGGCCTCATGCGGGCCGTTGGCGTACAACTCGTAGAAGGTGGGCGCGCGTTCGGTGTAGGCGGTGTTGGCGGCTACGGACCAGACGCTGCTCAGCTTGTAGATGCCGCCCAGCGAGAAGCTGCCGGCGGTGAAGCTGTTGCGGCTGGCGCCGTCGAAGCGTTCATTGCCGCCGCCAGAGGGGTTTAGGCGGGTGTGGTCGGCGCGGGCACCGGCGCTCAGGGTCAGACGGTCGTTCAGCTTCCATTCTTCAAGCACGAACACAGCGGCCGAGTCGGTGTCGGTGGTGGGCACCAGAGCCTCGTCGCCGAGCGCCGAGAAGCGCGCCTGACTCAGTTGCAACCCGACCACGCCGTGCAGCGGCCCGATGTCGGCGTGGCGTGCCTCGACGCGAGCTTCGTAGCCGCGGTTCTTGAAGATGGTGCCGGTTTCGCCGTCTTCGATTTCCTTGTGCTGGTAGTCGGTGTAGGCGAAGTTGAGCTTGACGTTGGTGAACAAGCCGTCCAGGTCGCGCAGTTCACTGGCGAAGCCAAAGCGTTCCTGGTGCATCTTGATACGCACGTCCGGCTCGGCGACCGAGCCGTAGTCAGAGTCGTAGCCGCTATAGGACAGGCCGGCATAGCCGTGGTCGCCCGTCCAGGACATGCCAAGCGCGCCGCCGCTGGCCTGGCCATCACTATTGGGTAGCGTGCCCTGCGGCTGGTCGCGATCGGGACCGTCGATGGCGCGTTGTTGGGCTGTGCGGGCGTAGCCGGGAATCCGCAAATCCCCCGTTTTGCGGCTGAAGGCGTCGGCATGGATGGCGAAGCTGCCGTCACCGCCCTCTAGTTGCACGGCACCGTTGCGGTCATTGTTGGCACCGCCGTAGCTGCCCACCACGTCACCGTGGATACCGTCGATGGGCTCGGTCGGGATGCGGTTATCGATCGTATTGACCACGCCACCGATGGCGCTGCCGCCGTAAAGGAGCGCGGCCGGACCGCGCAGAATTTCGATGCGGTTGGTGGACAGCGGGTCCTGCGGCACGGCGTGGTCGAACGACAGCGACGAGGCGTCCAACGAACCCACGCCGTTATTCAAGAGGCGAATGCGGTCACCGTCCATGCCGCGGATGATGGGCCGACCAACCATCGGGCCATAGGTGGTGGTGGATACGCCGGGCAGGCCGTTGAGCGTTTCGCCCAGGTTCGAGCCGCGACGCAGGTCCAGTTCGCTGCCTTGCAGTACGGTGCTGGGCGAAGCCAGGACTTCGCTGCCCAGCGGGTTGGCAGTAATAACAATGGGAGACAGCGTAGTGCTGTCGGGAGTGGTCTGCGCGGGAGCGGCACGGGGCAGCGCCAGCAGGCAAGCAATGGCGAGCGGGGACAGGGCAAAGACGCGCAGGGGTGCACGCATCCCGGCGAGGGAAGAAGCAAAAAACATGGTGGCAATCCTGGGTGCCGGCCGGAAATGTGCGGCGGCGGGGGTTGAAATCGGGCGTGAAAGATTTCAGGCCGCCGCAGGCGGGGCGCGCGATTGGAACCAAGTACCGGCAGCCAGAGTGGCGCCGCCAGGCACCGCCGCGGGCGGAGCGATGCGCGGCGAGGTGCCGGCAATGATCGGGGAGGACGTCGGCAACATGGCGTCCAGCAAGTCCCAGATATGGCACAGGTCGCAGTTGCCTGGTTGGTCGGCGGTGTGCGCGTCGTCCAGGAGCGACGTCGACGCCGTAGAGGCATCAGCCACGGGACTAGACTCAGCGCCAGACGCCGGTACGTTCGTGGCGCGGGAGGAGGACCCGATTTCCGGGGTCGAGACTGCTCCGGTGTCCAGGTGCGTGAGCAGATGGCGCAGACTGCCAAGCGGCGCCAGCAGCAGGCAGGCGCAAAGCCAGGACAGCACGACCCACCGGACAAGGTGCTGGGAACTACCTGGATGGGGGCTGCTAGCCGACGGCATGAAAAGAGGGAGTGAAACCGAAGAAATGGAATGATATATTATTTCTTTTTAATAGTCCGCTCTGCTAACAACTGAAGAGATGCAACACGGCTTGAACATTCACAACGTCTGCACGTTCGACAGCCAATCCGGACCCGGCATGTTGGCCGATGACGCGCCCGCAACGCTCTCTCACAACGCCAGCCTTCCCATGGACACCAGCATCCCTACAATGTGGGCTTGTTGTCAAAAGTGATCCCCATGCGACTTCCGGCCATTGTGCGTTTGCTCCACCCCTCTGAACTTGGCGGCTTGCTTCTCGAATCAGCACGCCAGTGGTCCAAGCATCGTGCATCGAGCAAAGGCGCCGCGCTTGCGCTCTATACGGTGTTCTCTCTGGCACCAATGCTGATTCTGGTCATTGCGGTGGCGGGCGCCTTTTATGGCGAAGACACCGTTCGCTCGGAGCTTTTCGAGCAATTGCGCGATTTGCTCGGCGATCGTGGCGCGGAAATGATCCAGACCGTATTGGCAAGCGCGCATGAGTCCGGCCAAGGTTGGCTGGCAGCCCTGCTGTCGATTTGTGTATTGATTTTCAGCGCAACGACCGCATTCGCAGAGCTGAAAGCCAGTCTGGATGAGTTGTGGGATGTGTCCGCCGACAAACTGAGCGGCATACACGGCATGGTGCGCAGTCGGATGCTGTCTTTCGGCCTGGTGCTGGTTCTGGCCGTATTCCTGATGATTTCGCTCACCGTAAACGCCTTGCTGGCCGCCGCCCGCGCCTATTACGGTGAACTGTGGACGAACTCCACCTTTGCCACGCTCGCTGAATGGTTGTCGAACGGGTTTTCTTTTGCCGTGGTCGCGGCATTGTTCGCCGTGATTTACAAGCTCCTGCCAAGTACCACCATCCCGTGGAAGGACGTGATTCCCGGCGCGATCGTGACGGCCGCCTTGTTTTTGGTCGGCAAGTGGGGAATTGGTTTGTATTTGAGCCGAGGTGCTACGGTATCGGCATATGGGGCGGCAGGCTCGTTGATTGCACTGCTGCTGTGGATCTATTATTCCGCGCAAATTTTCTTTTTTGGCGCCGTCTTCACTCGACAGTTTGCGGAACGCTTGGGTAGCAAAAGTGAAGCGCGCGGTCAGACACCCCAGTCTGACACCGAGTAGTTCACGTCCACGCGAGTCAGGTCAAACCTGCCATCAGGCGCAGACACTTGAGAAAAATGGGCCGCATTTCCGGCGGAATGGGAGCCAGCACACTGGCCTCGACTTGCTCATCCAATGGCAAGACGCGGGCCAGCAAAGCGAGTCCAACGTCGGTAATTTCCAAGGCATAAGCTCTTGCGTCGTCTACCGATCGGGTACGTTTCACATACCCTTTCTTGAGCATGCGGGCGATCATTTCCGCAAAAGAGTTACGGTCCAGCGCGATCAGCTCAGCGATCTGGCTCTGCGTCGCCCCCGGATGCTGAAACACCGTAATCAGTAAGGCCTTTTGGCGCGGCGTCAGATCTTCGTCCGGGAACGCCTGCGTAAACAATGCCTCCGCACGAAAGTGGGCACGACGCAAAAGATGCGAAGCCACCTGAGTGAGGTCGAAATTGCGCAGGGCGTCAGAGGCTTCGACGGATACCGGGTTTGGGCTGGCAGGGGTTTTCACTCGCGGTCCATAAGTTTCATCAAGCAGGATTGTAGGCCGGGTACGTGCCTATTTTCGCTAAGACTTATTCGGCGAATCGCTCAGAAAGCACGGACAACTCCCCATTGACAGCTATCTTCGCAGTCCTTACCATCTTCGAATATTAGTACGTATACGTCGTTATTTACGGATTCAGACCGTAAGCCACTGTTCGACCCGCTCTCTCACAGGACGCCCCACCATGACTACCCGGCAATTGCGCAATTACATAGATGGCCGTTTTGAAGATGGCGTGTCCACATTTGAGAAGTTCAGTCCGGTCGATGGTGCCTTGATCGCCCAAGTCCATGAAGCTGGTCAGGAGCAGATGAACCGGGCCGTGGCTGCAGCGCAGCGCGCCCTGCCCGCCTGGGCCGGTTTATCGGTGGCGGCACGCACGGACTACCTGCTTGCGCTGGCAGACGGCATTACCCGACGTTTTGATGATTTTCTGCAGGCTGAAATTGGCGACACCGGAAAGCCTGTCAGTTGGGCCAGCCAGATAGACATTCCCCGAGGCGCGGCCAACTTTCGCACCTTTGCCGAAGTGGCACGTACCTTGGACATGGAAAGCTACATGACCGATACGCCCGACGGTCGACAGGCCTTGAATTACGCGTATCGCAAACCGCTGGGTGTGGTGGGCGTGATTTCGCCCTGGAACCTGCCCTTGTTGCTGCTGACCTGGAAAGTGGCTCCGGCCTTGGCCTTTGGCAACACCGTGATCATGAAGCCGTCTGAGGTGACGCCGTCCACTGCCACGTTGTTAGCCGAGGTTGCCCATGAATGCGGCTTGCCTGCCGGAGTCTTGAACCTGACCCATGGTTTTGGCCCGGCTTCGGCTGGCGAATTCATGACCACGCACCCGGATATTGACGGCATTACGTTCACCGGCGAATCCGCCACCGGCTCGGCCATCATGCGTGCCGTGGCGCCGGGCGTGAAGCCTGTGTCTTTTGAGTTGGGCGGTAAGAATGCAGCGCTGGTGTTTGCAGATGCGGACTTCGACGCCGCTGTCGATGGCGTGGCGCGTTCGGTATTCGCCAATTGCGGACAAGTCTGCCTGTGTACAGAGCGCGTGTATGTAGAGCGGTCGATTTTTGATCGCTTCGTCGCGGCATTGAAATCGCGCGCTGAAAATCTGCGCATAGGCTGGCCGCTGGACCCCAGCACCGAAATGGGTCCACTCGTGTCGCGCGTACATCGCGAGAAAGTCATGTCCTACTTTGATCTGGCAAGACAAGAAGGCGCCACGGTGGTCACCGGCGGCAGCATTCCCGAGTTTGGCGATGCGCGTGACCAAGGCGCTTACGTGCAACCTACCATCTGGACCGGCTTGCCCGAGACGGCGCGTTGCATCAAGGAAGAAGTGTTTGGGCCGGTCTGCCACGTGGCGCCATTCGACACTGAGGAAGAAGCCATCAAGCTGGCCAATGACACGCGCTACGGACTTGCGGCCGCGGTGTGGACGCAGAACCTGACCCGTGGCCACCGGGTGGCGCAATCCATGAAAGTCGGCCTGGCGTGGGTGAACTGCTGGTTCCTGCGCGATCTGCGCACGCCGTTTGGGGGCAGTGGTTTGTCCGGCATCGGCCGTGAAGGCGGCCGCCACTCTTTGCATTTTTATACCGAACCGACCAACGTCTGCATCAAACTCTGACCCGTTCACAAGGAAGGCATCATGTCATCGTCAAACGTCAGCGCCACGGTCGTGGCTGGCAAGGCTACCCCGCGCGGCAAGTTTCCGCACATCAAGCGCGCCGGTGATTTTCTATTTGTGTCGGGCACCAGCTCGCGCCTGCCAGACAACAGCATTGCCGGTGCCGAGGTCGACGCCATGGGCACCACTTCTCTGGATATTCGCGTGCAGACGCGTGCAGTCATTGAGAACATCCGGGACATTCTGGCTTCTGCTGGTGCCACCTTGGCTGACGTCGTGGAGATCAGTTCTTTTCTGGTCAATATGAATGATTTCGGTGGCTACAATCAGGTCTACGGCGAGTTCTTCGACACTGATGGTCCGACCCGAACGACGGTCGCGGTGCACCAACTGCCACACCCGCAATTACTTATCGAAATCAAGGCAATCGCCTATAAACCGCGCGAGGGTTGAACGCTTGCGCACCGCCGGGGTCGCAGCACGCATGTCGAATTTTCGAATAACGCCGAATGCACTGAGTCACCGGCTAAAGCTGCATCAACTGCAGATCTTCGAACGCGTGCTGGCGCTACGCTCATTGTCGCGTGCTGCCAGCGAGCTGCATCTCACGCAACCCACTGTCACCAAGGCGATTCACGACCTGGAAGCGTTCTTTGGCGCAACGCTGTTCGAGCGCTCCAATCGTGGAGTCACGCCGACTGAACTGGCCCTGGTGCTGGGCAGACGCGTGCACGCCATCATGGCAGAGGTCCGCTATATGGCCGATGACATCGACGCCGTGTTGGGGGGAGCAAGTGGCCATGTGGTGGTAGGCACGTTGATTGCGGCGTCAGCCAAGCTCTTGCCCGAAGCCATCGCCGGGCTCATGACCGATCATCCCGGCATTCAGATTACGGTGCGCGAAGGCCCCTCCGCGCAATTGCTGCCTGCCCTGGCCACAGGCGATGTCGACATCGTGGTGGGCCGTCTGCCCGGGCCAGACATGCCCTCTATTGCGGGCGTGGCGGTGGACCATCACAAGCTATACCGCGAAGACTTGTGCCTGGTCGTCGGTGCGAAGCATCCACTGGCCAGTGTGCAAAGCGTGGATCTGGCCGAGCTCATCGACCATATCTGGATTTTGCCATCGCCAGCCTCGCCACTGCGAGCATCCGTTGAACGCACGTTCTTCGATGCCGGCCTGCGACTTCCAGCCCGACACATAGAGTCCTTGTCTCTGCTCACCAACATTGGCGTATTGATCAACAGCGATGCGCTCGCCCTCATTCCCCATGATGCTGCTGCACAATTTCTGGCTATGGGTGTTCTGGTGCGACTACCTACGCATGTCTTCGGCGCGTTTGGTGACGTGGGCTACTCAGTCCGTGCCGACCGCGCGCTGACGCCCGCTTGCCAACGGCTGGTTGATTACCTGACGCGTATTGCTGCGCAACGCACACCCGCGTAATCGCATTTTCGAACTAAGTATAAACCCGCGATAGAAAATCGGCATATCCAGCCGTGCATTTTCTATTGTGCGCTCGGGCATGCGCGCGCATAGACTTCGCTGGACGAAGCCTTTGGCGTCGCAGCCCTGCCCCTTCTTTTCAGCCCCAAGCGCCGGCGTAGCCGGTGCCTGCACGGAGATGGTCATGTTTGCCTATGGTCCCCCGCTTAACTTCAAACGCTGGATCGACGATCACGCCCACTTGCTCAAACCGCCTGTGGGCAATCAGCAAATCTGGCAGGACAGCGACTTCATTGTGACGGTGGTCGGCGGCCCGAACCAGCGCACCGATTATCACGACGATCCGCTCGAAGAGTTTTTCTACCAGTTGCGCGGTAACGCGTGGTTGAGCCTGTGGATAAACGGAAAAGAAGAACGTGTGGATCTGAGAGAAGGCGACATCTTTTTGTTGCCCCCGCATGTTCGCCACTCGCCCCAACGCCCCGAAGCCGATAGCGCCTGTCTGGTAATAGAACGCCAAAGACCGCTCGGTCTGCTGGACGGTTTTGAGTGGTATTGCCCCGGCTGTGGCCACTTGGTGCACCGCGTCGAGGTGCAGCTCAAGAGCATCGTCACAGACTTGCCACCTCTCTTTGATGCGTTTTATTCCAATACGGAAAAACGCACTTGCCCGAGTTGTGCACAGGTGCATCCCGGTCGCGCAAGAGCACCTGTTGAACCGAGTGCCTCGACCACGCCCGCCTGACCCGGCGCGGTTACGTGTTTGTTGTTACCCCCCCATTCTCTTTAACCTTGCCTGGCCAGACTCATGATTCAGAAAATCGATATGCATGCGCACTTCTTCCCGCCCATCACGCGGGAGGAGGCGGCCGCACTCGATCCCGTGAATGCCCCCTGGCTTCGCACTGAGGGGGATGGAAGCACTGGCCAGATCATGGCGGGTGATCGTGCATTCCGACCGGTCGACGCCACCTTGTGGGACCCCGCGTTGCGCGTCGCGCAAATGGATCGCCATGGGGTCGATGTGCAGATTCTGTGCGCCACGCCCATCATGTTTGGCTACACCTATCCGGGGCAAGCTGCCGCGGACTGGGCCGCACGCATGAATGATCTGGCCTTGGAGCATTGCGCGTATGCCCCCACCCGTTTAAAGGCATTGGCGCAGGTGCCGTTACAAGACCTGGAGTTGGCGTGCGCGGAAGCATCGCGTGCGAAAGCGGCTGGCCACTTGGGCGTGCAGATCGGCAACCACGTAGGACCGCGCGACCTGGATGACGACACCCTCGTGCAGTTTCTGATCCACTGCGCCAACGACAACATTCCCGTGCTGGTTCACCCCTGGGACATGATGACCGATGGTCGCATGAAGAAATGGATGCTGCCATGGCTGGTGGCCATGCCAGCCGAGACGCAGTTAGGCATTCTTTCGCTGATACTGTCGGGCGCATTTGAACGCATTCCGCGCAGCTTGAAACTGTGTTTTGCGCATGGTGGTGGCAGCTTCGCGTTTCTGCTTGGCCGCGTGGACAACGCCTGGCGTCATCGCGACATCATTCGCGAGGACTGTCCTGAATTGCCGTCTTCCTATACCAACCGGTTTTTCGTTGATAGCGCCGTGTTTGATCCGCGCTCATTGCGACTGCTAATTGATGTCATGGGCGAAGATCGCGTACTGCTCGGTTCGGACTATCCCTATCCACTAGGCGAACAAGAGGTCGGAAAACTGGTCACGCATGCTGATCTTCTGCCAGAGGTTCAGCAAAAAATTCTGTTCCGCAACACGATGGGCTTTTTCGACCTGACGAATTAAATACAACCAACCACGTTGTTTAACGACCGTGAAAAACGGCACATGCAAGGGGATTCACCATGAAGCGCAATCACACCCTATTGGCGGCGGCCATTTTGGGCATGGCCTTGTCGGCCAACGCCTTGGCAGACGTGAAGATCGGCTTGCTCACCACCTTGACGGGCCCGGGCTCAGTACTGGGTCAAGACCAGCTTGACGGGTTCATGCTGGCCGTGGAGCTTGGCGGCGGCAAACTGGGCGGCGTACCGGTGGAAGTGATCAAAGAAGATGATCAGTTCAAACCGGAAGTCGGCGTGCAGGCTGCGCGCAAACTGATTCAAAGCGACAAGGTGCCAATCATTACGGGTGTGGTGTACTCCAACGTCATGCTGGCCGTGTTTCGCCCGGTCACCAGCGCTGGTGTTTTCCTGATCGGCTCGAACGCAGGCCCAACGAATCTGGCTGGCAAAGACTGTTCGCCGTTCTTCTTCTCCACGTCATGGAACAACACGCAGCGCCATGAAGGCAGCGGCGAGATGGCCAATCAAATGGGGTTCAAGAAGGTGTATTTGCTGGCGCCCAACTACCAGGCGGGCAAAGACGCCATGGCGGGGTTCAAGCGCTTCTACAAGGGCGACGTCGTCAATGAGGTGTTCACGCAGGTCAATCAACCTGATTACTCGGTTGAGCTTGCCGCATTGGCTGATGCAAAGCCGGATGCCGCCTATGTTTTCTTTCCAGGTGGCATGGGCGTGAACTTCGTCAAGCAATACCGTCAGGCCGGATTGTTTGACAAGATTCCACTGCTCTCGGTTGACACGATTGACGGCGCCACCTTGCCCGCCTTGCAGAAAGACGCATTAGGCGCGGTCACCAATGTGCCCTATTCCCCTGACCTGGATAACGCTGCCAACAAGACCTTCGCGGCAGCCTTCCGTCAAAAGTACGGCCGTGAACCTTCCAGCTATGCCGCGCAATCCTGGGATGCAGCACAGTTGATCGGTGCTGCACTCAAGAAAACCGGTGGCAAGGTTGAAGACAAGGATGCGCTGCGCAAAGCCCTTGAAACAGCAGAATTCGCTTCAGTGCGCGGCGAGTTCCGCCTCCAGCCGAATCACTTCCCTGTTGCAGGTTTCTTCCGAGCAGACGTCGCCGATGGCACGGATGGCAAGGTGCGCTTCGTGAGCAAGGGTCCCATTTTCTCCGACCTGTCCAAGGTGTCGGACCAGTACGCCGCCCAGTGCGCCATGAAGTAACGGCCGCGGCCCCTTCGGGGGCCGCACGCAAGAGGTAATTATGTCCGCAACCCTGTTGCTGGTGCAGACGCTCAATGGGCTGCAGCTTGGCATTCTATTGTTCCTGCTGGCTGCCGGCCTGACGCTGGTGTTCGGCATCATGAACTTCATCAACCTGGCGCACGGCTCGCTCTACATGATGGGCGCCTTCATTGCGGCCACGGTGTTTCGGCACACGGGTTCATTCCTGCTGGCCGCCGCCGCTGTCGTAGCCGGCATGACCGCCATCGGCTTATTGCTCGATCGCATTGCACTCGCCCGGCTGTACCCGCGTGAGCATCTGGACCAGGTGCTCGCCACCTTTGGTTTTATTCTGTTCTTTAATGAACTCACCCGCATCATCTGGGGCCCCGCGCCCATCAGTATGGGGCTGCCCTCCTGGCTCTCGGGCACGATCGACCTTCTGGGCGTGACCTATCCGCTCTACCGTTTTCTGATCATCATTGTTGGGCTCTTGGTGGCTGCCGGGTGCTATGTGCTCATTCATCGCACGCGCCTGGGCATGCTGATACGGGCGGGTTCCACTGATCGCATGATGGTAGGTGCGCTCGGTGTGAATATCGCTCGTTTGAACACCTTTATCTTTGTGCTTGGCGCCGTGCTGGCCGGTCTAGCGGGCTTGATGGCCGGCCCCATCATGTCCGCACAAACTGGCATGGGTGAACCCATTCTTATCCTGACCTTGGTCGTGATTGTGATCGGTGGCATTGGCTCGGTCAGAGGCGCATTTCTGGCGGCACTGATGGTGGGCTTGATTGATACCTTGGGACGCGCGCTATTGCCTGCGTTGCTGCGCGCGGCATTGTCGCCGGCAGCCGCCAACGCGGCGGGCCCAGCCATTGCCTCGATGCTGATTTACATCGTCATGGCGCTAGTGCTGGCCATGCGCCCGCAAGGCCTGTTTCCAGTGCGCCACGGATGAGCTTAGCCATGAAGAATCTATCTCCACGCACGCTGGCGGCAGCGCTGACATTGATACTGCTGGCACTCGTTCCGGTGTATGCGGCGTTAACCGGCAATCCCTTTTTGTTAGCCTTGTTTGGCCGCGTGCTGGTCTACGGCATCGCGGCGCTGGCGCTTAATTTGCTGCTGGGCTACGGCGGCATGGTGAGTTTTGGACATGCCTTGTATCTCGGCTTGGGCGCGTACTCCGTGGGGGTGCTGTCGCACTACGGCATCGAAAATGGCTGGCTGCATCTTGCTGTTGCCATAGCCGCGTGCGCAGTTGTGGGCGTCATCAGTGGTTATGTCGCCATGCGCACCACCGGCATCGCGTTCATCATGATTACGCTGGCCTTCGCACAAATGTTTTATTTTTTGGCAACAGGGTTAGACGGTTTTGGCGGAGACGATGGCATGTCGTTGTTCTCTGGCAGCGACTTCGGCCTGTTCCGGCTGGATCAACCGCTTGCGTTGTACTACGTCGCCTTCGGTGTCTTGGTGCTGGCGTTGTTTCTCATGCACAAGCTGGTCCACGCCCCTTTTGGCATGGCGTTACGCGGTTGCCAGGCAAACGAGCGCCGCATGCGCGCGCTGGGTTTTCCCACACTACGGTATCGCTTGATGGCCTATGTGCTGTCGGCCGTGCTTTGCGGCGTAGCCGGTGTACTACTGGCAAACCTCACGATGTACGTGTCACCGTCCTTTCTTGCGTGGACTACGTCCGGTGAGCTGATTGTGATGGTGGTATTCGGCGGACTTGGCACCCTATTCGGCCCCGTGTTGGGTGCACTGGCCTTCTTACTACTGGAAGAAGGCCTCAAGCTCATGACAGAACACTGGATGCTCATCATGGGCATCCTTATTGTGGCGGTGGTATTGGTGTCACGCAGAGGCCTGTATGGCAGCTTGTCAGCCACACCTTGGCGCATGACAGCCCAAGCACGAAGCACACGAGCTTCCGGAGAAACGCCATGACCGCGCTGCGTGTGGAGAATCTGGTCAAACGCTATGGCGGACTAACCGTCACTGATGATCTTTCCCTGGACATCAAACAGGGCGAATTGCACGCCATTATTGGCCCCAATGGCGCGGGAAAAACCACGCTTATTGGGCAGCTGAGCGGCGAGCTACGCCCCGATAGTGGTCGGGTGCTGATGGGTGGGCGCGATATCACACGCGCCCCCGTCGAGAGCCGCGTCCTCGCGGGCCTGGCGCGCTCATATCAAATTACGTCGGTCTTCAAACCATTCAGCGCACTGGAAAATGTGGCACTTGCCGTGCAGGCACGACGTGGCCACAGCTTTCGGTTCTGGCGGCCGGTGCTCAACACACCGGCCCTGGTCGAACCCGCCAGAGAAGCCTTGGCGCTGGCTGGCTTGGCTCATCACGCCAATACCCCGGCAGACGCCCTGGCCCATGGCGAATTACGCCAGTTAGAGCTCGCCATGGTGCTGGCCTGCCAGCCATCTATTTTGTTATTGGATGAACCAATGGCCGGCATGGGACAACACGAGTCGCAAGCCATGACCGAGTTGCTGTTGCGCTTGCGCGGGCAGTACACGATATTGTTGGTGGAACACGATATGCACGCCGTTTTTGCCTTGTCCAACCGAATCACGGTGCTGGTCTATGGCCGCGCCATTGCTTGTGGCAGCGCAGAGGAAATTCGCACCAATCCCTTGGTGCGCGAGTGTTATCTGGGCAGCGAACGCACGCCAGACGCGCGCCGTGCACGCAGGGTGCCCGCATGAGCACACTGCTTTCACTACGCGGGGTCACTGCGCACTACGGCGCCAGCCAAGCCTTGTTCGGCATTGATCTGGACATTGCACCGGGTCAGTTCGTCACGCTGCTTGGCCGCAATGGCATGGGCAAGTCCACCACCGTGAAGACCATCATGGGCCTGATGCCTGCCAGCCAGGGCAGCGTCACGTTTAACGGGCGCGACATCAGTAAACTGCCTTCCTACAAGGTGGCGCAATGTGGCATCGGTCTGGTACCCGAGGGCCGCCATATTTTTCCAAATCTGTCTGTCCGCGAGAATCTGGTCGCCACAGCACACAATCGATTGCAGGCCGCCCACCCCTGGACACTGGACCGCATCTATGCGCTGTTTCCTCGTTTGTCCGAGCGCGCGCATCATCTTGGTAGCCATCTTTCCGGAGGTGAACAGCAAATGCTGGCCATTGGCCGTGCTTTACTGACGAACCCTCTCCTGCTGATTCTGGATGAAGCGACGGAGGGCTTGGCACCGATCGTGCGCGAGGAAATCTGGAGCGCCCTGGAAGCCTTAAAACATTCCGGACTGGCAGTGTTGTGCATCGACAAGAACCTGGAGCCTTTGCTCGCCACGGCGGACCACCATGTCATTATCGAGAAGGGTCGCGTAGCGTGGTCAGGCACTTCGGATAGCTTTCTTGATGACGAACCCCGGCTGGTCGAGTTCCTCGGCGTGTAAACGGTCGCAACGGTTATCTGGTACAAACGCGCACACTACAAAATTTGCTCGCGGCATTGGACCATGGCACACACACCTCATCCGTCCCCTTACAAAAGCACTGGCGGTTTACGCCGTGTTTTCAATGCACTGCGTTACTCGTTGCAAGGCTTGAAAGCAGCCATCAAGCATGAGGCTGCATTTCGCCAGGAATTGGCATTGGCCATCTTGTTTATTCCGGCCGCCTTTTTCTTGGGCCGAAGCACCCTTGAAGTCTTTATTCTTATCCTCCCCGTGGTGTTAGTGCTGGTAGTCGAGCTTATTAATTCGGCCCTCGAAGCCCTGGCGGATGCAATTTCGGTAGAGACGCATCCGTTACTGGGTCGCGCCAAAGACCTGGGCAGCGCAGCCGTAATGCTGATGCTTTTATTCACCACTGGCGTCTGGATCGCCGTTGCGGTGAACCGCTTCCTCATGTGAGGGTGTTGCAAATTTTGCGCTAGACGCAAATTGCCGCGTCTATACTTGAGCGCATGACGACAAACGCATCCTCTGGTTCACTCCATCGCGTGGTGATTGTCGGCGGCGGCGCCGGTGGTCTCGAACTCGCCGCGAAGCTAGGCCGCACGCATGGCCCCAAACGCATCACACTCGTCGATAGCAGGCCTTTCCATATCTGGAAGCCGTCGTTGCATGAAGCAGCGGCTGGCACACTGGATATCCACCAGGAAGGCTTGTCTTACCTCATGCTCGCGCACATGGACGGCTTCACGTTCGCCCAGGGCAAGCTGAACGGCGTTGATCGCACGCGCCGCGAAATCTCGCTTGATGCCGTGCTCGACAGTAACGGCCTGCCTGTTCTTCCTCCTCGCACCCTGCCCTACGACACCTTGGTGATGGCCGTGGGCAGCACCTCGAATTTTTTCAACACTCCCGGCGCGGCGGACTATGCCGTCACGCTGGACACTATCGAAAGCGCTGAACAATTCCGCATGACAATGCTGCGGGCCATGGTGTTGGTGGATCAAGCCAAAGTGCAAAACCCGGCCGCGCGCCTGAATCTGGTGATTGTGGGCGGTGGCGCTACCGGCGTGGAGCTTGCCGTTGAGCTGATCGAAGCGGGCCATGTGGTCAGCGCTTATGGCTTGCCCAACTTCCGACCAGAACAAGATCTGGCCATTACGCTTGTTGAAGGGGCGCCTCGCATTCTCGCCGCACGTCCAGAGAAAATTTCCAATGCCGCACACGCTCGCCTGACCGAGCTTGGCGTGCGGGTAGAAGTGAATTGCCGGGTTTCCGAAATTACTGAAACCGAAGTCAAAACAGCCGATGGCCGCCAGTTCGATGCAAACCTCTGCATGTGGGCGGCAGGCATTCAAGGCCCGCCCGTGCTGGCCGCGCTTGATCTCCCCTTGAATCGACTCGGTCAACTGGAAGTCTCCGACCGTCTGGAAACCACCGATCCCCACGTGCTGGCCTTGGGCGATTGCAGCGCGGTGCCCTGGACGGATGGGCGCACGGTGCCTGCTCGCGCGCAGGCTGCCCACCAGGAAGCCGACTATCTGGCGCGCAAGCTCACCGCCCGTATCCGAGGCCATGCGGAACCTGCGGGCCCCTATGTCTACCGCGACTACGGCTCACTGGTATCACTTGGCCAAGGCGCAGGCGTAGGAAGCCTGATGGGCAAGCTTGCCGGACGTGGCTTATTCGTAAGCGGTACACTGGCGCGCTTGATGTACATGAGCCTGCACCTGATGCACCACAAAGCGGTGCTCGGCACGTCACGCACCGCCTCACTGGCCCTGGCGCGTCTGCTGATGCGGCGCACGCACCCTCGGGTAAAACTGCACTAATCGCCCCCATGAATTTTCTTCAAAAACTCGAACACGCCTGGACCACCAGCCAATCGTTGCTGCAAGTGGGGCTCGACCCTGACCCGCAACGCTTTCCGCGTGAACTGCAAGACAAGCCCGACGCCATTTTCCAGTTCTGCCGGGACATCGTCGACGCTACCGCGCCTTATGCGTGCAGCTTCAAACCCCAAATTGCCTACTTCTCCGCACACCGCGCCGAAGAGCAGCTTGAGGCACTTTGCGCACACATTCGCGAGAAGCATCCTGACCTGCCCATCGTGCTGGACGCCAAGCGTGGCGACATCGGCTCAACCGCCGAGAACTATGCCCGTGAAGCCTTCGAGCGTTATCAGGCGCACGCGCTGACCGTCAGCCCTTACATGGGCCTGGATTCGGTCGAGCCGTACTTGTCCTACCGTGATCGTGGCGTGATCGTGCTTTGCCGCACGTCTAACGCCGGTGGCTCAGACCTGCAATTCCTGAAAATGGAAAACGGCGAGCCCTTGTACCTGCACGTAGCTGGCCTGGTTGCGGACAAATGGAATGCCAACGGCCAATGCGGCCTGGTGGTCGGCGCCACATTCCCCAATGAGCTGGCAGCGGTACGTCAGCGCATCGGTGACGCACTGCCCTTGCTCGTGCCGGGCATTGGCGCGCAAGGTGGCGACATCACGGCAACCGTCAATGCGGGCGCCAATGCCGCACGCAGCGGCATGATGATCAACTCTTCTCGCGCCATTTTGTACGCGAGCGGTGGCGACGATTGGCGCGAAGCGGCCGCCAAGGCGGCGCAAAGCCTGCGCGACGCGATCAACGCCGTCCGGTAAGCACTGCGTGGGTGCATCCATGGCGTGCTGCCAGGGATGCACCGCCATGTTTTACGTTCAGCGCCGGTTAACCGGTGCACCCAACAATTCCAAGACTCCCCGTAGCGCGAAATCTACCGCCGCGCGGCGCACGTGTATGCGATCGCCCGGGAATACATGAGTCATGGCGCGGCTGGTGATGCCATCACCGGTGCGCAAAGCAAAACCGAAACACACCATGCCTACCGGTTTGCCCGGCGTGGCGCCGCCTGGCCCGGCAATACCGGTAGTCGACACGGCCACATGGGCCGAGCCGCAGGCCAACAACACCCCATTGGCCATCTCCAGCGCAACGGGTTCACTGACTGCGCCAAAATGATGCAAGGCATCTGGCGATACATCCAACTGAGCCACCTTGGCTTCATTGCTGTAAGTGACAAAACCCCGATCGAACCATTCGCTGGCACCCGCCACGTCGGTGATGGCACCGGCCAACAAGCCGCCTGTGCATGATTCTGCCGTGCCCATCATCCACCCGTGGCGCAACAAGAGCTCTCCCACCCGTTCCGCCAGAGTCAGCGTAGTAGCGATGGCCAATGCGGCCGCCGAGGTGTCAATCGCAGATTTCAGTTGCTGTTCACTCATGCAAACACTCCTGTGCGCACGACCGCCGCCATGATGATCAAGGCATAAACGGCCGCTAAGATATCGTCCCACATTACGCCAAACCCGCCTTTGATGCGCGCATCAAACCATTTGATGGGTGGCGGCTTCACGATATCAAATAGACGAAATAGCACGAACGCAAGTGCCTGGGCGGGCAGGCTCGCCGGTGAGAGCCAGAGCACCAACCAAAAAGCCACCATTTCGTCCCAAACCATACCGACATGATCAGGCTGGTTAAGTTCGCGGCCCACGCGATCGCAGGCCCAGCAGCCATAGGCAAAAGACACAGCCAGAAAAATGGCGATACCCACGTCAGAGGCAGCAGGCGCCACGGCGACCCAGATGATCCAGGCAAGCAGCGTGCCCCACGTGCCCGAGGCCGGACGAATCAAGCCACTGCCCAGGCCAAAGGCGAGCAAGCGACCGGGGTCGCGGCAAATCCAGGACAGCGTGGGATAGACGACCCGGGCGCGTTCGCGCATGGACGGGGAGCGGGGATCTGGTGTGGGCATGATTCTCTACTGAAGAAACGGCGTTGGCATGGTACGTGGCAAACGCAGGTCAGGCCGTCGGAAAATGATCAAACCCGCGAGGCAGGGCGGGAATTGGTTCGCCTTGAATATCCAGCACTACCAGACCACTTGCCGCCACAATCTGGCCGACGGCAGTCACCCTGGCACCTGCGCGGTGCGCAGCAGCCAGAACGCGATCACGATCGGAGGACGCGGCGGTGAAACATAGCTGATAGACATCACCTCCGCCCAAAATCGCTCGGCGCTGAATCTCTTCTGGCAGACCATGCAATTCGGGTGCGAGCGGCAGGTTTTCATATTGCAGGCAGGCACCCACCTCGCTGGCTTTGAGGATATGCCCCAAGTCTTGCAGCAAGCCATCAGAGATGTCGATAGCGGCATGCGCGATACCCACCAGGGCCAAGCCTAATGCCACCTGAGGCGTGGGCCATTCCAATGCACGGCGTGTTGCCGCCAGGCGCACCGGATCAGACGGCAATTGGTCGTCCAGCAAGCGGTATGCGACGTCTGCGGCACCCAGGCTACCGGATACCCATATATCGTCGCCCACAAGGGCTGCACTGCGGCGCAAGGCGTGACGCGGGGCCACAGCGCCAAAGATGGTGACGCTAATGACCAGGTCATTCTGGCTGCGCGTGGTATCGCCACCAATCAAGGGGCAGGCATGGGCTTGCGCCAGCTCATGAAACCCTTCTGCAAAGGCAGCGAGCCAGGGTTCATCTACACGCGGCAAGGCCAAACCGAGCACACATCCGATGGGGCGAGCGCCCATGGCGGCCAGGTCCGACAAATTGACAGCCAGGGATTTGTGCCCCAGCGATTTCGGATCGACATCAGGGAAAAAGTGACGCCCTTCGATGAGCAGATCAGTACTGGTCGCGACCTGCTCGCCAGCCTGCACGGAAAACAGCGCGCAGTCGTCGCCCACTCCGAGCATGTCAGCCGGAGCCGCACGCGTGAAATAGCGAGCGATAAGATCAAATTCGGACGCCACGGCAACTCCGCAAGATGGGCCGTTCAATGGCCGGAACACACTCAAGCCGCGCCAGAACCAAAGGGGTTAGATCCATCCAGGAATCCAACCCCCATGTCTGGCAATACTGAACTTAGCGCCGTTGCTGAGTCGCAGCTTGCACTTCGGTTCCACGTACATCTGCCGCCAGCTTATCGAGCACGCCGTTGACAAACTTGAAGCCGTCGGTGCCGCCAAATGACTTGGCCAGCTCGACTGCTTCATTGATGGCAACCTTGTACGGCACTTCGAGATGATGAATCAGTTCGAAGCTGCCAATCAGCAAGATGCCATGTTCAACAGGCGACAACTCGACCAGCGGACGGTCGATGTATGGCGTGAAGCGTTCGCGCAAACCAGGCGCTTCGCGCAGCACACCATGCAGCAAGGTTTTAAACCACTGCGCATCGGCTTCGGAAAAATCTTCCGAGTCGCGCAGATGGGCGTCGATATCGCCCGCGTCCTGCGTACCCTGGGTGCCTCGCAGCAGCCATGCGTACACACCTTGCAACGCGAATTCGCGCGCACGGCGTCTGGCACTGCGGGCATTGGCGCGGGCTAGCGCCGCGCTATCAGCGCTTGGTGTCGTCGTCTTCTTCGTCGTCAAAATCTTCGTCCTCGTCGTCTTCGTCTTCTTCGTCTTCGTCGTCTTCTTCCTCGGGCTTCAGAGCTGCCACGAGGTTGGCCATTTCAACTGCCACTTGGGCGCAGTCGCGCCCCTTGCCGGCGGCGCGGGCCTGAGCCTGCTCGTCGGTGTCGACGGTTAGCACGCCGTTTGCGACGGGAACACCGGTTTCCAGGGAAATGCGGGTAATCGCCTTGCCCATTTCATTGCTGACCAATTCGAAATGGTAGGTTTCGCCACGAATGACGGCGCCAAGCGCGATCAATGCGTCGAATTCGAACGTTTCGGCCATGTGCGACAGCGCTACGCCCAATTCGAGGGCGCCCGGCACGGTAACAACCATGACGTCACGTTCATCAACGCCCAGGCTTGCCAGTTCTTCCAGGCAGGCTTCGAGTTCAGCTTGGCCGATATCTTCGTTGAAGCGGGCGCGAACGATGCCGATGTGCAGCCCTTCGCCGTTCAGGTCGGGGGTAAGGATGTAAGGGTTCATGTGTCGGCCTTCAGTGTGTTGCGGGAGTGTTCGGAGGGTCGCAATCGTAACCCGTAATGGTGAGCGAGAAGCCCGCCATGCTGGGCATCTTGCGAGGGCGGGCCAGTAACTTCATCTGGCCCACATTCAGGTCGCGCAAAATCTGGGCGCCAATCCCGTAAGTGCGCAAACCGAAACGGTCGCCGTCCGGAGAACCGGCGCGGGCGTTCGGGTCATTCCAACCGGCAATCTGACCAAGCAGATGTTCGGTGGAGGACTGGCAATTCATCAGGACCAGCACGCCAGCCGGGCTGGCGGCTATGGCCTGCAAGGCGCGGCTGACGCTCCAGCTATGCGGGCTGGCACCCGTGTCGAGCACATCCAGTACGGATGCGGGCTCGTGCACACGCACCAGGGTTTCATGGTCGGGGTTGATCGCGCCATGCACCAGCGCCAGGTGCGTGGCACCCGAGGCGCCGTCTTGGTAGGCCACGGCACGGAATGTGCCCCAGGCAGTTTCCATTTGGCGCTCACCCATGCGCTTCACGATGGACTCGTGCTCGCTACGGTACTGGATGAGATCGGCAATAGTACCGATTTTCAGATTGTGCTGACGCGCAAACTCTACCAGATCCGGCAATCGGGCCATGGTGCCATCAGGCTTGAGAATTTCGCAAATAACCGCAGCGGGCGTGAGGCCCGCCATGGCGGTCAGGTCGCAACCGGCCTCAGTGTGCCCAGCGCGAACCAGCACGCCACCCGGGACGGCGCGCACGGGGAAAATATGCCCCGGCTGAACCAGATCAACGGGCTTGGCGTCTCGGGCCACGGCCACTTGAATGGTGCGCGCGCGATCAGCAGCGGAAATACCGGTTTCAACGCCTTCGGCCGCTTCAATGGACTGCGTGAAGTTGGTGCCATAGCGCGTGCCATTTCGAGCCGCCATCAAGGGCAGATCCAATTGGTTGCAGCGCTCTTCAGTAAGCGTCAGGCAGACTAGGCCACGACCATGCGTGACCATGAAATTGATGGCTTCGGGCGTTACGAACTCGGCGGCCATGACAAGGTCGCCTTCGTTTTCGCGGTCTTCTTCGTCGACCAGGATCACGATACGACCGGCACGAAGCTCGGCGATGATCTCGGCAACGCTAGCAATACCGAAGGATTCCGGCGCGGCGCCGGTAGCAAGAGAGGACAACTGGGCAGACATGGAGTCACGTAGACCAAGCGAGAAAGACACGATTTTACCGCCCTTGGAGCCCGAACCCTATTAGGGTTGCCGAAGCCCCCTATTCCGGGCCGTTCTGCACGGTAAACTTTGGCCCGGAGATCCCACTAAAAAGACCAAGGAATTACTCAATGCAAGCCCTTTCGGCCATGCCCCGAATCGACGCAGCGGCAGTGCGTGTCGTTCTGACGGATATCGACGACACGCTCACAACCGAAGGCCGCTTGCCGGCCGACGCCTATGCCGCCCTGGAGCGCCTTGAACAGGCGGGCATCCAGGTAGTGCCGATTACGGGCCGACCGGCAGGCTGGTGCGACCACATCGCAAGAATGTGGCCGGTGCGTGCGGTGGTAGGAGAAAACGGCGCTTTTTATTACGCCTATGACCGCCAGGCCCGCCGCATGACCACCCATTATTGGGCCGATGCTGCCACACGCGCCGAAAGTCGTCGCAAACTCGACAGCATCCGTGACCGCGTTTTGCATGAGGTGCCCGGCACAGCCGTCGCCAGCGACCAGGACTTCCGGGTGGCCGATCTGGCTATCGATTTCTGCGAAGACGTGCCGCCTCTGCCCGAGTCGGCTGTGACACGTATCGTCCAGATTTTCGAAGAAGCAGGTGCCCAGGCCAAAGTCAGCTCCATCCACGTCAATGGCTGGTTTGGCGACTACGACAAGCTAACCATGTCTCGCACCCTGTTCCAGCGCGAATTCGGCATAGATGTGGCCGATGTCCTGGATAGCACCCTGTTCATTGGTGACTCGCCCAACGACGAACCCATGTTCAAGTTTTTCCCCATATCCGTAGGCGTGGCGAACATCCAGACGCAAATTCACCGCCTGACCCACTGCCCGGCCTATGTCGCCCGCTTTCATGGGGGTGCCGGTTTCGTGGAAATGGCAGACCGCTTGCTCGCCGAGCGCACTCTTGCGCCTCAGGCTCAACCCCATACTGTCTGAAGGCACGCACTCCGTGGCAACCCAGAAAACCCCGACAGCAGGCGCGGCCAACGATGGCCGCCGTAGCATTCAATCCGTGGAGGTCGGCTTTCCGCTGCTGGCTGCCCTGGTCGATGCTGGCAAACCCCTGACGCTGCGCGACCTCGCCGCTGACGCCGGCATGACTTCGGCCAAGGCGCACCCCTATCTGGTCAGCTTCACGCGGGTAGGCCTGGTGCAGCAAGACAGCATTACCGGCCACTACGAGCTCGGGCCTTTCGCCTTGCAGATGGGGCTAGTCAGCCTGCAAAGACTGGACCCGGTGCGCCTGGCCATGCCGGAAATCACCAAACTCCAGTCCGAAATCGGTCACACGCTGGGTATTGCGGTATTGGGCTCGCACGGGCCCACCATGATCCACATGACCGAAGCCAGCTATCCGGTTCACGTAAACATGCGCAAAGGCACCGTGATGTCGATGCTGCACACGGCCACCGGCCAGGTCTTTGCCGCCTGGCTACCGCCGAAAGTAAGCGAGCATTACATCAACCGCGAAGAGGGCGATACCGCGGTCATTTCAGGCACTAAACCGGCGCGCAAGGCCACGCGCAGCAATATCGACGCCATGCTGGCCGATATTCGCGTGCATGGCATGGCCCGCGCACTGGGCAACCCCTTGCCGGGGGTGGATGCGCTTTCTGTGCCCGTGTTCGACAACACCGGCGCCATTGTGATGGCGCTTACCAGTCTTGGCCCCACCGGTCTCTTTGATGTGTCCTGGGACGGCGCCATTGCCCGTCCGCTGCTGGCGTGCGCGCAGCTTATCTCGAAGAAACTCGGATATCGGCCCTGATGTCAGGCGGGGAACCTGGCGGGTTCCCCGAGGACGCTGGCAGCCTCAACCTGCCACGCGCCTCAAACAAAAACGAACACAAAACGAAGAAAACGAAAAAAATACGAAAAGAAAGGCAGGGAATTTACCGAGTGCTGCTTGCGTTCCTGTGTGATTGAATGGGGTGATAAGACCTATTCAAAGAAAAACACAGGAGAGGGACACTATGTACGCCTTGCGTCTATTGCAATCGGCCGCGCTCGTTGCGCTGGCTTTCGGCTCCCAGGCCACCTACGCCGCAGATACCTGCCCAAACCGGGGGGATCTGGACCAGATGTACTGCGACGCCAATAAGGATCTGGTGGCTGACACCCCCGCTGATCCCGCCAAGCAAAAAACACCGTCCACCTTGGTGTTCACGTATACCCCGGTTGAAGACCCCGCCGTTTACGAAGAAATCTTCACGCCTTTCACCAAACACTTGAGCGAATGCACTGGCAAGCGCGTGGTGTTCTATCAAGTGCAAAGCAACGCGGCTGAAATCGAAGCCATGCGCTCAGGCCGCTTGCAGGTCGGTGGTTTCTCGACCGGCCCGACCGCTTTCGCCGTGAACATTGCGGGCGCCGTGCCCTTTGCAGTGAAAGGCACCGAAGAGGGCTTTCAAGGCTACAACCTGATCGTCATCGTCAAGAAAGACAGCCCGTACAAGTCATTGACCGATCTGAAAGGCAAGAAGCTGGCGCACACCGCACCGTCTTCGAACTCAGGTCACATGGCACCTGTCGCCTTGTTCCCCAAGGAAGGCCTGACGCCTGACAAGGATTACAAGGTAGTGTTCTCCGGCAAGCATGACCAATCGGTAATGGGCGTTAACTCCGGCGACTACGACGGTGCTGCCGTGGCCTCCGATGTGTTCAAACGCATGATCGCGCGGGGTCAGGTCAAAGAAGACGATTTCCGCGTGATCTACCGCAGCGAGAAATTCCCCACCTCGTCGTTCGCCTATGCGCACGACCTGGAACCGAAATTCCGCGACAAGATGCTGAAGTGCTTCTACGACTACCGCTTCCCCGCAGAAATGCAAAAGGCCTTTGACGGCGCAGATCGTTTCTTCCCCGTCACATACCAAAAAGACTGGGCCATCGTGCGTCAGGTTGCCGAATCCGGCGGCGAGAGCTTTAACCGTGCCGCTTACGATCGCGAGTCGGCCAAAAGCAAGGGCAAGCAGTAAGCATGACGACGTCTCTTCGCATTACCGGCCTGGTCAAAGAGTATCGGGCCGGCCGGCCGGTTCTTAACGGCATTGATCTGCACGTCGCAGGTCAGGGCCTGACGGCCATCATCGGGCCGTCAGGCACCGGAAAAAGCACGCTCTTGCGCTGCATTAATCGTCTGATCGAACCCACCAAGGGCGAGATTGTGCTGCAAGCCTCGGACGGCATGGTCGACTTGGCGCGCGTGCGCGGTGCCTCGCTGCGCCGAGCTCGGCGACGCATCGGCATGGTGTTTCAGGAGTACAACCTGGTCGAACGCTTAACGGTGATGGAAAACCTGCTGACTGGCCGACTGGGTTACACCTCGGCGCTGAAGGCCTGGATGCGCCGTTTTGAGCCGGAAGACATCGAACGCGCTTACAAGCTGCTCGACACCGTCGGGCTGGCGGGTTTCGCTGACCAACGCGCAGACGCCTTGTCCGGCGGCCAGCGTCAGCGCGTGGGCATTGCCCGCGCACTGATGCAGCGCCCGGAGTTGCTGCTGGCAGATGAACCCACCTCGTCACTGGATCCAAAGACCTCGGTGGAAATCATGGAGCTGCTGGCCGCACAAGGCAGCGCCAACGGCATTCCTGTCATCGTCAACATTCACGACGTCGAACTGGCGCGCCGCTATGCGACCCGCATCGTCGGCATGTCTGGCGGACACGTCGTTTACGACGGTGACGGCGCCGGGCTGGACCCCGCCATGCTCAAGACCATTTACGGAGGCGAGTCTTGGCTGGAGTGACACTGCCCCTGGGTGCAAAACGCCCCTTCTCAATGTCCACGCGCACGAAGATCGGCGTGCTGCTGTTGCTGTTGTACACGGTGTACGCGTGCTTGCAGCTCGACGTCAGTTGGGCCCGCTTTGAAAAAGGCATTGGCCACGCCTCGACCTTTCTGGCGCGGATGTTCCCGCCTAATTTCGAAAAACCCGCCACCCTTTGGAAGGGCATTGCAGAGAGTCTGGAAATCGCCGTGCTGGCCTCCGTGCTTGGCATCGCGCTGGCCTTGCCTATTGGTCTGCTTGGTGCCCGCAACCTGATGCCGACCTGGGTCTCCTGGCCCGCTCGCGCCATCGTGGCGCTGTGCCGCTCACTGCATCCGGTGATTGTGGCCATTCTCTTTGTGAAGGCGGTGGGATTTGGCGCATTGGCGGGCATTCTGGCACTGACGGTGGCCTCCATCGGATTCATCGGCAAGCTATTCACGGAAGCGATTGAGGAAATCTCGCTCAAGCAAGTGGAAGCCGTGCGTGCCACCGGCGCCTCGTTTTTCAACGTGCTCACCTATGGCGTACTGCCACAAGTGTTTGCGCGTTTTATCGGGTTTGCCACGTATCAGTTCGACTCGAATCTGCGCAACTCCACCATGGTGGGTATCGTGGGTGCGGGCGGGGTCGGCGGCACGCTGTTCTCCGCCTTCCAGCGCTTTGATTACGACTTCGTGAGCGCCATTTTGCTCACTCTTATCGCCATCATCATGTTGGGCGAAGTGCTCGCTGGCTTCGTACGGGCCGTTTTCCTGGACAACCTGGGCTTTGACCGCATTCTGCAAAGCCGTTTCGATGGCGCTCGTGGTCTCGCCACCAAGCCCTTGCCCGTTGCTCGCAAAGCGGAGGTGGAAGAATGAATACTCAAACTTCCGCACTCGCACCGGCAGAGCACCCCAAGATCTGGCAGCGTTATTCGTCCGGTCAACGGCTACTGCGCTTTGCGCTGTATTTGGCGGTCGTGGCTGCCATCATGCAAGCCATTCGCGGCGTCGAGGTTATCCCCGAGTTCCTGTATGACGCACCGGAACAAATGGGCGACCTGTTCCAACGGATGTGGCCAATTGACTGGTCGTATTACCCCGATGGGGTACACGACGCACTGATCGAAACACTGCATATCGCAACACTGGGAACCATTCTCTCTGTTGTGCTGGCCGTGCCGGTCGGTCTTTTGGCGGCCCACAACCTGACGCCCAGTCGGACCATTAATTTCCTGGCCCGCCTTGTTCTGGTGTCCAGCCGCTCCGTGAACTCGCTGGTCTGGGCCTTGTTGTTCATCGCCATCTTTGGCCCGGGCGCGCTGGCAGGCACACTGGCTATCGCGTTCCGATCAATCGGCTTTGTGGGCAAGCTGGTAGGCGAAGCCATCGAAGAAGCGCAACGTGGGCCAGTCGAAGCACTGACTGCCACGGGAGCCAGCAAAGGTGCTGTGCTCTGGTATGGCTACTGGCCGCAGATTCGCCCGGCATTCTGGTCCATCGTGTTGCTGCGCTGGGACATCAATGTCCGCGAATCTGCAGTGCTTGGTCTGGTTGGTGCCGGTGGCATCGGCATGGCACTGGACACGGCGCTGAACCTGTTCCAATGGGATCGCGTGGCCTTGGTGCTGGCGTCCATCTTCCTGGTCGTCGTGGTGGCTGAAGTCATCATCACCCAAGCGCGCAAGCGCATTCTGTAGTGCCTGGCCGCGCGCTTTAGCGCGCGGCCGCTCCACCCTCTCCCTTTTTGAACTGGCAGGCTGGCTCGCCTGGAGCTTTTGCACGCCTACCGGCACCCGCAGGAGTGTGCCGCCTAACTTTCCTGTCCGGCGGCAGACTTGTTACTGCACTGCGATCACGTCTATGCTCAGTGTGAAAAAATTAAGACCAGTCATCAAACAACGACTCCTTGTTGTTTAAGATCTTGCCTTTTGCCGCAGGGACACAACCCGCCATGTCGGAACAGGAATTGAAACTGCACGTGCCCGCGGCCTCGCGCCAGGCCGTGCAACGCGAGATCAATCAACGTGAGGCGACTCGCATTCGCCTGCACGCCATGTACTTCGACACGCCAGAACGTGAACTTGCACGCGCCCGCATCGCCATACGCTTGCGCAAGGAAGGTCAGGACTGGGTGCAAACCCTGAAAATGCCCGGCGCCAATGCCATCACCCGCATTGAAATCAACCACCCTCGCCCCGGCCCAGTGCTGGATTTATCGGTGTACGCGGGCACTGAGGTCGAGAGTGCCTTGGCGGCCATCGAAGGCGAGTTGGGCTTGCGCTACGAAACCGATGTGGAACGTCTGCTGCGCCGTGTACGCACGCGCTATGGCACGGTGGAACTGGCCTACGATACCGGGCTTATCCGCGCAGGCACTCTGGAACTCCCCATCTCCGAGCTGGAATTCGAACTGGTATCGGGTCGCCCTGCTGCCATTTTCTCGGTGGCGCGAGGTTGGCTGCAACGGCATCACCTGGTATTGGATGCGCGCAGCAAATCCGAACGCGGCGACGCCCTGGCGCAGTTGGCACACACACTCAGTGCTGTTGATGCCGGCCCTGACGTTGATCGTGAAGCGCATCGCGCGCAAGCCATCGCGAAATTCTGGGCTCCCCGCAATGCGGCCAGCGTCAAGCTGAAGGCCGACATGACCGCCCCCGAAGCCATGGGCGAAATCGCAGCAGAGTGTCTGGATCAAATCGCCCGTAACGCGGCAGTGCTTGCCGAAGTGGATACTGAAGGCGTGTATCACGCGGGTAACTCGGAACACGTACATCAATTGCGCGTAGGTATCCGACGTCTGCGCTCTGGCTGGAAACTGTTTGACGGTTGGGTGGCAATGCCCTCCGAGGCCGTATTGCAAGGCGTGCGCACGCACTTTGCTGCCTTCGGCGCAAACCGCGACCAGGACGTTCTTAACGAAACAGTCGCGCCTGCGCTGACTCGCGCGGGCATGCCTGTAATTCCCATGGAAGCACCGGCCCCTGAGCAAGACGCGCAATCCATTGCGGCAGGTCGAGAGTTTCAAGGGTGGTTGGTTGACCTGCTCGAATGGAGCTTGGACGTCGCGCCTGCGCTACCTGAGGTGCCTTCCATGGCTGTCGATGGCGTGGCCTCTGAGCAGGCCCCTGAGCCGGGCATTCGACTGGAGGGCGGCACCCACATGACGCCTGTCACGCCCACCATCATTCCGATGGTGCCGCCTGAACCCGAGCAGCACAACCTGCGCAAACAACTGGCGCGACGCCTGCAACGTTGGCATAAGAAGGTCGTAACCGAAGGTACGCATTTTGCGACCCTGGAAATTCCAGCGCGTCACGAACTGCGTAAACGAGGCAAGCGTCTGCGTTACAGCCTGGCCTTTGCCGAATCGCTATTACCTGCCACCAAACTGCGCAGTTATCGCAAGCTGCTGTCGCACGTCCAAGATGTGCTGGGTGAGATTAACGATCTGGCCGTCGCACACGATCATTACCAGGCTTGCACGGCCACACACCCGCAAGCGTGGTTTGCACTCGGCTGGATCAGTGCCCGCCATGACGAGTTGGCCACCGAGGCGCAACAGGCCTTCAACGCGCTTGCACGCAGCAAGCCGTTCTGGAAATAAGCACGTAGCGGTAGCGTGGGTGGAGCGCGCGATTGGCCCAGCCGTAGAGACCCTGGCAAACGCGCGTAACCCGCGACCTTGATCCGGCACAAGTGCTGGTCAAGCATCACGGGTTACGCGCGCTTAACGGTGGTTTTCTTGCTCCGGTTTACTCGCGCTTCACCCACGCTACGTTTAATCTGCCAGCAAGGCTGCCGCAAACTCATCGGCCACGAATGCCTGCAAATCTTCCAGGCTTTCGCCTACACCGATCCAATACACAGGAATCGGGCGCACGCCCTGACTACCTGCCGCCACAGCGGCCAACGTGCCACCCTTCGCAGTGCCGTCCAACTTCGTCACAACCAGTCCGGTCAGGTTAATAGCCGCATCAAAGGCGCGAATCTGTGCCAGCGCGTTTTGACCCGTATTGCCATCAATCACCAGCAATACTTCGTGGGGAGCAGACTCGTCCGCCTTGCCAATAACACGGCGAATTTTCTTCAGTTCTTGCATCAGGTGCAATTGCGTAGGCAAGCGCCCTGCCGTGTCCACCATGACGACGCCCGTGCCACGAGCACGGCCAGCGTTCACGGCGTCAAACGCCACAGCGGCAGGGTCCCCGCCGTCTTGCGCGATAACCGTCACGTTGTTGCGGTTACCCCACTCCACCAGTTGTTCACGCGCAGCGGCACGAAACGTGTCGCCCGCCGCCAACAGCACACTGGCACCTTGGCGTTGAAACGTGTGTGCCAATTTTCCAATAGACGTGGTCTTGCCCGCACCATTGACGCCAGCAATCATGACCACCAACGGCGACGCCCGCTTCAGGTCAAAGGCTTTTTCCAGCGGACGCAAATGGTCAGCCAGCAATTGACGCAACGCAACTTTGACTTGAGCCGGGTCTTCAATGCGGTCTTTTTTGACCCGTGCACGAAGTGCGGTCAACAGCTTCTCGGTGGCTTCCAGGCCCGCATCGGCCATAATGAGCGCCGATTCGAGTTCCTCGAACAGGTTTTCATCGACCTTAACGCCGATGAACAAACCGCCGATGCTCTGACCGGTACGCGACAAACCTTGCTTCAACCGCGAAAGCCATGAGGCTTTTTTCGGGGCATCTGCTGCCACGACCGAACTTGCTGCAACTACGGGTTCCGGAGCAGATTCGGCTAACGGTGCCACCACAGGCGCGGGGGTCGGCACAGGTGCATACACCGGCACAACCGGTGCGACGACTGGCAGACTGACCGCCGGCGGCGCTGCAATGATTGGCGCTGGCGACGCCTCGACCGGCACATACGCTGGCGCAGGCGGCTCGACAGGCGTCACAATAGGCGCCTCGACCGGCGCATTGACGGCCAACGGTGATGGGGCCGCTGACGCGGGCACAGCGGGCGCCACATAGGGCTCCGCAGGTGCACTCGGTGCAGCAGGAACGGATTCGGGTGCGGGAACAACCGCTACCGCGACCTCAGGCGGCGGCGCTGGCTGAGCCGGCGCGGCGGGCGGAGGAGTTTTTTTCTTAAAGAAGCTAAACATGGGCAACAAGTATATTCGCATCGTCGCAGGTCAATACCGGCGCACCCCTATCTCCGTACCCGACGTTGAAGGGTTGCGCCCGACCCCTGACCGGGTGCGCGAAACGTTGTTTAATTGGCTCAATCACTTGTGGGGCGGCGAATTCGCCGATAAACAAGTGCTGGATCTGTTTGCGGGCAGCGGCGCCTTAGGCTTCGAAGCAGCTTCACGCGGCGTTGCGCACGTCCAGATGGTCGAGCGCGACAAAACTGCAGCGTCCGCACTGCGGACACTACGCGATAAGCTTAAAGCCGACATGATACGCATCCATGTCGGAGATTCCCTACAAGTCCTTGAACGGATGGACGCTTCGCGTTTTGATCTCATTTTCCTTGATCCTCCCTTCGGAAAAGACTGGCTAACGCGCATTTGGCCTCTTTTACCTGCTGTGCTGGCTGATCACGCATTGGTCTACGTCGAGGCAGAAAAGGCCCTGGAACCGCCTCCAGGTTTCGAACTTGTACGCCAGGATAAGGCAGGTGCCGTTCACTACCATTTGCTCAAATTTGCTGCATTGCGCAAATAGATCAATAATCCGGCATTCGGAGGACGGTGAACACCACTAATAACGGTACGGAGCAAGCATGATCATCGCTGTATATCCCGGCACATTTGACCCGCTGACCCGAGGTCATGAAGACCTGGTCCGTCGTGCCGCCGCACTTTTTGACAAAGTTGTGGTCGGGATTGCGTTTAGCCGCAATAAAAAACCTTTCTTCAGCATCGACGAACGCGTGGAAATCGCGCGCGAAGTGCTGGGCCATTACCCCAACGTCGAAGTGCAGAGCTTTGGCGGTCTGCTCAAAGACTTTGTCCGCGAACAGAACGGACGCGTGATTGTGCGCGGCCTGCGCGCCGTGTCTGACTTCGAATACGAATTCCAGATGGCCGGCATGAACCGCCACCTGCTGCCTGACGTCGAAACACTATTCATGACGCCCTCGGACCAATACCAGTTCATTTCGGGCACGATCGTGCGCGAAATTGCGCAATTGGGTGGCGACGTCAGCAAATTTGTGTATCCGTCAGTGGAGCGCTGGCTCCAGGAAAAAGCCAAGGAACGCCGAGAGCAGTCCTGGCCAGAGTAAGCCGTCCTTCGAAGGACGAGGCAAGGGTGCGGGCCCCGGGCTACAATGCCTGGGCCTCCGCCACCCTGTGCCGCCCCTATCATGGCTTTGAAAATTACCGAAGAGTGCATTAATTGCGACGTCTGCGAGCCTGAGTGCCCGAACGACGCAATTTCCATGGGCGCGGACTATTACGTCATCGACCCGGACCACTGCACGGAGTGCGTTGGTCACCACGACGAGCCTCAATGCAAGGCCGTCTGTCCGGTTGAGTGCATTGAACTGCACCCGCAATGGAACGAGGGCCAAGAGGCTCTCATGGCCAAATACCGGCGCCTCACGGGTGCCGCATGAGCGACAACGCTCAATCAAACACCCTGGCCTCCTCACGTCATCACGCCACGCGTGACATCTCCGCCTCAGCCCTTGCCGCGGGCTTGGTTGCCGTTTTAGTCAGTTTTGGTGGCACCGCAGTGCTCATGGTGCAAGCAGGCCACACGGCAGGCCTGAGCGCCGCTCAGATTGGCTCCTGGATCGGTTCCCTCAGCCTCGTGCTCGGTCTGGGTGGAGCGATCGTCAGCTTGCGTACCGGTCTGCCGGTCGTGCTGGCCTGGTCAACCCCTGGCGCTGCACTACTCGTTACCGCGCTTGCCGGTGTGCCTTTCAATGAAGCCGTGGGCGCCTTTGTGCTTGCGGCGGCCCTCACGCTGGCTTGCGGCCTGTTCGGCTGGATTGACCCCATTTTGCGCCGAATTCCCGGTGAAATTGCCGCCGCCATGCTGGCTGGCGTGCTGCTCAATTTTGGTCTGGGCATTTTCACAAGCATTGGCAAACAACCTGCCCTGGTGCTGGCCATGGCCGTCGCCTACCTGGTGTGCAAGCGTTGGGCACCTCGCTATGCCGTGGTGGTCGTCATGGCCGTCGCGGTCGCAGTAGCCAGCGGCTTGGGCTTACTTCAGTTAGGCCAGCTCGACTGGCACCTGACGCAATTCATCTGGACCACTCCCGCCTTTAGTTGGCAGGCTACGGTGAGCCTTGGCATTCCTCTCTTTGTGGTCGCCATGGCATCCCAGAACCTGCCCGGTCTGGCCATTTTGCAGGCGGCGGGCTATCGGCCTCCCGCCTCCCGTCTGGTCGCCCTGACGGGCGTACTGGGGCTGCTGGCAGCACCATTCGGCGCGCACAGCGTCACAATGGGGGCCATCAGCGCAGCTATCTGCACGGGCCCGGAAGCCCATACAGACCCGAACAAACGCTATATCGCAGCCGCTACCTACGGGGTGTCTTACTTTGCGCTCAGCATCATTGCGGGCGCGGTAGCCGTGTTCTTCCAGGCACTTCCTCCGGCACTACTCGCCGCGCTCGCCGGCTTGGCCCTGCTCGGCACCATCATGGGCGGGATGGCCACTGCCATGGCGAACCCACAGCGCCGCGAAGCCGCCTTGATCACCTTGCTGGCGACCGCCTCCGGCTTCAGCTTCTGGGGTATTGGCTCCGCATTCTGGGGCCTGGCAGCAGGCTTGTTGGCCCATACGGTCTTCGAATACAAAAACAAGAGGGCAGGTTAAAAACCTGCCCTCTGATGTGTTCTGTCTGATCCTGCGTATCTCGTACCGCGCGTCAAGCAGGCCAGCGGACCGCTTCATTCTCGGGATGCACTTTCATGATTCGACACGGGATCTGAATCAGATTGGAAATCCAGGCGGCGGCCAACTCACCTTCATCAACAACATCGATAGTTTGCTCGCCCACTTTCATGCTGTAGCGCACGCTGTCATCATCTTCGATGACATCCAGCGGAATATCCAGGCGCAGCATGCCCGGCGCGGTGAGCACCAAGTAACCCAGGCGCAATTGCACCGATACATTGGCTAAGCCAGGACAGAGCTCGCGGTTCAGCCACTGGCCAGAATCGTTGGTGACCAGCCACCGGCGTTCGTAGTCGGCAGCTTCAGGTTGCGCCGTAAGACCGCACTCTGCGATGGGTTGGAAACCGTGGGGGCTCATTTGCTAAGCAATCCCTTAAGCGCCTGATCGACCACCGCACCTGCGCTCTTGCCCGATACCTGACCACTGATGGCATCTTTCAGCCTGTTCTCAAGATTGCGCTTGAGAATGGTGCCCAGCGCGTCTTTCCACTGCACCGTGAAGGTGGGCTGATCAAAAGTGCCCTGCACCAGCACTGGCACCGTCACATCTTTTAAATCAATTAACTCTTTGCCCTCGTCGTTTGACGCCGGATTGACCACGCGAACTTTGGCCACCAGGTCCAACTCGCTTTTGACGAGGTCGATGGTGGCCGGATCCCCTTGGGTCAATCGCAGCACCGGTGACACGACGTTCAAACGTTTTAAGGTCGCCACACCCTTCGCGATGGCCAGATCCGCTTCGAACTCGGAGAATGTTGTCTGCCTGGCAGAATCGCCAGCGACGGGTTCAACCTGCGACTCCGGCCTGAAAGCTTCTTTGAGATCGCGCAGCGTCTGGGGCAGATTGATACCCTTGATGGCACCGTCGCGCAGACGCAATTGTGCCGTGCCATTCAGGCCATTCGTCAACGCATAGGTGTTCGCGCCAGCAGTTTTCAAATCCAGTGCCAAGCTGCCTGTGCCACTGATAATGCTGCGGCGTGCCAGGTCGGTCAGAAGCGGTTCAATGGAAACTCCCGCCAGCGAGAGCTTTGTCGCCATCTGGTTGCCCTTGGCCGCGTCAACGCTTAACGAGCCAGCCAACTTGCCGCCGTAAAGCGCAGCCGTCAGCGTGGGCACGTCCAATTTGCCCTTGTCCAGCTTGATAGCGGCAGACACGTCTTCCGCTTTCAGCCCTCGAACGACCAGGCGACCTACCTTGACGGTGCCATCAACGCTTGGGCCCACCAATGCAGACAGATCAACCGTACCTTCGGGTTGAGCGCCAGCTTGAGCGGCAGGCTGTGCCGCAGGCTTGGCATCGTCTTTCTTGGCGTCGGCCGGAGCGGGTTTCGGTGCGGCAGCGGCACCCATCGGGGCCAGCTTATCCAGATCCAGGGTATCGACCACCAATGCAAACGCCACGCGTGGCGCGTCGCTCAGTTTGGTGATGTCGGCACTCAGGTCAAATTTGCCGCCTTCCAGCACTGCATTGATCTTGGCTGTGGCCTGATCTTTCAGCAAATTGGCATTGACGCTACCAATGACCGGAATCTGCAAATTGCCCTTTGGCAAGGCTGGGTCTGCAATATTCACGTCTCCGCGCAGTGCCGACAAGCCACCACTACGCTCGACCAGATTCAAGGCGAGCGGCGACACGAAGTTCAGCTTGACGACGCGCTCAGCCTTTTTGATTGTGCTGTCCAGCTTGGCTTCACGAATATCCAACTCAACCGCATTGCCACTTATGCCGTTTAATCCAAAACTGGCGTCCACACCCTCCACGCGCACACGTCCCGTCAATGCTTCGCCGCTGGCAGCAAGGGGCGAAATATTCAACGCGGGTGCATCAACGGCAAATTCAAACGGGCCATCGGCCAGGTTGCCTTTGGCACGCATGCTCAGCTTTTCAATTTGCAGCTGGCTTTTATGCGGGTCAATGGCCAACTTAGGCATGCCAACGCTGGCTTCCACATTGGTCGCGCGCAAGGCCGGGTCGGTAATTTCGCCTTGGAAGACGACCTCAAGACCAGACACATCCAGCGCAGACTTGCGCCCGTTAAAGGCCAGATTGCCACGCACGGCCAGACTTTTGGCTTGGGCGCCAGGCAATTTGCCCTCGATGCGAAGATCAAGCTTTTGCGCAGCGTAGTTCTGCAGCGTAGGAGCCAGCGTCAGTTGTGCGTGCCCGGTCAGGCCAGCATCGACACGGGGATTACCGCCCTCGATACGTGCCGTCATGCTCACATCAAAAGCTTGATTGAACGTGACCCGTCCCGTATTCGCATTGACATTGGTGAATGCCACGGCCATGCCGCTAATGGCATCTTGCAAGAGAATCTCACCGCCCTTGAGATCAAGGCCAGCAATATCAATTTGCATGTCGCTACTGCTCGCCGCCGACTTGCCCGTGGCAATGGCGTGCGCAGCCGCTCCTGCCGCACCGGCCAACGCTTCGGCTGCGTTTTCAGGCGCCGTCCGGTTTGGAGTGCCAGGACTTCCACCGACTAAATTCTGGAAATTGAATTGACCGTCTTTATTGCGAACGACTCGGGCCTTAAAGCCTGTGATCGCCACATGGTCTACGACAAAACTGTTGGACAGCAACGGCCACACCGCAACGGCAAGCCGTGTGCTGTCAATGGAGACGAAAGTCTCTTTGCTATTCGGCTCGGACAGTGAGACGCCCTGCACCGACAAGCCGATGCGCGGAAACAGCGACAGCTCGATTGCGCCGTCGATCGTCAGAGTACGGTGGTACCGCTCCTGAACAATCTCTTCCAGCTTGTACTTATAAGCATTGGGATCGAATGTCAGCAAGAAGATGGCCAGGCCGACGACGGCCACAAGAACCAACACCACCAGGCCTATCAATATGCGCTTGAACCACGTTTTCATTGCCGCCCCGTCGGTACCTCGACTGGAAAATTCTTCGATACCACTCGACACGCTTCATTAAGCTTTTCAAGTGATTCCTGCCGGCTCGGCTCATGCCGGCTCGGTATTTCAGTGCACCCTTCACGACGTAAGTCCACCATTGCCTGACATTCAGGCTTCACTCTTGAGTGGGATTTGCGTATAGAAGGTGAGCTAGACACAGGTATGCCTGCGCCCATATGCCGCTATCGTAACAAATGAACGCCTGCCCGCGTAGGCCAGTAGCAAAGCGTCGCGGTCAAACGCAGCGCTTACTCATCTGAACACCTTGGAGTCGCCGAACCTCATCCATCATTCGGCCTCATCCAAACTACTATTTGGCGCATTGCTCCTGGGTGCAATTCTGACAGCTTTCTGTATTCATAGGGTGCGCATTAGAATAGTTGATCGATCAATTATTGATGTGTCCACAAAATGTCCGCCCCCAATCCCAGCGAGCCACATTCCGCCGGCCAAGTCCTGCCCTTCAGGCAGTCGCTCATGGCGATGCTCGGTATGTGTTTTGTCATGATGATGGTCGCCATCGACCAAACCGTCGTCGGCACCGCGTTGCCCACCATCGTTGCCGAGCTGCGCGGCTTTTCGCTGTATGCCTGGGTCGCGACCTCTTACCTGCTGACTTCCGTCATCACCGTGCCCATCTTTGGTCGCCTGGGTGACTATTACGGTCGCAAGCCCTTTGTTGTCGCCGCCATTGTTCTGTTCACCGTGGCTTCCGTCTTGTGCGGCGCCGCCAACAGCATGCTCACTCTGGTGCTGGCGCGCGCGCTTCAAGGTGTGGGCGGCGGCATGTTGGTCGGCACGGCGTTTGCCTGCATCCCTGATCTCTTTCCCGATCCTCGCGTGCGTCTGCGCTGGCAAGTCATGCTGAGCTCGGCATTCGGCATTGCGAATGCAATCGGACCGTCATTGGGCGGCGCTCTGACCGAACACTACGGCTGGCGCTCCGTGTTCTACGTCAACGTTCCTATTGGCCTGGCTGGCGCCTGGTTTGTCGTGCGTCATCTGCCACATCTGCGCAATCACACCCAGGAAAAAATTCGTCTCGACTGGCAGGGTGCCCTGCTCATTGCGTTGGCCTTGGGTGGCATGCAGCTCCTAGTTGAACTGCTGCCTCGGGAAGGAATGAGCCCAGGCATTATGGGACTCGGCATCGCCAGTCTGGCGGCCTGCATCGCCCTCTATGTGTGGGAGCGCCGCTGCCCCCATCCGTTGCTGCCCTTCGACATGTTCCGCAACCGCGGCCTGGCCGCCTTATTTCTGCTGGCGCTGCTCGTTGGCGTCACGATGTACTCCCTGCTGTTTTATGCGCCGCTGCTCCTGCAAGGTGGTTTTGGCCTCTCGCCGCAAGACGCTGGTCTGCTCATCACGCCAATGGTCGTCTTCATCACTGTTGGCAGCATCGTGAACGGGCGTATCATCACGCGCATCGAGAATCCGGCCCGGATGCTCTACGCGGGTTTTCTGCTATTGGCGTTGGCATGTCTGGGCATTGTCACCACGCACAGCTACACACCACATTGGCTCATCGGCGGCTACATGCTACTGGCGGGCCTGGGCATGGGGTTCATCATGCCGAATCTCACGGTCTTCGCACAACAAACCGCCGGGCGCACCCACTTGGGTATTGCCACCGCGCTCCTCCAATCGTTACGCATGATTGGCGGCATGTTAGGTACGGCTATCGTAGGTACGATGGTGAGCCACAGTTACTTCATTAGCGTATCTTCTTCGCTGCACGGTGATGCTGCGAAATGGTTACCCAATCTCCGGGACCCGCAAATTCTGGTGAATCCACAGGCACAAACGGAATTCCTGGAAAAACTGACGCAACTGGGCATCGATGGCTCGTCAATGATCGAGATTGCCCGCGTGGCACTTGTCGGTGCCATTCATGACGGCCAGTTGATCGCACTGATGGTCGCGATTGTGGCGCTGTGGTGTGTGCGACGAGTGCCAAAGATCCAACTTGCGCGTGTCGCAAAACCCACGGTTGCACCTATAGGGGAATAAGCTTTGCCGAAACAAGTCCAAGGCCTGGAGGTCATTTCGCACCTGGGCCAGACCTATCGTGTCATGCAGTCTGCGTTCAGCACCAAGGTGGGTCATGCCTTGCCGCGATGGCGCATCCTGCTGGCCTTGCACGAAAACGGTCAGTGCTCACAAAAGCACCTGGCTGAACGCTGCCGACTGGACCCGGCCTCATTGACGCGTCAATTGCAGGCCATGCAAGGCCTGGATTGGATCGAGCGGGAGGTCGATGCGCAAGATAACCGCCTGACCAATGTCATGTTGACGCGTGCCGGCCAAGCCGTTGTCAACGACGCCCTGCCACGGCGCGAAGCATTCTTCGAAGAAACGTTGCGGGGCTTGTCGGCAAAAGAAATCAGCACGCTCAACCATGTTTTGAGCGTGCTTGAAGAAAACTTTCTGCGCGCGGCCTCTGAAGCCACCCCCATCGCTTAACTCGACCTCAGCAGCACGGCCTGGCCGATAAGCGTTTGCCGTGCATGGAGGCCTCAAAGGCCCCACGGCAATCCGAACCATTGCCACAGCGCGAACAGCAGGGTCCAAAGTACGAAGGTCCAGGCCACGTAAGGCAGCATCAGCGACACAATGGTGCCTACTCCGGCCCCCTTGTCGTATTTCTGCGCAAAACCGACAACGAGCGCAAAGTAGGCATTCAAGGGCGTGATCGTATTCATGGGCGAATCACCCACACGGTAAGCAGCCAACACCGCCTCAGGTGCCACGCCCAGTTTGAGCAGCAGAGGCACGAACACAGGCGCGAAAATCGCCCACTTGGATATTGCGCCTGTCAGCAGCAAATCAATAATCGCCACCACCACAATGAAGCCGATCAACAAGGCCAAGGTTCCGATATTTGCAGACTGCAAGACCCCGGACAACTTGAGGGCCATGATCGTACCCATGTTGGTGTAGGTGAAATAGGCAACAAACTGGCTCAGCACAAAAAACAAGAAAATCGTGCCACCCAAGCTGGAAATCGTCTTTTCAATTGCCTTGATGACATCAGTGAGGCTACGAAGTGTGTTGGCGCCAATACCGAAGGCCCATCCGGTCACCAAAAACATCAACATGATGAGTGCGATTAACCCATTCATAAAGGGTGAGTCGCCGATCAGTTCATCCGTCGTCGGATTGCGCAACGGCGCGCCAGCCGGCACCGTCAGTAAGCAGAACACGATCGCCAGGCCAATGAAACCCAACAGGGCAAATTTGAGGCCACGGTTTTCGGCGGCGGACAATTCACCGCTTGGCTGGCCAGCGTCTACCGCGGCATTCGGATCCTTCTCTGGCTGATATGGCCCGAGTCTGGGTTCCACGATACGGTCAGAGATCAAGGCAATGATGATCGTGAGGAACACCACCGACACAATCGAAAACCAGACATTGGAGGCAAGGCCGATGGACAGATTGGGATCAATGAGGTGAATGGCATCGTTAGTGAATTCAACCAGAACGGCATCCATTGGCTTGATCAACATATTGACCGTAAACGCGCCAGCTACCGCTGCAAATCCCAGCGCAAGTCCTGCCAGCGGATTGCGCCCCACACTGATATACGCCGCGCCAGCCAGTGGAATCAACACCAGATAACCGGCGTCGGCCGCCACGCTGGACAAGATGCCAACAAACGCCAAAATATAAGTCAACGACCACGCTGGCGACACGGCGACCAGCTTGCGGATCAGAGCCTTGACCAACCCAGACTCTTCCGCAACCCCTGCCCCGACCATCGCCGCAACCATCAGGCCCACTGCCGTGAACATCATGAAGTTCGGGATGAGCGAGCTATACATGAAGCGAATGCCATCCACCGTCAGCAAACTGCGCAACTCAGTGACGGTTCGTTCTATTTCGTGGGTATCAGGGTCAATGCGATCGTAGATGACTGACGTGCCGAACAGACTCAACACGTGTGACAGCACAACGACTATGCCGATAAGAATCAGGAAAATCACTACCGGGTGAGGAACCACATTCCCCGCCCGCTCCACACCGTCAAGAAACCTCTGCATCACGGTTTTTTGTTCGATGGTGCCTTGTCTCATAGCGTTTGTTTCCGATGTAATCCGGCGCTGCATTTTTTTAAGCCGCATACCTGGCCGCATTAACGCCAAGACAGTAAATGAGGCGGCAATATTTTGGAAAAATAGCTTCAACAAGTGTTGCGCAACACGCAATCAAACACAAGATCGATCCTTCGGAAAATATCGGAAGATAAATAATCCGAGGGATTAATTACCTGCTTGTGCAGATTTGAGACATGCCATACGGACGCCCTAACCCAAGAAAAACGAAAACACCCCAAGCATTTGGACTGGCGTCCAATACTTGGGGTGTAGTACTGATGTCGAGCTTGTCAGCGATGCAAGCTTGACAACAATGGCCTGACTTTTTTTAGACGTTGAACAAGAAGTTCATCACGTCGCCGTCTTGCACGATGTATTCCTTACCTTCGGAGCGCATCTTGCCGGCTTCTTTCGCGCCCTGCTCGCCCTTGTACGTAATGAAATCTTCGTAGGCGATCGTTTGCGCACGAATAAAACCGCGCTCGAAGTCGGTGTGAATGACGCCAGCAGCTTGAGGCGCCGTAGCACCAATCGGCACTGTCCATGCGCGCACTTCCTTCACACCAGCCGTGAAGTAGGTTTGCAGACCCAGCAGCGTGAAGGCACCGCGAATCAGGCGATTCAGGCCCGGTTCTTCCATACCCATGTCAGCCAGAAACGCCACACGATCTTCGTCTGGCAGGTCGACCACTTCCGCCTCAATGGATGCGCAAATAGCAACGACAGGCGCATTGCGCGATGCCGCAAATTCTTTGAGCCGATCAAGCATCGGGTTGTTCGTAAAACCGGTATCGCTCACGTTGCCCACATACATGGCGGGCTTAGCCGTGATGAAGCACAACTGAGCAATCACCGCTTGATCTTCAGGCGACAGATTCAGCCCGCGCACAGGCTTGGCCTGGTTCAGTTGCGCAATGCACTGTTCCAGAACCGTCACGAGGCGTTGCGCGTCTTTATCACCGGAGCGAGCCGTTTTGGAATGGCGATGCAGCGCTTTTTCTGCGGTCTGCAAATCGGCCAGTGCCAATTCAGTTTCGATGACTTCGATGTCTCCGATGGGGTCGATCTTGCCATGCACGTGAATAACGTTCGGGTCTTCAAAGCAACGCACCACGTTCACAATCGCGTTGGTTTCACGGATGTGTGAGAGGAACTGGTTGCCCAGGCCTTCACCTTGGCTTGCGCCGGCGACCAGACCTGCGATGTCCACGAACTCGACCGTTGCCGAAAGTACGCGCTCTGGCTTGACGATTTCGGCAAGCTTTTGCAAGCGCGGGTCCGGCACTTCAACCACGCCGACGTTAGGCTCGATCGTGCAGAACGGGTAGTTCTCGGCGGGAATGCCAGCACGGGTCAGAGCGTTAAAGAGGGTCGATTTGCCGACGTTGGGCAGGCCGACGATGCCGCATTGCAGAGCCATGGAAATCCTGTGTAATTACGGTATTGAGCGTTAACTGTGCAGTTTACCGCCTACGAAGGCAGCGTGCTGGCGTGCGGGGCGATGCATCAGCCCCCGATAAATTATTGAGCCAGGCTGGGTAGCCAGGTGAGTATCAACCAGATAAGTAACATTGGACCGGCATTGAAGGTGGCGTGCAGCGCGATCGAGGCGCCAATGCCGCGCCGAACCCGCATCCACCCGAGCACCAGCCCTGTCACCCACTGGGGAAGCACAAGCAGGGGCAATAGCCAGAAGACCGTGTGGCTATAGCTGAAATTGCTGAGGTGCACCGCAGCGAAAGTCAGCGCCACCAGGTGAAAGACCAGACCAAAATGTTTCAGGTAATACCGTCGCCAGTGCGCATCCCAATGCACGCGGGAGGACACGCCAGGTCGCAATGACCACGCGGCCACGATCAGGACCAGCGCCACGAGCGCAAGCGTCCACCAGCGCGGCCCCCAGAACAAGGCGGGCAACAGCGCCGGACATAGCCACAAAGCCTGCGCCGGACGTCGCAGCCCGTAGCGAAACAACATTTCTTCAACAAGCGGAGCCCACAATACAGCCGTGAGCCAGGGGATATTGTTCATATCCAGTCGGTGCGTCACACCACTTGCACCTGCTGCTGCCACGGCCAAAGGCCCCAAGGCAAACATATTGATGCACCAGAGCATCGCGGCCCAAGCCAGAATCCGTCCGGGACGCACGCCCGGCCACCAATCGGCTACCAGCCCGCTGCCAGGTCGATTCGCGGCAAGGCGGCTAACCGGCGATGGATGCCGCACAAACTGCCAGAAGTCGAGAAGCTCATGGCGAAACGTGTGTTCGCCATGCTTGCTGTGCTCCGATGCTACCCCAGTCAAGCTGGATTCTCGCTATGCAACTGACGCGTAGCGAGGTCAAAGTCGCCCTTCAGCAACGCAGGAACGATAGCGCGACACCGGTCAATGACGACCTCAATCTGCTTTTGTTCATCACGCCGTGGCGGATGCAACACAAAATCGGCCACCTGCTGGGCCAGACCCAGCGTGCGCGGATGGCCAATGCCAATGCGCAAGCGCCAGAAATTCGGGCTGCCCAGAACCGCCTGAATGTCTCTCAAGCCGTTATGACCCGCATGACCACCACCCTGCTTGATCTTCACTTGCCCCGGCATGAGGTCAAGTTCGTCATGCAACACCAGCACTTGCTCGGGCTCCAGCTTGTAAAAGCGAGCCAGGGCGCCCACGGCTTGACCTGACTTATTCATATAAGTCATGGGTTTGAGCAACAAGACGTTATCTGCACCCAGGCGAGACTTGGCCACCATGCCAAAAAACGACTTCTCCAGCGCGAACGAGGCCCGCAAGTCATCGGCCAAATGATCCGCCAGCCAGAAACCGGCGTTGTGCCGGGTGGTTTCGTAGTCGGGACCGGGGTTACCCAGACCAACGATGAGACGTATAGGAATAGACATGATGGAGGGTGTTTAAACCAAAAAACCCTGCGCATGCAAATCGCACACGCAGGGTTTCGATCAGGCTCGGTCTTCGAAACCCCTTGCGGGGCACGAAAACTTAGGCTGCCGGAGCGGCGGCGACTTCTGCGTCGTCAGCAGCGGCGGGGCCACCCTTCATCACGGCCGAAGCCAGCAACGGGTTGGCATCAGCACCGTGGGGAACGTATGTCACGCCCATCGGCAGCTTGATGTCCGACAGGTGAACAACCGTACCGGCCAGAACGTTGGTCAGGTCCACTTCGATGAACTGGGGCAGCGCTGCCGGCAGGCAGGTGATTTCCAGTTCGGTCAGGACGTGGCTGATGATGGCGCCGCCCAGCTTCACGGCCGG
>JBEBWV010000036.1:0-44567 GCA_040391965.1 Achromobacter deleyi | reverse complement strand
CTTCAGTAGGCACCATGGATATCCGACGAACCGTCCTCTGGATGATTTTTTCCTTTTCGCTGTTGCTCCTATGGAACAACTGGCAGGTCCATAACGGCAAGCAGTCGTTGTTCGGGGGCCCACCGCCCGCGGCCACGACCATTGCGCCGCAGGCTGGCGCAAATGGCGCTACGCCGTCCGTGCCTACCGCCGCAGCGCCCGCTACCACGCAAGGTGCCGTACCTGGCGTCGCTGCACCGACCAGCACGAAGTCCGAAGAAATCGTCATCACCACCGACGTTCTGCGCCTGACTTTCGACACGGCTGGTGCTCAGCTCGTGCGCGCCGAACTGTTGAAATACCCGGCGACTGGCCAACCCGACAAGCCCACCGTCTTGCTGGACCGCACTGCCGGTCTGACTTACGTGGTGCAATCCGGTGCGGTGGGATCAGCCAATGGCGAGAACTTCCCGACGCACCAGACGCCTTTCCGCATGGTGACTACTGAACGCGACTTGACCGGCGACAACCTTGTCGTCACGTTTGAGTCGGAATCGGGTGGCCTGAAACTGAGCAAGACGTTCACGTTGCACCGTGGCAGCTATGCCATCGACGTGCGCCACAACTTGACCAATACGGGCACTGCCCCGGTCTCGCCGGCGCTGTACCTGCAACTTGAACGCGACGGCAACGATCCCGCCGACACGTCCAGCTTCTATCACACGTTCACCGGCGTCGCCGTCTACTCGGAACAAGACAAGTTCCAGAAGATCACCTTTGGCGACATCGAAAAGAAGAAAGCAAACTACATCAAGCAAGCAGACAACGGCTGGATCGCCATTGTTCAGCACTACTTCGCCACTGCCTGGGTTCCGCCAGAAGGCAAGCCGCGCACGAATGAAGTGCTGGAAGTTCAAAAGAACCTCTACGCAGCCCGCAGCATTGAAGCCGTTGGCGAAATTGCTCCTGGCGCCACTGCAAGCGTGAATGCGCACCTGTGGGTGGGTCCGCAAGATCAGAAGGCCATGGCGGCGCTCGCCCCAGGCCTGGAACTGGTAGTCGACTACGGCTGGCTCACGATTATCGCCAAGCCGCTCTTCACCCTCATGACCTGGTTGCACAGCATCCTGGGTAATTGGGGTTGGACTATCGTTGCCCTGACCGTGATCATCAAGGCCTTGTTCTTCCCCCTGGCTGCCGCCAGCTACCGCTCCATGGCTCGCATGAAGCAGGTTGCACCGCGTCTGCAAGCGCTCAAGGAAAAATACGGCGACGACAAGCAAAAACTCAATGCGGCAATGATGGAGATGTATCGCACCGAGAAGATCAACCCATTGGGCGGTTGCTTGCCCATGGTGGTGCAGATTCCGGTGTTCATCTCGCTGTACTGGGTCTTGCTGGCCAGCGTAGAAATGCGCGGTGCGCCCTGGATTCTGTGGGTCCATGACTTGTCCGTGCGTGACCCGTTCTTCATTTTGCCCGCCATCATGATGGGCACGATGTTCCTGCAGATCAAACTGAACCCGACGCCGCCGGACCCAATCCAGGCCAAGGTCATGATGATTATGCCGCTGGTGTTCGGTGGGATGATGTTCTTCTTCCCGGCCGGTCTGGTGCTCTACTGGTGCGTCAACAACACCTTGTCGATCGCCCAGCAATGGACCATCACACGTAAATTGCAACGCCAGACTGAAGCGGCAAACCGCTAATTTCAGGCAATGCTAGAAAAGCCGATCCTTAATGGATCGGCTTTTTTTTGGGCTGACGCCTTCGCCGATCAGTAGTTTTTATTTATGGCCGATGATCACTCAATTGACTTCACAAGGCAGACGGCGCCGCCTATGATCATTGAGGGTTGAGGGCAGGTCCTCTCACCCCGATTGCGCAACGCCGCGAGCGGCCCTCACGGCCCCAGCGACATCCGACTTACGTAGGGAGAGTTCAATGTCCGAAAAGAAGAACCTGACTACTGCTGCTGGTGCACCAGTAGCAGACAACACCAATACGATGACGGCAGGTCCACGCGGCCCCGCCTTATTGCAAGACTTCTGGTTGATTGAAAAGCTCGCCCACTTCGATCGAGAGCGCATCCCGGAGCGGGTCGTACACGCCAAAGGCTCGGGCGCCTACGGCACGTTTACCGTCACGCACGACATCTCGCGCTACACGCGCGCCAAGATCTTCTCCAACATTGGCAAGCAGACACCCTTGTTTCTCCGCTTTTCCACGGTAGCGGGCGAGCGCGGTGCCGCCGATGCAGAACGTGATGTGCGTGGTTTTGCGCTCAAGTTCTACACCGAAGAAGGCAATTGGGACTTAGTGGGTAACAACACGCCAGTGTTTTTCATCCGCGACCCGCTCAAATTCCCTGATTTCATTCATACGCAAAAGCGCGATCCGAAAACGAATCTGCGTAGTGCCACCGCCGCATGGGATTTCTGGTCACTCAGCCCCGAATCGCTGCACCAGGTCACCATTCTGATGAGCGACCGCGGCATTCCTCAGAACATGCGTCAGCAGCACGGCTTCGGCTCACACACGTTTAGCTTTGTGAATGCAGGCGGCGAACGCTTCTACGTGAAGTTCCACTTTAAATCGCAGCAAGGTATTGCCTGTTATACCGACGAAGAAACGGCCAACCTGGTCGGGCAGGACCGCGAAAGCTCGCAACGTGATCTCTTTGAAAACATCGAACAGGGTAACTTCCCACGCTGGACCTTGAAGGTTCAGATCATGCCGGAAGCCGAAGCTGCCACGTACCACATCAATCCTTTTGACCTGACCAAGGTATGGCCGCACGGTGACTATCCGCTGATCGAAGTGGGCGTGCTGGAACTGAACAAGAATCCAGAGAACTACTTCGCTGAAGTGGAACAGGCTGCCTTCACGCCTGCCAACGTCGTGCCTGGCATCGATTTCTCGCCTGACAAAATGCTGCAAGGACGTTTGTTCTCCTACGGCGACACGCATCGCTACCGTCTTGGCATCAACCACCATCAGATTCCTGTTAACGCAGCGCGCTGCCCCGTTCACAGTTATCACCGCGACGGCGCCTCGCGCTCGGACGGTAACGCAGGAGGCACGCTGAACTACGAGCCAAACAGCGCCGGCGAGTGGAAAGAAACGCCCTCCGCAGGCGAACCTCCATTGGCCTTGGACGGCCAAGCTGCAGCACGCTGGAATCATCGAGTAGACGAAGACTATTACTCGCAGCCCGGCGCGCTGTTTCGGTTAATGAGCGACGAAAAGAAGGAATTGTTGTTCGGCAATATCGGCCGCCATATGGCGGGTGTGCCTGAAGAAATTCAACGTCGTCAGTTGGAGCATTTCCGACGTGCAGATCCCGCCTACGCGGCTGGAGTTGCTCGCGCACTGGGTTTGAAGTAAGCCTGTGCATAACTGCAAGTTGTTGTCTTTGGGCCACAACTTGCAGCGTTTCCATCGTATATCTCGTAAAAAAGGCGCCTCGGTTATCTAACCGAGGCGCTTTTTTACTTATCCACAGGGCGTGTCGTGCCACAAATCAGCGTTGCATGCCCCATCTTCGCACCGTCACGCGCTCCAACGTATCAAATCCCAGGTTTTCCACAAGCAAGCCGATGATCACCACCATAGCGAGCCCCGCAAATACGCGGTCTGTGTATAACTCGTTTCTATTCTGAAAAATGTACCAACCCAGTCCCCCTTTACCGCTGGATACGCCAAAGACCAGCTCTGCGGCAATCAAAGTTCGCCACGCAAATGCCCAGCCGATTTTTAAACCCGCCAAAATCGCGGGCAGGGCCGCAGGCACCAGTATCTGCAAGACGTAACGCAATCCGGTAAGGCCATAATTGCGACCTGCCATTCGCAGGGTCTCTGATACCCCCATGAATCCGGCATAGGTGTTCAATGCCAGAGCCCATAATACCGAGTGGATCAACACAAACACCAGACTGCCTTCTCCCAGTCCAAACCAAAGCAATGCCAGGGGAAGCAGCGCGATCGCAGGCAATGGGTTGAACATCGCGGTCAGAGTCGTCAGGAGATCGCGCCCAAAGCGCGTAGAGACAGCTAGCGTTGTCAGCACAAATGCCAGCACCACACCCGCCACGTATCCTTGCACCAACACACGCAACGATTGTGCCGCGCGCGCCAGCAGCTCGCCGCTGTAGATACCCTCAACGAATGCCCTCGCAGTTTGCCAAGCGCTCGGAAGCAGCAAATCGTTGTCGGTATAGCGTGCTGCCGCCTCCCACAAGAGCGTAAGCAGCACCAGAATCAGCGTTTTTCGAATGGCGCCAAACTGCCAGAGCCGCTCATATCGAGGCAACGCCATCTCGGCAGACTGGGCTGGAATTGACGCGAGCAAATACTCATGTTCCGGCCTGAAAGGAGGCGAATTCGAACTTTCATTCATTACGAGTAATTGCTCACGCTGCACGCTGAATTTCCAAGGGAGTCGGCGCTTCAAACAGAAGATCGTGAATGCGTTTTGCGCTCGCCTGAAACGCGTTGGAACCTTGGCTGTGCATATCAAACCCATGTGCGTTTATTTCTGCTCGAACCCGTCCAGGATGAGGTGAAAGCAACAAAATACGGCTACCAATCACCAAGGCTTCCTCAATGGAATGCGTGACGAACAACAGGGTGAAGTGGACGTCCTCCCAAAGCGCCAAAAGCTCCTCTTGCATCTTGCGCCGGGTAAGAGCGTCCAAGGCAGCAAAGGGCTCGTCCATGAGCAATACGCGAGGTTGCATTGCAAGCGCCCGCGCAATCGCCACGCGCTGCTTCATCCCGCCAGACAAGGTGTGCGGATAGGCGTTGGCAAAAGCAGTCAAGCCGACTTTTTCCAAATAATGCATCGCACGGTCGCTCGCCTCGCGCTTGCCCAATTTTCGCGATGCGACCAAAGGAAACGCCACGTTCTCTTTTACCGTCTTCCAAGGCGGCAATTGATCGAACTCCTGGAACACGACAATGCGATCCGGACCAGGCCCTGCGACGACCTGCCCATCAAGGCGAATCTGCCCCTCTGCAGGGGTAATAAATCCCGCCACTGCCTTGAGCAACGTAGATTTTCCGCAACCCGACGGTCCGAGCAGTATGTAGCGCTCGGTAGAGAACACGTCAAAACTCACCTGATGCGTCGCGCGAACTCGTCTTTCGGGAGTCTTATATTCCAACGACACCTTATCCACACGTAGCAGTGGCGTCCCCAGCTTGGAGTTATCCACAGGCGAAATTGGCGCGACACTCATGTCAGCCACCCTGTGCCGTTATCGCATCGTCGAAGAAGTAGTCGCGCCAACTGATGGGCTCGTTCTTGATGGCGCCAACCTTGTGCATAAACCGGGCCAGCCCGATCGTGTTTTCAGGTTCAAGCTTGAACTGCACATCGGGGTTCTTGATCACCTTAATGAGAAAGTCGCGATCCTGCTTGGCGCCCGTCACTCGCAGGTAGGTGTCAGCCGCTTTCTCTGGATTCGCCGACGCAAAGGCAGCAGCCTCTTTCAGGGCATCCTGAAAAGCCTTATAGGTCTTCGGATTCTCGTTTCTAAATTTCTCGGTGGCGAACAGCAGTGTCGACGAGCTGGGCCCACCCAACACGTCATAAGAGCTCAGCACAATGTGGGCGTTGGGGTTCTCGGCAAGCTCTTGCTCTTGGAAAGGCGGATTGCCAAAATGGCCCGTAATTTCCGTGCCTCCCGCAATAATGGCCGCCGCCGCATCAGGGTGCGGCAAGGCCACCGATATCTTATCGAGCTTGTTGTATTGAGCGTCGCCCCACAGCTTTGCACTCGCCAATTGCAGCACCCGAGATTGCACTGAAACGCCAACAGCGGGCACAGCGATGCGGTCCTTATCTGTGAAATCGGCAATCGTCTTTACGCTCGGATTGTTGCTAACCAGGTAGTAGGGAAAGTTGCCGAGCGACGCCACGCCTTTGACGTTCTGCTTGCCCTTTGTACGATCCCAAATGGTGAGGAGAGGGCCAACGCCCGCTCCTGCAATATCGACAGCACCCGACAACAACGCATCATTCACGGCAGATCCGCCGGACAACTTCGCCCAGTCCACTTTGATGTCAACACCGGCAGCCTTGCCGTGTTTCTCGATCAATTGCTGATCGCGCGCCACGTTCAAAAGCAAATACACAATGCCGTACTGCTCGGCAATGCGAATGCGGCCCTCTGCAAGGGCCGGTGTGGGCACAGCAAGCGCAAGCCCGGCCAACGTCAGGGCGAGCAACGCGCCCGTCACAAAGCGGACTACACGGTCTCGAGCAACGAGGGTCATGCGCATGATCTTCCTTTTTTCTGTTTGGATGCCGCAGTAGTGAGCGGCCTCGTCTTCTTAGAAGGGCGTATCGCCTTCGATCGTTGTGCGAAAGAGCTTGCGGCGCAAATGATCAGGACAACCAGCGGCCAAATGGATCAACGATCGGTTATCCCAGAACACCAGGTCATGAGGCTGCCAGGCATGGCGATAAACGTGTTCAGCGCGCACGCTATGCGCGAACAATGCGTCCAGAATCTCTCGACTCTCGTCTTCTGGAAGTCCTTCAATGCGCGTCGTGAATCCTTCACTCACGAACAGTGCGCGGCGCCCGGTCTCAGGATGTATACGCACAACTGGGTGCACCACCTCCTGAACTTGCGCGAGCTGCTGCTCGCTGAGCGTAGGCCGCCAATTCCCGTCCTTTTGCAATTGACCGTATTTCGCCAGATAAGAATGCACGGCGAGCTTGCCATCTATCGCTGTGCGCAATGCTTCAGGCAAGGTGTCATACGCTTGATGCATATTCGCAAACAAGGTGTCGCCACCTTCGGCCGGCAGCTCTTGCGCATGCAGTAAAGAGCCAAGGCTGGGAAGCGCTTTATATGAGATATCGGAGTGCCAATATTTGCCTGCATCGCCCAGCCCCACCGGCTTTCCGTTCTCGACTATGTTCGACACCGTGAGAATTTCGGGATGGCCCGTCAGATGGAATTGGTGCAGCACATGAATGATCAATCGGCCAAATCTGCGACTGAAATCGATGTGCTGTTGCGGTGTAATGCGCTGGTCGCGAAAGACCAAAACGTGATGGTCAAGATGCGCGCGATGAATCCGCGAAAAATCAGCGGCGTTAAGTTCGAGGCCGAGATCCAGACCGATAACTTCGGCACCGACAGAGCCGGAAAATGACCGTAGCTCGAAGTCCTGTGAGGGTGCTTGCGTCGAATGGACTGAAACGGAATCTTCGCGCCGCAAGACGTTGCTGGTAGGCATTAATCACTCCTTTAGCATCACGCCGAACAGGCGCTTGCGGGGCAAGGATGTTGTCCGGTTCTTACCGGATCAGGAGTGATCGATTATGGAAACCGTGCCTTGTTTCTCAAACGAAGATATGGGCGTTTGATCAGACATTTACGTCATATAGGCAGCGCTACCGGGCAGTTTTAGAAATAACGACCGTGCCAGCTATATACAAATAACGAGAAGGTCTTGTGTCTCGTCGTAACGTGGGTGGAGTGCACTCCACCCACGTTACTCACCAACTATTTGGTGTCGGGCAAGAATGCTTCAACCAGCTTTACCCAATAGGTGGCGCCAACGGGTAACAAGGCATCGTTGAAGTCGTAGTTCGGATTGTGCAACTGACATGGACCCATACCGTGATACATCTCCATGCGATGCTCACCTTCGCCATTACCCAGGAAAAGATAGCTGCCGGGCACTTTCTCCAGAAAGAAAGAAAAGTCTTCCGCCCCCATAAACGGCGGCATATCCAGCAAGACATTCTCTGCCCCGAACGCATCCTGCGCGACTTGGGCAGCGAATGCTGTTTCCTTCTCCCAGTTCACCAACGGCGGATAAGCTCGAACGAAATCGAGCTCGCCAGTACCGCCGTAAACCTGCGGCAATGTGGTCGCAATGCGACGCATGCCTTCTTCGATCTTATCAAGCGTATCTACCGAATACGTACGCACGGTTCCGCGCAGCACCGCTTCACCTGGAATGACGTTGTACGCGTCACCTGCGTGGATCTGCGTGATGGAGAGCACCGCCTGATCCAACGGATTCTTGCTGCGCGAAATCAGGGTTTGCAGCGCATGCACCATGTCCGCCGCCACAATGATCGGATCTACCGTGCTATGGGGTTGCGCCGCGTGCCCGCCCACGCCTTTGATAACGATGTCCCAACGATTGCTCGACGCCATCGTCGGCCCTGAACGAAAGCCGAATTGATTGACCGGCATGCCAGGCATGTTGTGCATGCCAAAGATGGCATCGCACGGGAACTTCTCAAACAATCCATCCTGCATCATGGCGCGTGCGCCTGCATTACCGCCTTCTTCCGCTGGCTGAAAAATGAAGTAAACCGTACCGTCAAAATTCTGATGTGTGGATAAGTATTGAGCCGCCCCCATCAACATCGCGGTATGACCATCATGTCCACACCCATGCATGCGACCACTAATCGTTGATTTATGCGCGAAACGATTGTGCTCAGGCATTGGCAGCGCATCCATGTCAGCTCGCAGACCAACTGTCCTCTTTCCGGAGCCTGCGCGTAGCACGCCAACGACGCCAGTTTTTCCCAGACCAGTATGAACTTCCAGGCCAAGGTTTCGTAAGCGATCGGCGACCAGCGAAGACGTTCGTGTCTCTTGAAACGCGAGTTCAGGGTGGGCGTGAATATCTCGACGCAGCGCCGTCAAATCGCCGTGTGCGCGTTCAATCTCTTCCAGGGTTTTCATGGCTGTGGATAACGTGAGTAATGGATATTTTTAGCACGGACGCATCTGCAGACACGCACGGCCTCCGAACGGAAACGCAGTAATTCCGTGCCCAAGGTGATCAGACTACGCCTGAGCACCCACATCGTTCAAGTGGCACGCGCTGAAATGCTCGGGCGAAATCATCCTTAATTCAGGTCGCTCTACCTTGCATCGCGCCATCGCGTGTGGACAACGTGGATGGAAGGTGCACCCCGTAGGCGGGTCCAGTGGAGAAGGCAATTCTCCCTTGATCGGTTGGTAATCTCGACGACCAGCCTCCAGACTTGGCAACTCTTTCAGTAAGGCCTGGGTATAAGGGTGATTTGCATGATCAAACACGCGTTCGGTCGGCGCAATTTCAACGACCCGACCCAAATACATAATCGCCACGCGATCCGAGATATGACTGACCACGCCCAGGTTGTGGCTGATAAACAGATAAGTCAGATCAAGCTCACGTCGCAGTTGTGTGAAGAGATTCAACACCTGAGCTTGAATTGACACATCCAGAGCCGCCACGGCCTCATCACAAACAATGACCGATGGCTTGAGTGCCAAGGCTCGTGCAATGCCAATACGCTGACGCTGACCACCTGAAAACTGATGCGGATATCGCTGCGCGAAAGCGGGGTCGAGTCCCACCTGACGCATCAGCGCTGCGACATACTCTGCTTTGTCTCGACGACTCACCAACCCGTGCGCAACGGGCGCTTCGCCTATGATTTCCAGCACGCGCATACGCGGATTGAGCGACGCGTAGGGGTTTTGAAAAATCATCTGCACGCCAAGCTCAAAAGCCCGTCGATTCGTGCTCGACATGCCCGCAACTGGCGCACCGTTATAGTAAATTTCCCCCGAGGTGGGTGGCAGGATTCCAGACACGATTCGGCCCAATGTGGACTTCCCACAGCCTGATTCCCCGACGATTCCAATCACCTCTCCACGCCTGACTTCCAGGTCCACGCCCGCCACCGCGTGTACGACCTGTGTGCGCAGGCCAGCCCCGAAAATGTTCGCAATTCGGCCAGCCAAATCGACGGGCTGCACGAAGCGCAATTCAACCTGACGTAAAGAGAGGATGGGCGGTGCGTTGGCGTCGTCGGATACGGTCATTTTTCTTCGGGTTCTCCGGCATGCCAGCAGCGCACCCACTGCGCCGGGCGCACTTCAACAGGCATCGGTTCGACCAGACAGGCGTCCGATGCTCGAGGACACCGTGCGCGAAACGCACAGCCCTGAGGCAGATTCAACAACGACGGTGTCATGCCTGGAATCTGCGCGAGCGGCCTGCCACGCGTCTCCGGGCGGGGAATAGAGGCAATGAGTCCGTGCGTATACGGATGCATCGGGTGGCCAATGACATCGCGCGTGCTGCCCGTTTCGACGATGCGCCCGGCATACATGACCGAGACACGATCAGCCAGGCCTGCTACAACCGCAAGATCGTGCGTAATCCAGATCATCGCCGTGCCTGTTACGCGGCACAGCTTTTGTACCTCAAACAGAATCTGTCCTTGTATGGTCACATCGAGCGCCGTCGTAGGCTCATCAGCAATTATCAGGCGTGGTGAATTCAACAGGGCAATAGCGATCGCAACACGCTGACGCATACCGCCTGACAGCTCGTGCGGGTAAGACCGCAAGCGTTCTTGCGGTGCAGGAATCCCCACCATCGTCAGCGTTTCCAAGGCGCGCGAGCGGGCTTGATCACGAGTAGCCTTGGTATGCGCCTGGATGGCCTCAATCATTTGCGTATCAACGCGCAAGACCGGGTTAAGCGTCATCATCGGATCTTGGAAAATCATCGCGATGTCACGGCCACGCAAATTGCGCCAACGCTGCTCGTCTGCGTGGCGCAGCTCCTGGCCGTCAAAACGGATCTCTCCTTCAACCACGCGCCCGGGCTCGTCAAGCAACCCAATCAGCGAAAACCCCGTGATGCTCTTGCCCGATCCTGATTCGCCCACCAGGCCCAATATTTCACCTGGAGCGAGCGTCAGATCGACGCCATCCACCGCCTTTACCACGCCTGCTCGCGTGAAAAATTGCGTCTTGAGTCCCTTCACTTCAAGAATGGGAGGCTTTTTCCCCTCTGTCGGCGAGGCATTGGCAGAATTTTGCATGGTCCCCTGTCGTCAGTGCGCGTTGCGCGGGTTCAGCACGTCACGCAGGTGATCACCCACCAGATTGATGGCGATGATGGTCGTCGCTAATGCAATACCTGGAAAAAACGAGATCCAGTATTGTCCGGAAAGCAGGTATTCAAATCCATTGGCAATCAGCATGCCGAGCGAGGGCTCGGTAACGGGCACGCCAACCCCCAGAAAGGACAACGTCGCTTCAAGCGCGATAGCGTGGGCCAGATCTATCGTGGCGATCACGATGAGCGGCGGCATACAGTTGGGCAGCACATGATGGAACAACACGCGCCACGAGCTCAGCGACATGCACCGCGCGGCCTCCACATATTCTTTACTACGTTCAACCAAGGCTGCACCGCGCGCGGCACGCGCAAAATATGCCCATTGCACCACCACAAGCGCGATGATTACCTTGTCCACGCCTTTGCCCAGAATCGCAAGCAGGATCAGGGCCACAAGAATGGCAGGAAAAGATAACTGGATGTCCACAATACGCATCAACAGCGCATCCAGGCGGCCACCAAAGTACGCCGCGATCAGGCCAATGCTCGTTCCAATGCAAAAGGCTGCCAGTACCGAGATGGTCCCCACCATCAGACTGGTGCGCATCCCGTACAGAATTGCCGAAAAAACATCCCGTGCCTGACCATCGGTTCCCAGCCAGTGACGCATGGTCCCGTCACCACTTTCTGTCCCGGGAGGCATCTTCGAGTCCATGATATCCAAGGTGCCGATATCGAAAGGATTCTGGGGAGCAATCCAGGGGGCAAACAGTGCCGCCCCCACAATCACAACCAGCATCACTAAACCCAATGTCGCGAGCTTGCTCGCGAAGAAATCGGATGCGAACCGTCGCCAGGGCGACTCCACAAGCTGAACAGGCGGCACGGTGGCCGTATCTACTGGCAATGTCATCGGCGGCCATCCAGACGAACACGGGGGTCCAGCACCGTATAGATGATGTCCACCACCAAATTCAGCATCACCAAAAAGAACACAATCAACAAGAGATAGGCCACCACGACAGGGCGGTCCAGATTGATGATGGAGTCGATTAGCAGCTTGCCCATTCCGGGCCAGGAAAACACAGTCTCTGTGACTACGGCAAAGGCCACCACCTGGCCGAACTCCAGCCCGGCAACTGTGATGATGGGAATCAGGATATTTTTCAGAAGGTGCACGCCCAGCACGCGCTTCTCCGAAAGACCTTTGGCACGGGCGAACTTGATGTAGTCCATCGGAAGTGCCTCACGCGTAGCCGCCCGAGTCACACGAATAATGGTGGCGCACTTTGCCAGCGCAATGGTTGTGGCTGGCAAAATCAGGCTCATCCAGCCATTGAGCGTAAATATGCTCAATTCGATCGGGCCAAACGCGACGGTCTGACCTCGACCACTTGACGGTACCCAACCCAAGGTCACGGCAAACACCATGATCAGCATCAAACCGACCCAGAAGTTCGGCAATGAAAACCCAAGCACGGAACCCGTCATGATGACGCGAGAACCAGCTGCATTGGGCTTAAGTCCCGCGCGGATACCCAGCGGCACCCCAATCAGTACAGAGAACAGCATGGCCACACAAGCGAGCTCTAACGTGGCTGGCATGCGCTCCAGGATGAGCTTCATTGCAGGCTCGCCCGTCAGGAAACTATTACCAAAATCTCCTTTGATCGCCTGGCCCATGAAAATCAGGTATTGCCGCCATAGCGGCAAATCCAGCCCGAGCGACGTACGAATCGCTGCGCGCTGGGCTTCAGTCGCCTCCGGACTAGCGAGCATCGATAAGGGGTCGCCCACCATATAGATGCCAGCAAAAACCAACGCCGACATGACAATCATGACGACGATGGTTTGCAGGAGCCTTCGAACAATTGTTGCGAGCACGAGTTACTAGCGCCGCGCTATTTCTTTAACGTCGCATACTGAGCAAGCGTGGTTTGATCCGGACGCCCCTGGTAGCGAACATCGTTCTTCATGGCCCAAACGGACAACTCAAAGTGAATGGGCAGCATGGCGAAATCATCCATCGCAATATTGCTTGCCTGCTGCAACAAGGCGGCACGTTTGGCGTCATCCATCGTGCCGGACGCTTCCTTAACGAGTACATCCATCTTGGGGTTTGAGTAACGGCTTCGATTGGTCGTGCCCAAACCCGCTTCCGGGTCACGCGTCATCAATAATGACGTTAACGCGTTAGACATTTCCCCACTGGTCACAGACCATCCTGCCAAGTAGGCGCTAAAGGAATAACTATCGCGGTTCTTGAAGAACACTGGGGGCGCCATAGCATCGACGCTAGTCTTTACACCAATACGCGTCCACATCGAAGCAATCGCCTGGGCCACTTTCGAATCATTAACGTATCGACCTGAAGGCGATCCCAACGTAATAGAGAAACCCTCGGGGTAGCCGGCTTCCTTCAAGAGCGCCTTTGCCCGCTCAACATCAGCCTTGGGGGCCTTTGAGTGCTCTGTAGAGGCACCAAACATGGGGTAGGGCAACAAGTTACCTGCCGGTAGCGCAACACCGCCCATCACGCGCTCAACGATCGCGTCGCGGTTCAAGGCAAGCGACAGCGCTTCCCGGACACGGTGGTCCTTCATCGGGTTCTTGTCGGTACCCGTCACGCCAGGCGACGGCTCCGCATACTGATCCAGCGCGACATAAACCACGCGTACCGAAGGCGTCTGCTCAACAAAGAGCTTTTTGTCGCCCTTGAGCTTTGGAAGATCATCAGTTGGAGGATCTTCGATCAAGTCCACGTCGCCAGCCAATAGCGCTGCCACACGAGCAGCAGCATTGGTCATCGGACGATAAATCACCTTATCCCACGCGGGCTTGTCGCCCCAATAGGAGTCGTTACGCGCCAGCACGAACTCCGCGCCGCGCTTCCACGAGACGAACTTATACGGCCCGGTTCCAATCAAACCGTCACCACTATTCAACTGGGTTGTTGTCTTGCCTTCCGGCGCGGGGCCAGAGGCAGCCTTCTTCGACATGATCGGAAGCTGCGCCAGATTCACAAGCAAGGTCGGTGCGACAGTCTTGGTGGTGACGCGCACGGTCATCGGATCTACTGCTTCCGTCTTTTCGACGGACGCCAGATAGAGCGTGAAGGGCGAAGGGCTATTAGGCACCTTCGGAATCCGCTCATAGGTGAATACAACGTCTTCCGCGGTAAACGGTGTTCCATCTGAGAACTTGACGCCCGGACGCAGCTTGAACGTCCAGACTTTGCCATCCACGGTCCAGGATTCGGCCAAGCCTGGTTGAGGCTTTAACTGATTATCCACACTGACCAGAGAATCAAAAATGGTCTGGGAGATCTGCGTGTTGGGTGTCAACGCGTGATACTGCGGATCCATCGAACTGGGCTCGGTCTTCAGGGCAATCACCAGATCACGAGCCATCGCAGAACTGTAGGTACCAAATGCCAATATCACCGCGGCAGTGCCGCTGGCCAATACACGAGAAAACCGAGACGCCATCGTGATCTCCCTTTGTAGTTTCGGGTTTTGAAGCTCCGGGCCACCATAACCAGCAAACATTGCACGCGCAACAGTTATATTCCCCTATTGTTCTCGTCCTAAATACAGCCGTTATGTCCGCTTATGCCCCCATCGTCGCCATCGCCACCGCACCCGGAAGAGGTGGCATAGGTGTTGTGCGCGTATCTGGTGCAGACCTCTCCGTTCTGGTGCAAAGACTCTTCCAGCGCACCCTTAATGTGCGCCACGCACATTACCTGCCGTTCAAGTCTGCGACGGGCGAAATTCTGGATGAAGGCATCGCCATCTACTTTCGTGCGCCACACTCATATACCGGCGAAGATGTTCTGGAATTGCAGGGTCACGGCGGCCCTGCTGTCTTGCGCCGCGTCTTGGAAACATGTCTGTCTGTCGGCCACGATCTTGGCATCAGGTTGGCGGAACCCGGAGAATTCACGCGTCGCGCTTTTCTCAATGACCGCATGGATCTCGCACAGGCAGAAGCCGTTGCCGACCTGATTGACGCGTCTTCAGTAGCTGCAGCGCGTGGTGCCATGGCGTCTTTGTCTGGCGAGTTCTCTGCGCACGTCAATGCCTTGTCTGACCGCATCATTCGTTTACGCATGCTGGTCGAAGCTACGCTGGACTTTCCCGAAGAAGAGATCGATTTCCTCGAAAAGTATCAAGCTCGCCCCACCCTGAACGCGCTCGTACATGACCTTGCAACGCTTATTGCGCAAGCACGCCAAGGCGTAATTCTTCGCGAGGGATTACATGTTGTCCTCGCCGGCCAACCAAACGTCGGAAAGTCCAGCCTGCTTAATGCGTTGGCAGGCGACGACATCGCCATCGTCACGCCCATTGCGGGCACCACTCGCGACAAGGTCGTTCAAGAGATTCATATCGATGGCGTGCCACTGCATATCGTTGACACCGCCGGTCTGCGAGAAACAGACGACACCGTCGAAAGCATCGGTATTGCGCGCAGCTGGAAGGAAATTGAACGTGCAGACGTCATCCTCCATCTGCAAGACGCGACGCAACCCTCCGATGCCTTGGACGCGCAGATCACTTCGCGTCTTCCTGCGCGAACGCCTGTACTGAATATCTTCAACAAAATAGACTTGCTGAGCACGCCATTTGCAGAGAGACCCGGAGTGCTTGGTATTTCTGCACGTAGCGGCGCTGGGCTGGACAAGCTGCGTACGGAGCTTCTCAACATTGCCGGCTGGAATCCCGGTGCCGAGTCGCCCTGGTTGGCACGAGAACGACACTTGCATGCTCTGCAAGCCGCCGCTGAACATCTCGAGCTTGCAGGTGCTCACGCAGAACAAGATGATCGTGTGCTTGATCTCTTCGCAGAAGAGTTGCGCTTAGCGCATGACAGCCTATCGAGCATCACGGGTCGTTTCACCAGCGAGGATCTATTGGGTGAGATCTTCTCAAGCTTCTGCATTGGGAAATAAGGCTGATCACAACGTCGTTCCGTTCGCGATCAGCCTTGCTGGCATGACGACAGCCACAGTTACGTGCCCCACACAGCATCGGCCACAAACCCCGAAAACATGATGCGAGTATTTACTCATATTCAGGCGGAAACTTCGGCGTCATCAATGACCCTGACAGAGGAAGCTTGAATGTCATTATCTATTCTTCGGTCGCTTTGAGCAGACACGCCGAAAGCTTGTCGAAGTGACGCAGTGCCGCCGGGCTTAGCTCCACTTGTTTTCTTCTCGCGTCTTCTGTGTCGGTAAGCGCAATCCAGCCCTTCTTTCGCATGCTTTTCAGCCTGGCATGCACCGTGGCAGGCGAGCCAAGATTCGCTGTGGCCATCACGTCGCGCACGGATAATCTGCCAGCTTCTTGCGAGGCGCGCGCCACCAATGTCAGAATGCGCTCTTCAAGTGGATCCAGGGCTGGCAATGACGGGAGCCCTCGAAGGGCCTCTGCCAACTTGAGAAAGCGCAAATAAATATCTGCGGGCCGTGATTTCCCTACCATGGTCAGAACGTCCAATAAACATGGCGCGTCCTTAAGGTACGCGCGAAAAGAGAGCAGGATGTCGCAACTTCGATTTCACTGGGGACTCGTGCTCGGCACCACCGGGCTGTTCGTCTCGGCGCTCGTCATCAACGAATGCATATTCACCAACGCGGAGTTTATTAGAGGCGTTAATTGGATGTACCTGCCTGCTGGTATCCGTCTGCTGTGCACTCTTTTGTTCGGTGCATCGGGCACCGTCGGACTACTACTCGCATCTTGGCTAGCGTGCTTTTTCTACTTCTTTCCGGACGATGTTATCAGATCGACGGTCGGTGGCATCATCGAGGCCGTAGCTCCTTACCTGGCGTATAGATTCGCTCAAAGATTCCTCGGATTGAACGTCAATTTAGAAAACCTCACAACAGCAAGATTACTGAATTGTGCCTTTATTTATGCACTATTCAATGGAATTCTTCACCACATCTGGTTTGCAATTACCGCTTCATCGGGCGATTTTTCAAAGAGTTTTGCAGTAATGCTAATCGGCGACATGAGTGGATCCGTCCTCGTTCTCTACATCATGAAGTCTCTGCTGGCCCTTGTGAGAATTGGCTCGGCAAGAAGAAATCAGCGGCCCTCTTCGTGACACGGAAGACCGCTATATTTATCTACAGTCCTGATAGACTTAAACGCGCAATACATAAGCAATTGCTCGCATATGTTCGCACGCTAATATTGGCTGAATTTTCGACTAAGCGGCGGTAAAGCCTGGCGTTTCGCTGTCTTCAAATCTATTGAAGCAATCCTCTTTCAATGAGGCGCTGAAATCAGCGTTCTTGCACAGCTCGGCCACAATATTTCCGCGTAACTCGATCAGTTTTTTTCGCCGACTACCTCTGATGCCGGAAATAAGGGCATCCATATTGGCAACGAGAGTCTGAAGTGCCTCGCGTTCTTCTGCGCTATAGCCTGGCGTTCCCAAGGAAGACTGTTCATTCCTGGCGCGCAAACCGAGAAGAATGCTTTCCCATTGCGCATACAGCGTATCGGCAAATGCCCACAGGTTCAGATCATCAGTATCCTGATGCGCGTATTCATCTTTCCCTGTCCGTTGCATTGAGGGTTCCTTTGCGCCGCGAAAATGTCTGCGCCCGCAAGAAAACAGTCGGGCGCCTGAATCGTTATATATTTTATATCTAAATGATATGCGCTTTTTGTTTTAAGCGTTCGTGGATGCTTACAACCGCTGTCAGGAACCCATAGCACGTCAGGCGACGCCATAGTGCCCACCGCAGCTTTCGTTGAGTATTTGAGTGCCAGAAGGCAAAGTCGTGAGGTTCGTGATCTGCAGGAGCACACCCAACTTTGGGCAGCCCTTGCGTAAGAAAACCTCCTCAGCGTTGACTGTTTTCGCGGCGACCTGTCGGCCCAGTCAACATTTCCCCCACGCGCCGGTTATTTGCCAGGGATTTTGAGTAGACGGAGTCAGGGCGAATTTTTTGTGCCACGACGAATCCGGTAATACAGGCGAGCATCAACGGCAGCATGACCTCATAGCTCAAGGTCATCTCAAATATCATCAAGATCGACATCAACGGTGCGTAGGTGGTGGCGGCTAGGAGTGCCCCCATGCCCACTACGGCGTAGCTGGCAACAGTGGACACATCACCCGCAGGAAATATCCCGTTCAGAAGTGCACCATATAGGTATCCAAGTGCCGCCCCTACGAAAAGTGTCGGCGTAAACACTCCACCGACGGCACCAGACCCCACGCTGGCTGCCGTCGCAATAACCTTCATGAGCAAAATGGCAGCCACTGCCTGCCAGGCCCACGGTGTGTGCAACATGCTGTTGACCACGCTGTAACCATTACCCCAAACCTCAGGCTTGAACACGGACAACACGCCGACGATGAACCCACCGAGCGCCATGCGAGCCCAGAGAGGTACTCGCATGCGGGAAAAGCTGGCTCGCGACAGATCCAATAAGCGCAAAAACTGCGGCGCAGCCAAGCCGGCGATGATTCCCAGCCCTAGATAGTTGATGACTTCCCAACCCGACACAAAGTCAAAATGTGGCATGAGAAATACGGCGTCATAGTGAAGAATCTGGCGCGTCACGATGTTCGCGACTACCGAAGAAACCACAAGTGGCACGAGGGTGGCCGTTGTAATGACGCCGTAGACGATCTCTGAAATAAACAACGCCCCCGCAATCGGGGCGTTATAGGCGGAAGTAATACCTGCCGTGGCACCGCAGGCGACCAGAAGGCGCAGATGGCGGGGAGGTAATACGAGAAAGCGGCCCATCATTGATGACAGCATCGCTGCCAACTGGACCATAGGGCCCTCTCTACCGATAGATGCGCCAGACCCAATCGAGAAGATGGAAGAGACACTACGAGCCAGTGTCTGACGAACGCCAATCACACCTCGGCCAACAGAAATAGCTTCCATATAGTCAGCCGCGCCTCGCTTTGGCAACCATTTTGCTGCCATTTGAAGAATGAATCCCGCCATCGCACCGCCAATGGCAGGAAAGATAAGGCGTTGCCATTCATTGAGATCACGAGCGAGGGACACCATGCCGTGGGGGGTGGACTCTGCGCCAAGGCCGACCTGCGCAAGACCAAGAAGTTCGCGAAACACCACCGTTGCAAGTGCCCCGAAGAGGCCCATAAGCGCGGCTGAAAACAACGTGACGGGCAGGTTGTCTGCCAGTAAGCGGCTTCTAACCCAGGTTGCGAAGGGGAAAGATCGGATTCGGAGGTGTCTTGCCATCAGGCGATTCTACGACCGGAACGAATGGCCAGGTTGGCAGGCACCGCGTCAGAAAAACGAGATGTGAGAGGTTTCTGACCGTCTTTCAAGTTGTCCACAGCTGAAATTTTGCTCCTGTTAAGGCGTCCGATGGGCGACTTTTTTTTGCTCAATTTGTGGTGATTTCACAGTAGCAATGGAAAATCAGCCTGTGGATAACTCCTAAGTGGCGAGGTTGTGCATATTGTGTGGAGTGAAGTTGAACAAGCAGGGGTTTTGGGGGGTGTCCGAAATCTTGTCCAACTTCAACTTTTTCCCCACACAGAGTTCTTGCACAGGCAAAAAGTTCTGTAAGCCAATGAAAATTAAAGATTTTCTAAGGTTAAGGTAGTTATCCACAGGCCTTATTAATCATTAGTCTTTATATAAAGAGAACTACAAGGAAAAGAACTAAAGACTTTTTCTCAGCCGCCATCGCCCCCGCGGACTCTGTCCTTGCACAAGCAAAACAAAAAAAAAGTTCGGCAGAAGGACTTCTCGAACTTAAGAAATCCTTGCCGAACTTCATCGGAGACTTCCTCCGAGCCGCGATATCCGCGTTTTCAATGCAAAACCGTTTTTTTTTTAAATTTTTCCGCTGGCGCTTTTCGAAAAGACAAACCTTTGGAAACGTTGCTCATATGAAAAAGTTGGGCACGGTCGCAAAAACAATGAGAGTCACCAAACGTCGATTCCAAGAGCATGTCTCCAGGGCGAACTTCAACTTATCCCCAGCTGAAAATTTACTGATGTACTGAATTTTGATTTGGGTACTTCTGTTTGCTACTCCATTTCACAGATTCTCAGCTGAAAAGTGCTCAAACTTTGAGCGACAAAACACTCGAGGCGCGAATTACTCTTTTTTCTGGAGACCGGTTTTTCTTGTGGATAAAGCGTTGGCCGAAATTTCTTGTGAAATACGGCATGCACGGTGGTGAGAACGCCTGCCTATGCCAGCTCCAGGCCTGATCCTGCTGAACGTTTTTTCTTGGCTACGGCCTACTTGGGCGCCGAAATTTGAAGGCTTTGCGAGATATCCACAGTCTCCGGTGGATATCTCGGTATTCGCATCTGATGCAGATTTGCGAACGCAGATTTGGAAAATGGGCGTTTAGACGCTCAGAGAGACGAAAATGCGGAATCCTCGGCGTAACAGTCGGGTTTTGTCTGCCCTAGGAAGGGCTTAGCGGGCCTGTACGCGTTTTTCCGGGTTGTTGCAGGCCGTGGACACAAGAAGCGCCGTAAAACGTCCTGACGCGCGTCTAGACTCGGGATGGATCCCTGAATGCATGTAGCTGACCCGGTGGGCCCGAACGTGCCATTCCTGTGCTCTTGTCGGATTTCGGCCGGGATACGCAGCCGGAATACCTCGGTACGTCCACGAGAAGGCCTCGGAGAGGTTTAAAACTGCCCATGGGTAAGGAAGGGTGCAATTGCGGGATTCCGCCTTCCAGGGACGTTTGCGGCGGTTTCGTAAGCGAGGGTGCTGGTCACCATGTGCGCATTGATCAAACTCGGTTTGGGGCGAGATGCTTTGCCAGGTGTCGCTACATTTCGCGTTGTGTGCCGGCGTGACCATGCACGCTCACGCGTACAGAGGACGCTGACGGCGATTAATTGATGTGGGAAGGGGGTTGTCAGGGTGGAGCGTGATTACGCGCCTGACAAGGCTTACAAGGCTAGCAAGGCCCAGGCATTTGAATGGCTGGGCCTTGTGCCATCAGACTCGGGCAAGTCGTTCTATTGCCGCGTCGAGGGTGTCGTCTTTTTTTGCAAAGCAGAACCGGACAATGCGGTGGTTGGACTGCGGAGCGTCCGGGTGTTGATAGAAAGCCGAGACTGGGATTACGGTCACACCGTGTTTGACGGTGAGTTCACGTGAAAAGTCAGCTTCAGTCTGTTTGGAAATTGCACTGTAATCCGCCAGCATGAAGAAGGTGCCGGGGCTTGGTAGGACCTTGAATCGTGTGTTTGCCAAGCCTTGTGCCAAATGGTCTCGCTTCGCTTGATAAAACGCGGGCAGATCGAGGTAGGGCTTTGGATTCTTCATGAACTCGGCAAGCGCGAATTGCATGGGTGAAGACACTGTGAACACCATGAACTGATGTACTTTGCGCAGCTCTGCACTCAGTTGGCGAGGTGCGCAGCAATAGCCTATTTTCCAGCCTGTCGTGTGGTACGTTTTTCCGAACGAGGAAATAACGAATGCATGTGCCGCCAGGAGGGGACGGCGTGACACGCTGGCGTGTGGCTTGCCGTCAAAAACGATGTGCTCGTAGACCTCGTCAGATAACAACAACACGCCGGTGTCGCGCACAATCGCTTCCAGCGCATCGAGGTCGCTTTCCTCGAGTACGGCACCAGTCGGGTTGTGTGGAAAATTCAGCATCAACAGACGTGTCTTTGACGTAATGGCGTCACGCACCCGTTGCCAATCGATTCGATAGTAGGGATCGTCCTGTGTCGGTGCACGCAATGGCACCGGGACAGCTGTGCCGCCAGCCAACCGAATTGCGGGCAAATAGGAGTCGTAGCAAGGCTCTATCACCACGACTTCGTCTCCGCTATTCACCGCGGCAAGTACCGTGGCCATTAACGCCTCTGTGGCGCCGCTGGTGACGGTTATTTCTGTCTCGGGATCGTAGGCATGACCATAAAGCGCCAGCACCTTTGCAGCGATAGCTTCACGCAAGGGGGCTACACCTGGCATGTAAGGATATTGATTGTGACCCGCAGCCATTGCCTTCGTGACGAGATCCCGCAATTCGGGATCTGGATCGAAATCAGGAAAGCCCTGGCCAAGATTAATGGCCTTATGTTCGATGGCCAGGCGGCTCATCACAGTGAAGATGGTGGTACCGACGTCGGGAAGCTTGGATCGGATCATGGCGAGAGGAAGATGGGATGAGGAATTTTCATAAGTATCCCATTAACTTCAAGTATGAAATTCAGCTTTGCTTATTCGATGAGCGAGCACCGGATAGAGCGACGATGCAGGGGTGGTATGCCGCTGATATTTTTGTTGGCGCCGACATTACGAGGATTGCATCTGTAGCTGCTGAAAATATGATGGTAGACATCATGAATTAAGCAGTATTTCTGAACGCTGGCGGCCTTGGCATCCTTGCGCTTTTGCCTGCATGTGTTGCGCAGAGTAGCGTAGACATGCATTGATCCGGATCAGCAACGTGGCGGAAGTATTTGCGTACCTTCCCAGGGCTTGTAAACGGGTGTCGAGTCAGAAAAATACGACATTGGGGTAAACAACTATTTATGGCAAATATCGGCCGTGAGTATGCTGAATAAGCAGTGAATTCACGTTGTTCGCGGGCCTGGTTTTGTTGTGTGTTGGCAAGGCAGAACGTAGTGGCAATGAATGGTTGTGCGGTCCTCCCCAATTACTTATTCGTTCGGGGCCGCGTTCCTGGATTCAACTGCTTTTCCAGGTTAATTACAGGACGCTACTCAAATGGCTCAGACGGGCAAAGTAAAGTGGTTTAACGCCGACAAGGGTTACGGTTTCATTACGCCGGACGCTGGTGGCACCGAAGTCTTCGCGCACTTTTCCGCGATCCAGGGGCGCGGTTACCGCAGCCTGAACGAGGGCCAGGAAGTTGAGTTCGATGTTAAGGATGGTCCGAAAGGACCTCAGGCGGCCGAAATTCGCCCGCTTTAAATCGGGAAATCCCACTTTCCCGTAAGCCAGAGTAACTCTGGCTACAACGCCCCAAGACTTCACAGTCTGGGGCGTTGTTACTTTTGGAGGCGGCTTTTCTGATGCCTGCCATTCGAGTCCAGTTAGTAACTACTAACGTCAGTTTTACCGTTGGATAACTCTGTGGATAATTATTTTCGCCGCTTTTGAAAATCGTGAGCAGTTATGAAGCACATGAGCAATTGCCGAGAAAGTTCTGCACAGCTTTCGCAAGTTATTAATGGTGGTGAGGAGCATGTGTTGTCGCTGCTCATACTGTGTGCTCCATTTGGGCAAAAACAGGCGCTCTACGCTACTGGGAGCCCCTGTTTACGGGGCTATTTCGCATCGAGACGATATTTCGCGGCTTGAGAATGAAGAGACCTGGGAGGTGTGTTTCCTACGGTCGAAGCTTATTTTTTTGCCGCGGTTTCCAAGGTTGTACACAAAGATATCCCCATCTGGGTTATGCACAGGTGAGCACTTGAAAAGGTCAAATTTTCGTTGCGCAGCCTGTGGATATAAATGGGGATAGTGCTTAATTCCTTTGCTCTTTATGGCCCATAGATAGCCATGGCTTTGCTTGGTGCTTACCCACTCTTGACGAGTGCTAGGGCTTGGAAAAAGAGACAGAGTTGCCCACAAAGGCGGTGAATTTCCTTCGGACAGGCTACATCAAACGAGGGATAGGGACTTCCCGCATTGAATTGTGGATAACATGGTTATGCAGGAAACACAGGCCTTCACGTGAATCTTTACCGTGACTGGTCGAACGGTTCGGTTGTGGATAAAGGCTTATGTGCCTTTGCCTGGCTTTCGACACCAAACTTGAAATTCAGTTCCCCAACTTATGCACAGCATTCCTAGTCGTTGCAGTGTGTTCGTGTTGCCTCACGGGCCACGTATTCATATCAATTGACGCTGAAAATATTCCTGGATGAGACGGAGAAAATAGTTCTACGTGAAATCTTGTGGTGAGAGCGAAGGAGAATGTGCGTGTGATTACTGAGTGTTGAATTGAGTTGGTAGAACCTCGCCGCAGAATTTCCCCAAGCGCTGGATGACAATCACGTTTCAGAAAATAAAGATCATTAAATTTGTCTGAAAGATAGGGTTCTATTTATCCCGCTCTCAATGGAACCAGCCGAAAGCAGTGCGGTGGTGGAGGTGTAATTGGTCACACCAATTGCCTTGGATGTCAGATCACTCGTGCGGGCCTTTAAGTGGGACATTTTCTGAGATGTTCTGGTTATGTGTCGCGTGAAACCCCTCGTCTGTTTTTCCTGACGTTTCACGTGGAACACTGGATCCGTCCGATGTAGAGAGATGGCTTTCTGGAGCTTTCCCTTCAAAGGTTTTAAGAATGATGTTTCACGTGAAACATACGAGTCCTAACCTCGTCTGATAAATCTTAAAAACATGAGTTTTCTCTTAAGAAAAATAAAAATGACCGGTATTGTTAGCAAGGGGTAGGGTAGGGGTAAATAAATGGCTTTTTTTCGGAAATTAGGATTGCTGGTGATTCGTTGATGTATTGAAGATGATGTTGAGGTCTAACTTCAAAGTCAGAGATGTTCCACGTGGAACCGAATGTGTGATCAGAAAAATCAACAAAGGTGCTTTATTTTCAAAAGATAAATAGAATTTATTCTCAACATTAGTGTTGAGAGACGATGTTCCACGTGGAACATAGACAACAAGAGGCACATGAAATGGCTACGGCGCGCTCATGTTTCACGTGGAACATAAGCCATCACTTTGAGATTGATGATGCGTTGCCAGGTTAAGGAACAGTCGCCTATTGCCGACATTTCCAATCTTATTTTCCTCATCATAGGAACGCGGCGTATGTTTCACGTGAAACACTAGGCCCCTGCCTCTATAATGAGCACTGATTGCTCTCTTATCTATCCCCAAAATCATGGACTATCCCCGCGAATTCGATGTGATCGTCGTCGGCGGCGGTCACGCAGGTACCGAAGCGGCCTTGGCTGCTGCTCGTGCCGGCGCACAGACTCTGCTCCTCACGCACAACATCGAAACCCTCGGTCAAATGTCTTGCAACCCATCTATTGGTGGAATTGGCAAAGGTCATTTGGTCAAAGAAATTGACGCCCTTGGTGGCGCCATGGCTCTTGCTACTGACGAGGCGGGGATTCAATTCCGTATCTTGAATAGTTCGAAAGGCCCAGCCGTTCGGGCCACCCGTGCGCAAGCTGATCGTGTTCTCTATCGTCAGGCCATTCGTGGCCGCCTGGAAAATCAAGCCAACCTCTGGCTTTTTCAGCAAGCGGTAGAGGATCTTATTGTTGAGGGCGACCGTGTCGTCGGCGCCGTTACCCAAGTTGGTCTGAAGTTTCGCGCACGCACGGTGGTGCTTACTGCTGGGACTTTCCTGAACGGATTGATTCACGTGGGATTGCAGAGCTATGCCGGGGGTAGAGCTGGGGATCCTCCATCTACATCGCTGGGGCAGCGTCTTAAAGAACTAGCCTTACCGCAAGGGCGGCTGAAAACAGGCACACCCCCGCGCATTGATGGACGGACTATCAACTATGCCGCGTTGGAAGAGCAGCCTGGTGATTTGGATCCCATTCCCGTGTTCTCGTACATGGGTAATGCTGCAATGCACCCAAGGCAGTTGCCGTGCTGGATCACGCACACCAACGCTCAGACGCATGACATCATTCGTGGTGGTTTGGATCGGTCGCCGATGTATAGCGGCGTCATCGAAGGCGTCGGCCCGCGTTACTGCCCATCTATCGAAGACAAGATTCATCGATTTGCCGACAAAACCTCGCACCAAGTCTTTCTTGAACCGGAAGGGCTGGACACGCACGAGGTGTATCCGAATGGTGTATCAACAAGTCTGCCCTTCGATGTGCAATGGAATTTGATCCGTTCATTGCCAGGGCTTGAGGATGCGCATATCTTGCGCCCCGGCTACGCCATCGAATATGACTACTTTGATCCCCGCGCATTGAAGAGCACGCTAGAGACCAAATCCATCTCTGGCCTGTTCTTTGCGGGACAAATCAATGGCACGACGGGTTACGAAGAAGCCGCAGCCCAAGGTCTGCTTGCCGGGGTGAATGCCGCATTGCAAGCATTGGGACGCGAGCTCTGGGTGCCTCGTCGTGACGAGGCTTATCTCGGTGTACTGGTAGATGATTTGGCCACGCGTGGCGTCACTGAGCCATATCGCATGTTCACCTCGCGCGCTGAATACAGATTGAGCCTGCGCGAAGACAATGCTGATTTGCGCCTGACCGAGATTGGTCGCAAGCTCGGTCTGGTCGATGATGCCCGTTGGGAAGCCTTTAATCGTAAACGTGATGCCGTGGCTGCCGAAGTAGGGCGCCTCAAATCCACGTGGATCAATCCGAAGATTTTCCCTGCTGAGGTTGCTGAGCCGTTGTTGGGCAAAGCAATAGAGCGTGAGTACTCACTAGCTGATCTGCTGAAAAGGCCCAATATCTCCTACGAGACATTGATGGCCGCTCGCAACGTCGACGGCTCTTTGTTAGCCGGCCCTGGCCTGGATGACGTCATTCTTGCCGAGCAGGTGGAAATTCAATTGAAGTACGCTGGGTACATCGCTCGTCAGCAAGACGAAGTGCTCAAACAGATTAGCCACGAAGAGCAGACTATTCCCAGCGACGTGGATTACGACGCGGTGGCCAGCCTCTCGTTTGAAGTGCGGCAGAAACTGAAAACACATCGCCCCCAGACGGTGGGTCAGGCCGCCCGCATTTCCGGCGTAACGCCGGCCGCAATTTCTCTATTACTTATTCACCTGAAGCGCCTGCATTACGGCTCGCGCAAGCACGCCGCATGAGCACACATCAGACCCAGGCCGGCGATCCTCTGGCCGGCCGCCTTACACATGCCTGCGCGGAACTTGGCCTTCAGGTCAATGCGGACCAAGTTGCAAAACTGCTGAATTATCTATCGCAGATGCAACGATGGAATCGCACCTATAACCTCACTGCCATCCGCGACCCGGAGCAAATGCTGGTACAGCACTTGTTCGACAGCTTGGCTGTGGTAGCGCCTCTTACCGAGGCGCTGGGCGGTCCGTCGCAGGCGGCACGTCTGTATGACGTCGGATCCGGCGGTGGCTTGCCTGGCGTCGTTCTGGCGATCATGCGACCCAACTGGCATGTGTCGTGTGTCGACGCCGTAGAAAAGAAAACCGCATTTGTGCGCCAGATGAGCGGCGCGCTGTCCTTGCCGAACTTGCAAGCACAACATTCCCGCATTGAACAGCTAGAGCCCGCCGAATGTGACGCCGTCATATCGCGCGCGTTTGCGTCATTGGACGATTTTGCCGTTCTCTCGGGTCGTCACGTTCGCAACGATGGTACCCTCGTTGCGATGAAGGGCAAGGTCCCAGACGAAGAGATCTGTGCGCTGCACGCGCGCGGAGATTGGCAAGTCGACCAAATTCAGCCACTCCGTGTCCCGGAGCTACAAGCCCAGCGTTGCCTGATCTGGATGCGTCGCAGTCAAGGAACCTTATGAAAAACTCACCCCCCAGCAAATCCGCCCGTGTCTTTTGCATTGCCAATCAAAAAGGCGGTGTCGGCAAGACTACTACCGCCATTAACCTGGCGGCCGGGCTTGCCACGCACAATAAGCGCGTACTGCTGGTGGACCTGGATCCCCAGGGCAATGCAACGATGGGTAGCGGTATCGACAAGGCCACCCTGGCCGCGAATCTGTACCAGGTGCTGATTGGTGACGCCACGATTGAACAGACGCGTGTCCGTTCGGAATCGGGCGGATACGATGTGCTGCCGGCCAACCGCGAATTGTCTGGTGCCGAGATTGATCTTGTCCAAATGGATCAGCGCGAGCGTCAGTTAAAGGGCGCTATCGATTCCGTTGCGGACCAATACGATTTTGTACTCATCGATTGCCCGCCTGCATTGTCTTTGCTTACTCTTAACGGGTTGGCGGCAGCCCATGGTGTCATTATTCCGATGCAATGTGAGTACTTCGCATTGGAAGGCTTGTCGGATCTGGTAAACACCATCAAGCGCGTACACCGCAATATCAACGATGACCTTCGTGTCATTGGTTTGTTGCGCGTTATGTTCGACCCCCGAATGACACTGCAACAGCAAGTGTCCGCGCAGTTGGAAGCGCACTTCGGTGACAAGGTCTTCAAGACAGTGGTACCCCGAAATGTGCGCCTGGCTGAAGCGCCTAGCTATGGCATGCCTGGGGTTGTCTATGACCGATCTTCGCGTGGCGCACAAGCCTACATCGCGTTTGGCGCTGAAATGATCGAACGCGTTAAAGCGCTGGGCTGAGTCACGCAATGATGACTGCCATCGCCCAATTTGATGCCGGCTTGCCTGTTGAATCGTCGTTTGCAAAAACGACAAGAGACAGCCTGGTCGTGCGTCTGGAAGATGCATCATTGAATGCAACCGCCGTGCGCGAACAGATGTTCTATGACGGTTGGTTAGTTCGTTGGGCGCCGTCTGTCGCAAAGCGCGTGCGCAGCATAAATGTAGTCGGGTTATCCACACGTCCCCTGCACGAGCGGCTGGCGTATTGTTCTTCGTTATATGCACGTCACGGTTTGCCCGTGGTGCTGCGCGTTACATCGATTGGCCCAGATTTCCAACTGGATGATGAGTTGGAAGCCAGCGGCTTTCTGCGCGAAGGCGAAACCCGAGTGATGTCGATGTCCCTGACGGTGCGTACCGAGGTCAGCGGTAATTTGCACTTTGAAACGGTTTCGCCAGCGCAATTTGCAACTGAAGTCGGGCAAATGCGCGGGTCAGCAGCGAACCACGTGCAAGAGCATCAAACGCGCTTGCAAGGTTTGGCGGTAGACATCCAGCCTGTATTGGCGCGAGATGCGCAGGGCCATTGTGTTGCCGCAGGATTAGCGGTGAGCGATGGTGATCTCTTTGGTTTGTTCGATGTCATTACTCAACCGAACCGACGTAGAGAAGGGCACGCGAACGCACTCGTTGAGCATCTGTTGGCGTGTGGTGCACGCCGCGGCGCGAAGACAGCCTATTTGCAAGTGGAGCCAGAAAATATCGCAGCGCGTACCTTGTATAGCCAATACGGTTTCGTAGACAGCTATGCCTATTGGTATCGACTGCCCGCCGATCAGGCGGACTCCTGAATTCGTTCAGGATACAAAGAGCAGAAGGAAAGAGGATTTAATTATGGCCACCAAGAAACCCAAGGGATTGGGCCGCGGACTAGACGCCCTTTTGGGCGCAGACGTGCCTGCCATCGATAGCATAGGAAAGGTCGTTGCTACGCCCGAGGGTCCCCCGTCCACGTTGCCCATATCTAAGATGCGCGCTGGCAAGTATCAGCCGCGCACGCGTATGGACGAAGGCGCTCTTGGAGAACTGGCCGAGTCGATTCGCACTCAGGGCATCATGCAGCCCATTCTCGTGCGTTCGTTGGGTGAGACTGCTCCAGGACACTACGAAATCATTGCCGGTGAGCGCCGCTTTCGCGCCGCTCAATTGGCAGGACTCAAAGAAGTCCCCGTGCTGGTACGAGACGTGGCGGATGAGAATGCTGCGGTCATGGCGCTCATCGAGAACATCCAGCGTGAAGACCTCAATCCGCTTGAAGAGGCGCACGGCGTGCGTCGCCTGCTTGATGAGTTTGGGTTGACCCATGAACAAGCGGCCCAAGCTATCGGACGTTCGCGCTCCGCCACCAGCAACTTGTTGCGTCTATTGAATCTGGCCTCACCCGTGCAGACCATGCTGCTCGCTGGAGACGTCGATATGGGGCACGCCCGCGCCTTATTGGGTGTTGATGCGGCCACACAGATTCAACTGGCGAACCAGATCGTCGGTAAACGTTTGTCGGTGCGTGAAGCGGAGAAGCTGGTTACGCGTGCAGCCAAAGAGTCGGACTCCCCTTCCAAACAGAAGCGCAACGGTGTCTCGCGCGATCTCACGCGCCTTGAAGATGCCTTGTCCGACCATCTTGGCACCCGTGTTTCCCTGAAGATCGGAGCCAAGGAAAAGGGCCAGATCGTTATCGATTTTCATGGTTGGGATCACCTGAACGCCCTTCTTGAGCGCCAAGGCTTGTCCGGAGCGGTAGATGCCTGATCGTAACTTGCCGGTTATTGCAGTCTTGGCGACCGGCGGTACGATCGCGGGTGCGCAGGCAGACGCTACCGCTGCGGGCTACAAAGCAGGTTCGTTTTCCGTTGCCCAACTTGTCGCCGCGGTGCCACAACTGGCATCCATTGCGACCATTCGCGCAGAACAGGTCGCCAACGTGGGCAGCCAAAACATGACGCACGAAGTATGGCGCGCGTTGGCACTACGCATTACGGCTCTTTGTGACGATGCGTCGGTGGCGGGCATTGTGGTCACGCATGGCACTGACACGCTCGAAGAAACGGCCTATTTCCTCAGCTTGGTCGTGCATTCCGACAAACCACTGATTCTGGTCGGCGCGATGCGCCCGGCCACGGCACTGGGCGCTGAAGGGCCTGCGAACTTGTACAACGCGGTGGCCCTTGCCGGCCACGCTTCGGCTCGCGGACGTGGTCCCCTAGTCGTTATGAACGAAGATATTCACTACGCGCGTGAAATTCAGAAGATGGCGTGCGCGGGCATTAGCGCATTTTCGTCTCCCAACCGGGGGCGCGCCGGCGTAATGCATGGCGGCGTCCCCACCTTCTATTCCCGCAACGAAACCATCCATTCGAAAAAAAGCGAGCTTAAACTCGCATATTCGGATACGAGCGAATGGCCGCGTGTTGAAATCATTTATGCCTACGCAAATCTTCAGGCGGACCTGATTGATTTCATTGCGGATCAGGCTGATGGCATCGTACTGGCAGGTGTGGGCGATGGAAATGCCACGGATGTCGCTATCGATGCCCTGGCCCGTGCGGCATTGCAAGGTGTTGCTGTTGTGCGGGCGAGCCGCACTGGCAGCGGTCTGGTTGCACGCAACGTAGAACTCGACGACTCCAGACTTGGGTTCATTGCCGCAGGGGATTTGAATCCGCAAAAAGCACGCGTACTGTTGATGGCGGCGTTAGTCGTTACGCGTGATCCTAAAGCGCTTCAGGCGTATTTCGATCATTATTAAGGCTTGAAAAGAGTTTGTCGGCAACCTGTTTTCAATTGGACCGACCCACTCCAGAAGTACTCTGTTCTTTGTACGATAGTTCGGCATAGAAATACTGTTTCGAAAAAAAACCGAAAAAAGTGACAGAGAAAATGAATCGATGCGGCGTGGTTTTTTCATTCGCGATAGCCTGCGGCTTATTGGCGGCAGCCTCTGACTCTTACGCCGATGCATTGAACGCGATAAAGCAACGCGGACAGCTCGTCTGCGGTACGCAAGACTCAAACCCGCCTTATTCCTTTGTTGGGCCGGCATCGGACGTCGTTGTGGGGTATGACGTAGACATTTGCGCGGCGTTGGCTGAAGGCCTGGGAGTGGCGCTTCAGCACAAGGGGCTACCCTCAGACACCCGGCTTAAAGCGCTAATGGAAAATCGCGTTGACGTTATCGTCGGCATAGTGTCCAGCGCGCCGGAGGCCACGCAGTCTGTGGATCTGAGCCTGCAATATCTGCAAGAGACCATGAACGTGATGGTCATGAAAAACACTGGCATTAAGAGCTTGAAAGATCTGAGCGGCAAGAAGATCTGTGTATCTGAATCTGCGCGTGCAGGCCCGGTAATCAGGCGAGAGTTCGCGCAAGCCGACGTAGTTCTCTATCGTGACGCTCCCACGTGCTATCTCTATTTGAAGAACGGCGACGTAGATGCCTTTTCGGCCAACGATTTGGTGATGAATCGATTCGAACGGCAATCCGCGCGAAGCGCCGCAGAAACCATGATCTTGGAGGAGCCGTTCGATGCCGAACATGTCAGCGTCGCCGTTAGAAAAGGCGACGCCTTGCTCTTGAAAGCGATCAACGACATATTGATTTCGCTGGAACGCACGGGCGAGCTGGATTTGATCTACGAAAAGTGGCTCGGTGCAAATTCCATTTTTCAACAGACGCGAAATTTCAACGTCGAACCACAACAAAAAAAATAGTAGATAGTCGTTGTCCTTTTTTGGCAGTTCATCCGCCATCTGTCGGAGCCGCTAAGTCTGGAACCCGCTTGTCTGCGGTAGATCACCCGACGCGAGCCCTTGTGGGGCTTCTGAGCAAGCTCACCACACTCCCGGCCAACGCGGCCAAAGCTGCCATCACCAGGCCCCAATGCACTGCGCTGTGGGAAGGCAGCAACCCAAACATCAAACTCATCAACAGGCTACCGAGTGTCAATCCGGTAAGTCGGGCAGTGCCTTGCGCGCCGCCGGCCGCGCCGCTGCGTTCCTTGGGGGCCGAGAGCAGCATGTTCTGGTTGTTCGGCGTTTGAAAGAAGCCAAAGCCCAGGCCCGCGAGACTGGTGAATATAGCGATTGGTAATGCCGGGTTGCCATGCAGCGGCCACAGGGCACACAGGGCCAGACCGATTGCGAAGCACGCACTTCCGGCCGCGCATAGCCAAGCGGTCGGAAAGCGCTGCGCCAGGCGTGCCGACAGCGGTGCAGCCAGCATCACCGCCAAAGGCCAGGGGGTCATCAAGAGGCCGGCGGTCACGGCGCTCTGGCCGAGTTCGTGCTGGATGTAAAACGGCAACGCCACAAGGCTGGCCATCTGGGCGGTGAAGCAACACACGGAGGCGATGATCGAGACCCGAAAGGAATGCACGCGCAGCAGATCGAGCGGGATCAACGGCGCTGTTTTTGGCAATTCACGCCGGACCAGCAAAACCATGCAAACGGCCGCCAACGTGAGCAACGCGCTGCCGTGCAACGGATGCTCCACCAACTGTGCCCCCCCAAGCACGAAAGAGGCGAACATGACCGCGTTGAGCGCGATGCTCCCGACGTCGATGCGGCGTGCCGAGAGCGCAGGGCTCGGTAAGCCTGTGCAGGCTGCGAGCACGAGTAAACCTACCGGGATGTTCACCGCGAAGAGCCACGGCCAACTTGCCGTTGAAAGTATGAAGGCACCGAGGGTGGGGCCCGCCGCTGAAGCGGCCGCGATGGCGAGAGCGTTCCAGGCGATCGAGCGTGCCAGCAACCGACGCGGATACGTGAAGCGCAACAACGCCAGCCCAAGTGGCATCACGGCTGCACTGCCCAGGCCTTGAAGGCATCTCGCTGCCACGAGCCATGGCAGCGATGGGGCCAACGCGCACAATACCGACGCCGCAGTGAATAGCGCGACACCGCCTGCGAAGACGCGCCGGTATCCGAACCTCTCTCCGACAGCAGAAGCCGGCAAAAGGAACATGACCACGGCAAGTTGGTAGGCAGTGATGATCCAGACGGCATCGGCGGGTGTGGCCTGTAATTGCTGGGCAATGTCTGGCAGCGCGATATTGGCAATGGCACCGTCGAGCACCACGAGCACGCCCCCGCCAAGGATAGCGGCAACGGCCGCGTAGCGTCGCGGTAGAGGCAGGCCATCTGCGTCACGCACGTCGCTCACCTCTTGGGTTGCGACGGAGCAGGCAATGGTGGAAGAAGCGTTCGATTGAAGCGTAGGTGACAACATGATTGGAGGACCGGAAGAGGTACGCCCTATTGCGCCAAGCCAGCTTAGGACGGCGTGCAGGGCTTGCACAGCGCGCGGCGCGCAACGTGTACCTGCATGCGGCGCCTGTCGAAATCTCCGTGGCCGTGCTAGATTCGGGCATGCCGACGGATGCTGACCTGAACCTGCTGTTTGCGTTAAACGCGCTTCTTTCCGAGGGCAGCGTCGCGAAAGCGGCTGAGCGGCTGGGCCTGAGCGAGTCCGCGATGAGCAGGGCGCTCGCGAGGTTGCGGGATTCAACCGGGGACCCGCTTCTGGTGCGCGCAGGGCGCGCCATGGTCCTCACGCCGCATGCATTGGCACTACGCGACCGCGTCAGAGAGCTGGTGCAGGAGTCGCGTGCGGTGCTTCAGCCCGCTGGCGCGAATATGGACCCCAGTACGCTTCAGCACTTGTTCACCATACGTGCCAACGATGGCTTTATCGAGGCCTTCGCGCATCTGTTGGTGGCGCGTGCTGCTCGCGAGGCGCCCGGCGTTCGGCTGCGCTTTGCACCGAAGCCCAATAAAGATGTTCGCCCTCTGCGCGAGGGATTACTCGATCTGGATGTCGGTGTTCTCGGCGAGTCAGGCCCGGAGGTACGGGTTCAGGCCTTGTATCGCGATAGATTCATCGCGGTAGTGCGAGAGGGCCATCCTCTGCTCGCCGAACCCGAGATCACTGCCGAACGCTACGCTGCTTGCGACCATGTGGTCACTTCACGCCACGGCCGGACTGCGGGACCGGTGGACAGCGCGCTCGCAGCGATGGGGCTGCGGCGCAATACCGCGGTTGTGGTGCCAAGTTTCAGCACCGCTCTGTCGATAGCGGCCGAGACCGAGTTGGTTGCATTGATACCGTCCTCATACTTTGCACAACTGAGGGCGCGGGGCACGCTTCGCTCGTTCCCGCTGCCGATGCCCACGGAGCAGATCACCGTGTCGCAGATGTGGCATCCGCGTCTTGATCGGGATCCCGCACACCGGTGGTTGCGTGGGGTAATGCTGGAGGTTTGCCGGCCTCGCAGTGACGGGAGTCATCCCATTCGGTCTTAACGGATTGCACGTTGGACTTCACACAGCGATGCAGTTCCCCACAACGGTTGATATACCGACATACCCTGGCAATTTTTCCGCGTTGCTATTGGTAATCAGGTGGTCAATCTGATCTGCGGCGCAATAAGAGACTCGGCTGCATAGTCCGATCTTGCTATAGTCCGCCAGGATAATCAGCGATTTCGCATTTGCCGTCATGGCTCGGGCTATTTCAGCCTCGCGTAGATCAAAATTCGTCGCACCGCATTGCGCGTCCACACCAACAGGTGACAGCAGAGCAAAATCGGCGTGGTACCGATGGATTTCCGCGATGGTGATTTCTCCGGAAGTGGCTGAAACCGGTCCGCTAACCGCCCCCCCAAGCATAATGACCTGGTTCGTGCTGGTGCCAGCAGCGCCCACCGCCATCGCGGCATCAAACGAATTTGTAATGATGGTCAAACCGCTTAACTTGGCCAACTCATGCGCTAGAACGGTCGTGGTGCTGCCGGCATCCAGGAATACGGTTTGGCCACTGGAAAGCAGGCCCGCAGCAACGCGAGCAATTGCTCGCTTATATTTAACTCTCGTATGAACCCGCTCGGTGATGGGGGGCTCACTGTGTACAGGAACCGCGCCGCCATGCACCCGACGCAATTCGCCAAGCGCCTCCAATTCGAGCAAATCTCGCCTTACGGTTTCGCGAGAGACGCCTAACTCACCGACGATTCTGTCGGTTGAAACCTGCTGCAGCGAGGCCAGCAGGGCGCGGATTTTTTGATACCGCTCTTCTTGCCACATATTCAAATACTTCCCTATCTAAAACTAACGTCGGGTAAACCGTGCAATCAATGCGCGCATGGTTAGCAGTGACGCTCCAACCACCAGCATGATCAAAGTGGAGAAGGCTGCTGCCTGTGAAACAAACCCGGCTTCATCCAGGCGCATGACGGACACAGGCGCGACGCTGACCGTAGGCGTCACTAGAAAAATCACGGCGGACAGTGTCACCATTGAGCGCATGAATAAGAAGAAAAAGACGCCGAGCACCGTGGGTGCAATGCAGGGGAGCACGGCATCGCGCAGCACATGTGTCGAACCGCCACCCAGGCACCGCACCGCCTCCTCCAAAGACTGGGGCACGCCACGCATGCCAGTCATCATCGTGAGAAAGCCCTGCGAATGGTAGTGATAGAAGTTGCACAACGCGATCAACATTGCACTGCCGTAAAGCGCATAAAGTGGCGTGCCCGGTATGTTGAAGGCAAAAATGTACGACAAACCGAGCACGAGACCCGGCACGCCCACTGGCAAAACGGAGACAAGATAAACCAACTTGGCCCAGGCGCGAGGAATGCGACATACGCCAAAGGTAAGGAAAAACAGCAGCAATACGCCCAGAGACGCCGCAGCAACGGACAAATAAAGTGATGTCCACAAGGGCGCATAACCGCCACTGACAGTGATGTCGTAGTGTTTTAGGGTCCACTCCATGCGGTATGGCCATAAGCGCATGAAGCTGGCGAATATCACTGTGCCCACGGTAATGAAGATCGCGCTTGATGCCAGTAACACGCCGATCGTAAACAGGCTGTCACGCAAGGGGGAGGGGGTGGGCGTGACGCGTAATCCGCTAGGCGAGGCGGCACCAAACTGTTTCTTTGATGCCACGCGCTCGATTTGCACGGAAATCAATGCAGGAAGCAAAAGCAGGATCCCGATGACGGAGCCCATACCGAAATTCATCTGTCCAGATACTTGGCTGTAAATCTCTGTGGCCAGCACCCGGTAATTGCCACCGATCACGGCGGCATTACCGAAGTCGGTAATGGTGACGACAAACACGACAAAACCTGCGCTGAGCAGGCCGAACTTGCAATTTGGAAGCGTTATGTCGAAAAACTGGCGCGCGCTTGAGGCACCCATTACTTCGGCGGCGTCGTAGTAGCGTGCATCTGCGTTGCGCAATGCCGCCTGAAGAATCAGCACTGCCTGAGGCAAGGCATAGAATACGTTCGATATCAGCAGGCCCCAAAAGCCGTAAATATCGATATCCAGGCCCGTCCACCGATGCACAAGGCCATTTCGCCCCAGTAGAAATATCAAGCCCAAGCCCTGTACCAAGGACGGTGCAAGCATGGGCAGTATCAGCGCAATCTGAACAATTGACTTGCCGCGCATGCAACTACGGTCAAGCCCGTACGCGACCGCAAACCCTATCGCCAAGCTCACCACGGTTGTGGCGGCGCTCATGACGATGCTATTGGTTGTGGCAGTAAGAATGCCGCGGGTGGCGAAGACTTCCGCATAGTTGCCAAACCCGACACTGCCATCTTTTAGTACAAAGCTGCGCCAGGCTACGGTCAGTAGCGGATACGCAAAAAATAGCAGCAGACCTGCCATCGGTATCGCCACGCAGACCCACAGCAACACACGTTCGCCAGACCAGTCGGCACGTCTGGGCGCGCTCGGTGCAATAGCAGGGACCGTCGCTTGGACCGCGCTCATGCACTCACCCAGGCACAGTGACCAGGGTCGATCTCTATGCGCACGCTGGCCCCGGGAGTCAGCGCAGTGGGGCCGTGTTGTTCAGCCACCAGCTCGCGGCCCTGCCAATTCACGCGCATACGAGTCAAATTTCCCATAAACGTCAAATCGCGTACGCGGCCCACACCATTCTGGTCGGCCGTCACACGCAGGTTTTCTGGTCGTAGGCAGGCTTCGTAGCGTTCAATCGCCCCGTCCGGGCGCGTCGAAAGCAGGTGGGGAAGGCTTGATTGAATCCAGTCCGTGGGCACCAGATTGCTGATCCCGATGAAGTTGGCAACAAACCGGGTGCGAGGCCGCAAATAGAGCTCGCTGGGGCTGCCGACTTGTTCGATACGGCCCTGGTTCATACAGACTACCTTGTCTGCCAACGTGAGTGCCTCTTCCTGGTCATGCGTCACCATGACGGTGGGAATCTTCAGGCGGCGCTGCACTTCATGGATTTCGGCTCGCATATCGGTACGTACACGAGCATCGAGCGCAGAGAGCGGCTCGTCCAGCAAAATAAGTGCGGGATCTACCGCAAGCGCGCGAGCCAGCGCGACGCGCTGCTGCTGGCCGCCAGAGAGCTGGTGAGGAAAGCGGCCCGCGTATTCTGGCAGTTTGATTAGTGCCAGCAGTTCATCTACGCGTTTGGCTATGCGCTCTTTGGATTCCCCTCTGATCCGCAGGCCATAGCCCACGTTCTCAGCCACCGTCATGTTTGGAAAAAGAGAATAAGACTGGAACACAATGCCGAAACCCCGTTTTCTGGCAGGCAAATTGCTTAGATCTTTGCCGCCGAGGGTGATGGTTCCGGTATCGAATGGTAGTAGACCCGCCACGATTCGAAGCAAGGTTGTTTTGCCGCAGCCACTTGGGCCCAGGAGGCAAACAAACTCATGTTCCCCAACAGAAAGATTGACCCCTTCGAGCGCTACAAAATCGTCGAAGGCTTTCCGGATATTGGTCAATTCCAGGTACATGCTGCGGCTCCACAGGCAGGTAACGGGCCGACTTGGCGAGCAAGTCGGCCCCGTGCGCATTAGCGCTTGATGGTGTCCTGCCAAGTCTTGATCGTGGCATCGCGTTCCAAGGCGGATTTCGGAAAATCTACCGGAAACAATACCTTGGTCAGATCTTTTGGCAACCCCGCAGCCTCCGCGGTCGCATTGGGGGGCGTGCCAGGAATGGTCACCAGTTCTTTGTACTTGCTATAGAGCAAGGCAGCTTCGGGGGACAAGGTCCAATCGAGGAAGCGCTTTGCGTCGGCAGGATTCTTGGCAGTCTTCATCAGGCCCGACGCTTCTAGCTCATATCCCACCCATTCCGATGGAATAACCATTTTGATGGGGAAGCCCTCTGCGATGGATTGCATGGCAGGAAAGGCGAAAGACACGCCGATTGCATATTCTCCCGCGCGCGCCATCTTGCACGGCCTGGAGCCTGAGGTGGTGTATTGGGCTACGTTCTTGTCCAGATCCTTCAGCAGCGCCCAGCCCTTGTCCTGCCCCATGCCTTGCAGTAGCGCGACGATTTGCAAATAGCCGGTGCCGGATGCCGCAGGACTTGGGATAACAATCTCGCCCTTGTAGATGGGCTTGGTCAAATCCTGCCAGGAAGTGGGCATCGGCAGGTTTTTGGACTTCAATCTATCTGTGTTTACACAGAACGCGGCGACGTATCCCGTTGCGGCGAACCATTTCTCATCTGCAGACTTGTATTGCGCCGGCAGCTTTTCGACGCCTTTTGGAGGATAGGCAACCAGCAAGCTTTGTAAGCGCGGGTCCAGCATGTTGCTTACCGCAAATCCCCAAATGACATCCTGCTGCGGGTTAGCGGCTTCGGCGATCAGGCGGGCGCCGAGATCACCTGTGGATAAACGCAAGACATTGACCTTCACATCCGGCATCGCGACGTTGGCGGCCTTCAAGTAGGCCGCTATCTCGTCTTCTTCCAGCGCGGTGTAAACGGTAATGGGGCCCGCTTGGGCATAGGCGCTTAGGGAAAGTACTGCAACCGCAAATACAAGCTTCTTCATACATTGCATGATGAGACTCCTGTGGAAATGCGTAGCAACGGGTGGACAGCTGCAAATGACAACGATGACGAGCCTGCATAGTCTTGAAGTTGCATTTTTATGTATGTTTGCAAATTTGTGGCAACGTGTCTAGACTGGAAAAACCTTAAACGCAGACTTATTTTCGGCACCCATGTGCATGGTTGGGGCCAGGGAGCTCGTTCATGCCAGCAATGTCATCGGTACCGATGGATGCTTTGCTCGCCCTGTCGACGTTTGCACAAACACTGGCCGATCAAGTCCGGCCCGTATCTCGCCGATGGTTTCGGAGTGCCCTGCAGGTTGATCTCAAGGCAGACGAAAGCCCCGTTACGCGCGCAGATCGGGAGGTCGAGACCGCGCTTCGCCAGGCGATCGCCGAGCACTACCCAGATCACGGCATCTTTGGCGAAGAGTTTGGCGCCAGCCAACCTGACGCAGAATTCACCTGGTCCGTTGATCCCATCGACGGAACGCGCAGCTTTATCTCCGGCCACCCGCTTTGGGGCACCTTATTGGCCGCCTTGCATCGAGGCAAGCCAATCGTGGGCATTATCGATATCCCTATGCTTGACGAGCGGTGGGTAGGCGTCAAAGGAGCCGCCACGCTGTTTAACGGCGTGCAGTGCCGTACTAGCGCTTGCAAGATCCTGTCCTGTGCCACGCTTTACTCAACGTCTCCCGATATTTTTCAGGGCGGCGATGCCGTGGCGTTTGACGGACTTAGTCGAGTTGTAGGCATGCGCAGGTTCGGGGGCGATTGCTATAGCTACGGCCTGTTGGCGAGCGGCCATATTGACCTGGTTGTTGAGGCAGGCCTGCAACCCTACGACTATCTGGCCCTGACACCCGTCATAGAGGGCGCAGGCGGCATCATTACCGATTGGGCGGGGCAGCCGCTAAGTCTTGAATCGCAAGGGCGCGTTGTGGCGGCCGCAACACCCGAATTACATCAGCAGGCAATACAAGCAATGGTGTCCCGCGAGGGCTAAACCCCATCGCTGCAACACCCACAGCAACGCAACGCTTTTGACACAACGAAGGTGATCAAGCCATGCAAGCACAAGGGGTAGTGACAGTGGAGGACGCGGCGCGTCTGGTCGAGGCCAGCGCGCTGACGCATATCAAGGTGGGCCTGTCTGACGTCGATGGCGTTATGTTGGGCAAGTATTTGCGAAAAGATAAGTTCTTGAGCGCATTGAAGTCAGGCCTCGCATTCTGCGATGTTGTCTTTGGCTGGGATCTCGATGATCAGCTTTACGACAACACGAAGTACACGGGCTGGCACACCGCCTATCCGGACGCAAAGGTGCGCATCATTCCGAACACCTGCAGACGACTGCCACTGGAACAAGGACCCAACGGCGAAGATATGCTGTTGTTTCTTGCCGAGTTCGAAGGTGAGGCCGCTTCAATCTGCCCGAGACGCTTGTTGCATCGCGTGATTGATCGCGCCTCTGACATGGGCTTCGATGTCTTTTCGGCATTGGAATATGAGTTCTTCATGTTCCGTGAAACCCCACATTCTGTGCGCGCCAAAAATTACAAAGGTATGGAGAATTGGACGCCCGGAAATTTTGGGTATTCCGTGTTGCGCAGCACGGTCGAGGGCGACTTCTATCGGCAGTTGCTCGATATGTGTGAGCGCATGGAGATGCCTATTGAAGGTCTGCATACGGAGACCGGGCCCGGCGTGCTTGAAGCCGCGCTTGCCGTCGATCGTGCTGATCTCGCCGCCGACCGCGCATTCTTATTCAAGACATTTACCAAAGCGCTTGCGCAAAAAAATGGGCTCATGGCAACGTTCATGGCCAAATGGTCGCCCGACCACGCAGGGCAAAGTGGGCATATCCATGTTTCGCTGCGCGACCGGAAAACGGGGAAGTCATCGTTCTACGATGAATCGCAGCCGTACTGCATGAGTGCGACGCAATCTGCGTTCATGGCGGGAGTCCAGCGCTACTTGCCGGAGTTCATGGCGATGTACGCACAGACGATCAACAGCTATTCGCGCCTGGTGCCTGGTTATTGGGCACCGCTTGATGCCACGTGGGGCACAGAGAACCGCACAACGGCTTTGCGCTTGATTCCCGGAAGCGACAAGTCGCAACGCGTGGAGGTGCGAATTGGATCGGCTGATGCCAATCCTTACCTGGCGCTTTCTGCGGCGTTGGCCTCCGGCCTTTATGGAATTGAGCAAGGTTTGAAGCCTGAGCCAATGGTGAAGGGAAATGCCTACACACAAACCTTTCCCGATCATCTTCGGCTGCCAAACACGTTATGGGAATCAGCGCAGCGATTGCGTGCGTCAGAGGCTGCAAGAACGCTTTTTGGCGATCCCTTTGTCGAACATTATGCCGCTACCCGTGAATGGGAAGAACGCCAGTTCCGTCGTCACGTCACGGACTGGGAACTCGCGCGCTACTTCGAAATTATCTGACGTGTTGTCACTTCATCGCTCCATCACTTGAACATCGACCACCATGACCCAGGAACTCATCACAATCAGTCCTATTGATGGCCGCGAAGTCGTGCGCCGACCCTACGCGACCGAAGCACAGATAGCGAGCGTGCTTTCACGTGCGCGACAGGCGCAAGTCGCGTGGAGGGCACTGAGTATTGCCGAGCGTGGCGAAATCGTCAGCGCCGCGGTGGACCACTTTGTTCGGGCAAAAGAGGAAATCGCGCGCGCGATCACCGTGCAGATGGGGCGACCTCTGCGCTACACGCCAGGGGAAGTGGCAGGATTTGAATCGCGTGCGAAGCACATGATCGCGATTGCTCAAGAGGCGCTCGCTCCGGTGCGAGTTCCGAAACAGGCGGGCTTTACTCGGTTTATCGAGCGTGGGCCGATTGGCGTTGTGCTTACGATCGCACCCTGGAATTATCCGCTGCTCACTGCCGTGAACAGCATCGTGCCAGCCCTGTTGGCAGGCAATACGGTCATTCTTAAACACTCGGACCAGACGCCACTTTGTGCGGAACTCATGGCCCGCGCCTTTGAGCAGGCGGGAACGCCGGACGGCGTTTTTCAATTTGTGCATGCCAATCATGACATCGCACAACGCTTGATTCGTGCGCCGGAAATTGGATACGTATCGTTTACAGGTTCTGTACGCGGGGGCCGTATGGTGGAAGAAACTGCGGCGGGGCGCTTTATCGGTGTGGGCCTGGAGCTTGGCGGCAACGATCCGGCATACGTCCGCGCAGATGCCAAGTTGGATCACGCAGTCGAAACACTCGTTGATGGTGCCTTCTTCAACTCGGGACAATCGTGCTGCGGCATTCAACGCATCTATGTTGCACGGCAGGTGTACGAACAATTCGTGGAGCGTGCCGTTGCACTCACTGATGCGTACGTATTGGGTAACCCCTTGCACGAGGCCACTACGTTAGGCCCGGTGGTGCGCCAAAGCGCTGCACAAGAAATCCGTAGCGTCATTGATCAGGCTCTGGCGATGGGGGCGCGCAACCTTGTTGATCCGACACGCTTTAGCGCGGCGGCTTCCGGTACGGCCTATGTGGCACCAGCCTTGCTCACGCAGGTCGATCACGGCATGCGTGTCATGAATGATGAGTGTTTCGGCCCAGTTGTGGGCGTGATGGCTGTTGATGACGATGCGCAAGCGGTGCGACTCATGAACGATAGTCCGTACGGCCTGACCTCTGCGGTGTTTACTCAGGATGAAGATGTGGCGCTGGCTCTGGGACGTCAATTGGAGACCGGAACCTACTTCATGAATCGCTGCGACTATCTCGATCCGGCGCTGGCCTGGACCGGTGTGAAGAATACGGGACGGGGTGTGTCTCTCTCCATACTCGGCTACGAACATCTGACCCAGCCAAAGTCTTTTCACCTGCGCTCTGTGTGAGCGCCAAAGCTATCCCAGGACCATTGCAATGACACAGCCTAGCGTCAATTGGAATTACCCGACCGCCGTAAAAACGGGCCCGGGGCGTATTAAAGAATTGCCGGAATTGTGCCGCGGCCTTGGAATGAAAACCCCCTTGCTCGTGACGGATCCGGGGCTTGCCGCGATGCCGATGGTGACGGATGCGCTGCGGGCTTGTCGCGAAGCTGGGTTGGCCTGTGAGGTCTTTCATGGCATCAAGGGCAACCCGACAGGTCAAAACGTTGAAGATGGGGTGGAGGCATATAAGCGGGGCAGTCATGACGGCGTCATCGCCTTTGGCGGCGGCTCGGCACTTGATGCCGCCAAGGCTATCGCGCTCATGGTGGGGCAAGACCGACCTCTCTGGGATTTTGAAGATATTGGAGATAATTACCTTCGTGTAAACGTATCCGGCATGGCTCCGGTTGTTGCCGTACCCACCACCGCAGGGACGGGCTCTGAGGTTGGTCGAGCGTCGGTAATCACGGATGAAGCCGCAGAGGTCAAACGCATCATCTTCCATGCGCGAATGTTGCCGGCTGTCGTCATACTGGACCCGGAACTCACGGTGGGCTTGCCTGCGAAGATCACGGCGGCGACCGGTATGGACGCGTTATCGCACAGCCTGGAAGCCTATTGCTCACCGTTCTATCACCCGATGGCAACCGGCATCGCGCTGGAAGGCATCCGTCTTGTCCAAACGTATCTGCCTCGCGCCGTCAAAGACGGCGCAGATATCGAGGCTCGCCAAAATATGCTGGTGGCGTCCAGCATGGGGGCGACGGCTTTTCAGAGAGGGTTGGGCGCGATGCATGCGTTGGCGCATCCATTAGGCGCACTCTATGACGCGCACCATGGCACGCTGAACGCCATTTTGATGCCCTATGTTCTCAAGGCGAACCAAACGGCGGTGGCCACCAGGCTGGCTGCCCTTGCGCGCTATCTTGACTTGCCTGATACCAGTGCTGATGGAGTACTGAGCTGGGTTCTGGCGCTTCGCGAGGAAGTTGGGGTTCCCCACAGTCTTGCCGAAATCGGTATTGATGATGGTCAGGCTGAGCGGGTAGGGCGGATGGCGCATGAAGATGCATCCGCAGGAACCAACCCGATCCCCTTCACGGCGACGCAATATGCAGAACTGTTTCGCGCTGCGGTAAGAGGCCAGCTCTGAAAAAAAAGTTAAAAAAAGTTTTAAAAGGGTCGTTTCATAGGAGAAATCGACCCGATTGACCCCTCTCAAACGAAAAAAAACGCGATTTCTTAGCAATCTTCGCCCCAAAGCGTTTGACACAGCAAATGAAAGTGTCCATAATTTCAAGTTCTGCGATGGAGGGGTGCCCGAGTGGTTAAAGGGGGCAGACTGTAAATCTGTTGACCTTGCGTCTACGTTGGTTCGAATCCAACCTCCTCCACCAGAGACCCATACTCGAAATCCAGGCGATGTCTGCCTGGATTTAAAATGTAAGGCCAGGAAAGATGGTGTTCCTTCGAAAAGAAGGGGTGTGTCTTCCAGGGCCTTTGTTTTGAAAGTAGTTCGAGTGTGTGGCGATGGATGGTGAAAGGGTTTGCCGCGGGTGTAGCTCAATGGTAGAGCAGAAGCCTTCCAAGCTTACGACGAGGG
>JBEBWV010000035.1:0-45654 GCA_040391965.1 Achromobacter deleyi | reverse complement strand
CGAACGGTTGTCGCGGTCGCCCGAGTACGGCGCACGCGCTTGACCCGAACGGTTGTCGCGGTCGCCTGAGTACGGCGCACGCGCTTGACCCGAACGGTTGTCGCGGTCGCCCGAGTACGGCGCGCGCGCTTGACCCGAACGGTTGTCGCGGTCGCCTGAGTACGGTGCACGCGCTTGACCCGAACGGTTGTCGCGGTCGCCAGCATACGTCGGACGGCCTTCGCGATCGCCCGATCGCGGCGCGCGTTCGCTGCTGCGGTTATCTCGGTCGCCTGAGAACGAGGGGCGCGGTCCGCCTCGTTGATCATCGCGGCCACGAGGCGCGGGGGCACGATCCTCCCGGGCTGGGCGCGCCGACGGGGCGGATGCGTCGCGCGCGCCACGTTCCGGCGTGCTGCTACGGCGAGGTGCGCTCACGTCGCGCTCGACCTTGCGCGTGAAGAAGGACCGGCCATCGCGGCCCTCGGACGCTGCACCGCTGCGGGAACGGGGAGGTTTGGGTTCATTCATGGTGTATTCCATTTAAGCGGGCAACAGCCCGCTTCAGTAAAAGCAATTCGGGTACCAGTCAGACTGACGGCGACCACGAGAACAGACGTGTCGGCTCACCCGTGACTTCGACACGATGATCAAGAGTCAGAGTAACCCGGCCCTCGGCCAACCAACGTACCGCAGCCGGAAAGGCCTGGTGTTCAACGGCAAGCACACGCTCGGCCAAAGCCTCAGGGGTGTCGCCCGGCAAGACGGGTACACACCCTTGGGCAATGATGGGGCCGTGATCCAGCACGGGGGTGACGAAATGCACGGTACATCCGTGCACGCGCACACCTGTGGCCAGTGCCTGCGCATGCGTATGCAACCCCGGAAACGCGGGTAGCAAGGACGGGTGAATATTGACCAGGCGCCCAGTGTAGTGGTTCACGAAGCCGGGCGTCAGAACTCTCATGAATCCGGCAAGAACGACGTAATCTGGGACGTAACGGTCAATTTCCGTAGCCAGGGCGGCATCAAATGCCTCCCGGGAGGGGAAATCTTTGTGATAGAGCGCTGCAGTCGGGATACCTTGCTCGCGCGCCCACTCTAAACCGCCCGCGTCGGGACGGCTGGCGATAACGGCAGCAATTTGTGCAGGCCAGGCCTCGTCGCGGCACGCCTGAACAAGAGCCTGCATGTTGCTGCCTCGTCCTGAAATCAGGATAACAAGGCGGCGTGAAATAGTTGAAGAATCCGGCAAGATAGAGCATTCCAAAGGCAAGCCAACCCAAAATTGTAAACTCTCGCTCGTGAAACCACCGTTGCGTATCTACCGATCCCTCCCGCCGCCCTCTCAGCGCGCGCCCTGCGCCCTGACAATCGGCAACTTTGACGGCGTCCATCGCGGACACCAGGCCATGCTGGCGCGCGTCTGTAACGCGGCCAGCGAGCGAGGCCTGACGCCTGCCGTCATGACCTTTGAGCCACACCCTCGCGAGTATTTTGCGACGCTGAACCAACGCCCTGAATTGGCGCCGACCCGAATTTCGGGATTGCGTGACAAATTGGCGGCGCTGGCGCGCTATGGCATATCGCAAGTGGTACTTGAGCGTTTCAATGCCAGGCTGGCCGAAATGTCTGCCAACGCATTTATCGAGAATCTGCTCGTGCAGGGGCTGCAAGCCCGCTGGTTGCTGGTAGGCGAAGATTTTCGCTTCGGCCACAAGCGTAGCGGAGACATCGACTTACTGCGAGAAGCGGGCCAGATTTATGGCTTTGAAGTGCAAACGTTGTCCGACGTTACCGATCAGCACGGTCATCGTATTTCGAGTTCGGAAGTGCGAACCGCGTTGGCTGTTGGCGATCTGGCCCGTGCTCGCCACTTGCTGGGGCATCCGTTTCACATCAGCGGCCACGTTATTCACGGCCAGAAGCTGGGCCGCACGCTGGGTTTTCCCACTATGAATCTGCGTGTTGCCCCCCGCTGCGCGGCGCGATCCGGTATTTACGTGGTGCAAGTTTATGGCTTGACCGAGCATCCGTTGCCTGCCGTAGCCAGCCTGGGCGTACGGCCAACGGTGGAAGATCATGGCCGTGTGTTGTTAGAAGCCCACCTACTCGACGAGACTATCAACGCATACGGTAAACTCGTTCGAGTCGAATTCCTGCACAAGTTGCGGGACGAAGAAAAATTTTCCGATCTCCTTTCCTTGACTGCCGCCATCGCCGAAGACGCGCGAAACGCGCGCGCTTATTTTGCCGTTCATGGACTATAAAAAGACTCTCAACCTGCCCGATACCCCGTTTCCAATGCGGGGCGACCTCCCTCGCCGTGAACCCACCTGGGTTGCACAATGGGAAGAAAATCACATTTACCAAGCGATTCGCGCTGCCAGCCGTGGCCGCCCGCGCTTCGTCTTGCATGACGGGCCGCCCTACGCCAATGGCGATATTCACATTGGTCATGCGGTAAACAAGATCCTGAAAGACATCATCGTCAAGAGCCGCAATATGGCTGGCTATGATGCGCACTACGTGCCGGGCTGGGATTGCCACGGCATGCCGATCGAAATTCAGATCGAAAAGAAATATGGCAAGCACCTGCCCGTGGCAGAAGTGCAGGCCAAGGCACGCGCCTACGCGCTTGAGCAGATCGACCGCCAACGCAAAGATTTCAAGCGATTGGGCGTGCTGGGCGAATGGGATCGTCCCTACATGACCATGAACTTCAGCAATGAGGCCGACGAGATTCGTGCGTTGGGTCGCATTCTGGAAAAAGGCTATGTATTCCGTGGGTTAAAGCCGGTGAACTGGTGCTTTGACTGTGGTTCGGCATTGGCCGAAGCCGAAGTGGAATACGCAGACCGCAAAGATCCGGCCATTGACGTCGCCTTTCCGTTTACCGACCGCAGCAAGCTGGCCCGTGCCTTTGGCGTGGAATCTGTAGATACCGGTGCCGTCGTCATCTGGACGACCACGCCCTGGACGATTCCATCGAACCAGGCGCTTAATCTGCACCCGGAAATTGACTACGCGCTGGTGCGCGTCAGCCCTGCTCCGGCAGCCGGCCCGCTGTTGCTCGTCGCCGCAGAACGCGTAGAAGCCTGCCTGAAAACCTGGAAGCTGGAAGGCGAAATTATCGCCACCGCGAAGGGCGAAGCCCTGGCCGGTCTGGAATTCCGCCATCCGCTGGCCGCTCTGAACGACGCCTACGAGCGCACGTCGCCGGTGTACCTGGGCGACTACGTGACGCTTGATACCGGCACCGGTGTCGTGCACTCTGCCCCCGCCTACGGCATTGAAGACTTTGTGTCCTGCAAAGAACACGGTCTGACCGATGCAGACATCATCAGCCCGGTAATGGGCGATGGTAAGTATGTGGAGAACCTCGCCCTGTTTGGCGGCCAATCCATCTGGGATGCAAATCCCAAGATTGTGGAAGCGCTGAAACTGGCGGGTTCGCTGATGCACGTGGAAAACCACACGCACAGCTACATGCACTGCTGGCGCCACAAGACGCCGATCATCTACCGAGCTACCAGCCAATGGTTTGCCGGTATGGATGTCAAGCCGACCGATGGTCACGCCACGCTGCGCGAAACCGCATTGGCAGGCATTGATGCCACGACGTTCTACCCCGCCTGGGGTCGTGCACGTTTGCACGCCATGATTGCCAACCGTCCTGACTGGACCTTGTCGCGCCAACGCCAATGGGGCGTCCCCATGGCATTTTTCGTGCACAAGGAAACGGGGGCATTGCATCCGCGCACCGCAGAGCTGCTGGAAATGGTGGCTCAGCGTGTCGAGAAAGAAGGCATTGAGGCATGGCAAGCGATCGAACCCAAAGATTTGCTGGGTGACGACGCCGACCAGTACGAGAAAAACCGCGACACGCTAGACGTCTGGTTTGACTCCGGCACCACGCACGCCACTGTGCTTGGTGGCAAAGACCACGCGTTCGCAGGATCGCACGGTGCTGAGCTCGCCTGGCCGGCGGATCTGTACCTGGAAGGTTCTGACCAGCATCGCGGGTGGTTTCACTCATCGTTACTGACCGGCTGCATGCTGTATGGCCAAGCGCCTTACAAAGCCTTGCTGACACATGGTTTTGTGGTCGATGGTCAAGGCCGCAAGATGAGCAAGTCCGTAGGCAACGTGATGGCACCACAAAAGGTGTCTGATTCGCTGGGCGCCGAAGTGCTGCGCCTGTGGGTTGCCTCCACCGATTACTCGGGCGAACTGTCCATTTCGGACGAGATTCTCAAGCGCGTGGTGGAAGGTTACCGCCGCATCCGCAACACCTTGCGTTTCCTCTTGGCCAACCTGGCCGATTTCGACGCGGTTACACAAGTTGTGCCCTACGGCGAGATGTTCGAAATTGACCGCTATGCGCTATCCATGACCGCGCAAATGCAGTCCGAAGTGCTCGCCAACTACGAGCGCTACGATTTTCATCCCGCTGTTTCGCGTTTGCAGACATTCTGCTCGGAAGACCTGGGCGCTTTCTACCTGGATATTCTGAAAGACCGCCTGTACACCACTGCCGCAGGCAGCGTGGCGCGCCGCTCGGCCCAAACCGCCTTGCTCGACATCACCCAGACGTTACTCAAGCTCATGGCGCCGATTCTCTCTTTCACGGCCGAAGAAGCCTGGAAGGAGCTGACCGCTTCCGCCCTTAAGAATCAGGCGGATGCAGCGCGCACCACGATCTTTACCGAGGTCTATCACGCCCTGCCACCCTTTGGCGACGCGCAAACCTTGACCGCAAAGTGGAGCCGTTTACGCGCCATCCGCGCCGAGGTACAGCGCAAGCTTGAAGACGTGCGCACGGCGGGTGGCATCGGTTCCTCTCTGCAAGCTGAAGTGGATCTGTATGCCTCGGGCGAAGATCACGCATTGCTGGCCAGCTTGGGCGATGATCTTCGCTTCGTGCTGATCGTTTCGCGTGCAACAGTACATGCAGGCGAAGCGGAAACACGCATTGAGATCACGCCTTCGGCGCACAAGAAGTGCGAGCGCTGCTGGCACTGGCGCCTGGATGTTGGCCAGAATGCGGATCATCCAGAGATCTGCGGGCGCTGCGTATCCAACTTGTTCGGTGCGGGCGAAGCTCGCGAGAAGGCCTGAGCATGACGCAACCGTCTGGCCCCGGCACCGGGGTGACTTCCGGTGCCGGCCAAGCGCCGACACACTTTGGTCGCTGGTTGTGCATTGCTTTGGCAATCATCATCGTCGACCAGTTGACCAAGGTGTACTTCAACACGTCGTATCAGTATGGCGAACGACACAACGTGCTGCCCTTTTTTGACCTGACGCTGCTGTACAACCGAGGCGCCGCCTTCAGCTTTCTAGCCTCGGAAGAGGGTTGGCAGCGTTGGCTGTTCACGGGTTTAGGCATCGTTGCGGCTGTCGTCATCATCTGGCTGCTACGACGCACGAAAGGTCAACCGCGCTTCAGCCTGGCACTTGCCCTGATTTTGGGCGGAGCTGTCGGAAACGTGATTGATCGGGCTGTCTATGGCCACGTAGTGGACTTTCTGCTGTTTTATTGGAAAGACTGGTATTACCCAGCATTCAATGTGGCCGACATGGGCATTGTGTGTGGAGCGGTGCTCCTGGTACTCGATGAGTTGTTAAGAGCACGTAAACCAAAGACCTGATTGACCGAAAGCCCAGGCCCATGCCTGGGTTTTTTCCAGGGTTTGACCCCCCTGCAGGTATCGTGAACGCCGCGATATCGCAATGCAGAATAAAATCCCTATTCATTCTTTCATTTTGACGGCGTTCGCGCGCCGGCCTGCCTCCATGCTCGATCTCGCCCGCAAACGCATCGTCCTCGGTCTGACCGGTGGCATCGCCTGCTACAAAATCGCCGAGCTTGTGCGACGCCTGACGGAGCAAGGCGCCACGGTTGATGTCGTCATGACCGAAGCCGCCACGCACTTCATTACGCCTGTCACCATGCAGGCCCTGTCTGGCCGCCCTGTTTTCGTTGATGCCTGGGATGCTCGTGTTGCCAACAATATGGCGCACATCGACCTGACGCGTGGCGCAGATGCCGTGCTGGTTGCCCCAGCAAGCGCTGACTTCATGGCAAAGCTGGCCCACGGATTGGCTAACGACTTGCTGTCAACACTTTGCCTGGCCCGTGCCTGTCCGCTTCTGGTCGCCCCCGCAATGAACCGTGAAATGTGGGCAAACCCCGCCACGCAACGCAATGTGGCCCAATTACAAGCTGACGGTGTAACGGTATTGGGCCCGGGTGCCGGTGAACAGGCCTGCGGCGAGACAGGCGACGGACGCATGCTCGAAGCTCATGAGTTGCTCACTGACCTGATAGCTTTTTTCCAGCCGAAGATTCTTGCGGGCCGCCATATTCTGCTGACGGCAGGCCCCACGTCTGAGCCAGTAGACCCGGTACGTGTCTTGAGCAACCGGTCTTCTGGAAAAACGGGTTATGCCCTGGCTCGGGCCGCACGCGAAGCTGGCGCACGCGTAACCTTAATTACCGGGGCAACTGCCCTGCCCATTCCCCGCGGCGTGACGTCGATGTCAGTGACCACCGCAAGCCAAATGCACGATGCGGTGATGGCCAGCGCAATGGATGCCGATGTGTTCATCGCCGTCGCGGCGGTCGCTGATTGGCGTGTAAAGAATGTCAGCGAACAGAAACTCAAGAAAACCAGCGAAGGCGGCGGTGCGCCCCAAATGGAATTCGAGCCCAATCCAGATATTCTTGCCGAAGTGGCCAAGTTGAAAAACGGCCCCTGGTGCGTAGGATTTGCGGCCGAAACAGAGAAGCTGGCAGAGCACGCCGAAGCCAAACGTTTGCGCAAAGGCATTCCTCTGCTGGTTGGCAATCTGGCACACAAAGTCATGGATGCCGACACCACCGAACTCGTGCTGTTTGACGAGGATGGTGCGCACCCCTTGCCCGCGGCCTCCAAATTAGACGCAGCACGCCGTTTGATTATCGAGATTGCTGCCAGGCTGCCACGCTAACTCAGCACACCAAAAAAAAGCGCATGCAGGGTGCAAACCTTGCATGCGCTTTTACACGTCTGGGAGGAGCGTTTTGCGCTGCGTCAGACCAACCCTTCCAGCCGACCGGGCACGTGAACGCGAGGCGTTTGGGCTCCGAGAAAGAGCGGTGCTTCGTGGGGGCCGAGCAAGTTCACACCTTCCGCCGAAATACGCAGTCCTGAGCCTTCGGGCAGCCCGAGCACAGGCATATCCGGATTCAATGTGCAGAACTCGGCCAGCCGCTGGCTCCGCGTTTCGCCACGGTGCCCGGGGGGATGCGCGTTTGTGTAGTGCGGGTTGATTTGAAATGAGAGCAGGCCCAACGCGTCGAAACCTTGTGGGTCAACAATGGGCATGTCGTTGGTGGTGCAAATACTGGGGCACGCCAAATTTGACCCTGCGCTCCAGCCCAGATACGCCGCCCCTTCGCGAACACGTCTGGCCATCACACCCAGCAATTCTTGACGACGTAGTTGCCCCAGCAAATTAAAGGTGTTGCCGCCGCCCACGATGATGACTGCCGCCTGCTCTAATTCAGCAACAGGATCTGCCGCTTGGTGCAGCCCCCGAATGTTCAGGCCTGTGCTTTGCAGCGCTGCCGCGACGATTGCCGTGTAGTCATCCCAGCTACGCGTTACCCCGGCGTAGGGCACAAAAACAGCAGACGCTCCCACAGGCAGGTGTGCAATAAGCGCGCCGATATCAGACAAAGCATGAGCCAGATAGCCCGCGTCGCTGCTAGAGTTGCTGAGCAACAGGAGATTCATGAATAACTTCCGTAAAGTAATAAACGTGTGCCCAATGCTGGGCAGATTAATGAAAATTCAACTCGCTTGCCAGAATGGGTCGTCCAATTGTCGGCCAAGTTCGCCCACAGCCTCGAGTACTTCATGCCGTAGCTCGGCCACACCTTCGGCATTTACCTGAAACGACACAAAAGACAAGCATAGGCCTCGCAATTCACCTGTGGCCGGGTCTCGGACCGCGGCGGCCACGGCACCAATACCAGGCATGGCCTCGTCGATAGCGACTGCACAGCCCTCAAGGCTGACCTGTGCCACGCGTCGCGTCAACTCACCCACCGTTGCCGGACAATCGTGCCCGCTCGTAGGTAACCCTCGTAGGGCATCAGCACCGTAAATTGCCTGGAATTCGGTATCCGTGAGACGGGATAGCAGAGCATGCCCCATTGCCGTTTCAGACGCGGCGCGCCGCGCCCCGGTCTGTGCAAGCACTTGCACCGGTTGCGAACCATTGAGACGCTGCAGCACCACCGTTTCGGCTCCATTCAGGGTCGAAATATAGGCGGTTAAGCCACTACGTTCAGACAGCTGCTCAAGTACGCGCCGGCAGACTTCATCGACCGGCATAGACGCCAAACCTACACGCACTGCACGGGCCAGCAGCTTACCCGGCCGATAACGCCGCGTCACTGGGTCTTGATCGAGCAGTTGGTAATTCTGCATTTGATTCAGCAAGCGCGATGCCGAGCTTTTAGGCAACGTAAGCCGCGCGGCGACTTCGGTAAAACTCAAGTCGGTCGCCCCATCGGCGAACAAGGACAGGACCCGTTGGGTACCATCGAGAATGCTCATAAAAGTTCCATTAAACAGAACTCCTGTTCCCGAATTGAGAACGAGATTAAAACACGGCCAAATACAAGTCGAGAGCGCCGCTGTCAGCTACAGCCCCAACGATCACCACGTACCACATGACACATCAAGCCTCTACGCCGCCATTACGGCTTCCGGGTAACCAGCGTTGACCACTGCTCCAAAGGAAGTGGCGGTTGCTCATGTGTGATTCGCGACAGGATCTGCTTCATCTCTTGCCAGCCACCACGGTCACCGTCCCAGCGTTCTGGAGTAATGGCGGCCCAATCCCCATTCGGCGCACGCGTCGCCATTTTGAAGCGAAAGCTGTAGTGGCCCGGCATACCCATTCGCAAGTCCGTAACGACCAAGGCGTCGCCAATGGCGTCGTAACGCAGCCAATCGCCTGTAAACCAGCGCAAACGCTCAAATAAGGGCTGACCCGACAGTGATTGCGCCAAGTCTGGATTCAAAGGCTGTTGCACTCGTTCATGTGGATCTGCGCCATCAAGCCACCCGACGATATTCTCGTAGTATTTGCCATCAGGCATTTTGGCGATGACGCGCCATAAAAGGGTATTGAACGGCATCGGCGTGGCTAATACCTGGGTGGGTACCAAACCTTCGTGCTGCAATTCTGCGCGCACGCGGTTTTCGGCCATGAAGCGCCCCGCCAATCCGAAACCAAGATAAGCCGTGCTGAAAACCAGAGCCCCCGTCAGCCATCGACGCAGCGTGAGGGTCGGGCCCACTAGCATGGCGATGAGCACCGTCACCAGTAAAGGCAAGGTGTAGATCGGATCAATGATGAAGATGGCCGAACCGCTGATCGGCGTCCACGGAATGGGCCAGAACAGCTGCGTACCGTATACGGTGAGCGCATCAAGCAAGGGATGCGTCACCAGCACCAGCCATAGCGTCAGGAACAAGCGCATACCGGTGTAGGGCGCCTTAGGCCATCGACTACGTATCAGCCAGCTTAAGACGACAGCGAGCGCCGTCAGCACAAAAATAGAGTGCGAGAACCCGCGGTGGTAGGTCATGAGAGAGACCGGATCGGGATAGCGCACAAATACATCCAGATCTGGCAAAGTAGCCAACACGGCACCGTATAACAACGCTTTACGCCCTTGCACGTGCCCGAGCAGAGCACCTTGAATACCCGCGCCCAGCACGGCTTGTGTCACTGAATCCATCGCACGCCTTATTCAATTCTAAAAAGCCGGCCGCCGTGTACGCGGATTCAGCAAGTTGTAAGATAACGGATTGTCTGTCGCAGGCACCGTTTACCCGGACACTCCCCAAGGATATGGATCACTACATCGAGAAAATCGGTCTTTTCATTGAAACTCACCAGGCCTGGGCGGGCCCAATTACCTTCTTGATGACGCTGGGTGAGTCCCTTGTGCTCGTCGGTCTATTCATTCCTGCCACCGCCATGCTGCTAATCACCGGTGGCTTAATTGGCAGTGGCACGCTTGATCCCTTCAGTATTCTTATGTGGGGTATTGGTGGCGCGATTATCGGCGACGCGTTGTCATATGGGCTTGGGCGTTGGGCTGGACCTGGCGTCATGCGCCGTTGGCCACTCAAGCAGCAACGCCCTGCGGTGGCGCGTGCGCGCTTGTTTTTCTACCGCAATGGCTTTGTTTCCGTATTAGTTGGCCGTTTTCTCGGCCCCATTCGCTCCACGATTCCTACTGTTGCCGGAATAATGCGCATGCGTCATAGCCATTTCCAGTTGGCGAACGTCTTGTCGGCAGTTGTCTGGATGCCGCTTATGCTGGCCCCGGGTTACCTCACTGCCCGCAGTTTGGGCAATGCGGGAAACATGCAGCAAATCAGTATGATGGTGGGAGCAGGCCTGTCAGTGCTGGTAGGATGCGGGCTGCTGATCGCGATGTTGCGCAAGCGCGGCCAACCGGCACGCAATGGGCGCAAGCGCTGATCACGGAGACGGTCATGGCTATAGACAAAGAACCCAAAAATGGGGACTTCGCGCGCTATATTGAAACGCTGAATCGCGCAGGGCCTAAACCAGGGGTCCAGACTTACCAGACCCACACCGCGACCCCTGCCTCAACAAATCCGGACAACTTGTCGGATGCGCCTTGGGGCAAAGCGGCCCCCCCACCCATGTCTTCCTCCAGCCCCGGCGATACCCGGGCGCCTAAATCAGAGAGTGCTGACGCGGGAACGGCCACCTTGGCAGCGCTGTCAGCAAAGCGAAAAATTGGCGCTGTCCTGACAGTCGCTGGTGCGCTGACCGGTTGGGGTACCGTGCGCACCATTTTTAATGTGATCAACAGCAATCCGTTTCGTCCGGAAGATCTGGCACCCGCTGCATTTCTCGGCTTTTGCACCATCATGTTGTTCCGGGCAGCCAAACGCATGCGCGCTCAACAACGCATTGGACCGGCCGCCCTGCCTCCATTGAAAACCGGCACCTATCGAAAAGATGGCGAAGGCTGACATCAAGCGGTGCACGCCGCTTTTTTGGTACGCTTAGCGCCTTCCATGCATGGCCCGCCTGGCATTAACTGTGCCCCGTACTGGGATGCCATGCCATATTTTCTTCTTTTCGCTGACTGCCCTACCCATGAAATCCGTCGACCTTAAAATTCTTGACGCACGTATGCGCGAGCTGCTGCCTGCCTACGGCACCCCCGGCGCTGCCGGTTTAGACCTGCGCGCGTGCATTGACGATGCCCTGGTGATCGAACCTGGCCAGACTGTGCTGGTGCCTACCGGCCTTGCCATCCATATTGCTGACCCGGCCTATGCAGCCATGATTCTGCCGCGCTCGGGTTTGGGCCATAAACACGGCATTGTGCTGGGCAATCTGGTGGGTTTGATCGACTCGGATTACCAGGGCCCGCTCATGGTATCCACCTGGAACCGTGGCGATACGGCCTTCACGCTGCAACCCATGGATCGACTGGCGCAATTGGTAATCGTGCCCGTGCTGCAAGTGTCATTCAACGTGGTGGATGATTTCGAATCGTCCGAACGCGGCACAGGCGGTTTCGGAAGTACGGGTCGCGGCTAACGCCAAATTCAAATCGAAAGCGCGGCTCGGGCATCACCAAGTTGCTGGCCCGAACCGCGCCTACCTCTAGCGCTGCCCGAACGTTGTGTCTCCGAACAAGGCCTTCAGTTCACGGGGCTGAGAGCGCCAGTATTGGCGCGGTGCCTCGACCTGAGCACCCAGCTTGGCCGCGGCATGCCAGGGCCAACGCGGGTCATATAGCATGGCCCGCGCCAAGGCCACCATATCGGCCTGGCCCTCTTGCAAGATTGCTTCCGCCTGCTCCGGCTCGGTGATCAGGCCAACCGCGATGGTAGGCAACCCGACCACGCGCTTCATTTCTGCCGCAAACGGCACTTGATATCCTGGGCCTACCGGAATCTTCTGCTGCGACGACACGCCCCCTGAAGAGACGTCGATAAATTCACAGCCACGCGCTTTAAGTGCCTGAGCAAAGGCCAGGGTCTGGTCCAGATCCCACCCGTCCGCACCCTCCACCCAATCTGTAGCCGACACGCGAACACCTAGTGCCACAGACGCAGGCGTGACGGCGCGCACCGCATCAAACACTTCCAGAGGAAAGCGCAGCCGGTTCTCGAGCGTTCCACCATAAGCATCGTCGCGCTTGTTGGCGACGGGGGAGAGAAACTGATGCAGCAAGTACCCGTGAGCAGCGTGCAATTCAATCGCATCGAACCCCAATCGAATGGCGCGCTGGGCGCTGTCGACAAACGCCTGCCGGATACGTGCCAGTCCGGCCGCATCCAACACACGTGGAGGGGGTTCCTCAACCTTATGTGCCACATTCGACGGCGACCAAGGTGACCATCCGCCCTCTTCTTGCGGCACCAATTGCCCGCCATCCCAAGGGGCATGGCTGGACGCTTTGCGCCCGGCATGACCGAGTTGAATGCCTAATTTGATTGGCGAGTAGCGCCTGACGGCTTGCACCACACGACCTAGCGCCTGCTCGGTTTCATCGGACCACAGCCCGAGATCCCCCGGAGTGATACGCCCCTCAGGTTCCACCGCCGTGGCTTCCGTGAACATCAGGCCCGCACCAGACAAGGCCAGATGACCCAGGTGGATCATGTGCCAGTCGTTCGCCTGGCCATTCTCGGAGGAGTACTCACACATTGGAGCGATAACAATGCGATTCGCCAGTGTGAGCGAACCCACGGCAAGAGGACTAAACAAAAGACTCATTTTGTGGAACTCCGAACAGGTGAGTTCCAAGCATAGCTGGACGCCCCCTTCGTCGGCGGCTTTCACCCTATTGCCGCCACGGGTTACGCCAGAGGCCTTATTGCCCTTCAATGACCGAATCCAGAAACTGACGGGTGCGCGCTTCCCGCGGCTGTGCAAAAAGCGTTGCCGATTCCGCGTCTTCCACAATATTTCCCTGATCAAAGAACAGGGTTCGGTCAGAGCATCGCTCTGCAAACTTCATCTGATGCGTGACAATAATCATTGTCATCGTCCGGCGAGCAGACAGGTCACGCATGATCTGCAGAATGCCTCCGACCAACTCCGGATCCAGCGCTGAAGTGACCTCATCAAACAACATGACTTGTGGACACATCGCCAGGGCTCGAGCAATACCCACGCGTTGTTTCTGACCGCCCGACAATTGACCCGGGTAGGTATCAACCTTATCGCCCAGACCAACCATGTCCAGATACTCCATGGCCAACGCCTTCGCCTCGGTTTGACCCAGGTTCAACACGCTGCGCGGAGCCTCCATCACATTGCCAAGCACCGTCATATGCGGGAATAGGTTGAAGTGCTGAAACACCATGCCGATTTTGCCTCGCACCTGACGCACGTGCGCCGAATCGGGGCCCATCGAACGCCCCTGCTCATCTGCCCACATCGAGACGCCATCTATTTTTATGTCACCTTCAGACGGTCGATCCAACGTCATCAGAACACGCAGCAACGTTGACTTCCCCGAGCCCGAAGGCCCGATGATAGACACGGTCTGGCCTGCTGGAATATCCAGATCAATGCCCTTGAGTACGTCTAATGATCCGTAGCGCTTATACAGCTGGTTTATTTGAATACTGGCACTCATCGGCGCCCTCCAATGCGTTGTAGACGGGTTTCCAGGCCCCGCACGCCCCAGGCCGCCACCAGACTCATCAACAGAAACAGCAAGCCAACGATAGTCAGCGGCTCGGTATAGCGAAAGGTGGCGGAGCCAATCATCTTGCTTTGCTGCAGTAGCTCTACCACGGTGATGGCAGACAGCAATGGCGTGTCCTTGAACATGGCCACCAGATAGTTGCCCAGTGCAGGCACGACAGGTGGAATGGCTTGCGGCAACACCACGCGTACGGCAGTGCGCCAACGTGACATGTTCAATGCATTGGCTGCTTCCAGCTGTCCCTTTGGCACGGATTCGAGTCCGGCACGATAGACCTCTGCGCAATAGGCCGCGTAGTGCACGCCCAGTGCCATAACACCGGTTGTGAGCGCCGACATTTGCAGCCCCGTGAGCGGCAGCACATAGAACAGGAAATACATCTGCACCAAAAGCGGTGTGCTTCGCACGAACTCAATGACAAAAGCCGTCGGCATCGACACCCAGCGCGTGCGAGCGCGCCGTAGCATGGCCAATGCCAAGCCGAGCGTCACGGCGACCGCCATGCCAAGCACGGTGGCTTGAATCGTGATGAGCAAAGCATCACCCAGCGTTGGCAGAATTTCCCAAGCAAAAGCCCAATCGAAAACAGGTGTCATCGAATTTTCACCTTGCGTTCCAGTAGCCGCACCCCGCCCGTGATCACGAGCGCTACCGCAAAATAAAGGAGCAGCATCAGGCCGAATATCTCGGGCGTACGCAAGGTTTCGTTGCGCAACAACTGGCCGCGAAACGTCAGATCAGTAATGGTGACGAGTGAGACTAGTGCCGTGTTTTTAAGCAGTTCAATCATGAGGTTGCCCGCTGGCGGCAGCATGGCCGGGATGGCCTGGGGCAAGATCAGGCGGCGCATGATCTGCACACGTGAAAGATTCAAGGCCACACCTGCCTCGCGCTGGCCCAGTGGCACAGCCTTGATCGCCCCGCGAACCACCTCGGCACCATAGGCACCCGCGTTCGCTCCCAGCACGAGGATACCCACCAGAGTGGCGGGCAATTGAATGCCAAAAAGCGGCAATACGAAATAAAACCAAAACAGCTGCACGAGCGCCGAGGTGCCTCTGAACACCTCGACATAAATGGCTGCCACCCAGCGCACCCAAGACAAGCTGGACATGCGCGCCACGCCAGCAAGCAGCGCCAGCACAATACCCAGCACAGCCGCGCCCAGCATGATCTTCAGCGTAACGACGAGCCCTTGCAGCAAGGGGGGGACGAGTTCGAACCAGTGTTCAGCCAATGCTTGCATCCGATCGGGCTTACTGACCCTGACCCGCGCACAAGCTAACGGCTGTCATGTCCTTAGGCAGTTCCTCCTGCGTAAAGCCAAAAGGTGCGACCAGTTTCCCGTGCTCCTCGCTGCCGATGAATTTGGCCAACTCTGCATTGAACGCGTCTGCAAACGACTGATCATCCGGACGAAACGCGTAAGCGCCATATCCACGCACATCTTTGCCATCAATGCTCGGTTGCGTAAACGGCTCCGCTTTCTCCAGATCGCTGGACGCAGACGTTTTCGCCATCAGATCGTTGATCGTCAGGCTGGTGGCAGCGTAAGCGTCCGCACGTCCAGCTTGCACGCCCGACAAAGCGCTTACGACATCAGGAAACACAAGCACTTGCGCCTGAGGTATTTGCAGTTTGGTGGCGTACTCCCCTTCTATGGCGCCCACCACCACGCCCAGCTTGGCCTCTGCATTCTTGACGACATCGCCGTAGCTGTGCAGGTTTTTGGGGTTGCCTTTCTTCACGAGAAACGCCTCTCCGACGCCATAGGTAGGATTGGAGAAGGCCACCTGTTTGCAACGTTCTGGCGTGATGTACATGCCTGCCGCGATGACATCAAACCGTTTGGCCTGAAGACCCGGTATCAGCGAACCAAACTCGGTGAGGACACCCTCGACTTCCTTAATTCCCAAGCGCTGCAATACGACGCGGGCAATTTCCACTGACTCTCCAGTCACTTTGCCACTTTTCGTGTCCATGAAAGCGTATGGCGCCTCGTTCGCATAGCCGATACGAATTTTTCCCGCCTCACGTGCGGCAGCTAACGTGGTGGGGGCAGTGCCGGTGTTGTCCTTACCCGCCACCTTGCCGCCCGAGTCCGAAGCGGAGTCGGAACAAGCCGCAAGTATCCCCACGCTACATAGCAATGCCAACCGTATCGTCCGTGAGAGGGTCATAATAATTTTTCCTTAAATGATTTCTACTGCAATTAATTATTTATAGATCATATGCCAATGAATGATTTCAACACAAATGATTAAAAGAAATAGATCGCATCAGACCCAGGGGACGGCTTGCGCGTAGCCCGCACCGCCTTGCAGTGGCAACCCGGAAAGGCCTTCTGAGTCCGAGCCGTTGGATTCTACGAAGCGCAAGAACACCACCCGCGTCATCGATCCAGCGACCACACTCCCTCGACCTGCTGCTTCAAAACCCGTCGGTTCGCCCCAAAAAAAAGTTCACTCGGAAGAGTGAACAGCTGAGGTCATGACGTGGCACCACAAGGACGTTGCGAGCAGACGGCCGTAGCGACGCCTGCCCTTCCTCATATGCTTAGGTTTATTGAGGCGCGTATGAGAACTTGCCTTGCCTCACTTCGCCCATGACGCGTGCACGTTCGTCAAACCCCTGATGATCATTCTTGGTGATATTCAACACACCATTGGGTACCACCAGATCTTTGGTATTTTCCAACGCATCACGCAAGGCGGAACGGAACTCGACAGTTCCGGGTTTGGCACCAGTCTTGAGGGCGCGCGCCACAGCAGAATCCAGCAGCATCCAGGCGCCAAACGCGTCACCGGCGAACTGCGTCAAAGTGTTCTTGCCGTACTCCGCCTCATACTTGTCAGCAAACGCCACGGCCACTTTTTTCACCGGGTTGCTATCTGGAAGTTCACGCGCCACCACGCCAGGCCCGGTTGGGAACAAGGTGCCCTCGACATCTTTGCCGCCCACTTGAAGGAATTCAAGTGTGCCAATGCCGTGGGTCTGGTAGACAGGGCCGGTGTAGCCGCGTTCGATCAGCGTTTTTTGCGGCAAGGCTGCAGGAGTGCCTGAGCCGGCGATCAACACAGCATCCGGTTTGGCTGCCAACACTTTGAGCACTTGCCCCACTACGGAAGTATCGGTGCGCTGAAATCGCTCTTGCGCAACGATTTTCAAATCGGTGCCGGCTGCCGCGTTAAATTCCTTCCACCAGCTATCTCCATACGAATCACCAAAACCAATAAAGGCGATGTTCTTCAAGCCTTTTTTCTTCATGTCCTGAACCAAGGCAGTGGCCATGAGCGAATCATTTTGCGGCATCTTGAATGCCCAGGCCCGCTTAGGGTCTGACAAGGGTTCAACAATGACACTGGACGCGGCCAATGCGATCATTGGCGTCCTGGTTTCCTGCAACACATCCAGTGTGGCCAACGCCGAGGCAGTGATGTTGGGGCCAACAATGGCATCGACCTTATCTTCCGAGGTGAGCTTGCGCATGTTCTTGACCGCGCGGCTCACATCCGTGCCGTCATCCAGGACGATATAGCGTGCGGGCTGCCCACCCAAGGTGGCCGGCCACAAGCGTATGGCGTTGTTGCTTTGAATGCCGATGGCCGCCGCTGGGCCAGTAGTGGAAAGGTCGATACCGATAGTGACCTGTGCGTTCGCAGCCATTGCAGGCGCTGCCAGAGCCAGGAAGATGGCAAGACGGGTAAACGTGGGGAACATGAGTGCTCTCGATGAATGGAAATCGCGGATAGGGTTATTTTGCCTGATGCCCGGCTTGCGCTTCATACACAAAGGCCGCCAGCGTCAAGTCTTCCAATGCGCTACCCACCGCTTTAAACACGGTGACTTCCTGATCGTTCGTGCGTCCCGGTACTTGCCCCTTCGTCAAGTCTTCCAGGGTGCCCCGAATTTGTTCACGCGTGAGGACGCCCGCGCCGAATGCCGCCAGCAAGTCGCCGGCCTTGGTGGGTGCTTCATCGGTATCAACATAGACCGTCGTGCCATCAAAGCAATCTGTGTCGGTCTCGATCATGTCTGGCTTGAAACTGCCTATCAAGTCCAAATGCGTGCCAGGCTGCAACCAGGCTCCTTTCACCAGGGGCACGGTCGACAGGGTTGAGCAACTGACAATATCGGCTTCTCGCACCGCGGCCTCAAGATCTGTCACTGCCTGCGCGTCAATACCCTGCTCCCGCAAACTGCCTGCCAGACGCTGCGCGCCCGCCGCCCGCACATTCCAGACCAGCACGCGCTTAATAGGTCGTACCGAGCCCATGGCCTGGGCGACCAGTCCCGCAATACGGCCGGACCCGACGATAAGCAGCACCCGCGCATCCGTACGTGCAAGATACGAGGCGCCCAGAGCGGCTGCGCCTGCGGTTCGAAATGCCGTCACGATGTCGCCATCAACCTGGGCCAACGGCACGCCTGTGCGGGCGCTGTACAGGTTGTAGGTGGCATGCAGGCCCGGCAGACCGAGCGTCGTGTTGTCTGGGTAGATATTGATGACCTTCACGCCGAAGTATCCCCGTGAATTCCAGGCAGGCATGATGAGCGTGGTGCCATGTGCGTCGCCAGACTCAATGTAATGAACATGGCGCGCAGGCACGATGGCACCCTCCACAAACGCCTCGCGCAACGCAGGAATAGCGGTGTCGAAAGACAACGCAGCGCGGGTTTGTTCGGTGTCTATCACTACCATGTAGATCTCCAGTTTTTTGCAAGATGATTACCCTCAAATATGCCACGTCGCGAGCCGAAATCGTTACATCGGCTTTCCGTTACGCACGACCGGGCACGCGCATATCCACGCATCAGAGGCTTATGATGACCCATACCGTGTGCACACGGTAGGCGTTGCCCCTGTCATTGCCTTGGGGCCGCCCTCTCCCCTTGGGCCTGCCCCTGCGGCACGCCCTCCTCAACAGGAGTCACCTATGAAGAAAACTGCTTCCGCCGCTTGGTCGGGCGATCTGAAAACAGGACGCGGCACGATTTCTACCCAAAGCGGCGCACTGAAAAGCCAACCCTACGGCTTCAACATGCGCTTCGGTGACGCCCCCGGCACTAATCCCGAAGAACTGCTGGGTGCGGCGCACGCAGGATGCTTCACCATGGCCTTATCCAACATCTTGGGAGAAGCCGGCCTGGTCGCGGAAAGCATCGACACGAAGGCCGAAGTCACTCTGGACAAAGCCGACGGTGGTTTTGCGATAACCGCTGTTCATCTCACGGTTGTGGCGAGCATTCCCGGCGCCAGTGCCAAAGCATTTGAAGAAGCCGCCGCCAAAGCGAAGGCGGGATGCCCGGTATCTAAGGTTCTGAACGCAAAAATCAGTATGGATGCCTCGTTGAAGTCCTAAGCAGTCACGGGAAGCGGGCGAGCACAGGAATGCCCGCTTGCCTCCCTTTTCCCCCAACAGCCATTGAATGAATCTATGTTCAAGGTGTCCAAAATCTAATTGACGCGTAGATCGGCCAAGAGAATAATAAGAATCATTCTCAGGAGTGCCGTATGACCCGTTTTATCGTTGCGATTTCAGGTGGAGGCCGGGCGACCGCTCAGGACGCCCGGCTATCAGCGCACCTGCGTCGCATGGTGGGTTCGGGCTTGCTGGTCGCAGTGGGGTATATCGACCCGGGCAATTGGGCAACCGATATTGCCGGCGGAAGCGGCTTTGGCTACGGTCTACTGAGCGTCGTGGTGGCCTCGGCAGTACTTGCCCTGGGCTTTCAGGTTCTGGTGTCGCGTGTCGCACTGGCCACCGGCCAGGACTTGGCCACCCTGACCGCAAAACACATGTCTCCCCGAATGGCGCGTACCGCCTGGCTCGCCGGAGAGGCTGCCATTCTGGCGACCGCGCTGGCTGAATTGATTGGCGGCGCCATTGCATTGCGCCTGTTATTCGGCGTGCCACTCATGGCAGGCGTTGCCATCACAGGTTTTGGCACGTTTGCCGTTCTCAGCATCGCGCGGGGCAACGCGGATTGGCATGAACGCATCATCGCGTGCCTGCTTTCTATCGTGGCGCTCTCATTTGTCTTCCTGCTGTTCAAAGCCAATCCCGCCTGGAGCGCCGTGGCGAACGGTTTGGGCGAAACGGCAAGCGCACTGCGTCACCCACAAGGGTTTCTAATCGCATTGGGCATCTTGGGCGCCACCCTTATGCCACACAATCTGTATCTGCATTCAGGCTCATTGGCTGAACGTGCGCGCACTCTCCCCGACTCTGCACGAGACATGGCGATGCGTGTCGCACGCAATGACACGGTGGTTTGCCTCTTCATTGCCATGCTGATCAATGCGGCCATCATGATCGTGGCAGCATCGTCCATATCGGGTTCGAACATCCTTGTCTCAAGCCTGGACGATGCCCATGCCGTGATTGGACAGACCCTGGGCGTGGGCGCGGCAATTGTGTTTGCTGTTGCGCTCTACGCGGCAGGTCAAAGCTCGACCATTACCGGCATTCTCGCAGGACGAATTTTGTCTCGCGGGTTTCAAACCCACCGCAATTGGTCAGATCGTCGTCGCGCTCTGGCGACACGGCTAATTGCGGGTTGCGCGGCTTTGGGCTTGCTCGCCGCATCGGGGGGCCAAGATCCAGACGCCTTGCTCGTGCTTAGCCAAGTGATTCTTAGTCTGGCATTGCCCTTCGCGCTGGTGCCACTGGTTCTGCTGGCTCGCCAACGCAAGCTGATGGGTGATCATGTGTTGCGTGGCTCTTGGGCGGTGGCGGCCATAGCCGCTACCGCGCTGATCATCGTACTGGATGGCTACCTGCTCGTAGACATGGCGATCTGATCAATGGCCTGCTCGCGACGCGTCGCAATGCAGGCCGCGACGTTCATTGCCGGTGAGCAGAGACGACCGGGTGCTCCTGACGACCTTTATCCATGTCGTGCCGCATTTCGCCAACTGCGTGCGCAAAACCCGTTGCACGAACCTTCAGCCGACGCCAGACGCTTCGAATTACGGATGCATTCGACGCTTCGGACTGGATGGCTTCGCGGATCAAACTGCGTTCAAGACCATCAGACATGCGGGCGTTTTTTAAGGTGGTATCGCTCATTATTTTCTCCTTGAGAAAGAGCGCATCGGGACTAACTGGAATTCATACTAGTCCCGAATTTGCTGCATCGCAATACAACCTTCCTACATCTTTAATAACCGTTGCACAATAGGGACAACCCGCACAAAAGCGGGGCATCTGCACCATTATTCGCACTATTTTTGTGCACCACGCAACGAGACAGCGATGACGCCGCCGCCAACAACGCCGCCCTGCTCAAGCGCCTGGCGGGTGCGCCAGACTGGCTTCAATAAGCAGATTTGCCGTTAGAGCCAAATGTTTGGCCGGGCCGTCGCCCCCAAACAATTGGCTGGACACAAAAGCCCCCTCAAGCAGTAGCAACAGTCCATCACCCAGGGCTTCAGGCGACGTGGCACCCATTTGCTCGGCCATTGAAATCAACCGTTTGCGCAACGTTTGCTTGTTGGCAACCGCCACCAAGCGTGCGGGATGATTCAGCTCGGGATACTCCACCGCCGCATTGGTCAAGCCGCAGCCTCGATAGCCAACGGTCGACGCTCTACCGGATAAACCCGCGAGGTAGGCGAGCAGTTGCGCCTTTGGATTTCCGGGGTGCGCCTCGCAAGCATCATCAAACTTGCGCCAAAACTCCGCCTCGTAGTCACGCAAATACGCGGCCGCCAACTCATCCTTGGACGAAAAACTGCGATACAGACTGGGCTTGGTTACCCCTGCACGCGCCACGATGGCATCGACCCCCACCGCTCGAATTCCGTCGCGATAGAACATTTCCCGCGCAGCCTGGCGCACGCGGTCCTTAGCCAGTAAGGGCTTGGCTTTTCGTGTGCTGCCTGATTGAGCTTTGGTTGCCATGTAAATGCCTCCCGGGTGCAATATGGTCAAAAAACATCTTGACGATGTTACTGACCGGTACGTACTATTCATCTCATCCCAATACGTACCGGTCAGTAACATGAGTATAGCCCACCCTCCCCGCCCGTTCCGCCACCTGGGCCAGAAATATGCTTTTGTCGTGGTGGCAGTCATCTTTCTTTCGTTGCTGGTATCGGCAGGCTTGCGCTCGTCGCCCAGCGTGCTGCTTGTGCCGCTGGAAGAACATTTCGGATGGAGTCGAAGCTCGATATCGTTCTCGATAGCTGTCGGCATTTTTCTTTATGGCCTTGTAGGCCCCTTCGCTGCAGCTGGCATGGAGCGATTTGGCTTGCGTAGGGTGCTCATCAGCGCCTTGATCGTGATGTCCGCTTCCAGTGCGGCAAGCGCCTATATGACCGAGCCATGGCATTTGCTGATGAGCTGGGGCGTGTTCTCGGGCATGAGTTCAGGCGCCGTCGCCATTGTGTTGGGGGCCACGGTGGTGAACCGATGGTTCGTTAAGCATCGGGGCCTGATGATGGGCTTGCTGACCGCAAGTGCCGCAACCGGAACCTTGGTATTCCTGCCAATCCTGGCTGCACTCGCGACCTCTGGTGATTGGACTCGCGTGGTCTGGTCTGTAGCCGCTGCGGCGGCTTTGCTTGTGCCGCTGGCCTGGTGGTTGGTGCCAGATCGTCCTGCGAATGTCGGCTTGGTTCCGTTTGGTAGCGACCCGCATGCCGCCCCCATCCCCATTGCTCCTCGAACCGGCATGCTCGCGGCAACCTTCGGTGCGTTGCAGCGCGCCTCGGGCGACCGCCGATTCTGGTTCTTGTTCGCCACCTTTTTCATCTGCGGATTCACCACAAACGGCTTGGTCGGCACGCACCTTATTGCACTCTGCGGCGATCACGGCATGCCTGAAGTACAAGCGGCCGGCTTGCTCGCCATGATGGGGATATTTGATTTGATTGGCACCACGGCATCGGGCTGGTTGACGGACCGCTATGACCCGCGCAAGCTCTTGTTCGTCTACTACGCGTTACGTGGCCTGTCGCTCATTTACCTGCCCTTCTCGGACTTTTCGTTCTACAGCTTGTCTATCTTTGCCATCTTCTTTGGCCTGGACTGGATAGCCACGGTGCCGCCCACGCTGCGACTGACTACTGAAGCCTTTGGCGAACGCGATGCCCCGGTGGTATTTGGCTGGATTGTGGCTGGACACCAATTGGGCGCAGCCAGCGCCGCCTGGATGGCCGGGTTTGTGCGTGACACTCAAGGCAGCTACCAAACCGCCTTCATCATCGCGGGAATGACAGGTGTGGTCGCCGCCGTGCTCGCGTTATTGATTAATCGACAACCCGCTGTCGCACAACCTGCGTAAGCGTAGGGAATCTGGAAAAAACGTTCACGCGTGGCACATCCGCTGTGCCACGCGTCTTGCTGGACACGAGCGTGATGTCCTGCTTCGCTCAAGCCTCCTGATCCTCCACTTCCCCCAGATACGCGGCGCGCACTTTCGGATCATTGAGCAGCTCGCGTGCATTGCCTGACAAGGTAATTTCCCCGGACTCCATCACGTACCCACGATGGCTGTTCTCCAACGCCAGGCGCGCGTTTTGTTCAATGAGAAGTATGGTCACGCCTTCCGATGCAATAGTGCGCACGACGTCAAAGACTTTCTCAACCATGAGCGGCGCCAGACCCATCGACGGCTCATCGAGCAACAATAACGTGGGCCGCGCAATCATGGCTCGGCCCATCGCCACCATCTGTTGCTCGCCGCCTGACAAGGTGCCAGCCGCTTGCTTGCGCCGTTCGGCCAAACGCGGAAACAAGGTGAACACACGATCGGTATCCTGGCGAACCTGCGCCGTATCGCGGCGCACATAGCCACCCATCGCCAAGTTCTCTTCAATGGTCAATTGCCCAAAAATGCCACGGCCCTCGGGCACCATGATCAGGCCCTGGCGCACCAGCTCGAATGACTTCTGACCATTGATCGCTCGGCCTTGATAGACGATTTCACCGCCAGTTGTGGGCACTAAACCGCAGATGGCACGCAACGTGGTGCTTTTGCCTGCACCGTTGGCACCAATCAAGCAAACCAATTCGCCTTGCCCCACCTGCAGGTCAATACCTCGCACGGCACGAATGCCGCCGTATGCGACGTGCAGGCCTCGCAATTCAAGGAGTGATTCATGTGCCGTCATGATGCTGGGCGCTCCTGAGTCAACACCGGGTCCTGGGATGCGCCTGCGCCAAGGTAGGCCTCAATCACTTTCGGATCCCGTTGGACCTGTGCAGGTTTACCCATGGCCAGCACCTTGCCGTATTCCAGCACTAGCACGCGGTCGCACAGGCCCATCACCAGTTTCATGTCATGCTCGATCAACAAGACCGTCACACCGTCACTGCGGATTTTCTCGATGAGCTTGCGCAATACCACTGTCTCCGAGGCGTTCATCCCGGCCGCCGGTTCGTCCAAGGCCAGCAGTGTGGGGTCTGTGGCTAAGGCGCGGGCAATTTCAAGGCGGCGCTGGTCGCCATAAGGCAGCGCACGTGCGACATCATTCGTGCGCTGGGGTATGCCCACATAATCCAGTAACTCCTGCGCCCGATGCTCGATAGCCTGCTCTTCCTCTCGCGTGCGTCGCGTGCGAAGCATTGCGCCAAAGATGCCTGCCTTGGTGCGCATGTGGCGCCCGATCATGACGTTTTCAATGGCGCTCAGATTCGCGAACAAGCGAATATTCTGGAACGTGCGCGCCAGCCCGGCATGCGCCACCTCATGCGGTTTTTTGCCGCTCATGGAAACGCCGTTAAAGGTGTACTCGCCCTCTTCTGGCACATACAAGCCGGTCATGACATTGAATAACGTTGTCTTGCCAGCCCCATTGGGGCCGATCAACCCGTAGATCTCACCGCGCTCGATGGAGAAACTTACGTCGGACAGCGCGCGTAATCCGCCAAAGCGCTTGCCCAATCCCCGCGCATCAAGCAAGACGCTCATGCTCCTCCTCCTTGCGTCGTGCTGGCCAACTCGCGCTTACGCACGGCCGAGGGCCACAAACCGGCGGGTCGGAACAGCATCACGCATACCATCGCCAGGCCAAAGAGCAACATGCGTATGCCTTCGGGATCCAGAATAACGGCGCCGAAAATAAAATTTTGCACGGGTTCAATGACAGCGCGCAGAAACTCTGGGAGTGCCGCCAGAATGAGCGCACCCAGAATGACGCCGGGAATATTTCCCATACCACCCAACACCACCATGCACAGAATTGAGATGGACTCCATCAGGCTGAAACTGTCCGGGCTGACAAAGCCTTGCATCGACGCAAACATGGCGCCCGCCACGCCCCCGAATGACGCGCCCATGGCGAATGCCAAAAGCTTTATGTTGCGGGTATTGATACCCATGGCCTTGGCTGCAATTTCGTCTTCTCGAATGGCCTCCCAGGCGCGGCCGATACGAGAGTTTTGCAATCGAACGCACACCACCACGATGATGAGCGTGAGTAACAACAGCAAGTAGTAATACTTCTCGGGTCCGGTGACACGAAACCCCATAAGGGTTTCCGTTCGCCCGAACATGAAATCGCCCACTTTGAAGGTGTCTATGCGATTGATGCCTTGCGGTCCATTCGTAATATTGAACGGCGCATTCAAGTTATTCAGAAAAATTCGGACAATTTCGCCAAACCCCAAAGTCACGATAGCCAGGTAGTCGCCTCGTAACTTGAGAGTTGGTGCGCCCAGCAGCACGCCGAACATACAAGCCACCCCAAGCGCTATCGGCAGGATCATCCAGAATGGCAGGTGCAATCCGAAATGTGGCGAAGCCAGTAACGCCCATACGTAAGCACCCACGGCGTAAAAAGCGATGTAGCCCAAGTCCAGAAGGCCTGCGAAACCCACCACAATATTCAGACCCAACGACAGCATGACGTAGAGCAACGCGAAGTTCAGGATGCGTATCCATGCTTGGCCCGCCATGCCAATCACAAAGGGCAGCACGGCCAGCGTGACGCCAATCAAGGCAATGCCAATGAGGTTTCGGGTCGACAGGCTCTTCGTTGATCGCGTCATGCCCGATCTCCTATGCGTTCACCGAGCAAACCTGAGGGCCTGAAGATCAGCACCAGCACCAGCACAAAGAAGGCAAACACATCTTGGTAGTTGCTACCGAGAAAACCACCCGTCAGGTCGCCGATATAACCGGCACCCATCGACTCAATAATGCCCAACAGCAAGCCGCCTGCCATCGCACCGGCAAGATTGCCAATGCCACCCAATACGGCGGCGGTGAACGCTTTCAAGCCCAGCATAAAACCCATGGTGTACTGCGACACGCCGTAATAGGTAGCGACCATCATGCCTGCAACGGCCGCCAGCACGGAGCCAATCAGGAAGGCTGCGGAAATGACAGTGTTGATGTTGACCCCCATCAAACCCGCCACCTCGCGATTTTGTGCCGTTGCGCGCATGGCGGTGCCGAGCCGTGTTTTGTGCACCACCGCCAACAATGCACCCATGATGAGCGCGGCAATGACCACGATGGCAATTTGCAACGAGCTCATGCGAGCGCCGCCGAATTCGAAAACCTTCGGGGCAAGCACCTGTGGGAAATTCAAATAATTGCGTCCCCAGACCATCATTGCCACGTTCTGCAGAATGATGGAAACACCAATTGCGGTAATCAGGGCGGCCAGCCGGGGCGCACGCCGCAAAGGCCTATACGCCACGCGTTCTGCCGTCCAGCCCACCAGCATGCAAAGTGGTACCGATACGAGCAGGCCTACGCCCAGCACCACGAAGGCCGACGTGCCTGGATCTCCCGCGACGAGTGAAATGGCTGCGGTGGTGGCTGCCATTGCGCCAATCATGACGACATCGCCATGCGCAAAATTGATCAGCCCGATAATGCCGTACACCATGGTGTAGCCAAGAGCGACCAAGGCATACACACTACCGAGCGTGACGCCATTCACCAACTGCTGAAGAAAAATATCCATGGGAGGCATACCCCGAATGTAGACGTCGTTGAACGCATGCCCGCGACCCTCATAACGTCGACGACTGTCGTGCAGATTCGATGCTGGGCGTGCAACAGCAAAGGCGTTTCAGCCCCTCCCTGTTGCACGGTAAATATCAGCTTCAGTTCGCCTGGCTGACCATGGTTTCAACCATTTCCCACTTGCCGTTCTTCACTTCGTAAATGGTGACCGAGATTTCTTTCAGATCACCTTTGGCGTCATAGGAGATGTTCTCGCTGGTCGCACCCTTGCGATTGAGTTTGGCCAACATTGGCAGGTACTTTTCCGGTTTGGCAGAGCCTGCCTGTTCAATGGCGGTAATCATGTTCCACGCACCGTCATAGGCATAGGGCGCATAAACGCCTGGTGCTTTCTTGAAACGCTCCTGATAGCGTTGCTCAAAGTCTTTGCCTGCTGCCATTTTGTCCAGCGGCACCCCTGCCAAAGAGGCATACGTGCCATCCGCCGCATCACCCGCCAATTTAACGAAGGTGTCACTGCGGGTCATTTCGCCCGACACCAACGGCGCCTTCAGTCCCAATGTCTTGAGTTGGCGCTTCATCGGGCCGGACTGGGCATCGAGTCCACCGTAGAAAATGGCATCGGGCGCTACCCCCTTGATGTTGGTCAGGATGGCGGTGAAGTCATTGGCCTTGTCTGTCGTGTATTCACGACGTACCACTTCGCCACCGGCGGCTTTTACAGCTTTAGCCACTTCGTCAGCCAGACCCTGGCCATAAGCGGTGCGATCGTCGATGATGGCGACCTTCTTCGCGTTCAGTTTTTGCACCATGAACTTGCCCACCGCAGCACCTTGCTGGGTGTCGCTGGTCATCATGCGAAACGTGTTGTTGTAGCCTTGGTTGGTGTATTCAGGCGAGGTGGCCATGGCAATTTCTGGCAGGCCTGCCTCGTGATAAATACGCGAAGCGGGAATGGTCGTACCCGAATTGAAGTGCCCGAGAATGCCAACGACATTTTCGTCTACCAATTGCTGCGCTACTTGCACGCCCACGCGCGGGTCAGCCTGATCGTCGCGTGAAACCAGCACAAACTTGGCGGGATGGCCGTCCACCTTGATGCCCTTCTTGTTCGCCTCTTCCAGAGCCAGGTTCAGACCGTTTTGCATGTCTTCGCCGTAATGGGATTGCGGGCCAGTTAACGGCGCGGCAAATCCGAATTTGATATCCGCGGCGTGAGCGGCCGTGGCCATGCCTGCGGCCAAGATCCCAGCGCTGATCAACTTAAGAGAAAAGTACGACTTCATGAACTGCCTCCGGATTCAGTGAGGTGAAGATGCTTTTTATTGCGCACCATGCTTGTGGCCGGCGCGCTATCTCTTCGGATCGACGGTCGCGCCAGAGCGCGCAGCCTGTCCGAGTGTGGGCACTAAAAGATCTTGTACTGCGATATGAGCCCTAACTGAGCGTGATACCGCAGAGTTGCACCAGAATTCTGAACCGAGTGGCACCGGGCAACTATTGGCGATAACCCGCGCCGAATGTTGGACGTGCGAGGCATCGTTATCAAGCAAATCGCGGGTGGTGTCCTTTCGGACACCACCCGCGATTCAGGCAAAGAAAGGCCCCCTGACTAGGGAGTCAGAGTGCTATTACAGACCGACCTTGAAGGTTTTGGTCCAATAATCCAGAAAGTCTGACTTTGTGTCCGCAAGCGCGCTCAGGTTGTAAGGATAGATACGCTTGAGCTCTTCGTCTGTGAAACCGACACGACTCTGCAGATCAGCTGGCAATTGGGCATTGCGCACGGTGGGCGCATAACCCATCGCCCGCGCAAAATGCACTTGCCCTTCGGGTTCGAGCATCGCGTTCAGATACTCCCACGAGCCCTTCGGATTGCGCGTGTTCTTCGCCACACCTGCCTCGAATGTGACGGGGATGGTGCCTTCCTTAGGAATAACAAAACCGATAGGCAAACCGGCGTCGCGCCATTGCAGTGCACGCGCCTTCCACATGCACGCCACCCAGATTTCGCCCGATTTGAAGGCGGAAGCCACCGCTTCATTGGACGGGTAAACGCGGGGCGAGTTCTTCTTGAGTTCGGCCAGGAATTTACGGCCGGGATCAAAACTATCAAGTTTCTGATCGCCGTAAGCCAAGCCCACGAACAGCCCGTTATACATGAACAAGATGTCTGAAAAGCCCACGCGCCCTTTATTCGCCGGGTCTAGCAATAGCTGCAGGGAGTCCGGTGGCGTGGCGAATTTCTCGGTGTTGTACACCAGGGTCATCGCACTGAAAATGTGCGGAATCGAGTACGGTGTTTTGAACTGGTCGTAGACATTGACCAGATTCGGCAGTGCCTGCGTATTGAGATCGGCCAGGGTTTTCGAACGTGACGCGTCAAACATGTCCAGATCGCCCAGGAGCGCCACATCCATCGTGCCACGGCGCGCATTGCGTTCTGCGCGCAGTTTCGTTAACCGGGCTACCGCATTACCCGTATCAAACACCACGTTGACGCCACGTTTCTCAACGATGGGCGACAAATATTGCTGCAACAAATTCTGGTAATCGCCCCCCCACGTGCCAACGACTACGTCATTGTCAGCCGCGTTGGCAATACCCGATAGCAGAGGCATGGCGGGAACAAGCGCCAGGCCGGAAGCCGTTTTTAAAAAGCTGCGTCGATTCAAACCCCGTGTGTGCATTGCTGCCCTCTTATTGTGTGATCTTGCATGAGTACTAAAAATGACCCCCGGCCTACGTGGCTGATGTCATGAGCCTCATGTACGGACTCATTCACGACCACAGCACCGTCGCCTGACAAGCGAATCGTTGCAACCTTTATTGTGTTTCGAGTGACACCCGAGAGCTATTGGAAGTAACCCTCATAGGTATCACCGACGATCATCAATGTCGTTTCCATTTCACCCCAACAGGCTCAGCGTCACCGGCGCATGGGCCATATTCGTCTGAATATCTTCCAGCCCGATATCGCGGGTGATGAGAATAATGACGTCTTCGGCGGCGCCGACACTCATCATGCGACGCGGCGCGCCGAAGGTCGTGCCTACGCTTTGAATCAAAATCGGTTCGTCGCAATCCGACACGCGAATCATGGCCTTCATGCGCAGCAAGCGATCACCGCACAAACCGGCCAGATCATCCAGCCATTCAGAGAACTCAGTCCACTCCGTGGCTTGCTTGAGCATGCCGCTCAGCACATGAATACGAGGGTGTCGCAACGCTGCCCGCGAGCTGGCACGCAGTGCGTGTATCGCAAGGTCTGCTGCATCGGATCGTGGAAGGTCAGTGAACACGGCTTTCACAACTGCCGCTCGGTCAGCATCTGCCAAGATATGTGCAAGCGGATTGATGGCAGCGGCGCGATCTCGATGCTGTGCCATTGTTTCCGGCGCAACCGTGTCGGTTTTCGTAAGCACAATCCGATGCGCGGCGGCAAACTGCGCGGCCGCCTCATCGAACTGCTCCGCACGCAAGGCACCACTCTGGCAGTCGTAGGTGGTCACTACATTGATGCGCAGGCCGCGCCCCGCCAACTCGGGATCTGCCAGTGAAGCAATGATCGGACCAGGGCGCGACAATCCGCTGGTTTCCAAAATGATGCGGCGCAACGGCCCGTAACCTGCCGGACGCGGTGCGTCTAGCAAGGCGCTCACGGTGTAGACCAAATCGCTGCGTAACGAACAACACACGCAGCCATTCGCCAGCAAGGTCATCGGCACACTGGATGCACCATCGGCCACAATGGCGCCATCCACCCCGATCTCGCCGACCTCATTGACAATAACCCCGGTATCGCGCAGTCCCTCTTGCTGCAGAAAATCCACCAGCAGCGTGGTCTTGCCGCTGCCGAGGAATCCCGAGAGAATAATCAGATCAACGGGTGTGGGGTGGGCCATCAGGATCCCCTTCCCAGCTACCTTTGACGAGCTCGCGCACGTCAGCCAGGAGTTGTGCCGTGTCATAGACCACGCCACCCTTGACGGTGTAGCGCAAGGACCGTGTCCACTCGACTTGACCATTGCCGTCGTTCAAGCGCATGGCGCCAGTGCCGTACAAGAGCTTGAAATCTTCCAGCGGGTTCTGGTCGTGCACGAGCAGATCTGCGCGCTTGCCCACATCCACCGAGCCCGTTTCGTCTTCAATGCCAAGCAAGTCTGCTCCGTGCGACGTGGCTGCACGCAGTACCTCTAGCGGGTGAAAGCCGGCCTCTTGCAAGAGCTCTAATTCACGCACAAAACCAAAGCCGTAAATCTGGAAGATGAAGCCAGAGTCGCTACCGGCACAAACGCGCCCACCCAGATTCTTGTATTCGTTGATGAACTGCATCCAGAGACGGTAGTTTTGTTTCCATTCAATCTCGTTGGTGGTGCTCCATTTATACCAATAGGCACCATGTCCACCGCGCTGCGGCTGGAAGTATTTCCAGACCGCTTTCCAGGTGTATTCGTCGTGCCAATCGGCACGGCGTGCACGCATCAGGTCGCGGTTGGCATCGTAGATATTGAAGGTCGGCACAAAGGTGTGCCCCAGTTCCAGGAAGGTGTCCATGACCTCGCGCCACTTGGCGCTGCCGGGCTGCGCTGCCTGCATGAAGGTCTGACCCGCCAACGCGAATCGGTAGTATTCGTCGCCGTAGTTGTAGTCGGTTGGGAAGTTCTGCACAGTACGATTTTCGAACAGAGCCTCAGGCAGACCGTAATAATGTTCGGAGCTGGTCAACCCCCATTTCGCCGACTTCAACGCGTTCACGCGTGTGACCGCCATCTGCGCATGATGGCAACCTGAACGCAAGCCAACCTTCGCCGCTTCGTCCAGGGCTGCTTCCATGATGGCGGGCGGTGCGCCGAAGAACTTAATGCCATCTGCACCACGCGCTTTGAGTTTTCGTACCCACTCGCGTGCCTGATCAGGCGTATGAATGGTTTTGACGCGGTCATTGACGGCAGGAAAATAGGCGTGCGCCACGATGTGCGGAGCAGCAATTTCGTTCTTCTGAGCCAGTTCTTTTTGACTCAAATTCCAACCCAGGCCGTTAATCGACCCCATCTCACGGATGGTGGTCACGCCGTGCGCGAGCCATAGCTTGTAGATGTAATCCGCCGGCGGCACCACGCCACTCATCGCGTGATAAGGCGTGCCAATGTGTGCGTGCGAATCGATGAATCCTGGCGTAACAAATTTGCCGTGGCAGTCGATCTCGTAATCCCCAGCCGCCGGACGCCGTGCCGGATTGATGGGCAGCACGGGCGTGCCTACGCTCACCAAAGCCGTGATCCGGTCATTCTCCACCACAATATCGACCGGCCCCCAAGGCGGTGCGCCCGTGCCATCGATGATCGTGGCACCCCGCAACACCATGCGCTTGTGGGGTCCAACACCCCGATCTCGCTGGGTCGCCGCGATGGGTGGATGCAGGCCTTTGGCAGCGTTCAGGTCGCGCAGCTCATCGCCAACTACCGCGTTCACGAATGGATTATCAGCTGACATCTTCTTTCCTTTATGAAGACCTCCCTGCCACCACGCATGCGCTCGGCAGGGTTATCAAATATTGATAGTTGGGATAGCCGTTTTTTGCCGTCAGCCGATGGTCATAAGGTTTGCATTGCCACCCGCCGCCGCGGTATTCACGCTGACGGAGCGTTCCGTCAACAACCTGTCCAACGCATAGCTATGCTCTGCCAACAAAGCGTCCGAGGTCAAGCCTTGCACCGACAAAATAGCACCAGGACGTTCAGCGATACGGCGGTTCAACGCGCCTAAGGCGTCGCCATCACCCTCGAACAACACGGCTTCGAACGCGGCGCTGTCGACATCCGCGTCAGAAACAAAGGCAACACCCGCGGTCTTCGCCTCTTTACTGGCGGCTTGAAACGCCCGCGCCGCTGGCGTGTCGAGAAACACAACGGCGTTGCCAGTCGTTTGTGCGGCCACCCATTGCGCTTGCGCGCCTGACTCGGTGGCAGCCACGCACAACACGGTGCCGCGCGCCTGCAAACGATAGGTATTGAGTTCCCCGGTTGGGCCAGGCAAGGTCAGGGTGATCGGAAGCGCATTCGCGCCCTCGGTCCAAGCGGGCAAATTGGCTGGTCGCTTGCTCAACAATCGATAGAGGTACAGCGGACCACCGGCTTTAGGTCCTGTGCCGGACAAGCATTCGCCACCAAACGGCTGAACACCGACCACCGCCCCGACGACGTTTCGATTCACATAGATGTTGCCAGCATGTACGCGAGAGGTCACACGGGCAACGGTCTCATCAATGCGCGTGTGCACACCAAATGTGAGGCCATAACCCGTGGCGTTGACTTGGTCGATAACATCTTCCAGGTCGTCGCGACGATAGCGCAGCACGTGCAGTACGGGTCCGAACACTTCACGCGTGAGTTCGCTCAAATGGCTGATCTCGATAATGGTGGGCGCTACAAACGTGCCGTATCGGCACTCACCTTCCAGACCGATTTGATCTACGTTATGGCCTGCTGCGCGCATCGCATCGATGTGGCGCTGAATATTATTGCGCGCCTCGGCGTCAATGACGGGGCCCACGTCCACCGCGAGTTTGTCCGGGTTGCCCACGCGCAACTCGCGCGCGGCACCACGCAACATGGTCAGCACGTGATCGGCACTGTCTTCCTGCAAGCACAGCACGCGCAATGCCGAACAGCGTTGGCCAGCAGAATCGAAGGCTGAGGTCAGTACATCAAACACCACCTGCTCGGCCAGGGCCGACGAGTCGACGATCATGGCGTTCTGCCCGCCCGTTTCGGCAATCAGCGGAATCGTATGGCCATCATCGTCCAGGCGTTGCGCCAGCGCACGCGAAATAATGCGCGCCACGTCGGTCGAACCCGTGAACAATACGCCGCGAATATCTGGGCTATTCACAAGCTGCGCGCCAACCGTTTCCCCTTGACCCGGCAACAATTGCACGGCGCCCTGCGGTACACCTGCTGCACGCAGAATGGCTACCGCTTGCGCGGCTATCAACGAGGTTTGCTCTGCCGGCTTGGCAAGCACCGTGTTGCCTGCCGCCAATGCCGCAGCGACTTGTCCGGTGAAAATGGCCAGCGGAAAGTTCCACGGGCTGATACATAGCACCGGACCCAATGGACGATGCGTATCACCACCGAATTCACGCTCAGCCTGATCCGCGTAATAGCGCAGAAAATCAACGGCTTCACGAACTTCGGCGATGGCATTCGGCAACGATTTTCCTGCCTCACGCACGATGAGGCCAAGCAGCGTTTGCATCTGCTCTTCAAGCATTTGTGCCGCGCGTCGTAAACAACGGGCACGCGCTTCCACCGGCGTCGATTGCCAGATAGGTGCCGCGTTCACCGCCGCACGCAAAGCCAGCACCACCTCATCAGAGGTGGCCTCAATGACTCGGCCAACCACATCGCGGTGATCGGCCGGATTACGCACGTCGATGGCGCGCGTATCGTCCCATGCTGGTGTCTCGTCACCCAGCATCGGGGCTGCACGCCACGGAGTGGCTGCCGTGCCCAGCAAGGCCGCTGCCAACGAACCCAGACGGTGCTCATTGCTCAGGTCCAGCCCGGCAGAATTTACGCGCGCCCCTTCGGTGGGCAGGCCGTACAACTCTCGCGGCAAAGGAATTTTCTCGTGCGGCGCACCCAACGGCACAATGCGTGTGGCCTCATCCACCGGATCGGCAACCAGTTCATCAATCGACACGCCGGGGTCGCCGATGCGATTTACGAATGACGTATTCGCACCGTTCTCAAGCAGACGGCGCACCAGGTATGCCAGCAAGGTTTCATGCGAACCCACAGGCGCATAGATGCGGCAAGGGCGGTTCAGTTTTCCCTGATCCAGTGGCCCGACCACTTCGTCGTATAACGACTCTCCCATGCCGTGCAAGCACTGAAACTCATACTGACCCGGGTAATAGTTCTGCCCAGCCAATTGGTAAACAGCCGCCAAGGTATAGGCGTTATGTGTCGCGAACTGCGGATAGACGGCTTCGGGGGCACCCAGCAACTTGCGGGCGCAAGCCAGAAAGGCGACGTCGGTATAAACCTTGCGCGTATAGACGGGATAGCCTTCCAGGCCGTCAATCTGAGCACGCTTGATTTCCGTATCCCAGTACGCGCCTTTGACCAGGCGCACCATCACGCGATGGCGCGAGCGCTTGGCCAGATCGATCACGTAGTCAATGACGAATGGTGCTCGTTTTTGATAGGCCTGAATCACGAAGCCGATGCCATTCCAACCATCAAGCTCAGGCGTGAAACAGAGTGACTCCAGCAAGTCGAGAGAAATTTCGAGACGATCCGCCTCTTCTGCGTCGATGTTCAGGCCAATGTCGTAGCCCCGTGCCAGCAACGCCAGCGCTTTCACACGTGGCAGCAATTCGTGCATGACACGCTCGCGCTGCGCACGCGAATAGCGTGGATGCAGCGCAGATAACTTGATGGAAATGCCGGGACCTTCGTAAATGCCCCGTCCGGCGCCTGCCTTGCCAATAGCGTGAATGGCCTGCTCATACGAGGCGTAATAGCGATCCGCGTCATCGGATGTCGTCGCCGCCTCGCCCAACATATCGTAGGAGTATCGAAACCCGCGAGACTCCATTTTGCGATTATTCGCCAGCGCTTCAGAGATTGTCTGGCCCGAGACGAACTGCTCTCCCATCATGCGCATGGCCATGTTCACGCCCTTGCGCACCAAGGGTTCACCGCCCTTGCCAATAAGGCGTGTCAATGCCTTTGAGAGCGTTTGTTCGCTATTGACGGCCACCAATTTTCCCGTGAGCATCAAGCCCCACGTGGCAGCATTGACGAACAGCGAAGGCGAACCGCCCAAGTGCGATTTCCAATCGCCGTGAGCGATTTTGTCGCGAATCAAGGCATCACGCGTGGCTCTATCCGGAATGCGCAGCAAGGCCTCGGCCAGGCACATCAGGGCTACGCCTTCCTGACTGGACAGCGAGAACTCCTGAATCAAGCCCTCCACGCCGCCACCCGTGCGCTTGTCGCGCAAAGACTGGACCAACTTTGCGGCCATGGCGTGAATTTTTTCAAGATTCGGCATCTTGGCTTGCCCCAGCAACAAGGGCACGCATTCAGGCTCTGGCCTGCGGTAGGCAGACGTAATAGCCGCCCGCAGGACAGATTGCGGTTGCACATCCTGGCCGAACTCGAAAAAGGGAGGCGTGGCCCCCGTCATCGAATGCTCCGTGCCGTCCCCCAGGGCGTCATCCTCCATCAAGTGCGACATTTCGGCGGGCAAATGCCCCCGTTCAATCTTGTCGATGTAGGAAAGTAGCGCCTGCTTGTGAAGCCAATGCGGGGTGCAATTGAGCTTTTTTGCAGCGGATTTCAGACGATCACGCAATGCATCGTCAACCTTGACGCCCAGAGTTGTGCTGACCATAGTGAATTCAGGCCTTATGGAGTTCGTTGTGATAAATCTTGCCGTCTTTCATAACCAGGGGAATGTGGTCTCCCTGACCCAGCAAGCAAGAGACGTTTTTATACGGATTGCCGTCCACAATCAGCACGTCGCCGTGTGCACCCGGTACCAAACGACCCAGCGTATCTTGCCGATTCAAGACTTCTGCTGCGATGGTGGTTGCGCTTTGAATCACTTCAAACGGCGACAAGGCTTCTGCGCGAATACGGAATTCTTCGCTTTGCAGGCGCTGTGATGGGCCTAGCAAATCGGAACCAAAACCCATCTTCACACCAGCACGCTTGAAAATTTCCAACGACTTCAAGCCCGCTGTGCGTACGGATGCAATCTTCGCCACGCTGTCTGGCGGCAAACCATAGTCTGCGCCTTCGTTGGCCAAGGCTTCGTAGGTAATCAAGGTGGGGACAACAAATGCACCCTTCTCGGCCATAAGGCGAGCGACCCGATCATCGACAAGGTTGCCGTGCTCGATGGTACGAACGCCCAATCGGACCGCGCGTTCAATGGCATCAGCCGTGTACGAGTGCGCCATCACGTAGGTCTGGCGGCCGGCGGCTTCTTCCACAATGACCCGAATTTCTTCTTCCGAGTAGCCGTAAGACGCGATTGGGTCGGTGGGGGAAGCCACACCGCCTGACGCCATCATTTTGATTTGGTCGGCGCCCATCTGCAATTCCTGGCGTACGGCTTTGCGCACATCATCAATGCCATCAGCCACACGACCAATGTCGCCAGCACGGAAGCAACATCCACAAAAGCTCATGGGACGCAGATGATCCGAGCGTGGACGCGGGTCACCATGACCGCCGGTCTGGCTAATGGCACGACCGGAAATGAAAAGACGGGGACCATCTACTGTGCCCTCTTCTACCGCGCACTTCAGTCCCCAACCGGCACCGCCAGCATCACGAATGGTCGTGAAGCCACGGCGCAACATGGCGCCCATGATTGGCACCGCGCGCATCATCACCAAGGCATCCGGCAACACACCCTGCGTGCTCAGATTCAGTTGCGTTGCCATCACGTGCGCATGCAGGTCAATCAGGCCAGGCATGAGGGTCTTGCCTGCTACATCAATGACTTGCGCCGTTGATGAGGTCAAGGGACGGTCAGAAACTTCTTTCACCTTGCCGTCTTCAATCAGCACATGAAACCCTTCCTGCAACTCCGGGTTCGTCGGATCGAGCAGGGAAGCGTTCTTGAAAAGGACTGCAGTCATTATTCGTGGCTCCGTATGTGTTAGAGAGTTCAGGCGGCCATCGTCTTCACGTAGCGCCGATGAATTAACCAATTGGAAAGCAAGGCAATTAACAGGGTCGCGCACACCAGCACCACGGCAACCGCCGAACCAAACGGCCAGTTCGACGCACGTGTGATCTGGTCATAGAGAGCGGGGGCCATCATGGTCAAGCCAGTTCCGCCCAGCAGTACGGGCGTTGCGTAGGCGTTCATGCTGAGGATGAAGACAAGCATCGTGCCCGCTGCCACGCCAGGCGCAGCGATAGGCAACAACACACGACGAAACGTCGTGAAGAAATTGGCGCCCAGGTTCTGTGCGGCCTCTTCCACTGTGAAATCAATACCTTCCAAAACGCTTTGCAGCGTCAAAATCAAGTAGGGCATGACGACGGCGGTGGTGCCAATAACGACCGCGGTGGGGGTGTAGAGCAGCTTGACTGGTTGATCCGTGAAACCCAGGCCAATCAAGATGGCGTTGACCACGCCTGCATTTCCCAACACGACCATCCAGCCCGCTGCGCGCACGACGTTGCCCACCATCAGCGGAAACACCAACAAAATAATGAACAAACTCTTGTAGCGACTTTGTGTTTTCGCCAGGAAATAGGCCACCGGAAAGCCGAGCACCAGGGCCAGCACCGTGCACAGCGCCGCCACCCAGGCGGTCGTGAAAAACACATTCCGGTAATACGGGTCAGAGAAGAACTTGACGTAGTTATCAAAGTTAAACGCCGTCCGCATCATTTCCTGCGGATCGAATTCATTAAAGCTATAGCGAAAGAGCAGCAGGATAGGCACCAGAATGATCAGCAGGACCACAATGGAAGCCGGAAACGCCAGGCTCGCGCCAAGCAAGCGGGTGGAACGTTCACGGACGGCAGGTTGACTCATGCGTGCCGCCTATTGTGTGAAAAGCACGCAATCTGCGGGCAAAAAGCAGGCATGCACGCGCGCACCGGGCGCCACATGCAAACCGCGCAACGCCGCGGTATTACCCACTTGGCTGCTCATCAACTCCCCGCTATCCAGACGGACACGCACATCGAGCATTGAGCCCAAATAGATGGCGGAATCTACCGTGCCGGCCAAGGAGTTTGTGGCCTGTGGCGAATCGGATAAGGTCACGCGCTCGGGTCGCACGCCCAAGTGCGTGGCACCAGCCAACGTCGAGTCCACGGCAATGCTGGCCCCCTGCTCGCTGGAAAACCGGTGAGACTGAAGGCTCTGGCCTTTAAAGAAATTCATTTTGCCCAGGAAGTCAGCAACGAACAAATTCGCGGGCTGTTCATAGAGCGCTTCGGGCGCCCCCACCTGCTGCACTTTGCCGTCATGCATGATGGCCATACGATCCGCAATGGCCAGGGCCTCTTCCTGATCGTGCGTGACAAAAATGGTGGTCAGACCCAAGCGCTGCTGCAAGGCACGGATTTCCTCACGCACCTCCTGACGTAGCTTGGCATCCAGGTTAGACAAGGGCTCGTCGAGCAAGAACACCTTGGGTTCAATGGCAAGCGCGCGCGCAATGGCCACACGCTGCTGCTGGCCGCCTGATAACTGACGCGGGTAGCGGTCGCGCAACTGCGTCATACGGACCATATCGAGCACGTTGCGAATCTTCGCTTCGCGTTCGGAAGACGGCACTTTGTGCATCTCCAGACCAAAGGCCACGTTCTGGGCCACGGTCATATGGGGAAACAAGGCATAGCGTTGAAACACCATGCCCGTATTGCGCTTATGCACTGGCAACTGGGTCACATCGGTGTCACCAATACGAATTACGCCTTCGGTGGGCGCAATAAAGCCCGCAATCATGCGCAACGTGGTTGTCTTGCCGCAACCGCTCGGGCCCAGAAAGGCCACTAATTCACCGTCTGCAATTTCAAGCGAAAAATCGGATACAGCAGTGCTGCTGCCGAATTGTTTTTTTAGTCTTTCGATGGAAACTTTGGCCATTTTTTTTAAACCACCTGGCTGAGTTTTACAAAGCGGTCGGTCACCAACATGATGATGCCCAACAGCAGGATCTGAACCGACGACACCGCGGCGATAGTCGGGTCCAGGTTGAATTCGAGGTATTGCATGATGGCGATGGGCAAGGTCGTATGCCCAGGGCCGACCAGCGACAGCGACAACTCCAGGTTCTCGAACGAGACGACAAAGCTAAAGAGTGCAGCTGCCACGATGGCCGGACGCAGCATTGGCAAAGTGATACGCAAGAACGCCACACGACCATTCGCGCCCAGATTGCGCGCCGCCTCTTCAATAGAGGGGTCCAGTCCTTGCATGCTGGCGGACACCAGGCGCACCGTCCAGGGGATCGTCAAGCAAACGTGGGCAATCACCAAACCACCAAAGGTTCCGACGATATCCATGTCGAAAAAATTCTCGGCGCGCAAATAGAAGAGGTAGATGGCGATGCCCGCGACAATGCCCGGGATCAGCAACGGCGAAAGCAATAAGGTATTGACTGTGCGACTGCCCGCAAAGCGGTAGCGAAAGATACCGAGCGCAGCCAGAACACCCATGACCACACCGCACACGGCCGCCAATACGGCCACTTGCAAGCTGAGGAGAAAACCATTGGCGAACGCATCGTTCCCCCACGCTTTGACGTACCAATCGAGGGTGTAACCCGATGGGGGAAAGTAAAGAATGGCGTCTTTGAAGAAGCTGAGCCACACCACGAAGATGAGTGGGCACAGCATGAAGAAGTACATCAGCACAACAAAGGAGCGATGCAACCAGCGCCCCAAGGGCAGTCGGCCCCGGCGAACGGGTGCAGAAGGCTGAGCGGTAGTGCCAAGGGGAATAGCGTTGCTTGCCAAAGCGTTTCCTTAGTACGAGCCTGCCGCCCATGAACGATGAAGTCCGTTCAGGCACGAGCAGATACAGTGAGGTACACCCGTATACTAAGGAAGTTGCAACCTATTTTAAATTCTGGTTAACCTTTAAGGGTTTACCCCTTGGAAGGGTTGCACCCAAGCAGTTGCACCTGATCATCACTCGCCTGTGCGGCCCGCCCCCCGCTCTTGATAACGGAGGCAATGGTGCCCGACAGCAAGGTCACAGCGCGTTGCTGCGCACTGATGACAGCTGGTACGCCAGCCTCAGCCGCTGGCACGCGAACAATGCTTCGGCACAGAAAAGTGTCGCCTTTCAAATTCAGGGGACGGACACGCCATGTGGCATCTACCACTATGTCGCCGGCATCAGCGGCGTCAAAGCGCTGCACGTCCACTTGAATTCGCCATAGAGGTGCGTCGGCGGGAGCCCGAATGGCCTGCACGTCCAGTGCACCCAAGTCTCGCGTCAATGCCACCGACAGCGCTGCCTGAATCTCATCAGATAGCGGTGCCGTCCAGCGCTCCGAATACATGGCAAAAATAGCGCCATCAGCGCCGCGCAGCATCAACTGAGGATGATCTGCCTGAACTGGAATCGTGACCGGTAACACCTCGATCATGAAAGGCGCTGCTGCCGTTGACGGCGTTTGCGCCTGAGCAGGTGATTGCAGGCTGTAATAGTGCACCGTGGGCGACGATGCGCAGCCGCCTAACAGCCCAGCCACGAATAGACCCGCCCACACCGGACGAATATTGATGAACCGCTGGCGCATATTTTTCATGTAGTTCACTTCTTCTTCGAAGGGCTGACACCAGGGATCGGATCCGGACCACGTCCGCGCAACAACGACTCAGGGTTGTCCTGCAGGAAATCTGCCAACGCTCGCAGCGACCGGGCCGCACGACTTAGCTCCTGCATGGCGCGATCAGCGTTAACCGGCAAAGACGAATCAGGCGCCAGCATGTTATTCACTTGAGCCAATGACTGCCTGGCCTGACGAAGCATCGCCTGGGCTTCCGGCGCAAGATCTTTGTCCAGACGCCCCATCAGCTTAGACGTACTGGCCAAGGTGGTCCGTAAGTCGTCGCCTATCTTGTCAAACGGGATCTTGTCGATCTTGGCGACGATATTGGAGATCTGCTGCTGCAATTGATCCAGATTGCCGGGCACAGTCGGAATCATGGCCGGCGCGGTTGCCATAAATTCAACTGGCTTCGCGTTGGGGAAGTCGTCAAGCACAACATAGAGTTGGCCTGTAAGCAGGTTTGCAGTGCGCAACTGGGCACGCAAGCCATGCTTGACCATTACACCCAGAAGTCGGCCGCCTGCGATGTCGCCATCTGCCTCGGCACTCTTTTTCATTTCGTCGTAGACGCGTCCCAAGCGTTCGGGATACAGAGTGGCGTCCACCATGGAGAAGAAGCGCTTGGAAACCGGATCGAAGTCCAGCGTAATCTGCGTCACGTTACCCAACGTGATACCGCTGAAGTCGATCGCTGCTCCTACCGCCAAACCACGAATGGATTGATCAAAGCGCATGCGAATCGGGAAGGCCTCGCCATCCGGATTGGATTTTGCGGCGGCTTCCGTTGCATAGAGATCAAAACGCGCGTCAGCCGACGCCATCTTGTTATCGCGGCTCAAGACGGGTTCAAATGCCACACCGCCGACCACCACTGATAACAGCGATTGGGTGCGCACCTTCAGTCCTTCTGCATTCACGCTGAAGTCTATGCCGCTCGCATTCCAAAAGCGGGTGCCTTCTGTCACAAAACGGTCGTTGGGCGCGTCCACAAAAACTTCTACGTTAACGGCCGAACCCGTCTTGTCCAGGGCATAGCCAATCACGCGACCCACGCTGATGCGACGGAAATATACCGGTGACCCGATATCCAGAGAACCGAGGTTCTCCGCTTTAAGCATGAAGCGCTTGCCTGGTCGGTCATGCGCCACGGCGGGCGGTGTTTCCAGACCCACAAATTCAAACTTGCTGGCAGATTTGGAGCTGAAATTGCCGTTGGCCGCATCCACCCCAATGTAAGCACCCGACAACAAGGTGCTCAGGCCCGACACACCGCTCACATCCAGACGCGGGCGCACGACCCAGAAATTCGTACCTTCCCGAGCCAGATTCGCCACATCCTTTGCCAGATCGGCATGCACAACAACTTTGCTGCGATCCTGATTAAACCGAATTTCCTTCACAGAGCCGATATTCACATCTTTGAAGCGCAACTGTGTCTTGCCAACTTCCAGTCCTTCAGCGGTATCAAAGGTAATTGTGATTTCCGGCCCGGCCTCCATCCAGGTGCGCACCACCAGCGAGAGACCCATAAGGGCGGCCACAATCGGCACCAGCCAGATCCAGGAGATCCGGCTCTTCTTCTTGCGAGCGATAGAAGGAGCCGCGAACTTCTCGTCGCCAGATTCCGGAGCGTGTTCGGACATTAAATTTTTCCTGTGGATTGCTTAGCCCAAAGCCTCACCGGACACAGGCGTCATGCGCGCCGCATCCTTGGCTGGGGGGGTATCTAACTCTGGCGATGTATCTACTTCAGGCGGGGCGACGTCCCAACTTTTGCGAGGATCAAAACTCATCGCCGAAAGCATCGTCAATATGACCACCACGCCAAATGCAGCAGCTCCGTAGCCCGCGCTGATTTCCATCAAACCCTGAAAATCCGCCAACGCAGCCAGCAATATAACGACAAACACATCAAGCATTGACCATTGGCCAATAAACTCGACCATTTCGTACAAACGCGTGCGGGGCCGCAAGTTGTTAATGCTGCGCCGCTGATCCGCCACGAGCAACGCAATCAGTGCAAACAGCTTGGTCAAAGGCACCGCCACACTGGCAATAAACACGATCAGTGCGATATCCCATGAACCCATTCCCCAAAGCTCGACCACACCGCCCAAAATCGTGTGTGCGCTATCGCCCAGCACAGAGCGCACCTGCATCACAGGCAAGACATTAGCCGGTATATAGAAGACCACAGCGGCCAGCAACAATGCCCAGGTACGCGCCAGATGATCAGGTTTGCGATAATGGACTTCGGCATCACACCGAACACATTGATGTGCGCTTTCCGGGTGATCGGTATTGGATATCGCCTGCACCTGCCCGCAAACATGGCAACCGGTGAGCACCGTATCCGCTTGTCGGACGGGCACGTGCACAGGCACCACTCCAGTGTCTTCGGCATAGCGCCAAATGGCATGGGGTGACAATCGACCCAAGATAGTCAGCAATACTGTCAGCACGCCAAACGCAGCCAAACCCATGCCCGGTGCCACGGCAGCCATGCCTGCCAGCTTCACCACGGCGACCAGCACGCCCAGCAAGAACACCGGCACCATGCTCCACGGCCTGAGCAGGCCGAGCAAACGCATGGAGGCGCGAAACGCGACAGGCTCCTGCCCCCGCGACAAGGGACCCAACACCCACAGCAGCACCAATATCTGCATGAGCGGCATGATGAAACCCGCCGTGCCCGTCATGATCGCAACGGCGAAATGCCCTTGGGTCCAGGTGATTTTCAAGGCATCAATAAGGGAGGCGCGTTGAGTCATCCCTTGAACCGCCATAGACGCCACCGGATAGGCGTTGGCAATGCAAAAGACAATGAGTGCGGCGATGGCGATTGCCAGCCAATTGGAAAGAGTAAGCCCGCTATAGCGCCACAACGTGGTGCCACAGCGGGCGCAATTGGCAGTCTCGCCAAGTTCCAGTTGATGCCTGCTAAAAATGCTCGCGCAGTTTTCGCAGGCAATCAACGGTTTGGGCGTTTGAGCCATTTACGTTAATCGACCAGTTCAACTTCCTGCTTGTCTGGTGCACCAGAAGCACGGGGCTTGTGATCCTCGAAATCGAGGGTCACCTTGCCGTCCTCACCGATGTCCACCGTGACCGTGCCACCATCGACCAACTTGCCAAATAACAGCTCATCAGCCAGTGCACGACGGATCGTGTCCTGGATCAGGCGTTGCATAGGACGCGCGCCCATGAGCGGATCAAAGCCTTCTTTGGCCAGGTGGTCGCGCAAGGCGGGGGTGAACACGGCTTCGACGCGACGCTCATGCAGTTGATCTTCCAACTGCATCAGGAACTTGTCCACCACGCGCATGATCACTTCGCGATCTAACGATCCGAACGGAATAATGGCATCCAGACGGTTGCGGAACTCTGGCGTGAACATCCGGCGAATTTCTGCCATTTCGTCACCCACGACTCGAGTGTTCGAAAAGCCGATAGAGGGCCGATTCAAGACTTCTGCACCCGCGTTCGTCGTCATGATGAGAATGACGTTGCGGAAATCAGCTTTGCGTCCGTTGTTGTCGGTCAGCGTTCCGTGGTCCATGACTTGCAGCAAGATGTTGAACACATCCGGGTGCGCCTTCTCGATTTCATCAAGCAGCAGCACGCAGTGCGGCTGCTTGGTGATCGCTTCGGTCAGCAGGCCACCCTGGTCAAAACCTACATACCCCGGCGGCGCGCCAATCAATCGCGATACGGCATGACGTTCCATGTACTCGGACATGTCAAAGCGCAGCAACTCTACGCCAAGCGTAAAGGCGAGCTGACGAGCCACTTCCGTTTTACCTACGCCCGTTGGGCCGGAGAACAGGAAGGCGCCGATCGGTTTTTCGGGTTTACCCAAACCAGAGCGAGCCATTTTGATGGCTGCCGACAATGCCTCGATGGCCTTGTCCTGACCAAACACAACCGTTTTCAGATCACGATCAAGCGTTGCCAATTTACTACGATCGTCATTGGACACCGATTGCGGCGGAATGCGGGCAATTTTGGACACGATGTTCTCGATGTCCACTTTGCCGATCACTTTCTTCTGACGCGAACGCGGCAGCAGACGTTGTGCGGCGCCAGCTTCATCGATGACGTCGATGGCCTTATCGGGCAAATGACGGTCATTAATAAAACGGGCCGACAATTCAGCGGCGGCAGTCAGCGCAGCGGCCGAATAACGCACATTGTGATGCTCTTCAAAACGGCTCTTCAGCCCGCGCAGAATCTGCACAGTCTGCTCAATGCTGGGCTCTGGCACATCAATTTTCTGGAAACGGCGCGCCAGCGCGTGGTCTTTCTCGAAGACACCCCGATACTCGGTATAAGTGGTGGCGCCAATACACTTCAATTGGCCTGAAGAAAGCGCAGGCTTGAGGAGATTGGACGCATCGAGCGTGCCACCGGAGGCCGAGCCGGCTCCGATCAGCGTATGAATTTCATCGATGAACAAAATGGCGTCGGGATTGGCGCGCAATTGCTTGAGCACACCTTTCAGACGTTGTTCGAAGTCGCCACGATATTTCGTGCCAGCCAGCAAGGCGCCCATATCCAGCGCATACACTTGCGCGGCTTGCAGCACTTCCGGCACTTCGCCACGGGTAATGCGATAGGCCAGGCCTTCCGC
>JBEBWV010000034.1:0-46770 GCA_040391965.1 Achromobacter deleyi | reverse complement strand
CTCAGTGATTTGGCCGACGAGTTGAGCGGCCGACGCGGCGTCGTGGCAGGGCACCTGCGTATCGTGGCGCCCCTTGGGTTTGGCCAGCGATACGTGGCCCCGCTGATTGCCACCTTTCGCGAGGAAAGTGAAAACATAACCGCGAGTCTGGTGCTCTCTGACGGCCCCCCTCGCCTCTCAAGCGATAGTTGGGACGTCATGATCCACATCGGTGAGCTGCGTGACTCGAGCCTTGTGGGCTACCCGTTGGCGCCGAACCGAAGGGTGCTTTGCGCGTCGCCGGCGTACCTCAGCCGACGAGGCGCGCCCGCCAATCCCGAAGACCTGCGCAACCACGATTGCATTGCGCTGCGCGAGAACGATGAGGATGTCACGTTGTGGCGCTTCAAGCGTGCAGACGGACCGGCCTTGCCTATCCGTGTTGCGCCCGTGCTCTCGTGCAACGCGGGCGGTACCGCCCTGGATTGGGCTTTGGCCGGGCACGGCATTGTGGTGCGCTCTGAGTGGGACGTAGCGCCCCATTTGAAGACGCGCAGCCTGGTGCCCCTGCTAACCGAATGGCAGTTACCCGACGCCGACGTCGTCGCATTGGTGAAATCGCGTCAAGAGCGCTCGGCCCGCACCGCAGGGTTTCTCAATGTTCTACGCAGTGCATTTGAAACACCGCCGTGGCGGACTCCTGAGTAATATCGATCATCTCAGGGTCTGGCCGTCGGGGCCCTGACGTCAAACGCCCCAGATGCGCAATGCGAATCTGGGGCGTTAGTTCTTTGATCATCAGCGCTTGCGCAATACGTCTGCTACGCGCTTTTCGTAGTCTGGGGGAAAAGTCCAGAAACGCAGTCCGTCTGAGGTAGTGCGTTCCTGCAGGCCACGTTCTTTGGGCGATTTATGCCATAAAAACTGCATAAGCATATCGCTGCTGACCCAAGCGTTGCCGAACCAGAAACTATGCGCGCGGCTGCTCATGCCAGGAATCTCGCGCGAATCGGCTCGAATGATGTCGAAGTTCGAATTTCGGGTCGCGGAGTTCACGAATTCAATTTGTTCCTGCGTCAGGTCGTCCGCATCTGGCCGCCCTGCTCTGGAGGCACGCTGGTGACGTGCCGCGAACCTTAAAGCCCGATCATTCAGGTTCGCGCCCACGCTGACGCGCTCAGTCAAATCAAGGTACTGACGCAAGTCGGTAACGAATCGGTAGGTATCCTCATCTGGCGCGGCGTAGTAGATCTGCCCCAAGCGTAGGCGTGCGCGCAACGCCTCGCGGGTCTCGCCGTCTTTGGGTTGTGAGAGAGACGCCAAGCCTTCACTGGCGATGCGGGCACCGGCGCTGAATGCGAGCACATTGATGTGCTCAGCATTGGTGTTCTTAGCCAACAGTTCAATCAGGCGGGCAAATGCAGGCACTGAGGCACGCGCGCTACTCACGTCGGTGGCATACGACAGCAGGCTACCCGCTGAGGGCCACAAAAAGGCAAGGACGACGGCCTGACGACCCGTGAAGTGATGGAACTGAGCCGCCTGCGCCGTACCCCGCCACACGGCGTTATTGAATCCGTGCACGTAGATAATCAGGTCTCGGTGCTCGGTAAGCGACAAGGCATGGTTAATAGTGGCGAAGTAGGCCTGCGCCTCGGGCGAAGTTGCCACATCGGCTTGCGGGGTGAGCGCCACCAATTCATACATGCTTTCGAGGCTGAGTACGGGACGCCCTCGCTCACTCGCCGAGGTGGAAAGGGCGCGCAGTTGCTCCCAGTCAAGCGTGCCATCGCCAATCTGCACTTGCGCCACACCCAATCGCAAGGTGTCGCTGGGGAAGATGGAATAGAACGGCTGACGTGATTCAAGAAACACGGCTCGATTCGTGGCGTAAAGCAGCGGGATGGAAGTGCTGTCTTCTTTTTCTGCACTCTTTTCGAACGGATCGATGTGGCCTGTCGTGAATTTCACGGGCGTTGGCATCAATTGAACGGGAGAGGAACAGGCTGCCAACAATGCAAGGCCCGCGGAAATCATGGCGGCTCGTGCAACGCGTGTCAGGCATTCTGGCCACGCAGGCTTGCGGGCGTCACTGGTAGTCCTGCGGTAGATCGGCTTCATATTCACAAATTTTCGTCGTACATGCGCTGCCAGCAATGCACGCAAGAGGAAAGTACGCCACAGCAAGCGACGAACGACAAAAAGCAGGCGATGAATTGTCGCCCCGCAGGCCGTCACAATCAAGCGGCAATTTAATTGGGCAAGATGTGACGGGCAGGAGCTTGGACCTTGCCACCTGGCGCCGAGGCGCCAGGCAGTAGACTCAAGGCCGACGTGCACCCCAAGGATCGAGGCGTTCTAATTGCGCGGACAACTGCAGCAGGATGTCCTCACGCCCAAAGCGGCCGACTAATTGGGTGGCCACCGGGACGCCTTCGGGTGTCCACCACAACGGCACGCTGGCAGCCGGTTGTCCTGAGGCATTGAAGATGGCTGTGAACGTGCCGTAGTGCGACACCTTCTCCCGAAATGCCATAAACGACCCCTGACGCACTGACAATTCGCCCAGCTTGGGCGGTAGCTGAGTCAGGGTAGGCGTAAGTATGACGTCGATGTCCTCCATGTAGGTGTCCAGCGCTCGGCCGAGTGCATGAAACCGATTCACGCCGGACACGTACTCTGCCGCGCTCAGCGTTTTTCCCAATTCGTAGCCCGAGCGCATGACAGGTTCGAGGTCGTCGTCCTGCAGCGTTTTGCCGGTTAATCCCAGCCGGGTATCGACCGACAGCACAATGTTGCTCGCCAGGATGACGGCGTGCGCGCGCACGAATGCCGAATAGTCGACCTCGGGTGGTTTCGAGTCGATGACTTCGTGACCGAGCTCACGACACAAGGCAATGCTATGTTCCAGCGCTTGCAGACACTCGGGTGCTACCGCAATGTTGTTCCAGGCTTCCCGCCAGACTGCAATACGCAATGGCCGTGCGGGCTTCTGATCAAGTGCCAACAAATACGAACCGGTACTGGGCGGCGACGCATAGGGTGCACCTGGCTCATAGCCGGCCACGGCATCCAGCACGGCAGCGGTATCGCGCACACTTCGGCTCAATACGCCGTCAGTGGCCATGCCACCCCAACCTTCTCCGCGGAATGGCCCCATCGGCACTCGTCCGCGGGAGGCCTTCAGGCCGTAGACACCACAGCATGCGGCGGGAATACGGATGGAGCCGCCACCATCACTGCCATGTGCGATCGGAACGATACCGGCGGCTACAGCCGCGGCAGCGCCACCGCTTGAACCTCCTGCCGAACGCGTCAGATCCCAAGGGTTGCGCGTCGGACCCTCATTGCGCGCAGCCTCGGTGGTCGGTGCCATGCAAAATTCAGGCACCGTGCTGCGTGCAAAGGTGATCAACCCAGCTTGCTCAAAGCGATCTGTCAACGTGGCGTTGCGTGCGTATGTGGTGTCGTTGAGCAAGCGTGAGCCAATGCTCGACGCAAAACGTGTCGATGCCAGTCCGGAGTCTTTGAGCAAAAAGGGAATGCCTCCGAAGACGCCGCGCTGACGCCATTCGCCTGCCAATGCAATGGACGCGTCGAATTGCTCATAGCAAAGCGCGTTGAGCGCCGGAGCGCGTTCCCGTGCCAATTCCACCGCGCATTTCATCAACGCCTGAGGGCTGACGTCGCCTTTGGCGAGCAAGCCTGCCATCGCCAGGCCGTCGAGCGCTTCATACTCGGTACTACGCATGCTGCACACTCCTTGTAGATAATTCTGAAGACACAGTCAGATCAGGCTTATTCCAGCCTTGCCCTGGAATTGAATGGATCAGGCGGCGTGTGTATTCATGTTGGGGATGATAAAAAATATCTGAGGCCCGGTTCAGTTCTACCAATTCACCTTGGCGCATCACGGCGATGCGGTCGCAGATTTGCGCAGCAACGCGCAAGTCATGGGTGATGAACAGCACCGCCAAATCGAACTGGCTGCTGATGGTTTTCAACAGCGCCAATACCTGCGCCTGAATAGACACATCCAGCGCCGAAACCGCCTCATCAGCTACCAGCAAACGAGGCTTAAGTGCCAAGGCGCGAGCGATACCCACCCGTTGCCGCTGCCCCCCAGAGAATTGATGCGGATAACGGTCACCGGCATCTCCGCCCAGCCCGACCAATTCCAGGAGTTCGCGCGCCTGACGCATGGCGACGCTACGGTTCTCACCATAAGCAATGGGACCTTGCGCAATAGCATCTGCAATGCGATGACGCGGATTCAACGACGCGTACGGATCCTGGAAGACCATCTGAATCTGTCGACGCAAGGGGCGCAACTGACTGGCAGTGAGTCCCACCATTTCCTTGCCCTGCATCTTGACGCTGCCGCTGTCAGGCTGAATCAGCCCAATGAGAGCGCGTCCAAGCGTGGACTTGCCCGAACCGGACTCGCCGACCAGCCCCAGCGTTTCACCCTGATGAATGGTGAGGGAAATATCTTTCAGGGCGTCAACTCGTCGCCCGCCCTGCCCTCCGAAGGTTTTACGCAATGACTGCACAACCATGAGCGGTGGTGTGGCGGGCGCCAATGCCTTCCCCAAGGGCTTGTGCGGCACGGCGGCGATCAACTGCCGGGTATAGGGGTGCTGCGGACGGTTGAGGATTTCATCGGCGCTGCCGGTCTCAACGACTTCACCCTTACGCATCACCACGATTCGGTCAGCAATTTCCGCCACGACGCCGAAGTCATGCGTGATGAAGATGACGCCAATGCCCATGCGCTGTTGAATGTCTTTGATCAGCGACAAAATCTGCGCCTGCGTCGTCACATCCAGCGCAGTAGTGGGCTCGTCTGCAATCAGCACATCGGGTTCAAGCGCCAACGCCATGGCGATGACAACGCGTTGACGCTGTCCGCCTGATAGTTGAAACGGGTAAGCGTCATAGATGGCTTCAGGATTGGGAAGCAAGACATCGCCAAACAGCGCCAGGACGCGCTCCCGACGCTCAGCGTTACTCATAGTCGTATGGCGTTCCAACACCTCATCAACTTGACGCCCGATGCGCATGATGGGGTTGAGCGCTGTCATTGGCTCTTGAAACACCATGCCAAATGACTTTCCGCGCAGCTTGTACCACTCTGTCAGTGGCAATCCCACAATGTTGCGATCACGATAGAGAATCTGCCCTTGCGTCACGCGCAATTGATCATCCGGCAACAAGCCCATGATGGCATGCGCCGTCACCGACTTGCCGGACCCGGATTCGCCCACCACGCACAAAATCTCGTTGCTGTTGACGGTGTAGGAGACGTTCTTGACGACCTGCGCCGACGGCCCGTCCTGGAGCACTGAGACGCACACGTCTCGAATTTCAAGCAATGCAGTCATCAGGTGGCTCTCTTGCGGGCGAGTTTAGGGTTGAGGGCATCGTTCAGCGCTTCGCCAATCAGGTTCAGCGACAGCACCGTCAACAAGATGGCGACCCCAGGAAACACACTCATCCACCATGCATCGCGCAACACGCTGCGTGAGGCGCCGATGATGTAACCCCAGGTCATGGCGTTAGGGTCACCCAAGCCCAGAAAGCTCAGTGCAGACTCCAGCAAAATGGCGCTGGCGATCATCAAGGAACCCGACACAATGACCGGCGACAAACTATTGGGCAAAATTTGCGTGAGGATAATGCGTGTATTCGACTGACCGCTAAGCATGGCGGCCTGTACGAATTCGCGATGTTTCAGACTCATGAACTCGGCACGCACCAGACGTGCAAGTGGCGGCCAGGACACCACGGCAATAGCGAAGATGACCGTGCCCATGCTGGGTGTCAGAATTGCGACCAGCACCACCGCCAGAAAAAAACTGGGAATGGTCTGGAACAGCTCGATAAAGCCCACCACCGCTTGATCGATCTTGCCACCGTAAAACCCGGCAATAGCCCCCACGGTGATACCCAGCAAAATTGAAACCGCCGTGGACACCGCGGCCAGCATTAGCGTGATACGTGCGCCGTAAGCAATGCCGGTTGCGATGTCCCGCCCAAGTGTGTCAGTGCCTAACAGCGCGTCATCGCTCAGCGGCGGCATAAAGGGCCCATTGATGATGTCCCACGGATCATTGGGAAAGAGCCAATTGGCGGTGAGTGCCAGAAGCGCCACGCAAGCCAGGACCAAAAGGCCGGCGACGCCGCCTTTATTGCGGCAAAAAGCAAGGAAGAAGGATTTCATTTGAGCTCGATCCGGGGGTCGGCCACCGTGTACAGGATGTCGGTGATCAGATTGACGACGACCACGATCAATGAGGCCACGAAGAAGACGCCCAGCAGCACGCTGTAGTCACGCTGAATCAGCGCATCGAATGCCAAACGACCGATGCCAGGCCACGCGAAAACCGTTTCGACCAGCAAGGAGCCGCCGATCAGCCCCCCTGCCTGAATGCCAGCGTAGGTAATAACGGGCAGTAAGGCGTTGCGCAGCACATGACGGGTGATAACCACACGCTCTGACAAACCCTTCGCGCGGGCAGTCTTCACAAAATCCAGCTGACTGATCTCCAGAATGGAGGCCCGTGTCAGCCGGGCATAGACCGCCATATAGAACATGCCGAGCGTCAGTGCGGGCAGCAGCAGGTGCTTGGCTACATCAAGAAAACGTGCAAATCCGGACAGATTGGCACCCACGCTTTCATAGCCAAAGGCTGGCAGCCACTCCAGTTGCACGGAGAAGATGAGCACCAGCATGAGACCCACCCAAAACAAGGGTGTGGCATAGGCCAGCATGGATAAGGTGGTGATGACCGTGTCGCCCCACTTACCCACCCGAAGCGCTGCCTGCGTACCCAAACTTATGCCTGCCAGAAGCGCAAAAGCGAATGCCGAAAGCGTGAGGACCAGCGTCGCTGGCAAGTGCGACAGGATCAGCGAAGATACTGACGTTTGCTGCCGGTAGGAATACCCAAGATTGAACGTGGCAACGTTTTTCAGGTATTCGCCCAACTGCACAATCATCGGGCGGTCCAACCCGAATTCCTGTCGCAGTTTTTCGATGTACTGGGCATCGGCCGCACCGGACTGGCCAGCCAGAATCTCAGCCGGATCCCCCGGCGCCGCCCTGACCAGAAAAAAGTTGAACAAGGCGATCATCAGCAGGACCAGAATGCTTTTGACCACACGATTCGCCAGGAAAGCGCCGATCTTTTTCATTCTTTGGACAACCACGCATCGCTATAGGTGTCCACAGCGCCCAGGCCAGTGGTGATGGCGTTGTGCACGCGCTTGTTCAGAAGCGTGGAGTAGTTGGTGTCAGCCAACCACAGGACCGGCACGTCTTCCACCAAAATCTGCTGAACCTGAGAATAGAGCTTCTGACGCTCCTCGTCGGTAGCGGCCGTGGCTGCCAGATTGAAGAGTTCATCCACCTTCGGGTTGTTGTACTGCGAGGTGTTGCTGAACATCAGACCCTTGCGGATATTGCTGCCCAAGTACGTACGTGACACGCCAATGGCTGGGTCGCCATACTGGAATACGCCATTGCCGGCCATATCGAAATCCCAGTTGCCCACGCGCGAGGTCCAGCCGCCCACGTCGGTGCTTTCCAGATTGACGGCGATGCCAACTTTGGACAAGTTCTGCTTGATGTACTCCGCAACGCGACGCGGCATCTCGCCATATGGCAGCGGAATCAGATTCACTGTGGCTCGGATACCCTTGGCGTCTGGCTTTAACCCCATTTCATCCAGCAACGCTATCGCTTGCTTGGGGTCATAGGGATACTTCTTGACGTTGGCGTCGTAAAAGCGGGTGTTGTGATGAATGGGCCCCGTGGCCACGGTGCCTGTGCCGAACATAATCTTGTCGGCAATGAATTCCCGGTTGATGCCATACATCAAAGCTTGACGGAAACGCTTGTCTGAAAACGGTGCACGGCCACCATTCAGTTCAATCCACTGCATCGTGGACCAGTATTCATAGCCCTTGGTCACACGCTCAATATTGGGTAATTTGGCCACGCGCGGGATATCGGCTGGTTCCAAATCTTGCAGCCACGCTTGCAGCACCGTGCCCTGCTCCAGTGCTAATCGACGTGACGCGGAATCGGGAATGACGCGGTAGGTGATGCCGTCCAGGTAGGGACGCCCCTCCTTCCAGTAATGCTCATTTTTAACCAGTTCAATGTAAGAACCACGCTCCCAGCGCTTGAACTTGAATGGGCCCGTGCCGATCGGCGCGTTGTTGGCCGCGTTCTGAGCAATCGGCACGTCGGTGTCGTACAAATGCTTTGGCAAGATCGCGCCGCCGCCGATGTCAAAGGCGTACAAGAAGGCGGCATAGGGCGCCTTCAACTTGAACACCACCGTGTTGGCATCCGGCGCGCTCACTTCCTGCACATTTGCCATCAACGCGCGGGTGCGCGGCGTATTGGCCAACACCTTCACATACGAGAAGACCACATCGTCAGCCGAGAAGGGCTTGCCGTCGTGCCAAGTCACGTTGGGCTGCAGGTGGAAGGTGTAGGTCAGATGATCGTCGGAGACGTCCCATGACTTGGCCAGCCCCGGCTGCGGTTTCAAATCAAACGAATAGGTCAGCAGGCTTTCGAAAATTTTGCCGGCGACCAGTTGCGTGCCTGCCACCTGCTGAACGGCAACGTTCAGGCTAGGTGGCTCGGGATGCAATATGGCGGTCAGCACACCACCGTACTCTGGCGCAGGATCAGCTGCCATGGCAAAAGGGGCCACCATCACCAACGCGGCGGCCATAGAGCATTTGAGCAGCACACGTCGAGCTTGATTGCGAATCATCGTGAGGATTCCAAAAGAGAATTAGGAAATGGCCGGGCTTCAGGCCGCGAGAGGTTCGACGCCACACCAGTCGTGCATGAACAACGCGAGCGACGCGGTCACTCGGAGCATGCTTTCCAGCGAAACGCATTCGTTAAAGCCATGCACATCACGCGAGACGGGGCCATAGCACGTCACGGGAACGTCCATGAGCAAGCGGAAGTGGCGCCCGTCAGTGGTAGCCGTCAAGGCGACGGGTTCGGGGGCATCTCCTGTTACGCGCAAATGTGCGTCTGCCAACAATTGCATCGCGGGAACACTCAGGTCGTATTCGCAACCGGGCGCGTGAAAGCCTTCATAGCGCACGGTCATCTTGACGCCGGTGTCGCCCAATTCTGCCTCGACGGCAGCCAGACGCTCGCAGACCAGGCGTTTAGCTTCTTCAATGGACATATCGGGGTAGCAAGCAATGCGCATGCCGAGCGTGCAAACACTGGGAACCGACGAATTCCAATCCCCGGCGTGAATCTGACCAAGATTGAAATTGATAGGTTGCGCATGCTCGCGATACGCCGGGTGACGGTTCTCCGGCAAATTCCACTCACGCTCCAGGCTCTTCATGGCCTCAAGCATGCGCAAACCAGCCTCGACGGGATTCACACCCGTGGTCATGTAAGCCGCATGCGCAGGCTTGCCCACGATGTCCACGTACATCCAGAACACACCTAATTGCGCGCTCATCATGCGCTCATGAGTCGGCTCGGGAATGACCACCGCATCAAAAGCCGCGAGTTTGGCCGCACCAATAGCGCTCTTGAGCGCCGAAATGGTCGCCAGGGTTCCATTGCCAGTGTTTTCTTCTTCTAACACCCCGTTGAACCCTACCGCTCCCGCAGGCTGCACGCCCAGAGCCTTCAGCGCCTTGAAGGCAGCAAGCGCGCAAACGATGCCAGCCTTCATGTCGCCCGACCCACGGCCGTAGATCCAGCCATCATGCAGCGAACCCGCAAATGGGGACTCGTCCCACAACTCGTGCGGCCCGGTGGGCACAACATCCAGGTGACCGTTAAACAGAACCGAGCGGCCACCCGAGGCACGGGGTTCATGACGCGCCAGAATGTTGTAGCGACCACCATCCGGGCAGCAGGCAGGTGAATAGAGCGGCAGGTCTTTCAGTTCTTCCGTGCGCAATGCAATGCGCTCGCTGGTCAGACCCAGCTTCTCAAGCTCGGCTTCCAAAAATTCTGCGGCGCAGATCTCCTGGCCAGGCAAGCTTGGGCACTGCACGAAACCTGCCAGCGTGTCGATCATGTACTGCCGCAGTTCGCTCACGGCAGATTCAATGCGGGCCATTTCCACGCGCATCGGTTGACTGTCCATCAGGGCTTCCCTTGTATGCATGCGGCGTTCATTCGCCACCTCTTCGAACTCCTTAAGTATCGACCTGCAATACTTAAGGATTGAATAGAATAATGATAGGTGTCATTAAAATGATGAAGCAAGGATTTTTGACCGGGTATTTACCCTTACCGGCTACTTGCATGCCCTTTTCCCGCACGCTTTATTTCCGTAACAGCGACCCCGCCGCGCACGAAAAATCGCTACAGTGGCGGCGCATTACCATTCGCCAACTCATCACGAACGCCGCAGGCATGCATGTCATCTGCGTCGGATAGAAAACAAGAAGCAGGAGAGAAGAAAAATGAGCAGCGTAGACACCCGATTCATTCAGTCGCTGGCCAAAGGGTTCGGCATTCTGGAGACGTTTTCGAAACGCCCGGGGCCGCTCAGCCTCAACGAGATCGTTGAACTCTCAGGCCTGGACCGCAGCTCAACGCAGCGCTTGCTGCACACGCTGGTGGCACTCGGCTATTTGGAGCGCGGCAACAACCATCGCGGGTATGTGCTTGGCAAGAAGATTCTGGATCGCACGTTCGATTACCTGCGCGGTAGCCCCCTCCTGGAACGCGCCACGCCAGTGCTGGTCGAGCTGCAGCAAGAGTGTGGCGAGCGTGCGGACTTGAGTCTTTTCGATGACCTGACCATCGTTTATGCACTGCGACGCCAGACAAAAAGACAGACCTTCTTCGCCACGCTGGTCGGACGACGCATGCCCACCTTCAGTTCCTCCGGAGGACGCGCCATCATGTCTCACCTGCCCGATGCGCAGGTCGACGATATTCTTGAGCGATCAGAACTAAAAGCGTTCACGCCATACACCCTCACCGACCCGGAACTCATCCGGGCAAGGGTGCGCCAGGCGCGCCAGGAAGGCTTTTCCTTGTCGTTGCAGGAGAATTTGATTGGGGAAATCGTGTTAGCCGCTGCCGTGGTTGACCATGAAAAGCGCCCTATCGCCGCGATTCATATTTCGGGCCTGCTGACGGAATGGGAACCGGAGACGTTCACGCAACGTTTCAGCTCGCTGGCCATTTCAGCGGCGCGTACATTAAGCGGTAAGTCGAGTTCGTTTTAAAGAGACCGCTTTGACGAACGATGGCGGTGTATGTAGACGGGCAGTTCTCTCGCTGGAACAAGCACGTACGGCCGTTCATCCCGTGCACGTATCAGCGAAGGCGGGACTCAGGAGCCCGGGTCGCGTGCTGAGCGAGCGTGGCACTCATCCCTCGACTTAACTTCTGCGCAACCTCTTCCATAAGGTCGTGCGCGAAATGCCCAGTTTCTTGGCAGCGAGGCCGAGTTGGCCGCCAGATACGGCGATAGCTTGCTCAATCGAACGTAACTCAGCTTCGGCGCGCACGGAAGTCAGATCAATAATCTCTTGTTCGCCCAGCCCACCTTCTGGGAATAGGTCCCGCTCCTCGATGGTGGCAGCGTCCGCAATCACGGCGGCGCGAGCAATCCGATTTTTCAGCTCTCGGATATTGCCAGGCCACTTGTGTGTGAGCAGTGCTTCCTGTGCGCGCACCGAGAATGCTCTAACCTCTTGCGTTGGCACCGTGATCCGCCAGTCATTCAGGAATTTCTGGGCCAGGGGCAAGATATCTTGCCACCGATCACGCAACGCGGGCAGGTGTAAATGCCCCACCGCCAAGCGATAGTAGAGATCGGCACGAAACGTCTTGCTGGCGATAGCTGCCACCAAATCTATATTGCTACTGACCATAAAACGGCAGTTGGCCTGACGCGTTGCGATGTCGCCCAGGGGTCGGTATATCTTATCTTCCAAGACTCGCAACAGCACAGCTTGCGCTTTCGTGCCGAGTTCGTCGATGCCATCCAGAAAAAGTGTTCCGCCATCGGCCTGTTCGATCAAGCCGCGCTGTGCATCGCGAGCGCCAGTGAACGCGCCCCGCTTATGGCCGAACAACAGGATTTCAGCAAGATCTTCAGACAGGCTTGCGCAGCTAACCGCGACAAACGGACCTTTAGAATGCGATGAGTGAGCGTGCATGAAACGCGCCGTCAGCTCTTTGCCCACACCCGTCTCACCTTGCAGCAACACGGTCAACACCTGGCCTGCCAATCTTTGGACCTCGATCGCGCTGCGGCTCGTTGCTTCGCTGATCAGGAACGGATTTTCCGGATCCAGGTTTTCCGCCTCTACGCCATCAAAGGATGCAACGGCTGCGCGAATCCTGGAAATCAACGCGTCGACGTCATAGGGTTTTGTCAAATAATCACTGGCACCTGCAGCAACCAGCCTCACGGCTTGGGATAGTTCTCCATATGCCGTTGCAAAGACAATGGTCGTACGCGCAACGTAGGGAATGATGCTGCGATAGAGATCTTCCCCCGAGCCGTCCGGCAGACGTATATCTGCAAGCAAAAAAGCGGGCCGCAGTCGCGTTCTGCGAAAAGCTTCGATGGCTTGCGCACAATTTTCAACCCATGTCACGGAGAAGCCTTCAAGTTTCAGCCGTTGACGCATCGCGCCTCCGAGCACTCGGTCATCTTCGATTAACAGTACGTCCACATAATTCATGCGTCTTTCCCTGAGTCGGCGTATGGCAGGCTTACGATAACCATGGTGCCCGGACCCGGTTCATCCGCGATACCGATAGCACCACCCAATCCGCGCACCAGGTCTCGCACAATTCCCAAGCCTATGCCGTCGGTGTATTCGTCGCTACGGTGCATAAGAATGGCCCTCGCCGTATCCGGCAAGCCTGCACCCTGATCTCCGACGCACATCACGAGTTGCTTGCCAACGCTATGACTTGTCACCCGAATGGTGCCGCGCGGTGGCGATGCCGCGATGGCATTAAGCACAAGATTCAGCAGGATCTGACGCACAGGAACCGAAGGTAACGGCAACTCGTGAGAGGGCCAGTCATTCTGAAAATCCAGACTTACGTTCCTACGCTTGGCTTCGGAACGGATAAGCAGTTCGACATCGTTAATATCCTCTTGCCGCAGAGGAGACGACTGCTCGTCCGGTCGAAACGTTTTCAAGCTGGCGTCTACGACGCTGCGCAGCGCCTGCACACCGCGATCAATGAAATCAATAGCGGCCAGACGTGCCTGCTCCTGATCTCCATACTGCCGCAGTGTCTGCAAGGCGGTCTGCATACCGCCCAATGGATTGCGGACCTCGTGCGCCAAAGCCGCCGACATCCGCCCCAGCAACGCAGCGCGTTCCAGGCGGTCGTGCCGACGTGCCAGCGCCTCGCGTTCTTGCACACTCTCCACCATCCAGTTGTAGGCCTCAAGCAGGTCGGTCAACTCAGTATCGCCCGCGGCCGCAATCGGAAAATCTAGCGGCTGCGGATCCTGACGCTTCGCGGCCACTCGCAGTTGTTGCGTCAGTTTAATGATGGGTTGTTGCAGACGACGTGCCAACAGAAAGCCCAGGCCCGCGCCAATCAGGCTCACAAGCAGCCCCGCCATCATCAGTTCTATGGCCAGCAGACGGCGCTGCGATATGAAATCACTGACGTCCAGATTAGCGACCACAGTGCCGAGAGAGGGTTCTTTCTCGTCCAGCAATCGCCATGTCCAAACGCCGTGCGACATTTCGTTTAGATAGGTGCCACTGTGTCTGAGCGCCAATTGCGGCTCTAGTGGAATGTCTTCCACTTCTGGGTAACGCGCAACGTATGCAACCCGATGCCCGTTTGAATCCAGAATGGCCAGCGTTCGATCGACAATTCCCACCTGTGTGTCTAGCGCCCGATTCAAGACCTCTTGCATCTGCGCACGATTGTTATTGCGCACCGCTGGCAGCACGGCCGCGGAGAGTCCGTCAAGATAGACCTGCCCCAGATCGGCAACCTGCCGTTCAAACTGACGTGACAAGCCATGCAGCGACAGAGAGATCAGCACTGTCGAAACACCGAAGAACAGGATAGCCACGCCAAATGGAATTCTGACGGTCAGTGGCAGGCGGCCGAGACGGCGGAACATGAGGAAATAACCTGCAAAAGAAGGGGATTATGCCTGTGCTTCGATCCCCTCCTTTGCCACAGAAAAAATGCAACGTTTGGAAAGCCCCACCGTGGCGGGCAAATAACGTGCCATCTCTTTCTCATGACCCTTGGCCTACGCAAGAATGCCAGTCGTATGTTCACGTTTGTGAACATTGACCTGTGCGCGCGTTCACCCCACCAAACACCCACCTCATCCCAAACTCAAACTCGCCAATTCGCCATGTTTTGCCGTAGAGCGCTGAAAGCAAAATGCAAGCGCCTGACCATAAAGTGCCTACTCATTTTCCGAGCGAGCCGGTAATCGGCCGATAAAAAATCACTCCAATGAGGGGAAAACATGCGCAGCAAACTATTGGCGATAAAACGCGATTTGTGGGGAGGAGCGCTTATTGCGCTCTGTGGCGCGTTGACAATCATGGAGGCCAACACCTATGCCGTAGGCGAGCTGGCCCGAATGGGGCCGGGGTACTTCCCGATGGTACTTGGTTGTTTTCTCGTTGCGCTGGGCGTTCTGATCCCACTCAGTCCAGATGCAGACGAAATGCTCGAATCGAAAGAAGCAATTGACGACCCATCTCAGCCCACACGGACTGACCGCCTACGCGGCATGGCGTGCATTGCCACTGGCATCGGCGCATTTATCGTCGTGGGGCATTTTTTAGGATTCGTGCCCGCCACGTTCGCACTAGTGTTCATCTCTGCGATGGGTGACACGTCAAATACGTGGCGATCCGCAATGGTGCTCGCCGCTGCCATTACGGTGTTCGGAGCGATCGTCTTCTCATGGGGCTTGCAGCTCCAGTTTCCGATGTTTCGGTGGGGTTGAACCATGGAACTTCTATCCAACGTAATGCATGGCTTTTCCGTTGCCTTTCAATGGGAAAATTTGGCTTGGTCGTTCTTCGGCGTGTTCATGGGCAACTTGATCGGGGTGTTGCCCGGCATGGGTGTGCTGGCCGCCATCTCGATCTTGTTGCCTCTCACCTACACCATGACGCCGACAGCGGCGCTTATGATGCTCGCCGGCATTTACTACGGCGCGCAATACGGCGGTGGGATTACCTGCATCCTGCTCAATCTGCCGGGCACCCCTTCGCACGCTGTCACCTGCCTTGACGGCAACCCACTAGCCAAACAGGGCAAGTCCGGTTCCGCGCTATTCATGCTGGTGATGTCATCGTTCATCGGTGCCTGCGTAGGCATCCTGATCATGATCCTGTTCTCGCCGATCCTGGTGGAAGTCGCCTTCCTCTTTGGACCCGCCGAGTACTTCTCGATGATGATGCTGGGCTTGTTTGCTGGAGCCACCTTGGCCAAGGGATCCGCAATCAAGGGGGTTGCGATGGTATTCCTGGGTTTGCTGCTGGGCGTGGTCGGTACTGATGTGAATACCGGGACGATCCGCTTTGCATTCGGAGTGCTGGAGCTGAGCGACGGTGTTCAACTGGTTGCACTGGCAATGGGATTGTTTGGCCTGGCCGACTTCTTCGCCAACGTGAACCGGATCGGCAAGGCGACGGTGGTCGACAACGGTTCAAAGCGCATGTCAGTCAAACCAGAACCCGGCGACATCAAAAAGTCCATCGCTCCCATTGCGCGGGGAAGCTTGATCGGTTCTATTCTGGGCATTCTGCCTGGCACCGGAGCCACCATCGCGTCGTTCATGTCCTACGCGGTTGAAAAGCGTGTCTCCAAGACACCAGAACGCTTCGGCAATGGTGCAATCGAAGGCGTGGCGGGCCCGGAGTCTGCCAATAACTCGGCGGCGCAGACCAGCTTCATTCCAACGATGAGCCTTGGCATTCCTGGGGATTCGGTCATGGCACTGATGCTGGGCGCCTTGATCATCCACGGCATCCAGCCCGGCCCGCAGATGGTCACCGAACACGCCGACATTTTCTGGGGCCTGATTGCCAGCTTCTGGATCGGCAACTTCTTGTTGGTGCTGCTGAACCTGCCGCTTATTGGCATGTGGGCAAAGCTCTTGCGCGTGCCCTACAAGTACCTGTTTCCATCGGCACTCTTCTTTGTTTGCGTTGGCGTGTACAGCACCAATAACAGCCTGTTTGACGTCGTGCTGGTCCTTATCCTCGGCATCGTCGGTTACCTGTTCCTGAAGTTACGATTTTCGCCTGCGCCCTTGCTGTTGGGTTTCGTTCTGGGACCGATGGTTGAAGAGAACTTCCGGCGAGCATTGCTGTTATCGCGCGGTGATATGGGCGTCTTCTTTAGCCGTCCGATCAGCGCCACGTTCATCTACGCCATTTTTGCGCTGGCCCTTTGGCTTGTCTACTCGACGGTCAAGGCACGCCGAAAAATCCGGGCGACTCTGCAAACACAATCGCAATAGATAGGAGTTTGGCTGGCCACCGGGATCAGTGTCTGGTGGCCAGTATTTTTCCATCACTGGCAGGGAGGAATGTACTGATGAGCTATTTCGTTCCTAAGTCCAATCATGGCGCAAAGGCTGCACAAGCCGAACACGTGGACGTCACGCTAAAGGTGGCGTTCATTGAGTTGATGGAATTGCTGGAATTCAGCATATTGCGACTGAATTCGCCCGACGCTGTGCCGTCCGTGCTGCGACAGCATGAGTTGATCGGTACGCTGGACTGGCAGTTTCCCGAGCTTTCGGAACTACCTGAATATCGCGAAGCATCGAGTCATGACCACTCGGTCTACATTTGCTCAACGACTGCGGCGCTTCGTGATGCGGTGCTCCCGGCTGACGATACGGATGTGCGCTTTGAAAGTGCTGTCGTGAGCGGTAGGCGTGGTATTGCGCCACAGGACGCGCGAGGTATCCGCCTATCTGCCACAACTCGGCGGGAGAGCAGCTCGATTTCTCAAATTTCCTGCACCAAACCTGCTTATTTACGGGTTGATCTAAATAAGCTGCTCAGGGGCGTGGTCGTGCCGTCCAGGTTGCCGCAACAGACATTCGAGCTTGTGCAAAGTGTGGTTCGGTCACGTGTATGGGTAGATGTGGTGCGACGCTGATTAAAGAAGCGGCAGACATTATTTAGTATTCATATACAAACAGGGAAAATCTTGGAAATAACTTTAATCAACACACTGTCCGCCGCCCTATTTTTCATCGCCCTTGTCCACACATTTTCCACACCCATTTTCTTGCGCCTTGCTCATCGAAGCGAGCGCCATGCCGGTCTGTTCCATCTGCTGGGGGAGGTCGAGATAGTTTTCGGCTTCTGGGCTGCCGTACTGATCATCGTGATGGCCTTCGCCACAACGGGCGGGCAGGCCATGACTTACGCAGAGTCACGCAACTACACCGAACCTTTGTTCGTATTTGTCGTGATGGTGGTGGCGGCGTCCTTGCCGGTGCTGACCGCCGTCATGCGGATCGTTCAAACTCTGGCGCGCTGGATGCCAGTGGCTGACACAACCGCCAAGGTTTGGTTAAGCCTCGCCCTCGTTCCATTAGCCGGTTCCCTAATCACCGAACCGGCCGCCATGACAATCGCCGCTTTGATGCTGGGCCCGCAAGTGTTCCACAGAGGCATGCCAGAGCGTCTTAAATACGCGGCGCTGGGCGTACTGTTCGTGAACATCTCCATCGGAGGCACCCTGACGTCATACGCCGCACCGCCAGTGCTTATGGTTGCGTCCACCTGGGGATGGGACAGTGGTTTCATGTTCTCGCACTTTGGCTGGAAGGCCGCCATTGCTGTACTGGTCAATGCCACGGTAGTCACCTATCTAGTGCGCCACTATGTAGGTTGTGCTGAGCCTAGGGACGCGTCGCGCGAAACCGTGGCGATGCCATGGGTCGCCATCGCGATTCATCTTTTGTTCCTGGCGGGAATTGTGCTGTTTGCACATCACCCGGTCATCTTTCTGGCCTTGTTCCTGTTCTTTCTGGGATACACCCAGGCCTATCAGAAGGTTCAGAACCGTCTGATCATCAAGGAGGGCTTGCTCGTTGGTTTCTTCCTGGCCGGTCTGGTGGTACTAGGAGGGATGCAGCAATGGTGGTTGCAACCCATCGTCTCCAGCCTGCAACCGGCGATGTTGTTCTTGGGAGCGCTGGGACTTACCGCCATCACGGACAACGCGGCCCTGACCTATCTGGGCTCGCTCATCACAGGAATTTCCGAGGATGCCAAATACATGTTGCTAGCCGGTGCCGTGGCCGGTGGAGGTCTTACGGTAATTGCCAATGCACCTAACCCGGCAGGGGCAGCCTTGTTACGTGGCGGCTTTGAAAACGGCGCGATCAGTATGGGCGGCTTGTTCCTCGCCGCCTTGATTCCAACCGCCGTCGCTGCGCTGGCACTTTTCTTTCTGTAAGGCGGGTTCATCCAGGCGGCCAGCGGAGACAACTCTCCGCGCTTGGCTAAACGCCCTGCCTGATTCAAGTTGGTCGAGTTCAATTGCTATCAGCTGGAACAGCAGCCACGACCAAAAGAGATTCGAAGCCAGGGATAACCGAGGCTTAACCTGCACCGCAGGCACGCCGCCCGGCGTGTCATGCGGGCGATATTCGTTGAAATCATCTAGCCATTTATCGGTAATGGCTTGAACCTGCTGCGGGGTAGTGAACAACTCGCATCGAGCACTTCAGCTCGGTATGTCCTGTTGAAGCGTTCAATCAAGGCATTCTGATTCGGTCGAATTTACGGCCGAATTGAAAGCCAAAGAGTAGCCCCCTGCGCCTGCCTTTCTTGCGGTTTTAACTAAGTAAGATCCCCGTAAGATTCCGCCTGGCAGATTCCAATCTGTGTGCGGTCGCGAGCAACATCGCGAAAACTCGATGATTAAGAATAATTAATTGTGACATCGCACTTGACCGCTGCACACCAACACACAGCGCCGGGCAATGCCCCGCCGCGGTGCTCCACGCCCTCTCCCGTTTTCTCCTGTCAAAGCCCCCGGTGCGATTCGCGCCACTATGCCGTCGCCCTCATAAACTGATGAAAAGCGAAATGCCTCCTCATATACGGAAAAATCAGCCCGCACTCCTGGGTCTTCGGACGGCAGGCTGGACAGGTGTCTACGCGCTAAGCCTGTTGTCGGGTTCGCCCGCATCGGCCCAGAATTTTCATTGGAGTGGTGCGTCCGGCACGGACTGGACGTCTCCGCAAAACTGGATCGCCAATGGGGTTCCCACAGGAACCGGGTACGTCTATGTCAATAGCATGACACCGAACATGCCGACCATTTCCAATGGCATCGTACAAGCGGGCATTGTGTTGGTAGGCGGTATCGGTGGGCCGAGAATTACGCTGCAAGACGGTGGGCAGTTGACCAGCGATACCGCAGTGATCGGCAATTCCGTCAACGGGAGTGTTCCTGGAACCACCGAACTGGAGTCGGGCAGCGCGAAGATCACCGGCCACGCGTCGCAGTGGACGGCCGCCTCGTTCAGCATCGGCCTCTACGGAACGGGTGAGTTGACTGTCGAGTCGGGTGCGAAGGGTGTGACGTCCGGGACGACCACGCTTGGCGGCGCGTCTGGGTCCAAAGGCACGCTGAAGGTATCCGGCGTGGGCAGCGCTTGGCAATCAGGACAGATCACCGTCGGCAGTAGTGGTACGGGTTTCTTAACAGTTTCAGATCAAGCGGCGGTTCGTAGCACAAGCTTGCTCTTGGGGGCCTCGGCCGGTTCGGCGGCTACGGCCTCCGTCAGCGGCGCCGCGACATCCCTGCAAACCACGGGCACCCTAACAGTAGGTTCCGGCGGCACGGCCACGCTCGATATCGGCAATGGCGGCACAGTCACGTCCGAAGGCGGGACCAGAGTGGGACTTCAACCTGGCGGCGTTGGTACGCTGCGTATCTCTGGCACAGACAGCTTGTTATCGTCTCTGACTAATGCTGTTTCCGTCGGAAACATGGCGGGATCGCGAGGGCAGTTGGAGGCGAGATCTGGTGGCAGCGTTGAGGCCTCTCAGGTCATCGTGGGGTGGGAGCCCCTTAGCCAGGGAACGATTATCGCCGACGCTGCGGCAAGCCGCCTTAAGACCTCTGGGGCTTTTCTGGTCGGCTACCAAGGTAGCGGCACTGCGACCTTGTCCAACGACGCCACAGTAAGCACCGTCAACCTGATACGAATCGCCGACCAAGTCGGCTCGGCCGGGACGCTGAACATCGGCGCCGCGGCAGGCGATGCCGCCGTCGCACCAGGCGTGGTGCAAGCGGCGCTAGGCGTTCGCTTCGGAACTGGCACCGGCAAGCTGGTGTTCAATCACACCAGCAACAACTATGTTTTTGACTCGGCCATCAGCTCTCTTGCTTCGCAAACGGGCGCGATTGATGTGTTGGCCGGTTCGACGATATTGACCGGAGACTCCCGCGGTTTCAGCGGAACCACCAGCGTGAAAGGCGGTGCTCTGCTCGTCAACGGCACCTTGGGAGGCGAACTTGCCGTGGGTCCCAGCGCCACCTTTTCGGGCTCAGGAACCGTCGTACAAAATGCCACGTTTACCGGCGGTGTATTGCAAGGCACGCAAGGTCAGACCTTGAAAATCGGCGGCAATCTGGCGTTGGACAGCGCTAGCCAAGTCAACGTGGCGCTGGGGGCCGCCTCTTCCCAGACACTATTCGATGTGGGCGGCAACCTGGCGCTGGGCGGCAAGCTGAATGTGAGCAACCAAGGGGCATTTGGCGCGGGCGTCTACCGCTTGTTCGACTATGGCGGCGCATTGACGGGAAGCGGACTGACGATCGGCGCGATGCCAACTGGCGTCAGCGCCGACCAACTGGCGGTGCAGACCGCGGTGACTGGCCAAGTCAACCTGGTTTCCAAAGCGGATGCCCCGCTCGGGTTCTGGGGCGGCGGTGCCGGTGTGTGGCGTGCCAATGGCGACAACTGGACCAATGCAGATGGCACGGTTCGCGGCGCCTTCCAGCCCGACCCAACGTTTGCCGTGTTCCAGACTGCCGCTGGGACCGTGACAGTGAATGCGTCGGCGGGCGCCATCGGCGTCACCGGTATGCAGTTCGCTACTGACGGCTACCGCATCCAGGGCGACGCAATCACGCTGGCGGGTGCGGGCGGCGAGAGCATCATCCGAGTGGGCACGGGATCGGCCGCAGGCGCGGCCATGACCGGCACCATCGCTTCCAGCCTGACCGGCGCGAGCAAACTGGCCAAGACCGATTACGGCACGCTGGTGCTAACGGGTGACAACACCTATACAGGCGGCACCGATGTCCGTTTGGGCACGCTCTCGGTATCCAGAGACGCGAACCTGGGTGCAGCGGCTGGCAGCCTGACGATGAGCGGAGGGGTGCTGGCCACAACGGCCAGTTTCGACTCGGGCCGCCGCATTTTACTGGCGCAATCCAGCGGCATCGACGTCGCCGCCGACACAACGTACGGCTTGACCGGCGCGATCGCCGGTAGCGGGGGCCTGACCAAGTCAGGCGCAGGCGCGCTGACCATCTCGGGTGACGGCAGTGGATACACCGGCCACACGCAAGTGCAGTCCGGTGTGTTGAACATTGCGTCTTCCGGCCAGTTGGGCGGCACGCTGTCCATCGCCAGCGGCGCACGGTTGCAAGGCGGAGGCCAGGTCGGCTCGACCACACTGCAAAGCGGCGCCGTATTGGCGCCTGGCAATCTCAATAACACGCTGACAGTCAAAGGGGATTTGACGTTCTTGCCCGGCTCGGTCTACCAAGTTGTCGCCGATCAGCCATCGTCAACCAATACCCACGTTGTCGTGAGCGGTACAGCCAATCTGGCGGGATCAGTAGTCCGCATTGGGCCGGAAGGAGGTTTGAATAGCACGCGTCAATACACCATCTTGACAGCGGGTGCCGTCAACGGTCAGTTTGAAGCGATGTCGTCGAACTACGCCTATCTAAGCCCGTCGTTAAGCTACGACACTCAGAACGTCACACTGCAACTGCTCCGCAAACAGGTGCCAGGTAGCGATGGCGCGCCCCGCCCCATCACCTTTGCCGATGCGGCGCAAAGCAGCAACCAGCGAACCGTGGCCAACGCCCTGGATGGTCTGCCATCCGGCAATGCGTTGCATGAGTACATTCTGACGCTGCCCGAGGGCGCAGCGACCGCAGTGCTCAACAGCCTGTCTGGGGAAGCGCACGCGAGCGTCACATCCAGTTTGACGGGCTTTAACAATACGATTCGCACGGTGCCGCTGTCACATCTGCGCACCAACCTGGGTGCTGGGTTACGGCCTGGCGCCCCGACGGCTCAAGCCGGCGGATCCTTACCTGCATCGGCCCTGCCGTCGTCCAATGCGCAACCCGCCTGGGCCGAAGTGATTGGCAACTGGCAGACGTCGAAAGGCGACGGGAATGCGGCACAAGTGCGCCAGCAGACCGGGGGTGTTTTCGCAGGCGTCGACCACGCCATCGGCGATGGCTGGCGACTGGGCGGAGCCGTAGGCTTCACCGACGGCAATATACGCGTGGACGATCGGACATCTAAAGCTGATGTGGCGAGCTACAGTGCCGCCGTGTACGGCGGCAAGGCCTTCGACGTCAAAGCAGGAAAACTGAACTTAATGGCTGGTGCGTCCTACACCTGGCATGACATGTCCACCGAACGCTATGCCAGCGTTTTCGGTGGATCGCAAAAACTGAGTGCCGACTACGGTGCAAGCACCAGTCAACTTTTTGCCGAACTTGGCTACCTTTTGCCGTTGTCGGGCAGCGTCGGCATCGAGCCCTTCGCTGGTCTGGCATGGAGCGATACGCGGACCCGCGGCTTCTCGGAGTCCGGGGGATCTGCCGCATTGCGCGGACAGAGCGGTAGCGACAAACAAACCAGCAGCACCTTGGGTTTGCGCGCACGGACTGACTTCACGGTTGGCCTAACTGAAGGCCGTTTGCTGGCCACGCTGGGATGGCGGCATGCTTTTGGAGAAGTACTGCCCCAAACCCTCATGTCCTTCGACGGGGGGCAAGCCTTCAGCGTAGCGGGTGCGCCAATCGCGCGCAATGCTGCATTGGCGGAGTTGGGTGTAGAAACGGCAATGACGCGGAATGCAACGATTAGTCTGAACTACAGCGGCCAATTCGCCGAAGGAAGCCGCGAACACGCGGGTTCAGTCCGCATGACCTGGAGGTACTGAGGCACGCCGCGCAGCGATTATCTATTGGTGAACCGGAGGAAGCATTTGATCTTGCCACGTTGCCCAACAACCGACCAAGAGAACACAATGCTTCCTTCCATAATCCGAACATAACCTGCGACGATTACGCCAAGTCCGTTATCCAGGCGCTGCTCTGCGTCGACCCGCAAGGCAGTGACCCGCAGGGGCGCGTATGCGCGCTCGCCTCCAGCCTGATCGTTGAAATTCGATTTTTAGTGAAATTTGGTCGTCGTGGTATCTCATTCGCAAAGGCGATTGAAGGTCTTGTTGTTCTCAAGAATTGCCCGTTGGATCTCTGCCGGGGTTTTGTCCACTTGCACTGCAGAATCAAAATAAATGGGCTTTGCATGATCGCAGTACTCAATGCCCACTCTTGCCGGGCTTACGCACCCACTCAGACTTAAGCTCATCAGCAACGCTGTCATCGTCTGCGCGTGCCACTTCATGTTGAACACTCCTTGCATCTTGCCTCGCGCGGGCCGCTTGATGGGCGACCTTCGCATCACGGGATACCTGCTCCGCCTTCTTTCCCGCTACCTTTCCGCGAAAATACAACCCCCACAAAGCCGCCATTGCTGCGCCGATAGCGACTGAATACGCCGCAAAGCGTCTCCATAAGCTCATCATTCCAGCCCTCTCCAATGACGCGGAATTTGGAAATGCGGCCCGTCCTTAAAAGACTTCCAATCACCGCCCCACTCCACCGGCACACCCAACTCGGCCGCAGACGCCTGCATGGCCGCGTTCACCGCAGCGAATCGCTCCCACTCACCCCACGGAATCACGTCTTGCACCAAGGGCGCCAGGTCTACTGCGTGACTAAATCCGCTGGCCTGTGGGAGATGCAGACTGTGCATCGTCTTGCTAGCCCCGGTTGCTACATTCTTACGCTGACGCGCTACGCTGCGAAGCCCTTCGACCACCATGAAATCAACCGAGGATCGAGTAATAGCCAGCTTCACCACCGCAACGAGATCGGGATGAACGGCCGCTAAACGAAACAAGCTACGTTGCGATAAATTGAACCGCGTCATGATTCCCCTTTTAAGATCAAACGTGTCGTGCGGATCCTGATCTAGCGCCCGTCCCATTTGCGCCGAATATCTACCACCCACTCCACCAGATCCTGCCCTTGCAGCTTTGCCGCCAAGCGCATGATGGCGCCCAGCAGCCACCACGCAGGCAAGCCCGCCAGGAGCATGCATGGCCCGAGCACATAGAACATGGCCAATAAACCTTCATCCCCCAGGCCGGTACGCTGCGCAAACCAATGCGCCGCTTCTGTGATGTTGGGGAAATAGGCGATAACTGTGATCGCCAGCAAGGGGCCGAACAGAAAAGAGCTGAGTACGGTGCATACGGAGCGCGCCACAAACTCGCGATAAGACAGCGGCGGCATGAGCAGCATGCCAATAAGCGCCGCCATCGCGGCCGGCAGTCCAAATGCGAGAACGACTTTGAGCGCGGCAACCCCGCTCATTCCCGTAGAGCTTGGTTCCATTTTCACTTTGCTCCTGACGTCGGCTTGCATTCCTGACTCCGGGCCCAATAAAAAGCCCATTCAAAAATTGATGGGCTCGTTCTCCGTTGATACTGGCTTTGGCTACGTTACTGGCAAACGCTTCAAGGCAATAACTACCAAATTGGTTAGGGTATACAAGCGGTGGTGTTGTTGCCTTATCTACCCGTCCGGAACGGCCTTACTAGCACGCACCTACCGGGCGTGAACAAGTACGGCTATGTCTGCTGCAGGCGCATGACATCGTATTGGGCGACATCGCCTACAACGAGTTGGACAAGGCAGAAGAGATGTTAGAGAACGAAAAACGGATTTTCGGGTGGGTAGCAGAAGGCAAGTTGATCGAAGAGATCACGGAGCAAGGCGGCTACTTCTCTAATGCGTAGAATCAGGCAACGCGCGACGTACCTGTAGGTTAAAAAATTCTACCTTCCACGACGCTCACTTTGCGTGGGCGGTGCGAGTGGCCCCAACAATATCCGACTCAACCGTGGTCACGCTTGTATAGCTTCCACTCGTCGATTCGCGTTCCATCGGATAGCACACACATATTCACATTACCTTCCGGGCGCTGCTCAATATCGAGGGATCCGCCACGCTCAATGCAGTAAATAGAGGCAGGGTTGGGAATACCAATGGCAAGTACCGGATCGGGGCCCGATACAGTACACCCCGCAATGAACGCAGTAAGGACTGCAATTCCAATTCTGTACATACCGACTCCCCTTTTATTTGAGGCCATTGTACGTCCGGCCATCCTCAGCCATTAATTGCCCTACCGCCATGCGCACTGCGGACGGACTAAATCCACAGGAGACGCAATGCCATCCCTGATGCTTGATGCCCCGAATAAAGTGCGCGACGAGGCGAACGCCCCGCCGCTTGTCCACACCTATTGGGAATCGCTGATATTGGTGTCGATGAGGATGAAGCCGCTCAGTTACCCAGCAGAATTCCAAGGCGGCTATTCCACATGTCGCCATACCTTTTGCCAGAAACGGGAAATCTGATCAACGGACTTTTGAGGTCGTTGGTGGAAAAGTCGAAATGGACATTCTTGATAGCGAACCCGTTACTGCCTGAGGTCTCGGTCCATTTCAACTGCCATCGTCGAATGTATGAAAAATCGAGAACTTCACCGGGATCCTTTGCCCCCAACACCATGCAGATTTTTTGGGTTTTAGGATCAAATGCAATGACCATTTTTTTATTGCGGTCGCTGAGAATCAGTTCGCTGTCGACACTATCTTCGGGGAAAGACGTACCCAGTTTTTGATTGTGTTCGCGAAACTTCGCCAGCAAGGCTTTGTGCCGTTTTTGCTGACGGTAGATTAACCAAGCAATCAGACCGATGATCGTTACGGCGAAGGAGATGAAATTGAACATAGTGCTATTTTTCCGATGGCTTTTGGAAGCTGTATCGGCATTAACGGCCACTGGGGCGGCAACTTTAGCGAAGTTTCGGATTGATTCGGGGCTACGCGGGTCGACGTTGCTGCGCGTGTCCATCGACCCGGGCGGAATTGACCGTGTCGGCGTGGCTGGCCAAGTGAGCGGGTTCCACTGTCACGAGAAAATCAGCCTTTTCAGTTGCCGCAGGGTCCTCGCTCAGTGCTTCGTCGGAAAGTGATACACACGCCCGCCCCTTGCTCATCCCCAGAGCCTTGTCGAAGGCGAAGGATCATTACTTGAGCACCCCGCCTTGGGCCACTTAGAACGTGTACTTGGCCGTCAACAAGAAAGACCTGGGTGCACCAAAGTGATTGTTGTCCTGCGTACTGCCAATTGTCTGGTAGTAATACTTGTCGAGAACGTTATAGACGTTAAGCCTGAGATCCAGATGGCGATTCGCCTGATAGGAGACCACCGTGTCCACCAGACTGTATCCACCCTGACGAACACCGAACGAGGTGCTGGTGCCGCTTTGTATTCGCACTGCGCCACCAACGCGCCATTGTTCGTAGACGCCCGGCAATCGATACATCGTAGATAACTTGAGAAGATGACGAGGCGTCTGGGTGTCGTAAGGCGAGCCAGCTGCTCCAGCGTCTGAGTCTTTCAAATACTTGGACTTGTTATAGGTATATCCAGCCATGAGCTGCCAGTTTGGCGTCACCGCACCGGCCACTTCAAATTCGACTCCCCTGCTCTGCACCTCACCCGCCTGGTTGTAGCAAGGCATGGTTGCGTTTCGGCAAAGGTATTGCTCTACAGAAACAGGTAGATTCTTCTGATTGATCTGGAAAATTGCCGCACTCGCGTTGAGCTTGCCACCAAAGTACTCGCCTTTGATGCCGGCTTCCAGATTTGTGCCTGTTACCGGATCCAGCAGAGCACCACTCGGTGTTTGGTAATTCTGCGGCCGAAACACGCTTGTCCAACTGGTATAGACAGAGTGTTGCCGATCAAGGTCGTAAATTAATCCAGCGTATGGCGTAATCTCGTTGCTGACCTTGTAGGCCGCATTGTCGACGTAAGCTCCTGACTTGAGGTTCATCTGATATTCGTACGAATCAACGCGCGCGCCCACCATCAAAGTGAGCGGATCAGCAAGGCTCAGGCGTGCCGTGGCGTAGCCGCTGGATAGCTTCTGATGGCCTTTGCGTGACCATACATAGTCAACCTTCGGCTTTGGAACGCTACTCGAGTCCCACGTAAGGGGATCAACAATAACGTTGTAGTCACTGGGCCACCCGCCAGGGCCGTCGTCATCCTTGTTTTTAAGAAAGCTGCCGCCGATCACCAATTCATGCTGGCGGCCGAGCAAGCTAAATGGCCCCTTCATATAACCGTCAATGCTGTATTGCGTCTTGTCGTAGGCATATTTGCCAGCGCCCTGCCCGAAGTTCTCAGAGTCCTCCAAGGGATAGAGATAGGTTCCAAACATGTCCATCTTGGCGCGTAGCGCCCGGGTGGTGACAGTGGCTTTCCAACCATTGTCGAAGCGATGCTCCAACTCAGCGAAGACACTACTGTTTTCTTTGTTCCAGTAGGCCCAGTCCGGGGTCAGGCGTGTCGATCGATCGAAATCGTAGAAGCTGCCGTCGTGGCGTGTCGGCAAGCCGTTCCAGTCTGCGCCCGGGTTGTCCTCGCGGTTGTAGAAGCCGCCCACACTGAGCGTTGTGTTGGGTGAGATATCTGCGTCGAGAGTGCCATAGAAAAGTTGTCGTTTGTGTTCATAGGCTTTTTTGAATGTGCCGGAATCCTGGTAAGCAACGACGCCACGAGCGCGCAACGTGCCGCTTTCATTCAGGGGGCCTGCCCCGTCGACTTCGCCTCGGTAGTTGTCCCAGCTACCCGCGCTGGTCGTCACGGAAAACTGCGGCGTGGCGGTGGGGCGTTTTCGCACAAGATTGATCGTGCCGGAAGGATTACCTGCGCCTGTCATCATGCCGGCGGCACCGCGCAACACTTCCACATGGTCATACATCGCCAATGTGGCGACACCTTGGGTATCGTAGTCATACCCCAATGGCACGCCATCGGCCATGAAAGACGTGATTTCGAATCCACGGGAGAAGAATTGCGTGCGCTCTCCCCCGCCAATCTGACGCGTGCTCAGGCCGGTGGTGTCACGGGCTACATCGTCCAGGGACTGAAAGCCTCGATCATCAATTTGCTGGCGGGTAACCACACTGACCGACTGTGGCGTTTCTCGAGGAGACAATTCAAATTTTGTGGCCGTCGCCATTGCGCCAATGGTGTATGAACCTGTGCCCTCGGTGACCGTTCCGAGTTGAGTGCCCTCCACAGTGACGGGTGCCAGGGTAGAGATGCCCGGAACCACGCCAGGTAAACGCTTAACCGTAAGTGTGCCGTCCGCCGTCGTGACTAGCGCCAGCCCGCTACCCGTGAGGGCGCGCTTGATGGCTTCATCAACAGTCAGTTTTCCTGCAACGGCGGGCGCGGTTTTTCCCTCGACAAGAGAACTGGAAAAAGCGATAACCGCATTGGCCGTCCGAGCGATCTGAGTAAGGCTGGCATCCAGCGGGCCGGACGCCACGTCATACAACTCAACACCTGACAAACTTTGGGCCTGCGAGACAATGGGGCCGAGGGCAATTGCCGCAACCACGGCTCTTGCGCCAGCGGTCGGGAACCTGAAAGACAACATGGAGCACTCCAGTTTTGCGTATGGACGCGTTCCATGTATGTGCATTGACACAGTAATAAAAACACCCCAGGCCTCAAATATTCTTTATCTCGCACGAATACCTACTTACCCGCGAGTCGCCTGCAGATCAATCATCACGTATATCGATCCAAACCTACGCACGGTAATGGGCAACGTGTGGCGCAAGGCGTCGAGCGCGCGCTCAGTATCGTCCAGGGGAAACAACCCGGAAACGCGCAGATTCCCAGCGGCCGGAGACACGCGAATCAGGCCAGGGCGGTAGCGTCCCAATGCAGCAACAATCTCATGCAGAGACTCGTTATGGACCTCAAGTTGCCCTGCGTGCCATGCGGCGTTGGAGGCTAGGTCACGACGTGCGGCGGAGATTGAATCTTTGTCGAACCACGCGCCTTCACCTTGCGCAAGTTTCCCCCGCGTGCCCGTGAAGGTCACGATTTCGCTCTCACCCTCCAGCGCTACACACAGACTGCGGCTTGCCTCGCATCGCATCAATAATCGCCCGGCATCCACGTGCACCTCGCCCGGATCGGTAAGGATGCGCAAGGGTTGGCGCACAGCCGCTGGGCTGATACCCAACAATTCGCGTTGGCTCGCCACCTCAAAGATTGCGGCGCCAGTCCGAAGCCGTACAACACGCTTGTTGTCTGAAAAATCGATGTCGGCCGCGCTACGCGCATCAAGCTCCATCGTGCTGCCGTCAGGCAAGGAGACGCGTCGACGTTCTCCGGTGCCCGTCACGAATTCCGAGCCCAGTTGCCGCAACGGCAGGCGGCGATCAATCAATGCCGTGCCCCCCAAAAAAACTCCGCCGATCAACAGGATTCGGCCTAATCTGCGACGCTGTGCATCTTGAGGGCGAACCAGCGACCTTCGCAGCGCCCCCTTACCTGCCAACAATTTGGGTTCGATACGATGCAGTACATTGCTCAACGCAGCTTCAAGATGACGCCACGCTTGGTCGTTCATCGGGCTTGCCCCAAGCCACGCTTCGAAGGCGTGACGGTCAAAATCATTTGGATTGCCGCTGAACATTTGGAGGTGCCATTGAATCGCGGCCTCAATCGCGGCAGTTTTCAGATCGTCGCCTTCTCTCGGATGATCTGCGCTCATGCCTGAAAGACCTCAACGCAGCGACGCAGTGCCTGTGAGATGTATTTTCGTACCATCGTCGGCGACACCTGCAATCGCTGCGCGATGGTGGCGTGGGTCATGCCATCCAATTGACTACACAGAAACGCAGTGCGAGCTTTGGTAGATAGACCGTCCAGGATGGCATCCAGCGCTTGCAACGCTTGCAGCGTCTGGACTCGACACTCGGCAGAAGGCTCCACGGCATCCGGCTGGCCCCGCAACATTTCCAACCAGGCTTTCTCCAACTCTCGCCGACGCCACAAACGCCATGTCACGCGCCGCGCGATGGTTATCAACATGGCGCGCGGCTCCTGCAACTGATGCAATGCCGGCGACTGAAGCAACTGCGTAAACGTCTCGCTTGTCACGTCCTGCGCGTCCTCCCGATTGCGCAAGCCATCTCGCAACCGCCGCTCAAGCCAGGGTTGGTCTGCTTTGTAGATGTTGGAAAACCGGGAGTTGCGGGCCTGATGGGGGTCCATGGACGATCTGCTCGATCTGTAATGGGAATCGTTATCAATTATGCCACGAAGCCCAGCCCGGCCGCATACCAGTGCCAAGAAAGCTGAGTGCTTCACATCGGATTGATATAGCGTTCTCTAGATTAATATGTAATGACAATGATTCGCAGTTATAATTTAAGATAAGACTTGAAGAATTGCTTACGTCCACCGGGGGAATCATGAGGAGTGACTGTGCCGCGACCGGCAGCGCGCCCGATAGCGACTTGGTCAATCTGTACCGCAATAATCATCGATGGCTGCTGGAGATGCTTCGGCGCAAATTGAATGGCGATACCGACAATGCTGCCGATATCGCGCACGATGTGTTTGAACGCATCCTGCGAGCAGGATCTGTTGCCAGCGTGCGCGAACCACGCGCCTATCTCACTACGGTGGCCAGCCGCCTTACCGCCAACTACTACCGCCGTCTCGCGCTCGAGCGCAGCTATCTGCAGGCGCTCGCCAGTCATCCACAGGCCAGCCATCCGTCCGAAGAAGAACGCGCGCTCGTGGTCGAAGCCCTGTCCGCCATCTCTCGCGTGCTGGCTGGCTTACCTGCACGGGCACGCAGCGTGTTCCTGATGGCGCAATTGGAAGGCATGAGCTACAGCGATATCGCACGAGTCATGAAACTGACGCTCAATGTGGTGCAGAAAGACATGATCAAAGCAATCACGCATTGCTATCAAGCGGTGTACGCGTGAACCCAGCAAGCCAGCCATTGCCTGTTTTCCAGCAGCGCGACACATCCGTAGCGCCGCTCGCCCCCGAAATCGTGCGTCAGGCCGCCACGTATCTTGTACAACTGCAATCGTTTCCCGACGATTCTGCTGCCCTGGATGCGTGTCGCCGGTGGCGCGAAGCACATCCGCAACATGAGACGGCATGGCGCCAGGTCTGTGCGCTCATTGCCCTGCCGGGCGCATCCGAGGGCATACACGGTCCATCGGCGCGTAGCGCCATCGAGCACCTGGCCAGTCGACGACACCGGCGTAAATTCCTGACACTCGGGCTGACAGTCGTAGGTGCCGGCGCGGTGTCGTGGTCGTTCGACCGTGCGAGTCCCATGCGCGCAATACTGGCCGACTATCGCAGTGCCACTGGCGAACGCCGACAAATCGTATTGGACGACGGCACGTCATTGATGCTCAATACCAATACCGTCATCGACGTCAAGGAAGTTGGCGGCCAGCGCCGCATCGTCCTCTGGTCAGGCGAGATCATGGTGACCTCCAGCAAACAGCCCGAAAGACGTGCACTGCGGGTAGATACCCGCTATGGCACCGTCACGCCGATCGGCACACGATTCAGCGTGCGCGACACCGGCGATGGGCATGCGCATGTCGCGCTCTTCGAAGGCCAGTTAAACGTGCAGTCCCGTGACGGCAGCGCCATCATTCTCGATCCGGGAATGTCGGTGAATCTTGGGCAGAGCACAATCTCCGATCCAGAAGCGCTCGGACTTTCGGCCGGCTTGTGGACACGCGGAGTGTTGCTGGCCGAGCGTATGCCGCTCGGTGAGTTTCTGGCCGAGCTGGCGCGTTATCGCCGCGGTATCGTGCGTTGCGACCCAAGCATTGCGCACCGCCCTATCTCAGGGACATTTCCTCTGGATCGAAGCGATGAAGCCCTGTCCCTCGTTGGACGTGTCATGGGCCTGAAGATCACCTCTATCACCCGATACTGGTTGATGGTCAGTCCAGCCTAACGCTGCCCACAAAGCACTCGCCGTTCGCCTATTTTGTAACAGGCCGGCAGATTTCAATGACTCGCGTTTCATACGAGCAAGCCTACTGCGATTGGCAGCAAAGGCATCGACGGAACGCCCCTCTCCAATGACCCATCGTTACCCTCTTCTGGCGGCCACGCTCGCCATGTCCACTGCGCTGACCAGCCCCACCATCCATGCCCAGCCCCAGGCACAAGTTGCTGCGCGAGAATATGCCATTGCCCCGAATACGCTTGACCGCGCATTGGCGCAATTTGGCGCGCAGTCTAACGTACTGATTGCCATCGATCCCGCATTGACGGTCGGCAAATCCAGCAACGGGCTACAGGGCAGTCACACGGTAGCGAGTGGATTGGCACAGCTATTGCAGCCTGTCGGACTGGAAGCGGTTTCAGAGAACGGTGGCAGCGCCTATCATTTGCGCCACGCGACCAACGCCGTGCCCGCCACGACCCTCGCACCGATCACTGTGACCGGCAAGTCCGACCACTGGAGCGCGCCGCCTCCCGGCCCTGGCGGACAAGTAGCGACAGGGGGCAGAGTCGGCATACTGGGAAACAAGGACGTCATGGACACGCCGTTCTCGACCATGAACTACACGTCTTCGCTGATTGAAAATCAGCAGGCACGCAGCATCGGCGACGTACTCATGAGCGACCCTTCGGTCGTGTCGGGCTGGCCACGCGACAGCTATCTCGATCAACCCCATGTACGCGGCTTTAATGTGCTGGGCGAAGACATCACCTTCGGCGGGCTGTACGGCATCACGCCACCGAGCAAAGTGCCTGTCGAAACCGTGGAGCGTGTCGAGGTGTTGAAAGGCACGTCCGCCTTCCTGCGTGGAATATCGCCGGGCGGCAGCATCGGCGCGAGCATCAACCTCGTGCCCAAGCGTGCCGAGGACGAGCCGATCACACGCTTTACTGCCACGTACGACTCGCGCTCACAATATGGTGGACACCTGGACGTGGGGCGTCGATTCGGTGAGTCCAATGAATTCGGGATCCGTGTCAACGGCATTTACCGCGATGGCGAAGGCACAGTGAAGGGTAGCCAGAACACGATGGGCAATGCCAGCGTCGGCCTGGACTACCGTGGCTCGCGGGTTCGCCTGTCGGCAGATCTGGGCTACGACCGCCTGGAAGTCGAGCGGGGCGCATGGTGGTATTTCGTCGACTCCGGATCGTTTTCCATCCCAAAGCCGCCGGGCGGGTCTATCAACCCGACGCAGAAGTGGAACTATGCCGACTCTCGGACGCAGTACGGCATGCTTCGTGGCGAGGTGGACATCACGCCTAACATTACGGCGTACGCTGCTGTGGGTGGCCAATACTCCAAACGCGACATTTTCACCCCTGAACCCATCATCAGCAACTCGCAGGGAGACTTCACCGAGTATTTCTCCTATCGCCCAGCACAGACCAAGTCGACCACGGGCGAGCTCGGTGTGCGTATGACATTCGAGACCGGCGCCGTCGAGCATGAGGTCACACTGGGTGCCACAGGCCTGCGGCAGCGGAACTATGCAGCGCGTGAATACAACGGCGAAGGCAATTCCAATCTGTATGACCCCGTGTACTACCCCAAACCAGACTTCGTCACTGACCCTAACAATCTGCCGATGACGTCGCGCAGCAATCTGAGCAGTATTGTGCTGGCCGATACCCTATCGATGTTCGATGGCCGCCTGCAGATCATGGGCGGCATCCGCCACCAGCGCGTCGATGTGACGGAGTACACAAACCGAATCGGCAAGTCGTACGATGAAAGTGCGATGACACCGGGCATTGGAATCGTCGTCAAACCCTGGCGCAATGTTTCGGTGTACGGCAACGCCATGCAAGCCTTGAACAAAGGACCTACGGCACCGGATTTCGCATTGAACGCGGGCGAAGTGTTCGCGCCATACAAGAGCCAGCAGTATGAAGCTGGCGTGAAGATCGACCTGCAGACGTGGATGATGACGGTCAGCGCCTTCCAGGCCACGCGCCCTAACGCTCAGTACGACACCGGCACGCGTCTGTATTCGCTCAATGGCGAGCAACGCAATCGTGGATTGGAGTTTTCGGTCGTGGGTGAACCCGTGCGCGGCATACGTTTGTTGGGTGGCGCGATGCTGCTGGACGCCGTGCTGACATCGACGCCGGACGGCAAAGACGATGGCAAAAAAGCGGCGGGCGCACCTCGCTCAGTCTACCGGGCAGGTATTGAATGGGACCCTGCATCACTGCAGAACCTGACGCTAACAGCACGCGTCAGCCACGCAAGCTCCCAGTATGTGAACTCCGGCAACACCCAGAAAATTCCAGCATGGACGACGCTCGATATTGGCGCGCGCTATGTATTGCACATGCCAAATGCAAAGCCCGTCACCATGCGCGTGGGCGTGAACAACGTCTTCGATAAACGCTATTGGGCCTCTGCGGCCGGCGTGAGCGGTGGATGGCTGAACATGGGTAGCCCGCGTTCGGTGTCCTTGTCAGCTCAGTTCGAGTTCTGATCCGACTGGACTCGCGATCTTTATGCCGAACCCTTCACGCGAATGCCGCCCCTATTCAGTTGTCGCCACGCCTCACCCACACCGCAGACACGCAGATTCTTCTGCCAGACTCTTCGAACGTGCGTCTTCAACGAATCTCTCGCATAACGCGCCGCGGTGCACCAGATCGCGTCGCGGGGCGGCACGGTACCGGCTTCGAACGGTTTGCGTTAACCCTGCGTTAGCCAACGCCACAAGGTGGTACGGCTGACGCCAAGCTGGCGCGCGGCTTCCTGATGGTCTCCCAGGCAATCTTCGAGCACGCGCTCGGCTTCTTCGAGGCTGGCGCGCGGACGGCGCTTGCGTAGTCTGACGGGCGCCAGCACCGGCATATCCGGGTGCCGCGGACGATGCACGGCCTGATCCAGCAATTCGTTCATTTCGAAAGGCCGTATCGCGCTGCCGGTTGCCAGGCAGATCATGGTAAGCCGCTCAACGGCATTCTCCAGTTCGCGGACATTGCCAGGCCACGCATACCGTTGCATGACCGGTTGCACCGCCGCCAGGACGGCGGGACAGAGGGCGTCCTGCCCGGTTCGCGCCAATGCCGCGGGAACCAGTTTCCGGACCAGGACTTCGATATCTTCAGGCCTTTCCCGCAGCGGGGGAACGTCGACGCGGAGGATATTCAGACGGTAGAACAGATCTTCCCGAAACTGGCTGCCGGCCACCATCGAAGCAAGATCCCGATGCGTGGCTGACACCACGCGGACGTTGACTGGGATGGGGTCTACGCTGCCTACACGCGTGATCTCCTTCTCCTGCAAGGCGCGCAACAGACGCGTTTGCAATGGCAAGGGCATTTCACCGATTTCGTCGAGAAAGAGCGTACCGCAATGGGCAGCCTCGAACAGGCCCGCCTTGCCCTGTTTGCGCGCGCCGGTGAAAGCGCCTTCGTCGTAGCCGAACAGCTCGCTCTCCAGCAAGGTCTCGGTGATGGCCCCACAATTGATGGCAATGAAGGGATGATTAGCGCGCTGACTAGCGTTGTGGATGCCGTGCGCAAGCAACTCCTTGCCAGTTCCACTCTCGCCATGTATCAGAATGCCGGCATCGCTGTGTTGCGCGAACACCTTGCACTGCGCAATCACGCGTTGCATCGCCGGCGACGCGGACACCATGTTGTCCAACAGGTATTTCGCCACCTGCGAACGCCGATGGGTATGCGCGCGCAGCTTGCTGACTGCAAGTTCCAATCGGTTTGAGCCGTGCAGGGCGAGGATGGCGCCCGTCTGCTTCCCTTCATCAAACAGAGGGACACGATCCACCACGATAGATTTGCCGGCCAGTTCTTCGACCGCGCCAAGTTCAGGCGTACCCCGTGTAATGACGTGCCCAAGCTGCAGCGCTGGCAGCGCGTCTCGCAAGTACTTGCCCAATGCCGTGCGTACCGATCTGCCGGTGAGCTGCTCGGCGGCGGGATTGGCCATTACGATGCGGCCGTCCATGTCGACGGCAACCACGCCGTCACCAAGGTGATAGAGGATCGAATCGAGCTGCGTGCGACGGGACTTTTCCGCGCGCTGCGCCGCAGCCATTTCGATCGCGTCATCGAAGGCGGTCTGTACGGACTCCGCCGAGTACACCAATACGCCTGTCAGCCCCGCTTCGTCAGCAAGATCAGCCACCTGGCCGGGACCCACAACCACCTGGATACCGTCGCTGGCCAATTGTCGAATGCAATGCCGAGCTTCTTCGGCAGTTTCATATGAGCGCAGCACCAGTGGCAGCGCAAACAGATCAGCGAAGCGTTGAAGTTCCGGCGGAATGCGCTTGAGCATCAGGATGGCGATTCTATCGGAGAGCTGCCGCGCCTTGCACAGCGCCGCGAGCAAATCCGATCCGCCGACCTGTACCAAGGCGACCGGATGGGGCAAGTTGCGTCGCAGGTAAGCGCCATGGCTGCCCGCCGCCACGATGACGTCGCAGTGATGGCGTTCACTGCGCTGCTCGATTTCCGCTAGCGCCTCTTCGTAGCCGCAGTGAATGATGGATATCGAGGCACGATCTTCCATGGCCGGCGCGACCTGACGAAAGACATCAGTCAGGCGGTAGCCACTGATCGCCCAGATAACGGGCAGCGGCTCATTCGGTGAGTATTGACTCATGTTTCAATTTTCGTTTCATACGTTTCAAAAATTGAAACACGAAACATATGCCACTGTGGGGGAATTTTTCAAGTCTTTGATTTTTCATCATTTTTTGGAAGACCACGACTTGGCACATATATTGCTTTAGCTTGGTATGCACCATTAGTAGTGCAAGTGAGGAGACTTCATGTTTATAAGCAAGACCCAATGCCGGTTAGCCGGATTGACACCACGCGCCCTGGCTCTGGCTGCATTGAGCTGCACGACGGCCCTGGCAATGACTGCTCCGGCCCATGCGGATTACCCCGAACACCAAATTAGATTAATCATCCCCTTCGCCCCTGGCGGCGGCAACGACGCCGTGGGACGCACTATCGGGAAGCTACTGACCGAGTCATTGGGCCAACCGGTGGTGGCTGAGAACATGGTTGGCGCGGGCGGAAAGATCGGTGTCGCGTCCGGCATCCGGTCCAAGCCGGACGGCTATACGCTGACGCTTATTTCGAACAGCTATGCCGTCAACGCCAGCCTGTACCAGCTACCGTTCGACGCGGTCAAGGACATGGCACCGATCGGCATGATCGCCCATGGCCCGTTCCTGATCACGACATCGGGCAAGCTGTCCGCGAACAGTCTTCCGGAATTGATCCAGCTTGCCAAGGCCAAGCCAGGCAGCTTGTCGTTCGCCTCTTCCGGCGTTGGCGGCATCTCGCATCTAGCCACCGAACTGTTCGCGGAGGACGCCGGTATCAAGATGACGCACGTGCCTTACCGCGGAACGGGGCCCGCAGTGATGGACACGTTGGCGGGACGCACCGATGTGTTCTTCAGCACACCTGCTGCGGCGATGCCTTACATCAAAGATGGCCGTCTCAAGGTGCTTGCTCAGACCTTGCCGAACCCCTGGCCCGACATGCCGGCCTTGCCCACCGCGGCACAGGCAGGGGTGCCAGGGTACCAAGTCGTGATCTGGTACGGACTCATCGCGCCGAAGGGTCTTCCAGAGGACGTGCAGCAAAAGCTCAATCAGGCGTTGAACGCCGCCATTGTCAAGCCGGAAGTCGCGAAGCAGCTCAGCATGGAAGGCAACCAGGCTTCTCCGGGCACGCCGGAACAATTGCGCACCCAGATCCAGACAGAGATCGGCGTGTGGCAGAAGGTGATTTCATCAGCAAACATTAAGGTTGATTGATGAAAGACAGCAGCGACGACGCATTCCGCGTCATGACCTCCGGGGTATTTACTGCCGCGCATCTCGCGTTAGTGCCGATGATCGAAGCCTTTATCGGCAAGCCGGTCGTGACCCTGACGACGTCCATAGGCACTGGCGAGCAGTCCATCCCTAACCGCTTGCACCGGCGCGAGCCCGCCGATCTCGTGATCGTCGCCGAACCGAACATGACGAACTTCGTCCAGGCTGGCTACATTGCGGCGGGTACGCGGAAATTGATCGCAAGATCGGTGGCCGCCGTCGCCGTCCGAGAGGGCGAACCGCCTCCGGATGCGAGCACACCGGAGGCGCTGAAACGCACATTTCTTCAGGCGGACAGCATTGCATATTCCGCTAGCGAAAGCGGCAAGTACCTCACCACCAAGCTCTATCATCTTCTTGGGATTGACAAGGAGTGTCTGCCGAAAAGCCGTTTCGTCGGCAACGGCGAACGCACCGGCGCCGTGGTCGCGCGCGGCGAAGCCCATCTCGCATTCCAGCAGGTGAGCGAACTGCGACCGGTGCACGGCATTGCACACATCACGCCTATCCCCGACGAACTCCAATCGTACGTGTGGGTTGCCACCGGCGCGCTGACCTGGAGCCGTGACCTCGAACGCGCACGTGCCGTAGCACGCTTTCTTGCGTCCGATGCGGCAGCCACCAGAATCGTCGAAAGCGGACTTGAACCGCTGTTCGGGGAAGACCTGTATACCGCTTTGCATCCAGCTTGAAGCGAAGTGCTGCGGCAAGCTAGCCGCCCCTTTTCTCTGAAACTCTAGACACCAGGAATGCGCTATGGCACATGCCCCCCAGATCAGTATCCCCGCCACCTACATGCGCGGCGGCACCAGCAAAGGCGTCTTCTTCAAACTGGACGACCTACCTGAATCCGCCCGCGTGCCCGGCCCCGCCCGCGATGCCCTGCTCCTGCGCGTGATCGGCAGCCCAGATCCCTACGGCAAGCAGATAGACGGCATGGGCGCGGCCACCTCCAGCACCAGCAAGACCGTCCTTATTTCCAAGAGCCTGCGCCCGGACCATGACGTGGATTATCTCTTCGGCCAGGTCGCCATCGACCAGCCTTTCGTAGACTGGAGCGGCAACTGCGGCAACCTCTCTGCGGCTGTGGGGCCGTTCGCCATCACCCACGGTCTCCTGGACGCCAGCCGCGTGCCGGCCAACGGCGTAGCTGTAGTGCGAATTTGGCAAGCCAATATCGGCAAAACTATCGTGGCGCACGTGGTCATGACTGACGGCGCGGTGCAGGAAACCGGAGACTTCGAACTGGACGGTGTGACCTTCCCCGCCAGCGAAGTACAACTGGAATTCATGGACCCGGCCGAGGACGGCGACGGTGGCTCCATGTTCCCCACCGGCAACTTGGTCGACGAGCTGGAGGTGCCTGGCGTTGGCACGTTCAAGGCCACCATGATCAACTCAGGCATTCCCACCATCTTCCTTGATGCCGAGGCACTGGACTTCAAGGGCACCGAACTACAAGACGACATCAATGGCGATGCTGCGGTTCTGGCGCGCTTTGAAACTATCCGCGCGCATGGCGCGCTGCGCATGGGGCTCATCAGCAAGCTGGAAGAAGCGGCCTTGCGCCAACACACGCCCAAGATCGCATTTGTGTCGCCGCCCCGCGAGTACGTGGCCTCCAGCGGTAAGCGCATCGCTCAATCGGACGTGGATGTGCTGGTGCGCGCGCTGTCCATGGGCAAGCTGCATCACGCGATGATGGGTACGGCCTCGGTAGCAATTGCCACGGCAGCGGCCGTACCCGGCACTCTGGTCAATCTGGCCGCCGGCGGCGGCGAGCGCGACGCCGTGTGCTTCGGCCATCCCTCGGGCACGCTGCGTGTGGGCGCCAAGGCCGAACAGGTGAACGGCGAGTGGCGAGTCAGCAAGGCCATCATGAGCCGCAGCGCCCGGGTGTTAATGGATGGGCGCGTCCATGTGCCGCGCGTGGGCTTGTGAATCACACCGCGAACGGTGCGCATCCAACAGGGCATCTCTTGATCTGCACGTATCGCAAGTAGAGGAATTGTCTTTTGGCGCAAGACGTATATAATTGAGCATGTACTCACTCTATTATTAAAGATCACGCCATGGCTCGTCCTTTGAGTCCAGAAAAACGCAATGCACTTCTGCAATCCGCCACGCAGGCCGTGGCTGAACATGGCGTGATGGCGACCACGTCCAGCATCGCCCGCGGCGCCGGTGTGGCCGAGGGCACGTTGTTTACGTACTTTGAGAATAAGGAAGTCCTGTTCCAAGAGGTCTACCTGCACCTCAAAGGCAATCTTGCGGAAACCGTGATGCCTGGTTATCCGCAGGATGCGGACTATAAGCAACGCATGGAACATGTTTTCCTGCACTACGTGAATTGGGGACTTGCCAATGCGGCGGGTCGATTCGCCATCGCACGACTCTCGGCTTCCGGACTTATATCGGACAAGACTCGGGCGCTAGGCATGGAACCGTTTCTGGCGGTCGCCAAAATGATGACAGACGGCGTGAACGCAGGCGTTCTGGTCAATGCGCCGATTACCTTTCTATCGTCCGTAATAGAGCACATCGCAGATACCACCATTGAGCACGTGAACCAGCATACTCAGAGCACCGAGCAGTACCGGCAACTGGGCTTTCGCGTTCTGTGGCGGGCAATTACGTCGTAATTTTTTTTATTATTAATTGAGCGCGTACTCACGCAATTACCTGAAGGAGAAAATAGCATGTCCAATCAAAAGTGGTTCATTACCGGTGCGTCCAGTGGACTGGGCCTCGCCCTTGCAGAAAAAGTGCTGGCCGAGGGGAATCGAGTGATTGCGGCAGTACGCCGCGTCGACGCCATGGAGGCGCTGCAGCGGAAATACCCGCATCAGCTACACGTGGAATCTGTCGACGTAACCAATCGCGAGCAGGCCTACGCCGTCGCAGCCCGTCACTCCGATGTAGATGTGATCGTCAACAATGCTGGTGGGGCGGTCATTGGGGCGATGGAGGAAATGAGCGAAGCCGATATCGAGCAGCAGATTGCACTGAATCTGCTCGCCCCCATTCACGTCACACGCGCGTTCCTCGCTGCCTTGCGGAAAAAAAAGCACGGCACACTCATCTATGTCAGCAGCGTTGGCGGACGTGCTTCCTTCCCTACCGGCGCGATGTATCACGCTGCGAAATTCGGTCTGGAAGGTTTCGCAGAATCGTTGAGCCAGGAAGTGGCTGAATTCGGTATCAAGACCCTCATCATCGAACCAGGTTCAATCAAGACCGGCTTCGTGGCCAATATCCGTTGGACCCAGGAACTTGCGGATTACACAGATAGCGTGGTCGGCAAGCTGCGCCGCCAGATTAAGGAGTTCGGTGACGAGCAGGCTTCGGGCGATCCCGTAAAAATGGCCGCCGCCATTTATCAGCTAAGCCAATTGCAGGAGCCGCCTTTACGGACCGTTCTGGGCGGGGATGCGTATGCAGTACTGGAAGCTGGCTACACACAGAGTCTCGCTGCTCTCCAGGCGCAAAAGGAACTCGCCAAATCCGTGATGTATGCGGGCAAGACCGGATTCAATCCACTGTGAGCAGTGCGACCGTCGCATCGCCCAGCCTTCAGACCGACATTCAATGTTCCGACCGTGGCAGGCAGGGACGGGCTCAAGGGGCGGACCTGGCCGCACAGACGACGCGAGCTGCCTGTGGATTAGAGCGCACCCTGTCTGCAAGCAATATAAGCCGTTTGAACATCACCTATGCCGTTGCCGAATAGGCAGCGATATCGCTGCGCATCTGAAGGAAACTATCATGTCTAAAGTTTGGTTAATTACTGGTGCGGCCAGAGGTTTGGGTCGCTCGATTCTCGAAGCCGCATTGCAAGATGGTGGCAAAGTGTTGGCGACAGCGCGTGACGCTTCTCGATTCGCCGATTTGCAGGCACGATATGGTGAGCGCTTGACCACCTTCGAGCTGGATGTCACCAACGGAGAGCAGGCGAATGAAGCTGTAGCTGAGGCAGTGCGCCGTTTCGGCCGGCTCGACGTACTGGTCAACAATGCGGGCTACGGCCATATTCAGCCATTTGAGTACACGTCCGATGATGATTTCCGCGCACAGATAGAGACCAATTTCTTTGGATGTGTGAACCTCACTCGCGCTGCCATTCCGGTCATGCGCAAGCAAGGCGGTGGTCATATTTTTCAGGTTTCTTCGGCTGGCGGTCGCATCAGCAGCCCGGGGCTTTCAGCCTATCAGGCGGCTAAATGGGCTGTTGGCGGTTTCAGTGATGTACTCGGCAAGGAAGTGGCACCATTCGGAATCCACATTTGTACTCTGGAACCGGGTGGCATGCGAACCGAATGGGGACACGAGGCCCGTACGACGATGCAGAATCTGCCGCCAGACTACCTGCCATCGATGGGTGAATTCAAAGCGCTCATTGACGCCTACGTAGGACATGAAGTGGGAGATCCTCAGCGCATTGCGGCCCTGGTCGTAGCACTCGCCTCGCGCAGAGCGATTCCCGCACGCCTTGTGCTCGGCTCGGACGCCTGGCAGGTCGTCGAAGCCGAGGAACAGGCCCGCCTCAAGATAATGCAGACCTGGAAACCGGTCACCCTATCAGCAGACTTTGGCTCGGCATCGCCCGAGTGGCCTTCGGAGTAATGACATGCGAGTGGTCCTGTTCGGCGCGTCAGGTATGGTGGGTCAAGGAGTATTGCGAGCGTGCCTCAAAGCCCGGGACATCACGGAAGTCCTCGTAGTCGGTCGGAATGCGCCGCTGGGCTACAAGGACCCGAAGCTAAAGGTCGTCGTTGTCCCCGACCTGAATACCTTTGATGCCGCAGAGGATGTGTTCGCCAATATTGACGCATGCTTCTTTTGCATTGGCGTTTCATCTTTCGGCATGTCCGAGTCGGCATATCGAAATGTGACCTTTGACCTCACCATTCATATTGCGCAACAGATCCTTGCCCGCAGTCCCAACGTGGCAATGGTGTATGTATCTGGTGCGGAGGCAGACAGCAGCGGGCAAGGTAAGACCATGTGGGCCCGTATCCGTGGCCAAACGGAAAACGTTTTGCTGGGCATGCCATTCCGACGGGTAGCAATTTTCCGCCCCTCCGCGATCATTCCCGAGGCCGGAATTCAGTCGCGCACCGCTATTTACCGGTGGATGTACTTCTTGCTCAAGCCAATATTGATGCTGATTAGATGTATATCGCCAGCCAGCATATTGACCACAGGAACTATCGGAGACGCCATGCTTAATTTCACGCGCCACGGCGCGTCGAAGCCCGTCCTCGAAGCGGCTGATATTTATCGATTGGCCATCTCACACGCGTAGGCACAGTGTCACGCTGACGGTCTCGGCAGTTACTCTGAGAAGGTACTTGATGGCATAAAAAACGCTTCGCCGAACGCTCGTAGCTTGAGATCTGATAAACATTTTGCGTCAACTTCTGCGACTAGGCATTTTTACATATCAGCAGTTGCTGGCTGGCTCTAGGAATCGGCCAACAAAGGTAGCGCCCTCACGTATGTTGCGATAGCTCGTCCGTGATCGAAAGCAAATCAACACAGATTAGTCAGATCGATGCACGCATGCTCCGAAGATCATGTGTGGCAGCCAAGATCGACGATTTCCTTTTTGGTCAATGTCAGCTGACGACAAAAACAGCCGCCAAAGCTGGCGGCTGTAAGTCACTGATTTACTTCTAAGTGATTGGTAGCCCCCCCCGAGAGTCGAACTCGGCACCAACGGGCAACGTCATTTCAGCAGCCCAATCAGCCCCAATCCACAGCATTTGTAGCAACATGAAGCGAGGGTGCATCGAGCGATGCATAAAACCATTTATACCGCCGTTTCACTACCCTAGATCCACTTAGGGTGCGTCGAGGGATATAGGCTGTTCAGCTCGAACGGGGAGGTGGTACGGCAACAAACAAAGCGTATGTGATCGACACAAGGCCGCCCACAATTTGGCTGAGAGAAAAAGGAACTTCTGCGTTTTGGCACTAGATAAACGCTATGCTGATGATATTTTCCAATAAATCTTGAGAAGATTTAATGACAAAAAGAAAAACTGCAAAAGCACTCCTGGCCGCCATGCTGGTGAGCACATTCGGCCCGGCGATCTTCTCTGTGGCGCATGCCTGCACGCGGGCTTTGTATGTGGCGGATGAGGGGCTGGTAATTACGGGCCGTTCGATGGATTGGAAGGAGGACATGCATTCCAATATGTGGGTAATGCCGCGTGGCGTGGCTCGTGAGGGAGCAACGGGGCCCAATTCAGTGAAGTGGGTGGCCCAATACGGAAGTATCGTGACGTCTGGCTACGAAATGGCCACGACCGACGGCATGAACGAACAGGGTTTAGTCGCCAACTTGTTGTTCCTGGCTGAATCCGACTATGGCAAGCGTGATCTGAACAAGCCCGGCTTGTCCATCAGCTTATGGGCACAGTATGTCTTGGATAATTTTGCGACAGTCGATGAAGCCGTCGCATTGCTGGCTAAGAACCCCTTCCAAGTAGTCACTGCTGACTTGCCAACGCAAGAAGGACGTTCCGCAAATTTGCATTTAGCCATTTCAGACAGCACGGGTGACTCTGCCATTTTTCAGTTCCTAGATGGGAAACTGACAATCCACCATGGCAAACAATACAAGGTGATGACCAACTCACCGCCGTATGACCAGCAACTGGCGTTGAATACCTACTGGGAGGAGATTGGTGGACTAGTTTTTTTGCCCGGCACAAATCGCTCTGCCGACCGCTTTGCACGTGCCTCATTTCTGCTGGGTGCCATTCCCAAGAAAATCGACCCCGCGTACATCAGCGCTGTTCCCCAAAGATCATTTGATAACCAGGCCGTCGCCAGTGTGATGAGCGTAGTGCGTAGCGTCAGTGTACCGCTGGGCATTACAACTCCGGGCCAGCCCAATATTTCATCGACGATTTGGCGCGTGGCAGCAGACCAGACCAACAAAGTCTATTTCTTCGACTCTGCCACGACGCCCAACACGTTTTGGGTGCCCATGAACGAGTTGAATTTTAACGTGGGCGCTGCGGTGATGAAGCTTACCCTGACGGGCGGCCAAATCTATGCGGGCAACGTCGCCAAACAGTTTATAGCCGCCGCGCCGTTTACATTTCAGCCAGCGCTTTAGGAGATTCGCTGCCCGTCGCGCACGCATTATTTTTCGTATTGAAACTTGAACGCCGGGCGGGCATAGACGACAGGGGCAGGCTAATCGAAGAGTTTCTAGGCAGGCCCGCCAGTCAATATGCAGCATTGCATGTGCCAGACTGAATATCCCAGCCCCACCAGGTCCGCGATATATTTTCCCTGTTTATGGTTATCTCGGGATACCTATGAGCACCGCAGCAGCGCGCAATCTGCCCATGACCCATCTGCGTGCCAATCTGAATGCAGGCATGTGCCCGGATGCGGCCACCGCACAGGCAAGCAATGCCACCTCGGCCACCGCCCTGCCCGCCTCCGCCGCACAACCTGCCTGGGCTGAACTGATCGGTAGTTGGCAAACTCTGCAAAGCGATGGCAACGCGGCCCAAGTACGCCAGCGCATCGGCGGCCTCTTTGTCGGCTCCGACCATGCCGTCGGTGCAGGCTGGCGCCTGGGTGGCGCGTTGGGCTATACCGACAGCACTATCCGGGTGGACGACCGAGCCTCCAAGGCCGATGTCTCCAGCTACAGCGCCACGATCTACGGCGGCAAGTCGTTTGAGACCGGCGCGGGCAAGCTGAACTTCCTGGCCGGCGCCGGCTACACCTGGCACAACATCGGCACCAACCGGTACGCCCAAGTGGCCGGCAGCTCGCAAAAACTGACCGCCGATTACGGCGCCAGCACGTCGCAGCTCTTTACTGAACTGGGTTACGCCGTGCCCTTGTCGGAGCGCACCACCCTGGAACCGTTTGCCGGATTGGCCTGGAACGATCTGCGCACCCGGGGCTTTTCCGAAACCGGTGGCTCGACTGCCCTCAGCGGTCGCAGCAGCAGCGACACGCAAACCAGCACCACGCTGGGCGTGCGCGGCCAGACCGGCTTCACGCTGGGCAACACCGAAAGCCGCCTGCGCGCAACACTGGGCTGGCGCCACGCATTGGGCGCGGCGATCTGAGCGGTCGAAATTACAGGCTCCCTTGAGTAGCGCGCGTTTTCACACAGTCTCGACCCATTGCCGCTGTTCGAGTTTCAACGAGCAATGTCTGCTATGCAGCGCTTACTGGCTGATGCCCACATGCGAGCTGACTGGATGCGTGGAAGGAAGCGTTTGCATAACACCTGATGAAGCACATCCAGCGCACGTCATTCAATACGGTACAGGCTGCCGAAGCTCCCCCCTTGCGCTGGCATGCTGTCGCTGCAGCTTGGCATTGGCAGGCCCTGTCCCCATCCGGCGCTCAACATCTGCACGTCACGCAAAGGATCGGACGCCTTGGCCCGCTCGTTGCGCATGCGACAGGTTTCAGGATCGGTGGCGAATAGCCCGCGAGCGAAGACCCGACCTTGCTCCGCTAGCTTTGCAGTTTTGGGGCTGCGGATCTTCGTGAACGCCCGAAAGGCCTCATCTAGGCTGCCGCTTGCACCATCCAGGCATCGGACCAAATGCCACGCATCCTCCAACGCCTGGCAGGCCCCTTGCCCCGACGTCG
>JBEBWV010000033.1:0-48116 GCA_040391965.1 Achromobacter deleyi | reverse complement strand
TGAACAAGCAGATCGCCGACGACCTGGGCATCAGCATCAAGACCGTCGAGGCGCATCGCGCCAACATTATGGAAAAACTTGAAGTGACTACCGTCGCAGATTTGATGAAAGTGGCCTTGGCCAAACCCGAGGCACACGCATGACCGCAAGGATTATCGACGGCGTTGCCTTGTCGCAGCGCATTCGCGAAGAAGTGGCTGAACGCGTCCAGGCGCTTGTCGCCCGAGGCACCCGCCCTGGCCTGGCAGTTGTATTGGTGGGTGAAAACCCCGCCTCTCAGGTTTATGTGCGCAACAAAGTTGCGGCATGCGAGAAAGCCGGATTGCACTCCGTCAAAGAGCAATATCCGCTCGACATGACCGAAGCTGAGTTGCTGGCACGCATTGACGTGTTGAACAACGATCCGTCTATTCACGGCATTCTCGTTCAGCTCCCCCTGCCCGCCCATATGGACGCCCACAAGGTCATTGAAGCCATCGCGGCTGAAAAAGACGTTGACGGCTTTCATATCAGCAATGCAGGTCTGCTCATGACCGGCCAGCCCCTGTTCCGCCCTTGCACGCCTTACGGTGTGATGAAGATGCTGGAATCAGAGGGCGTGACCTTGCGCGGTGCCGAAGCCGTGATCGTGGGTGCCAGCAATATCGTCGGCAAGCCCATGGCCATGCTGCTGCTGCAGGCCGGCGCCACCATCACCATCTGCAACTCCAAGACGCGCGACCTGGCGGCCCAAACCCGCCGTGCCGACATCCTGGTGGTCGCCACCGGCAAACCCGGCATGATCGACGGTTCCATGATCAAGCCGGGCGCCGTGGTCATTGACGTGGGTATCAACCGCGGCGCCGACGGCAAGCTTTGCGGCGACGTAGACTTCGCCTCGGCCAAGGAAGTGGCTGGCGCCATCACCCCCGTACCGGGCGGCGTTGGCCCTATGACCATCGCCATGCTGTTGGTCAATACGGTAGAAGCTGCAGAACGCGCCGCTGGCTGATCAATCAGTCGAAGCACGTGATACGAAGGGGTCAATGCCGTGAGGCATTGGCCCCTTTGTACGCTTCCTGAAAACGCTCGATATACCAACGGGGGTATAGCGTGGCTAGAGCGCGCGATTCGCCTCACCGCAGTGACACCGGCGCGCGCGGCTAACCCGCAATCTGAAACCCGCCGCCTGCGGCAGTATTCCGCTATTCAGCAGGTAAACTCTTCAGGCCAGCCTGCTCAACGCCGCAGCCCTATTGCGTTTGGGGCGTTTGCCCCCAGGTAATCCGTATTCCGCCCTGCCATCTACTTCTTCTCCGGTATCGCCCATGACTCAGAACCCCCTGCTCGCCCCCGTCGCCGATTTGGTCGACTACGCCGCCGTCAAGCCCGAACACATCGTGCCGGCTGTTGAGGACCTGTTGGGCGTGGCCCGACTGGCGGTGGATGAGGCTGCAGACCCGTCGCTTAGTCCTACTTGGGAAGCGGTGGTGCAACCCTTGGATACCGCCTCGGAACGCCTGTGGCGTGCCTGGTCAGTGGCTGGTCACTTGAATGCGGTGGTGAATACGCCTGAGTTGCGCGAGGCCTATAACGCTGCGCTGCCGCTCATTACGGAGTTTTCGACCTGGGTTGGCCTGCATGAGGGGTTGTACAAACAGTATCAGCGTCTGCACGACGCCCCGGAATTTGCGCAGTGGTCTCCTGTGCGTCGTCGTATTGTCGAAATGGCCCTGCGCGATTTCCGCTTGAGCGGGGTCGAGTTGCAAGGTACCGATCGCGAGCGTTATGCCGAGATCTCCGACCGTGAGGCGCAAGCCTCGCAGAAATTTTCGGAAAACGTGCTGGACTCGCTCGATGCGTGGTCACTGCTCATTGAAGACGAATCCCGCTTAAAGGGCATTCCTGCTGATGTGCTGGACGCTGCGCGTCAAGCAGCTGAAGAAGAGGGCAAGACGGGTTGGAAGCTCACGCTGAAAATGCCTTGCTACCTGCCCGTGATGCAATACGCCCAAGACCGGGCGCTGCGTGAAGCGATGTACCGCGGTTATGGCACGGTGGCCTCTGAACAAGGTGATGCCAAGTTTGATAACTCGCCCTTGATTGAAGAGCTATTGTCCTTGCGCGCCGAAGAATCCACCCTGCTGGGCTTTGGCACGTATGCCGAACTACGCCTGCAGACTCGCATGGCGCGCGACGCCGCCGAAGTTACCGATTTTCTGCGTAACCTCGCCCAACGCGCCAAGCCCTATGCCGAACGCGACTTGGCCGAATTAAAGGCATATGCCGCCGAAGAATTGGGCCTGACCGATTTTCAATCATGGGATACCGCGTTTGCATCTGAACGCCTGCGTGAAGCGCGTTACGCGTATTCCGAAGAAGAGATCAAGCAATACTTCACTGAGCCACGTGTGTTGTCTGGCCTGTTTGAAGTCATTGAACCCCTGTTTGATGTGCGTTTACGTGAGGTGCCCCTGTCGGCATGGCATAACGACGTGCGCGGCGTACGCGTCGAAACGCCGACTGGCGAGACTGTTGGGTATCTGTACCTGGATCTCTATGCACGCTCTGGTAAACAAAGTGGCGCCTGGGTCGACAGTGAGCGCACGCGCCGCGTCACCGATGGCGAGCTGCAAACCCCGATCGCCTACCTGACCTGCAATTTCTCGCGCCCAAATGGCGACAAGGCGGCATTACTGACGCATGACGACGTCATTACGCTGTTCCATGAAACAGGGCATGCCCTGCACGCATTGCTGTCCGAAGTGGACGAGCCGGGTGCCGCCGCATTTGCCAGCGTGGAGTGGGATGCCATCGAACTGCCTTCGCAGTTCATGGAGAATTTCTGCTGGGAATGGGCGGTAGTACAAAAACTGTCTGCGCATGTCGACACCGGCAAGTCCTTGCCGCGCGATCTCTATGACCGTCTCGTGGCGGCTCGCAATTTCCAGAGTGGCATGCAGACCGTGCGCCAGATTGAGTTCTCGCTTTTCGACATGCTCATCCATGATCGTGCAGAAGGCCCTTCCATTGCGGAAGTAATGACGATGCTGCAGGAAGTCCGTGCGGAAGTGTCTGTAATGACTCCGCCGGTCTGGCATCGTTTTGCGCATGCATTCTCGCATTTGTTCGCCGGCGGTTATGGCGCGGGCTACTACAGCTACAAATGGGCAGAAGTGCTCTCTGCCGATGCCTATGAAGCCTTTGAAGAGGCTGCTGCCAAGCTGCCGGAGAATCCACTTGGCACGCTCGACCCGGCTACTGGCGATCGGTTCCGTCGCGAGGTTCTTGCTGTGGGTGGTGCACGTCCCGCCGCTGAATCGTTCGCGGCCTTCCGTGGCCGCGCACCGCGCATGGATGCCTTGCTGCGCCATAGCGGCATGACCGACAAGCAAGCGTAAAACAAGACTGGAACGCCAGACCGGCGCCCTTCTGCGGCGCCGGTCTGTTGGCCTGGCATCAACGCGTTAGAATCGTCGGGTTTACCCACGATGAACCGGGCACATCGCGACGCACAGACCGTGTCATTGCGAGCGGCCCCCTAGGACTCATGCAACCTCTACTCTCTGGCCGCGTCTGGCGCGGCATGCTACTGGCTTTGTGCGTACTCTTGGCGGCCTGCGGTGATAAAGGCGTCAACTGGACGCTTTACGATGTGAAGGGCCACCTGCCTGATCTGAAGTTCTCGTTGCCCGCTGCTGGCGGAAAGACGATATCCAACGAAGATCTCAAAGGCAAAACGGTATTGCTTTTCTTTGGCTATGCCAGTTGCCCGGACGTCTGCCCCACTACCATGGCGCAATTGACGGCCGTGCTGCAGGGCTTGGGTGAGAAAGCGCGAGATGTCCGAATTCTGTTTGTCAGCGTTGACCCCCATCGCGACACCCCCGATGTACTGCAGGCCTACGTGAACGCCTTTAACAATAACGCTATTGGCGTGACCGGCGATGAACGTCAGATTGCGGATCTGGCCCGCCGCTATCGGGTCGCCTACCAAATTGAAAAACCGAAAGCAGGCGACGGTGCCGATATGTATGACGTGACGCATAGCCGTGGCGTGTACATTTTCGACAATCAAGGCCGTGCGCGTCTGCTTGCCTCAGATACCGACAGCATTGCAGCCATGACCAAAGACCTCAAGCAACTCATTGATCTGACGTCCTGACATGTGCCACTGCCAGAATATTCAAGGGTTTGAATGTTCTGGCAGGTGGCCTACAAAAAGCTGAATTCAGTGCTCAGGGCAGCGCAAGATGTTGCTTGTATGCCCCACATACTTGTTGTTACAGCCCCCGAAGTCAACGCGTGGGTATTATCAGTGCGCATCGCCCCCATTATTCACTGCAAGGAGCAAGCGCATGAGCATCATCATCATGATTATTGTCGGGTTCATCGTGGGCCTGATCGCCCGCGCGATTATGCCCGGCGACCAAAATATGGGGATCATCATGACCACTATTTTGGGCATTATCGGCGCAGTCGTGGCTGGTTTTCTGGGTGAAAAAATGGGCTGGTATGCCCAAGGTCAACCGGCAGGCTGGATCGCCTCGGTTGTCGGTGCCATCATCGTCTTGTTCATTTTTGGCTTGGTGACGAAGAAACGCGGATAGCGATACCGCGACAAGCCATATCGCGAAAATCAAACGGGCCGATCAATGATCGGCCCGTTTGCCTTTAGACGCCGAGTAATTAAAACGATGAAGGCTGCTGTCCAAGGTCGGAAAGCATGGACTCGTCAGCACTTGAGCTTCCGAATGCTTTCACAAACGTCAGCTTCGTATATGCCAGACTGAACCCCGCACGCTCCACGTTGTGCGCACTGGCATTCGACGGCCGCGCCGTCACCGTGGACAGTACGCAACCACTGCGGCTTGCTGCAAGCAACCTGGCGCGCAGCAATGCAGACTGCACTCCCTGGTTCCGAAACGCGGGCAAGGTACTGGCGATATACAAGTGCGCGACACGCCCCAGCGGCGTATGCAGTACGCTCAGCCCCGCCGAGCCAGCCACCTGACCTTCCACGTGCGCCACGAACAAGGTTGTGTCCGATCTGGCAGCAGCGATTCTGGCTAAGGTTTCCAGGAGCGCCTTCGGCCGCCTGGTCGCCTGCACACTGAAGCCCGCGACGGAAGACGGTACGAACAGCTCCCGCGCCAGATCCGTACCTTCTTCCACCACTATTGAATTTTTGGGGCATTCAAGCGATGCCGCATCGTCCATTCTGCGCACATAGGTATTGCTGAAAGCATTGACCTCAAAACCGCGCTGCGACAGCGCCGTTAATGCACTGCCGTCGGCGTGCGGACAAAGGTCAATTTCCACCCCCAGGCCCTGTTCGCCGTAAGCGCGTTCAAGCTGTGCGAGTGCTTCAGCAGTGACGCGAGCCCCCATTCCCAATCCGGTTACGTGATTCAGTTTGCGCCCGAAAAGCGGCTCCGTGAACGCAGCAATTCCGCCGCAGGTCTCGAACGCCCGCGCCGAGGCTCGGTTCCACAGCCGCGCATAAGTTTCGACTTGCAGCTGTAAATGCCGCGCTTCAGCGGATTCCAATCCAAGTGCGATCTCGGGGCTGGTAAGAGTGATGTGCAGTTGCCACAGTGCTGAGTGTGCCGGGCAATGTATCACCAAACCATGCATCTCAACTTACGAGTTGACCTGGTTCGGCACAGGAATACCGCGCTGGCGAATTCTCAAGAGAACTCGCCACCTCATAGCGAGGGCAATGCCATTTTGCTGAGCGCGTCGGACGTGCAGTCAAGATCACTGTGCCTTACCAAGCCGACCAAGGCACCGATGTCGCCACGTGCTACATGGCTGACTTACTCGGAAAAGCGCTTAATCAAAGTGTTTACGTCGAGAACAAAGTGGGGGCCGCTCATTGATCGCGCTGGGATTCGAGCGGAATGATCTTGCAGGTGCAATCCCTCCATCCGCCCTTTACTTGTGAACAACCCAACGCGTAGATTCAATGGTTTTCGCAACACCCGAACTGGCGTAGCGTGGGTGAAGCGCGCGAAAACCAATACCGGAACACTTGCGTTAAACGTGCGTAACCCGCGATTCTTGACGGGTAGCGGTTCGAAAATCAGCACGCGGGTTACGCGCGATTTATATCTGAGTCCTTGCGCAGCGTCACCCGCGCTCCACCCACGCTACGCAAGATCGACATCGCGCAACGCCATAGCCGTTGCACCAGCATAAAAAACGGGCCGATCTATTGGATCGGCCCGTTTGCTTGCGGTCTTCGTTAGTCAGGCAAAGCGATCAAGATGCCGCCGGTTCAGCCACCTTGGCGGGGGTCGCCCCCGCCGTGACAGAATTTTCTGTCCAGCCACCACCCAGCACCTTGTACAAGCTGACCAGATTCGACAAGCGCGCCAGACGCGTATCCACCAGGGTTTGTTGCGACGAATAGAGTGAGCGCTGTGAATCCAGCACGCTCAGGTAATCATCCACCCCTTGGCGAAAGCGCTGGTTCGACAAGTCATAGGCACGTTGATTCGCCGCCACCAACAATTGCTGCGAGCGAATCTGGTCATCCAGCGTGCCACGACCGGCCAAGGCATCAGACACTTCTCTAAAGCCCGTTTGTATCGATTTCTCGTACTGGGCAATTTCGATGCGCTTTTGCACCTTGGCCAAATCCAGACCTGCCATCAGCGAGCCACCCGCGAAGATGGGCAAGGTGATTTGTGGCGCAAAACTCCACGCCCCTGAGCCCGCCTTGAACAAGCCGTCCAGACTGGCGCTGGATGTGCCGGCCATGCCGGTCAGGCTGATGGTTGGGAAAAATGCGGCGCGCGCGGCGCCAATATTCGCGTTCGCGCCCTTGAGCGTATGTTCGGCCGCCCGGATGTCGGGACGACGCGTCAGCAGGTCAGAAGGCAAACCAGCGGGCAAGACAACCGGCAAGCTGCTGTCATCCAGCTTGACCGCTTGATCCAATTGCGCCAGTACGGCAGGCGTTAACGGTTGACCCACGAGCAGCACCAAGGCATTGCGATCTTGCGCAGCAAGTCGTGTGTACTGCGACAAATTACGTTCCGCTGTGCGCAAGGACACTTCTGACTGGCTCAAATCCAGCTCAGTCGCCACGCCCTGGTCGTAGCTCTGCTTCGTCAGTTTGTAGGAGTCTTGCTGGCTGCCAAGCGTTTCACGCGTGAGGCCGAGCAGTTCTTGATCGGCACGCAAGGTGAAATAGGCATTGGCCACTTCCGCAACCAAGCTCAATTGCGTGGCGACGCGGGTTTCATCCAGCGCCAGATAAGACTCCAGCGCCTTGTCACTCAAGCTGCGAATGCGGCCAAAGAGGTCAAGTTCCCAGGCAGAAACCACACCACCCACCTGATAGCTGTGGCTGGTGGTCGCCTGACCAGATGAAGACAGGTCGGCAGGCGTGCGCTGCGCCGACTGCTTGCCAGCCACACCGACGCCGGGCAAGAGATCCGAACGTTGAATACGGTACTGCGCGCGGGCGGCCTCCACGTTGAGTGCTGCTACACGCAAGTCACGGTTGTTCGTGAGCGACTCCGCAATCAATTCCTGCAAGAGCGGATCGTTGAAAAACTCACGCCAACCCACGTCGGCAGCCACGGTACCTGCGGCGCCTTGCGTGGCCGACCCGTAGGCCGGACCCGTCGGAAACGCGGTATCAATAGGCGCGGCCGGACGCTCATAGGTGGGAGCCAGCGAGCACCCTGCCAACGCGGCCGTCAATGACAAGGACAACAAAGTTCTCATGGGAAATATCATTGCGTTTTTCCTTCGGCAAGCTCGCCTTGCGTGCCATGCTCGCCAGTCTGAGTGCTGGTGTCGTGTTCATCGTGTCGTTCGCTCAAACGCTTCACTTTGAACGCGCGCAACATGATGACGAAGAACGCAGGCACGAAGAAAATGGCCAGGAAGGTCGCGGTCAACATACCGCCGATCACGCCAGTACCGATGGCGTTCTGGCCGCCTGACCCGGCACCCGTGGAGATGGCCAGTGGCACCACACCAAGAATGAAGGCCAGCGAGGTCATCAGAATCGGACGCAAACGTTGACGGGCAGCATGCACGGCCGATTCCGTCAGGCTGGCTCCAGCCTCATAGTGTTCCTTGGCGAACTCAACAATCAAGATGGCGTTTTTGGCCGCCAGCCCGATAGTCGTCAACAAGCCCACCTGGAAGAACACGTCGTTGGACAGGCCCCTGAACAAGGTGGCCAGCAAAGCACCTACAACCCCGAGCGGCACGACGAGCATCACCGCCGTGGGAATGGTCCAGCTTTCGTACAACGCGGCCAGGCACAGGAAGACCACGATCAACGAAATGGCGTAGAGCGCGGGAGCTTGTGCCCCCGACAGGCGTTCTTCGAATGACAGACCTGTCCATTCATAGCCAACCCCTGTAGGCAACGTGCCAGCAATACGTTCCATCTCGGCCATGGCTGCGCCCGAGCTATGCCCCGGTGCTGCCTGGCCCTGGATGTTGTAGGAAGGCACGCCGTTATAACGGTTCAACTTCTGTGGTCCAAAGCTCCAGGTAGCTGACGAGAACGCCGAGAACGGCACCATGTCGCCATCTTTATTGCGCACGTACCATTTGTTCAAGTCGTCAGGCAGCATCCGCGAAGACGCCTCTCCTTGTGCGAACACTTTTTTCACGCGACCACGATCAATAAAGTCGTTGACGTATGAGGAGCCCCACGCCGTGGACAAGGTGCTATTGATATCGGCCACAGACACACCAAGCGCCCGCGCCTTTTCACGGTCAATATCCAACTGGTACTGCGGCGCGTCTTCAATGCCGTTAGGACGCACGCCTGCCAGGATGGGACTCTTGCCCGCTTCAGCCATCAACTGGTTGCGCGCTGCCAGGAGCTTTTCATGGCCCACGCCCGCACGGTCTACCAGCATGAAGTCGAAGCCGCTGGCGTTACCCAGTTCCATGACGGAAGGTGGTGCCACCACGAATACCATGGCGTCGCGCAGCGTCGCACGGAAGTGGGCGTTGGCACGCGCAGCGACGGCAGCAATCTTCTGCTTGGTCTCGGTGCGATCATCCCAGTTGCGCAGTTTGATGAACATCATTGCCGCGTTCTGGCCACGGCCACCGAAGTTAAAGCCATTCACCGCAAACACGGAAGCAATCGAGTCTTTCTCTTCTTCGAGCAGGTATTGGGTGGCCGTATCAATGACCTCTTTGGTCCGCTCGGCGGTGGCACCGGCCGGCGTCTGGACTTGCGCGAACAAAATGCCCTGATCTTCCTCAGGCAAGAATGCCGTGGGAATACGCGTGAACAACCAGCCCATCGCGATGACGATGGCCAGGTAAATCACCATCAAGCGTTTTGTGCGAGTCAAACCACGCGCCACGCTGTTGGCATAGCCATGGCTGCTACGTTCGAACGTTCGGTTGAACCAGCCAAAAAAGCCCGTCTTGGCACCGTGATGGCCTTTCGGAATAGGCTTGAGCAACGTGGCGCAAAGCGCTGGCGTGAAGACGATTGCCACAATGACGGACAGCACCATCGACGACACAATCGTGATCGAAAACTGGCGATAAATCACACCAGTCGAACCACCGAAGAAGGCCATGGGAACAAACACGGCCGCCAGTACCAGCGCAATACCAATCAGTGCGCCGGTAATCTGGTCCATCGACTTGCGGGTGGCCTGTTTGGGCGTTAAGCCCTCCTCGGCCATCACCCGCTCCACGTTTTCCACCACCACAATGGCGTCATCGACCAGGAGACCGATGGCCAGCACCATGCCGAACATGGTCAGCGTGTTGATGGAATACCCAAACGCTGCCAATACGCCAAACGTGCCCAGCAACACCACTGGCACAGCCAGGGTCGGAATCAGGGTGGCACGCAGGTTCTGCAAGAACAGGTACATCACCAGGAACACCAGCACAATGGCTTCGACCAGTGTCTTGAACACTTCTTCAATCGACAGCGTGACGAACGGCGTGGTGTCGTACGGGTAGACCACCTCCATTCCTGGTGGAAAGAATGGTTTCAGGTTATTGATGGTGTCACGCACGGCCTGCGCCGTTTCCAGCGCGTTTGCGCCCGGCGCCAGTTTCACTGCCAAACCGGAGGCCGGCTTGCCGTTGTAGTAGCTATTGATCGCGTAGGTCTGACCGCCCAGTTCAATGCGAGACACATTCCCCAGACGCACTTGCGAGCCATCGGAATTCACTTTGAGCAGAATCTGGCCGAAGTCTTCGGGAGTTTGCAAACGCGACGGACCGATGATGGTGGCGTTTAACTGCTGGCCACGCACGGCGGGCAAGCCGCCAAGCTGACCTGACGACACCTGTACGTTCTGCTCTTTGATGGCATTGACGACATCCACCGTGGTCAGCCCGTAATTCACGAGCTTGTCCGGATCCAGCCAGATCCGCATGGCGTACTGCGCGCCAAACAACTGGAAGTCACCCACCCCGGCGGTGCGGCTGATGGGATCTTGCACAAACGACGCCACGTAGTCGGCCAAGTCATCCTTGGTCATGCTGCCGTCGGTGGAGACAAAACCAGCCATGATCAAGAAGTTCTTGGTGGCTTTTGTGACGCGAATACCCTGCTGCTGCACTTCTTGCGGCAAGAGCGGCTGCGCCAGCGCCAGCTTGTTTTGCACTTGCACCTGTGCCGTATCGGGGTTGGTGCCCTGACGGAAGGTCAGCGTAATAGACATGCTGCCGTCGGAGTTACTTTCCGACGAGATGTACTGCAGGCCATCGAGGCCGTTCATTTGCTGCTCGATCACCTGCACTACGGTGTCTTGTACCGTTTGCGCAGACGCACCCGGGTAGCTCACGGCGATGCTGATGGCAGGCGGCGCGATGTTCGGATATTGCGAGATCGGCAATTGCATGATGGACAGCGCACCGGCCATCATCAACACAATTGCGATCACCCAGGCGAAAACTGGCCTGTTGATGAAAAACTTTGCCATGCGTGGCTCCCTTACTTCTTCGGCGCAGCGGCAGCGGCACCGGTTTGCGCTTGCGATGTCTTGGCGACGAATTCGCTAGCCACCACTTCAGCGCCCGGGCGTACCATTTGCAGCCCTTCCACGATTACTTTTTCGCCAGCGGCCAAGCCGGAGGTCACCAGCCATTTGTCACCGATGGCACGATCAGTCGTCAATTCACGAAGCTCGACCTTGTTCTCGGCGTTGACCACCAAGGCGGTTGGAATGCCCCGTTGATTGCGCGTCACGCCGGTCTGCGGCACCAGCAAGCCTTCTGCGGCTACGCCGTCAACGAGACGCGCACGCACAAACATGCCTGGCAACAAACGACGTGTCGGGTTGGGGAACACGGCGCGCAGCGTGACCGAGCCGGTGCCGGGGTCCACAGTGACTTCCGAAAACTGCAATTTGCCCGGCTGGTCAAACTGCGTGCCGTCTTCGAGGGTCAAGTACACCTGAGCGGCCTGCTCGCCTTCAGCCTTTTTGATCTGGCCGCTGGCAAGGGCGTTTTGCAAACGAAGCAGTTGCACGCTGGATTGCGTGACGTCAACGTAAATGGGATCAATCTGCTGCACGACCGCCAATGCGGTGGCTTGATTCGCCGTGACCAATGCCCCTTCGGTGACCGATGAGCGGCCAATGATGCCGTCAATCGGCGAGAGCACCTTGGTGTAGACCAAGTTGATGCGTGCAGTGTCCAGCGCCGCTTTGGCGGACAAGACATCGGCCGAAGCCTGATCTCGCGTGGCAATGGCATTGTCATAGGTCTGGCGGCTGATCGCCCGCGTTTCGACCAACGGCTGATAGCGTTCGACCAGCAATGCGGAGGTTTTCAATTGCGCTTGTGCACGTGCCAACGCTGCTTTTTGGCTGTCGTAGCTGGCCTGGTAAAGCGCAGGGTCAATTTGATAGAGCTGCTGTCCGCTCTTGACGTCACCGCCTTCGGTGAACAGGCGCTTTTGCACAATGCCATTTACCTGAGGCCGAACTTCGGCGACTCGGAACGGCGAGGTGCGCCCGGGCAGTTCAGTGGTCAAGGACACCTGCTGGGTGCTCAACGTGACAACGTTAACTTGCGGCTTACCTGCTTGAGGGGCATCTTGCTTCTTGCTGCAGGCAGCAAGGCTGATCGCCAGGACCGTCAGCGAGACAATCGCTGCACCGCGCCATTTGGCGCTGTTCTTATTTACGTTCTGCATTCGGCGGATTCCAACAAAAAAATAGCCCGTCCCACCCCGTTGCTTACGCAGGGTATGGGGATCGACTTGGGTGGGTTGCTTTAGGCGATGCCGCAGGCTTGTTGCATTGCAAAAGAAAGCATTCTCCTTTATCCCTCCCGAGAAACAAAGAGGGGTAAAGAGAAAACATCATTCCAAATATGGGACAATAAAACATCAATTAGTTTGGAAAAGTGTGAGCAATGAAACGTCTGCAAGGTATGGAACTGTTCGTCGAGGTCGCCAAAACTCGCAGCTTTAGCCGCGCGGCTATCGCACTGGGCGTTCCAAAATCCACGCTCTCGCGCCAGGTGGCCGAGCTTGAGCAATCGGTTGGATTACGCCTGCTGAGCCGCACGACGCGCAAGGTTGAGCTGACCGATGCGGGACGACTGTATTTCGAGCGCTGCCAACGCATCGTCGCCGAGGCACAGATCGCCCATGAGGAGCTGCAGAATATGGTGGACACACCCTCTGGGCCCCTTCGCGTGAATATGCCAGCCGACTTCGGCACCGATTTTCTGGCCGAATGTTTCATGGAGTTTTCCCAGCGATATCCTGATGTCACGTTCTTTTTGGATCTGGCGAATCCAGACCATGCGGAACGGGTGTTTCAAACCTGCGATATCTCGATTGAGATTGGAGAACTGCCCGACTCGACGCAAATTGCGCGGCTCCTGGGCATGCTGCCAGCCTACTTGTACGCGTCTCGGGAATACTTGGAAAAACACGGGGAACCCACTCACCCTAGCGAGCTGGCCCGGCACGAATGCATCGAATTCCGGGCAGAAGGCGCCGGGCGCGTCACGCGCTGGCCACTCAATAGTGGTGATCAGCACGTGGAGTTCACGCCAGGCAACCGTTTTTCTGTCAATGGCGTGGCCATGGCCCGAAGGCTGGCCATGCTGGGTGCCGGTATTGCAGTGCTTGTGGGGAGCCAACAAGAAGAGCAGGAATCTGGCCAGCTTCGCCGTGTCCTTCCTGACTGGCGCCTCGGGCCGTTTCCGGTCTATGCCGTCACCGAAACTCGCTTGCTGCCCGCCAAGACCCGAATCTTCATCGAGTTCCTAATGGAACGCTTAAGCCGTGGCGGCACCGCGAAGAATACTCCGGCTCTGATCCGTTAGCTTTTGTTCAGAAATTGACTGAAACAGTTGTCACGAAAATGCACTGAGTTGGGGCATTAGACCGGCTGGGGTTGGGTTGAGGTCGGTTGGATCTGGTTCGGTTGGCTCGGGCTCGGTTGGCTCTGGTTCGAATGGCTCGGATTCGGTTGGCCCTGGCTCGGTTGGCCCTGGCTCGGTTGGCCCTGGCTCGGTTGGCCCTGGCTCGGTTGGCTCTGGTTCGAATGGCTCGGATTCGGTTGGCTCTGGCTCGGTTGGCTCGGATTCGGTTGGCTCGGATTCGGTTGGCTCTGGCTCGGTTGGCTCTGGCTCGGTTGGCTCGGATTCGGTTGGCTCGGATTCGGTTGGCTCGGATTCGGTTGGCTCGGATTCGGTTGCGCAGAAACGGGGCGTAGCGTGGGTGGAGCGCGCGATTGCCTTCATCGTAGAAGCACTGGCGAGCGCGCGTAACCCGCGATCTGAACCCTGCGCAATTGCCGTTCAAGAATCGCGGGTTACGCGCGTTTAACGATGCTTTTCTTGCCTCAGTTTGCTCGCGCTCCACCCACGCTACGCTTCGAATGGCGCGCTTTCCCGTTCGTGTGAGCGAACTCAACAAATTCCGCAAGAAGAAACACCCCAAATGTCGGAAAATATCCAACGCTTGGGGTGCGGCTCAGCCCGCTCAGTTTTAGCTTAAAACTGTTCGTCGTCGCGTAGATAACGCCACTGACCCAAGGGCAGGTCGCCCAGTAACACGCCGCCGATGCGCACGCGTTTCAGGCCAATAACCTTCAGACCCACCAATTCGCACATGCGACGAATCTGGCGTTTCTTGCCCTCTCGCAGCACGAAGCGCAACTGGTCTGCGTTCTGCCATTCAACCTGGGCCGGACGCAGGGCTTTGCCGTCCAGCTTCAAGCCATGATTCAACAGGGCCAGCCCTTGCTCATTTAACGGGCCCTCCACACGCACCAGATATTCCTTGTCCACCGTCGAGTCGTCACCGATCAGGTGTTTGGCCATGCGGCCATCTTGCGTCAAGACCAGCAAACCTTGGGAATCAATATCCAGGCGACCGGCCACGGCAATTCCGCCCAAATGCGAGCGATCAAAACGCTGCGGGCCACGATCGCCGGTAAAGCGCGATTGCGCATCGATCAGGGCCACCGCCGGGGTGTAGCCCTTCTCTGCCTGACCCGACACATATCCGACCGGCTTATTGATCAAAATCGTGACGCGGGATGTTTGAAGCGCTTGGGCGGCACGCTCCAAGGTTATGTCCTGATCAGGGAAGGCCCGTGCGCCAAGTTCGGACACGATTTCGCCATCAACGCGCACCCAGCCGCGTTCAATGTAGCTGTCTGCCTCCCGACGCGAGCACAAGCCGCGTTCGGACATTAGTTTGGAGATCCGTATTTTTTCCATATTTCCGTTAGGTAATCATGCAGTAACGCGAACCCTCAAGGGGGCACCGACTGCCATGCGTTGACGATGCCATCGTGCAGCCACACTCAGACGAGCCGCGTTATTTGAGCGTTGAATCTCGCATTTTAGGCTGAGTGGCGAAAACTGCTTGGCCCAGCAGCAAATTTGGCCCCTGGCGACTACCAGATGGATATTACGGGCCGGATCACCCCATATCGGCAAGAAGCCTTGGCATAATAGCTAGCCATGAAATCCCTACCTCCTTCTGCGTCCGGTTGGCGCCCCTACCTTCCTCCGTCTCATCCTGATGCGCGCCAGTTCTGGCTCTTTCGGCCTGGCGCACTGACAGCGGGCCTGCGCCAACTCGGGCACGTACATCTGGCGGTACTGCGTGAGCATGCCGAAGGCGCACCTGCCGATGAAGCGCAAGGCATGGGTCTTACCCGGCGCAGCCCTTGCTGGGTGCGTGAAGTATTGATGTCCGTGGATGGGGTTGATTGCGTCGTGGCGCGCAGCCTCACGCCTATTGCAGCGTCTCACGGGGTTTGGCAAGGCATGCGCCGCCTTCGCTCACGCCCGTTGGCCGACATGCTCTATAACGACCGCAGCATTGAGCGCTCGGCATTTGTCTGCCGCAACTTGACGCGCGCCGCGGCATTCTACGAAACAGCATCGGGCGTGCTGGCGCCTCAAGATGCTGACGCGCCCCTCTGGACACGGCGCTCGGTCTTTTGGCGACAGGGCCAGCCATTACTCGTGGCAGAGTGCTTCTTGCCCGGCTTCTGGCGCCGTGTAGAAGAATCAAGAGCGAGTGACCCTAAGCTGGGCCCTATTCCGCGCGTGGCCGGGCGTGATGTCTGAAGGTTGGCAATAACTGATGCAGCGCACGCGTGGGCGTACCCCGCAGGCTACGAACCTTAAATCGTGTGCAAAAGCGCCGACATGCGGACAGGCCGGCACCTGCCTGACCTTAGCGCCAGATTTCAGGTTCGACCGTCACCTGCGCATCGCCGCAGGTCACATAAGCCGTGCCGTCCTGGATGTTCACGTGAATATCCATCGTGCGTTTTGCCAAGGCGGCTAATGCCTGGCTCTGCCAATTCGGCAGGCTTATCACCTTGAGGTTGCGCGTGCGTTCAAGCTTGTTGCGCACGCCGTCCCACCAGACTTTGCTGGCGTGACCGCCGTAGCAATAAACGATGACTTGATCTGCACGTCCACAGGCTTTGAGAATACGGCGCTCTTCGGGCTGACCGACTTCAATCCACAGATCGATGGATCCTGTCAGGTCTTTCAACCAGACATCGGGTTCGTCCGTGTCGCTCAATCCCTTGGTGAACGCCAGATCCTCGTGCGCATTCAAGGCAAACGCCAGCAAACGCACCATCATGCGCTCGTCAGTTTCAGAAGGATGACGAGCCACCGTCAGCACGTGGCTGCCGTAATAGTGGCGGTCAGAGTCCGAAACGTGCAGTTCGGCTTTATAGATGGTTGCGCGCAGGGCCATGAGTCGAGAGATTCCGGTGCCGCCAATAGGGCGGAAAACCCGCAATGATACCGCTAGCGGGGAAATACCCGCCTGGAAATGAAAAATCCCAGTGAGACAGACGCGCTGCCGCACTGGGATCTGCAACCTTCAAGGCCTGCAAGCGCGTTAGCGCCTAGTACACGCCGACCGAGTGACGTGCCACATAATGGCCCTCGCCTACCTTTACCAGCGGCTCGACCAGGGGATCGTCACCCAGCTTGCGCACTGGGCTCGGGATCTCGTCGACCAGCAAGGAGCGCTGTCGATGACGACGCTGCGGATCTGCGATAGGCACCGCCGCCATCAGCTTCTTGGTGTACGGGTGTTGCGGATTCTCGAAAATGGAGCGTCGTGGGCCAATTTCTACAATCTGACCCAAATACATCACGGCCACGCGATGGCTGATGCGTTCGACGACGGCCATATCGTGCGAGATGAACAGGAATGACACACCCAGTTCACGTTGCAGATCCAGCAGAAGATTGACGATCTGCGCCTGAATCGACACATCCAGTGCAGACACCGATTCGTCGGCAATAACGACCTTCGGGTTCAGTGCCAGGGCGCGTGCAATACAAATGCGCTGGCGCTGACCACCCGAAAACTCATGCGGATAACGGTCGATCATCTCGGGCAAAAGCCCACATTTGTCCATCAACCAGCGCACCCGATCCTGGGCAGCGCGGCCACGAGCCACATTGTGAATAAGCAACGGCTCCATGATCGAATAACCCACAGTCATGCGCGGGTCCAGCGAGGCGAAGGGGTCTTGGAAGATGAATTGAATATGCTGACGCAGCGTCTGCATGGCAGCCCCGCGCAGCGTGCCAATATTCTGACCGTCGAATTCGATAGTGCCGCCCTGGCTCTTGACCAGTTGCAGCAGCGATCGTCCGGTAGTGGTCTTGCCGCAACCTGACTCTCCCACCAGCGACAAGGTCTCGCCCGGATAAAGGTCAAAGCTGACTTTTTCCACGGCGTGGACGCGCTTTTGCACACGACCGAAAATGCCGCCCGTGATGTCAAAGTGCGTGATCAGATCGCGTACTTTGAGCACCGGGCCGTTTTCCCGGCGCACAGTGCTGGGCAGTTCTTCCGTCCGCTCAGGAGCCTTCTCCATCGTGGCGGCATCTTGCACGCGCAACAACGGAAAGGGAGCAGGCTCGTTCGTGCCGTGCATGGCGCCCAGGCGCGGCACCGCCGACAACAAGGCACGCGTGTAAGCGTGTTGGGGCTTGGCGAACACATCGTCGCAAGTGCCCTCTTCCACCTTATCACCGCGATACATCACCAGTACACGGTCAGCCACTTCGGCCACGACACCCATATCGTGGGTGATGAAGATCACACCCATGTCCATTTCTTCTTGCAACTGACGAATCAGCTGCAAAATCTGGGCCTGAATCGTGACATCAAGTGCTGTCGTTGGCTCGTCGGCGATCAGCAACTGAGGCTTGCACGACAACGCCATGGCGATCATGACGCGCTGACGCATGCCGCCCGACAGTTGATGCGGGTAGCGATCGAGAATGGCGCGCGCTTCCGGAATGCGCACCCGTTCAAGCATGCGCAGCGTTTCAGCACGCGCACCTGCCGCATCCAGCCCCTGGTGCAGTTGCAGCGCCTCGGCAATTTGAGCGCCGGCGGTGAAACTGGGGTTCAGGGAGGTCATGGGCTCCTGGAAGATCATTGCCACGTCTGCGCCACGTACGCGTTGCAGCGTGTGGTCAGAAGCGTGCGTCAAATCCAGAATGTCACCATTACGACGCCGTAACTGCATGTCGCCGTTAATGATTTTGCCGCCGCCGTATTCCACCAAACGCATCAGCGCCAGGGAAGTGACGGACTTGCCGGAGCCGGACTCGCCGACAATGGCCAGCGTCTCGCCGCGATCTACGTGAAAGGAAACATTGCGCACCGCGTCTACCGTGCGCTCCGAGGTCGAAAAGCGCACGCTCAGGTCCTGAACCTGAACCACGCGTTTGGAATCCATGATTGCCATTGTTCTTACTTCTCTTGACGCGGATCGAGCGCGTCACGCAGCCCGTCGCCCAGCAGGTTAAAGCCCAGTACCACAAGGAAAATGGCCGAACCAGGGAAGATGGACATCCACGGTGCTTGAGACATGAAATTCTTGGCGGTGTTCAGCATCGAGCCCCATGAGGGGTTCGGCGGTTGCAGACCCAGACCCAGGAACGACAGACTGGCCTCGGCAATGATGGCCGTGGCGATGGTAATGGTGGCCTGCACGATCAGAGGTGGCAGCACATTGGGGAAAATGTGACGCGCGATAATGCGCGTGTCGGATGCACCCAGTGCACGCGCACTTTGCACGTAGTCTTCATTTTTCACGGCCAACACCTGGCCACGCGTCAAACGCACAAATTTCGGGGCGGCTGACACGCCAATGGCAATCATTGCATTGATGAGACTAGGTCCCAAGAAGGCAGCAAGTGCGATGGCCAGGATGAGGAACGGAATGGCCAGCAGCGCTTCCGTGGCACGCGAGATGATGCTGTCGGTCCACCCGCCGAAATAACCGGAGATGAGACCAAACGGCACACCAACCACCAACGCGATCACGACCGAGATCAAGCCCGCCATGAGCGAGGCGCGAGCGCCATACACCATGCGACTGAAAATATCGCGGCCCAGTTCATCCGTACCTAACCAGAAGGTGGCCGACGGCCCCTTGCGAATAGTGGTGAAGCTGGTTTGAAGCGGATCGTGGTTGGCAATGAAGGGTGCCAGAAGCGCCAGCAATACAAAGAAAAGCACAATCACCAGTCCCATCATGGCGATGTGATTGCGTTTGAACTTGCCCCAGGCGCGATTGCGACTGCGGGGCGGCGGGACGGCTGCGGCCGTTGCAGGAAGAGCGCTCATGCGTGCCTCAGACGGGGGTTAACCAAGATATAAAGAACGTCGGCCAGCAAGTTCATGATGATGAACCCGACTGCCACGCAGAGCACCACACCTTGCACGACGGCGTAGTCGCGCGTGAACACGGCATCGACCACTAATTTTCCAAAGCCCGGAATGGTGAAGACCTGCTCGGTGAGCACGGCGCCAGCCAGCAATTCACCGAACAACAAAGTGACCAGCGTCACGATGGGCATCAAGGCATTGCGCAATGCGTGGTGCATCACTACACGCCGGGGAGAAACACCCTTGGCGCGTGCCGTACGCACGTAGTCGGCAGACAAGGCTTCCAGCATGGCCGAACGAGTGTGGCGCATCAAGTAGGCGGCAATCGCCGTGGAAAGCACCAGAGACGGCATCAGCATCGTCTTGATAGAGAGCCAGAAGTCCTCCGTTGGCGACACATAGCCCGACGCCGGCAACAGTTTCCACTGAACGGACACCACCATGATCAAGATGATGCCCAGCCAAAAGTTCGGGATGGACATGCCCGATAACGCCGCCACGTTAGCCCCCATTTCAATAGGCGTGCCTTTGCGCACAGCAGCAATAATGCCCATCGGGATACCAACCAATAGCGCGAAGAACATGGCCATGGCAGCCAGTTGCAGCGTCACTGGCAGCTTCTGCGCGATGAGGGTTGTTACCGGCACATCCGTGCGCAGCGACTTGCCCAAATCGCCTTGCAGCACTTGCAGCGCCCATGCGCCGTACTGCACGGGCAAGGGGTCGTTAAGGCGGTATTTGTCGCGCAGATAGTCCAGTACGACTGGGTCGCGCTCTTCGCCGGCCAAGGTCAGCACCGGGTCACCGGGAAGGATTTTTTGCAGCATGAACACGATCATCGACACGAGTATCAGTGTCGGAATCGCGACGATCACGCGGCGCAAGATAAGTTTAAGCATGTGGGAAAACCGTAAAACAAGACCGTCGGAAAGACATCAGGCCACAACTACCTGCCGCCTCTCTTTCGCAAAAGGTCTGACGCGCGCCAGGCCGGGCGCATCAGGCTTGCGGTGGGCTGCGACGCCCACCGCCAGACACCACGATTATTTCTGAGCGAACGTCACACCCTTCAGGCGGATCATGCCATCAGGATACGGTACGAAGCCCTTGACCTTCTTGGCCAGCACGAACGGCCAGGGTTGGTAGTAGTTGTACACGCCAGGCAACTCGTCCTGGATGATGGCCTGGGCTGCGTTGTAGATAGGAAGGCGCTTGGCTTCATCAGGTACCGTGCGCGCTTCGTTGAGCAGCTTGTCCACTTCCGGGTTGCAGTAGTGGCCATCGTTCAAGGCCCCTTTGCAGGTCACGAAGGAGTGGATGTTGCCGTCCGGATCAACCCGACCAGACCAACCCAGCATCACGACCTGGAAGTTGCCCGACGACGATTCCTTTTGCAAGGCTGCGTATTCGGTGGGGCGCAGGCTCAGGTCAAAGCCGGCTTCAGCCGCCATGGCCTGCACAATTTCCGCCACCGATGAGGTGGTGGTGTTGTTGCCGAAGGTCAGCTCGGCCTTCACACGGTCAAAGCCCGCTTCTTTAAGCAGTGCCCGGGCTTTTGCCGTGTCGCGCTTGGTCACCGGGAACTTGTCGCTGTGATAAGGGCTTGCGGGCGGGAACGGTTGCTGGGCGGGCTCGAAAATGCCGCCGCCTGCCACGTCATTGATGACATTGCGATCAATGGCCAACTGGAACGCCTGGCGAACGCGCTTGTCCTTGAACGGATTGTCTTCGGCGCGCTTGCCGTTACCGACGTTGAACATGAACTGCTGAAAGCCCAGACCGGCGACAGGCGCAAACGTTACGCTGGGGTCATTCTTGACCTGCGGTGCGTCCGAGGGATTCAAGCGTTCCAGCAAATCCAGATCACCGGCGCGCAGGTTCGACAAGCGCACGGTGGTGTCGGGAATTGGCAGGAAAACCAAGCGTTTGAACGCATAGTCCTTGGCATCGTAATACTGGTCAAACTTATCCAGCACGATACGGTCGTTCTGGATGCGTTCTACGAACTTGTACGGGCCGGAGCAGATGGGCTTGCGACCCACGCTTGCCACGTCGGCATCGGCAAAGGACGTGGGCGATAGCATCATGCCCGCGCGATCAGACAATTGCGCCAGCAAGGTGGCGTCAGGCTGCTTCAGGGTCAGCACCAGCGTGGTGGCATCCGGCGCATCAACCTTCGCAACGGAAGCCAGCTCGCCCTTGCGCAGACTATCTGGCAAGGTCATGGCGCGCTCCAGGTTCGCCTTGGCCGCAGCCGCGTCGAACTTGGAACCATCATGGAACAGCGCATCGTTACGCAGCTTGAAGGTCAGCACCGTGTTGTCCGGGCTGAAACTCCAGGACGTGGCCAATTGCGGCACGAAATGCAGCTTGGGATCAATATCGATCAGTTTGTCGCAAAGCGACGTGAACACGATACGGCCCACGTAGGTGCGCGCACGATGGGGATCCAGCACATCCGGATCTTCCTGCAGGCCGATGCGCATGTTTTGCGCGACGGCGCTGCCGGCAGCCAGGGCCAGTACGCTGGCACCCAAGGTCATGGTCAAACGCTTCATATTAGTATTCCCCTTGTTATGCAGTGATCCGCTATTAGAACCCGACGGCCTGACCATCGCGGCGGCTATCGCTGGCGGCTACATAGCCCAGTTCGTTGTCGTTTTCCGACATGCGCCAGATGAACTGACCGGCACCAAAGTCCATGTAGGGATCATCTACAGATTTCAGAGAATGCCCCAGGTCTTTCAATCCGGCAATGGTTGAGGCCTTCATATTGGTCTCAATATCCAGCGTGAAGTCACGGTTGACCTTCCAACGGGGTGCGCAGCAAGCCGCTTGCGGCTGCTGGTTGTAATCGATCATGCGAACGACGGTTTGCAAATGACCTTGCGGTTGCATGTCGCCGCCCATCACGCCAAAGCTCATGACAGGCTTGCCGCCCTTGGTCAAAAAGCCCGGAATAATCGTGTGGAACGGGCGCTTGCCACCTTCCACCACGTTGGCCGACTTGGGATCCATCGAGAAGCCCACGCCACGGTTTTGCATGCTGATACCGGTGCCGGGCACCACAACACCCGATCCAAAACCCATGTAGTTTGACTGGATGAACGAGATCATCATGCCGTTTTCGTCGGCAGCGGTCAGGTAAATGGTGCCACCGGCATGCGGACGGCCTGCTTCGAAGTGCGTTGCACCATCCAGACGAATCAGTTTGGCGCGGCTATCCAGGTAGGCATCGCCCAGCATCTGCTCAGGCGTAACTTCCATGGAACGTGGGTCTGCCACGTAGCGGTACAGATCAGCAAAAGCCAACTTCATCGCTTCGATCTGAATATGCTGCGACTGGACGGAATCTACCGGCATGTCGGCCATATCGAAACGCTCAACGATGCCCAAGGCGATCAGTGCCGCAATGCCCTGCCCGTTGGGCGGGATTTCATGCAGTTCATAGCCGCGATACGAACGGGAAATGGGCTTGACCCATTCCGGACGGTAAGCGCGCAAATCTTCCAGAGTCATCGCACCGCCGCATTCCTTGCTGAAAGCAGCAATGCGCTCGGCCAGTTCGCCTTCATAGAAATCGCGTCCACCGCTTTGTGCAATGCGGCGCAGGGTGTTGGCGGCGTCCGGCAGGCGGAAGTGTTCACCAACCTTGGGCGCGTGACCTTCAGGCATAAATGCCTGGGCGTAACCGGGCTGTTCGGCCAACTCGGCAGCCGCAGCCGCCCATTTGTGGGCCACCACCGGCGTCACGGCATAGCCGCGCTCGGCGATCTCGATGGCAGGTTCAAACAGTTGTTCAAAGGGCAATTTGCCCAATTTTTCATGAAGCGCGGCCCAACCTGCGACCACGCCGGGCACCGTAACGGCGTCCCAGCCACGCTTGGGCTGTTTGGCCAGGCCGTCAGGGCCTGTGCCGTGCTTGCGCTTGAAATATTCCACATTCCAGGCGGCCGGGGCCACACCGGAGGAATTCAGGCCGTGCAATTCTTTGCCGTCCCAGACAATGGCGAAGCAATCGCCACCCAAACCACAAGAAACCGGCTCGACCAAGACAATAGTCGCCGCCGCTGCAATGGCAGCATCGACCGCGTTGCCGCCCTTGAGCAGCATGCGCAAACCCGCTTGTGCCGCGAGGGGGTGCGACGTCGACACCACATTACGCGCGAACAAGGGAATACGAACGGACGGATACGGGTTACCCCAGTCGAAAGTTTTCATGTGGTTTTTCTCATAGAAGAAGCTCGCGACGTTACACTCGACGTCTAATTAAATCAATTTGATTTGTTGTTCCGTCATACAAGAAAAACTTATGAGTACGATGCGTTTCCTTCGGACCTTCCTGGCCGTCGCTCAACATGGCTCCTTCTCGGAAGCCGCAGAACAGGTGGCGCTCACGCAAGCGGCCGTCAGCTTTCAGATGCGTGCACTGGAAACGGAGCTTGGCAGAGAGCTGTTTGATCGGAGCGGTCGCTTGGCTATTCTGAACGCCGCCGGTAGAGAATTACTGCCTGAAATCAGAAACTTATTGGATTTATACGATCGTATGCGCGTGCCGCGCAATGCCCCCGGCGAGCTGGCAGGCTCGGTCACCATGGGTAGCATCGTTTCTTGTATGGGCACCTTATCCAAGGTGGTGTCAGGCCTGAAAAAAGCGCACCCCAAACTGGACGTGCGAGTCTTCTCCGGCAAGGCCAGCGAGTTGGCGCATAAGGTGGAGGCGGGAGAATTAGACGCCGCTTTTCTGGTGGAAGCTGGCCGAAAAATGGCCAGCACGCGCTGGACCCCTCTATATGAAGAGGAGCTGGTGGTGATTGCACCGCCATCAGCCACAGGAGATGACGTGCGGGCGGTGCTGGCGCAAAACCCGTTTCTGCGCTTTGACCGCACCCAGCGCACCGGTCTTCAGATAGACCGCATTTTGCGTCGATTGGCAGTGCCGCTGAATGAGTTTCTGGAACTCAACGCCATCGAAACGCTGGTGGAGTTGGTGCGTCAAGAGGCTGGCGTGACGCTGCTGCCTTTGCTGAATGGCACGAACTGGCAAGCCAGCCCTGATTTGCGAATCTTGCGTTTGCCAAGCGACTTGGGCCCGATCAGCCGCGCCATCGGAATGCTGGAGCGGCGCGAACATGCACGCCAGAGTATTACCGCGGCAATCTGCAGCCAGTGCGCCATCGCCTTTCGGGCGCGCGAACCACAGACTGCCGCGTAGCCAGCCTTACACCAGACCCATGGCAGGGTCTGTGACTGACGGCTTACCCGTTTCTACCCGGCCCGCAAAATGGCGCGCATAGGTAGCGTCTTCCTGTACGCGAACGGTGAAGTCGTACCACCCCCCGCTGTTGGCCAAGGGCCAGTTTTGCTGCACTTCGCCGCCCGCAGGCACGGTCAGCGTCCAACGCTCATGGTTTGCGAGGTAAGCGTTAGGAGTGATCACGAAGTTGCAGACCGCCGTGCCGGTGTTGGTCAAGGTCACATAGACATCACCATTGGTGATCTCATAGCAGACTTTGATTTCCGGGCTGGGTGTCTGGGCGAACTGCGACGTGGTGACATTGCCGACAAAATGGCGGTGAAAGCCGTTAGGTCCGAGCACCCAGAGGTCATAGTCGCCGTTATCCAGCGCGCAATCCCAGCGGTCATCCAACTGTTTGCCCGCTTCGACCGTGTAGCGGCGTGGCGTGCGGTCCAGATGCAATCGGTCGTAGACATGGAAAACAGCGGCGGCCGTGCCGGTGTTCGAGAAGGTCAGCGACATTCGAACAGCACCCGGGTCCACGCGGCCGCTCGTATGCAGCTCGTAGGGCAAGGCACGTGAGTAGCGCACGCCGGTTTGCTGAACGGGACGGGCCTGCGAGGTGAGCGCCGGCACCGGCACGGCAGCCAAAGCCTGCTGGCTGGCGCGCAATTGGTCCACGCCCGTCTTGGTCAACACCGTCAGGTCGGGCAACTTCTCATCGTTGGGCGTCGCGAAGTTCAAGGCCGACGTCAGATCGCCCAACACGGCACGACGCCACGGGCTGATGTTGGTTTCAGCCACGCCAAAACGTGCTTCCAGGAAGCGCAGTACCGAGGTGTGGTCAAACGCTTGCGAGTTGACCCACCCTCCCCGGCTCCATGGCGAGATGATGTACATCGGGACACGCGGGCCTGGGCCATAGACGCGCTTGTCGGCAACGTCTTGCTTGGAGGCGCGCATATGGCGCTCCAATTTTGTGTCGACGGTTGAGGCACCCGCCATGCTGCCGTCGGTGTTCAGGGTGGGGGCTGCGGGCGGCGGCACGTGATCAAAGAAGCCGTCGTTCTCGTCGAAGTTCACGATCAGGACGGTCTTGCTCCAGACGTCCGGATTCGCCGTCAATGCGTTGAGCACTTCCTGGATGTACCAGGCGCCTTGAACCGGGCTTGAGGGGCCAGGGTGCTCGGAATACGTGGAAGGTGCAACGATCCACGACACTTGCGGCAAACTACCGTTCGCCACGTCGTCACGCAAGCCTTGCAACAAGCCACCATCGGGCATCGTGTTGGCCACACCCTTGTACAGCGGGTTCGTGGCGTCTGCAGCTGGGGTCCATGCGGGATAAGGTTTGCCGTCGCTGGCGTTGCCGGCCAGTTCGTTCGCGCGCCGATACTGCTGGAAACCTGCCAGGGAGTTGTCGGTATAGTTTTCCGGCAAGTTCTGGTAGACCTTCCAAGTCACACCCGCTTCTTGCAAGCGCTCGGGATAGGTCTTCCAGCTCCAGCCAATGCTGGAAGGACCGAGATCATCCCATTGGTTACGTGTGGATGGGCCATTGCCCAATCCTTGCGGATCATTGGTGCCTGACCACAGGAACAATCGGTTGGTATTGGTGCCGCCATGCGTGGAACAGTGATACGCGTCACACAACGTGAACGCATCCGCCAAAGCAAACTGGAATTGCAGTTCGGCCTGACGGTAGTACCCCATCGACTGGTCTTTTTTGTAGCGCGGCCACTGATTCATGCGCCCGCCGTCCCAGGCGTTCTGGGCATCTACAAAGTCATGCGGTGTGCCACTGACGCGCTGCGCGTTGCCTTGCGAGCTGTCCAGGTGATAGGGCATCACGACGCGAGTGCCGTTGTACTGTTCCCAGACACTACGCCCTTCAGCGAGCGGAATGGTGAAGCGATCACCGAAGCCGCGTACGCCTTTGAAGGTACCGAAGTACATGTCGAACGATCGGTTTTCCTGCATCAAAATCACGACGTGTTCTACGTCTTTGATTGTGCCGGTGCGATTGTTCGCGGGAATCGCCAGCGCGCGGCGAATGGAGGGGGGGAACATCGACAAAGCGGCCAGGCCTGCGGTGGAAGCGGCTGCATTACGCAAGAAACGGCGCTTGCCGGTATGGACCATGTCGGGGGTAGACTTCACTGGAGGTTTCCTCAGAAATTTCGGATGGGGAGTTACGGTGCGCAGCGCAATTGCTTGGCCGGTGGTGGCTCAGGCTGCGTCGGTTTTTCCGGGGTTCCTGGTGTTTCCGGCGATCCCGGGCTAACGGGCGGCACTGGATTAACCGGGGTTTCCTTTTCCTCATCGTCGCTACTGCTATTGCACGCAGCCAGCGTGGTGCTCAGCACCAAGACAGCACTCGCGTGCATCAAAGCACGCAAGAAAGTGGACATGCTCATGGGTGATCTATCCTCAAAACAGCGCAGAAGTCGTTCTGCATACGCTCAGACCGCGAAAGGGCCAAACGCTGCAGGGGAAGTTCGGCATGGGGATTGGCTTGTTGAATCAACGTGAATCTCGACACCGGCGCACATAGTGGCGCTCGAACGTGAAACCCCTGTGAAGGCAAGAGACGAAACCTTGATCGACAGATCAGTTTTTTTTATTGGCTTTGTCGAGCTGGATAAGATGCGCGTCGGATGCGACGGGATCTATGAGCATGCCGATGGTGCTGTAGCGTGTCGGCGCTGAATTACAGACGTTTGAGCTCCGTCCAATGGCTTTTTTATTCTCGAGAATCGTTGAGTTCTTAAGGGGCAGGTCGAGGGCTGGGTGTGCCTGTGTTGCCAGTCCCGGCTGCGCGGGCCGCGCGGTCCTGGCGTAGCGTCGACCAAACATGCAACGGAGAACGACGTAGCGTGGGTGGAGCGCGAGCAATCGGAGGCAAGAAGCCCCCCATCAATCGCGCGTAACCCGCGATGCGTCAACAGCAATGGTGCTTGCTTAAGATCGCAGGTTACGTGCGCTCGCTAGTGCCTCAACGTCGCAATAACCAATGGCTGCCGCAGCGTCGGCTGCCGCAGCCATTGATCAGAGCATCAAGCCCGCTCAGGCCGAAATTTTCACGCCGGTCAGATACCCCACCGACGCGCCATAGCCGCCTTTGTAATTAGCCTTCACCAATGGATCCAGCGTGGGTTTGACTACTGAATGCACCGAGCCCCAGTCGGCAGCGTGTTGGAAGTTGCTGGTGATGTAGGTCCAGCCATTGATCTCGTCCACGGCTTGCAAGCCTGTTGACTCACCGCCTGCCGGGCAGGACAACACGCGCGACAACGCCTTCGTATCGACGTTATAGGCCCACAGGAAGTTATTGACGTGACCACTACTGTCTTCACCCACAAACAGCGTGCGCAATTTTTCTGAGAACTTGAGATTGTCCGGGTTCGATATCTTGTCGGCGTTGTGACGATTTCCCAGCGCATCTGGCACGGCCAGATTCTCGCCAACGAGTGCCGCCACAGCCGCCATATCCACCGGCACCCATGCGCTATCAATAGCCTTACCCTTCGTGTCGAACTGCCCTTCCTTCATATGCAGCTCATAGACCGCACCCGCCTCGGGACCTTGCACGTGCAGGTCGGCAGACGTGCCATCGATCATCGAGGATTCAACCCGCGACATGGCGCTATAAGCAATTTTGTCTTTGGCGTTAACGGTAGTGCCTTCCATCTTGGTGAAAGCCATCGTGCCGCCCTGCATTGCCGCATAACGATGGGTCTCCAGGAAAGCAGCGGCCTTTTCGCGACCCGATTGCAACTTCACCCAGTTCGCCGCACCCGCAAATCGAATCGGCGTGAAGCTGACGTCAGAAGGATCTTTCACGCGAACATCCATGATGTCCGACGCCACGAGTTGATCTGCCAGTGCCTTGATCTCTGCACTGGTCGCATGGCCCAGATTGATCCAGCTCAGCTTGCCAGCGCCCGGACCGGTGCCCGAGGTTTGCGTCCACTTGGCCACGTAAAGCGTGCCCGCTGACAGATCCGCCTTCGTGTCGGCCACAAACATGAACAGGCCGCCGTTAGTCGCGTCATCACCCATCAGGGCCGTACGCTGGTCAGGCATGACTTGCACCAGTTCATGGGAAATACGGCCCATGCAATAGTGCTTCTTGATTGTGCCTGTGCCATCCGGATTCACGACCACCTCCGGCATGTGACCATAGTGGTAGGGATTGGCCTTGGTGGCGTTGCCGTACAAGCTCGTGCTGAACGCCTTGAACTGCGCCGTGCTCGCGGCATTGGTGGCGTCCGGCTCGTACTCTTCGCTGGATAGGTGCGTGTTCCAGGGAGACAGGCTGGCGCCACAGGTGATCCACAAACCGTTTGCGGGAGCCGTATCGACAGGACTGTATTTCACAAGGCTCAGTTTGCCGGTGGCAGGATCTTGCGCCAGCGTCAACACGGCAATGGGCGATGGCAAGCGGCCATACATGCTGGTACCGGCCAAGTCCTTGGTAGTGTATTCAAACTGCACCACAGCAAAAACCGTGTTCCCATTCACCCCGGGCACATTCGCGTTGGATAGTGCCAGCAATGACATGCCATCCGGACAGTCCGAGAAAAACTGACGCGCTTGACCGGAGACCGACTGGTCCATAATGGGCGCGCCCTTAATGTCCAGATAACCGCCCGCGATCAAGGTGCCACCCTTGCCGTCCGGCACCGCATCGCCCGTCATGAAAAAAGGCTCGTAGCCCAAATCTACCTTGCGCGTGCTGCCATCGCTGAACGTCAGGGATAGCGCGGAAGCGACCGTCGTCAATGCCATCGCTTTCGGATCAGCAAGCGTCGGCGCTGCCATCGAACTAAAAGAGCCAGACACGAAAGTGGCTGGTGTGGGCTTGCCGCCCTTGTCGTCCTCATCGTCATCGCTAGAGTTACAGCCAGCCAGGAACGCAGTCAGACCTATGCCGCTCAGGGGCAGCATGGGTGCGCCTCCCAGCATTTTCAGGATGCGACGGCGGTTAACAAGTGTCGGATCTTGCATGTGACGATTCTCTCAGAATTAGATGTGATGCCTTACCGAACGTAAGGGACAGCAAATCCTAAATAGTCACTGTGTAAGCACGATGACAACGTATTGAAAGCGTCTGAGTTTTGCACATTTTCTTCAAATTCGAAGTTGTCATGTTGCATCGCTATAGTCGGGCGCTTTCGACCATTGCAAGCTCAACATCACCATGTCATTTTCCTTTCGTCTTCGTTCGCCAGGCATGCCAGCTCTGCTGCGTTTTATGGCCATCGCAGCCCTTGCCTGCGGTATAGGAATATGGGGCGCGGTGTTGCTGGCACCACAACCAGGGCCGTTGCCTGCTGCCCTCACCCGGCCACCACCCCGTGCTGTCGACAATACCGCGGTGGCGCTTTGGTTTGGGAAAGACGAAGTGCTACGCATGCAGATCAGCGTGCTGGGTGTCATCGCAGGCGGCCCCGACGGTGCCGCCATTCTTAGCGTGGATGGCGGCGCACCTGTGGCCTTGCGCGCGGGTCAGGAAGTGGCACCCGGGGTATATCTGCGAGACGTGAGCGCCAACCAGATTGTCATTGAGCAACATGGCGTCGAGACATCTCTAAACGCCCCAGCCGCGCTTGAATCTTCAGATGGCATTCGCGCCACGCCTTGAATTGGGACATCACCTATTACTGTCACATTGCGTCTTCACAATGCGCTGCTTCAAGCATTATCTGGAGCAATGAAGTGCGTCACTTACCCCCCGCAGCCCGCCGACAGCAAGGCTTTACCTTGATAGAAATCATGGTCGTCATTGTGATCATGGGCATTCTGGCTGCGTTGATTGTTCCCCGTGTACTCGACCGTCCTGATCAAGCACGCCAAGTCGCCGCCCGGCAAGATATTGGCGGCATCATGCAGGCACTGAAACTCTATCGACTGGACAATGGCCGCTACCCAAGCACGGCGCAAGGCCTGCGTGCACTCGTGGAAAAACCAGAAGGCGCCTCTGCATGGCGCGGTTATCTCGACCGTCTGCCCAACGACCCCTGGAGCCATCCTTACCAATATCTCAACCCCGGCGTGAAAGGCGACATCGACGTGTTCTCCTTCGGCGCTGACAGCAAGCCGGGGGGAGAAAATGGCGACGCCGACATCGGTTCCTGGCAACTCTGAGCGCGGATTCACGCTTATTGAAGTGCTGGTTGTACTGGTGATCGTCGCCATTGCTGCCTCGATGGTCAGCCTTTCCGCCACGACGACCACGGATCACTTGCGCGCGGATGCGCGCCGACTCGTAGATGCCTTTCGCGTAGCGCAAAGCGAAGCTCGAAGCGACGCGCGGCCCATTCGCTGGCGGCCGGACAGCCAGGGATGGTCGTTCGAGCGGCGTGGCCGCGCAAGCAGCGCCGGAGCAACCAGCGCACAAGACGATGCGCCTCTGCCACTGGACAAGCTGGAGCGCGACGAGATTCTGCGTGCGCAATCCTGGTCCGCTGCCCCAGTAAGCCTTCAGCTTTCGCCGGATAGCCCCCTTATCTTCAATACGGAATGGGTCGCTCAGCCGCTGGTCTTGCAATTGCAGGCAGGCAAGCACCGCGTTTCCATTTTGCGTGATGCCGCCGGTGACTATGAGATCCGCTAGCTGCCCCCGCCCTGGTCTGCGCCGTCGGGAGCGCGGCTTCACCTTGCTCGAGGTGATGATTGCGCTGGCAATCATTGCCGTGGCCATGGCCGCCGCCTTGCGCGCGACGGGCGTCATGGCAGCGAACAATCGCGCGTTGCAAGATAAAGCGCTGGGCTTGATGGCTGCCGAAAACATGCTTGCGCAACTGCGCCTGCAAGGCGTCTTGCCTCGGGCCGGACAGCAGACCATTCCCTGCCCGCAAGGCGGCCGGGCACTGCAGTGCGAGCTGACCTTCAGCAACTCGCTAAATCGAAGCTTCCGACAAGTCTCCATCAAAGTGCATGACAAAGAAGCGACCAGCCCGGATGCCACCCTGGCCGCGCTGGATGGTTTGCTATCGAACGTGCGATGAACATGCCTCCTTCCCGCCGTGCGCAAGCAGGCTTTACGCTAATTGAAGTGCTGGTGGCGCTGTCATTGATGGCGTTGGTAAGTTTGATGGCGTGGCGCGGTCTCGATCAAGTGGCCCGCACACGCGATTGGATAACAAGCCAGGCGCAAGACACCGATGCCATTGCGCGCAGCCTCGGGCAGTTGGCCCGCGATATCGAACTCTCCTACAACGGCCCCGCGTTTGAAGCGACACCTCGCGACAGCCAGGCTTTGCGCACAGGCATCCGATTGCTGCGCGGCGCGGCTAGTGAACCTATGCTGGAAATTCTGCGCGACTCGCCCGAGGGGGACGGCCGCTGGCAACGCGTGCATTGGCGGGTGGATGCCCGCGGTTTGTGGCGTGCAAGTGGCGCAGCGGCCGAGCGCAGCCCTTTGCCAGAGCCCGACAACGGTGTGCTTCTCCTCGCCGACGTCACCAAGCTGCAAGTACACGCCTGGATTGCAGGCAAAGGGTGGGTAGACACCCGCAACGCCCTGCCCGGCCCCCCGAGCGGACTGGAAGTGGTCGTCGAGCGCAGTTTTCACAACGTGCCGCAGCGATTCAGCCGTGTTCTGGTGCTCGAATGAGCCGGCGCAGAAATCAAGAACGTGGCGCTGCGGTCATCAGTGCGCTGATCATCGTTGCCATCGTGGCGGCATTGACCACCAGCCTGTTCCAACGCCAGACCGCCAGCACCCGACTCGTCGAAAACGAACTGGCGCGCGTGCAGGCACGCTGGCTATTACTGGGCGGCATGGATTGGGCTCGCCTGATGCTTAAAGAACATGCGCGCCGGGAAAGCACCACGCGCGGTGATCAAGTCTGGGCAACGCCAATATTGGATACGCGTATTGAGCGCGCGGACGACGAACGTATTGCTGTATTTTCCGGGCGAGTTCAGGATGAGCAGGGAAAATTCAATCTTTATAACCTTGCCCGTCTCGGGGTTCCTGATCCCGGCCAAGAGCAGGTTCTGCGCCGATTGTTCGTTGCCCTGAAGTTACCGGACACGTTGGTGCCGCAAGTCGTCGAGATGATGGCTGCGGCGCAAGCACCGGCCCCCGCGCCAGACACACCAGGCGCCATACCGGCACCCGCCGCTGCGGCACAGGCACCCATGCCTCGCGGCATTGATGACGTGGCAGCTCGCTTGGGTGTTGATGACAGCTTGCGGGCAGAGTTGAGGCGCTGCCTGACTGTGCTGCCAGCAGCCACCAATATCAACGTCAACACGGCCCCGCCCGAAGTGCTGGCGGCCATTGTTCCGGGCCTCAGCTTGGCGCAGGCGCGTTCAATGGCAGGCGAACGTGATCGCGGCAATTGGTTCGTGCATACCGGCGACTTCGCTAATCGGCTGAGCGCGGCCGGCGTAAAAACACCCGCCCCGGCCGTGACGACTGCCAGCGCCTGGTTCATGGCGCACGGCACCGTGGCCTACGAGCGCGCGCGTGTCTCCATGCAAGCGCTTATTCGCAGCGCCCAGCCCGCCGCGCCCGAAACGATCTGGATACGAGAGAACCCGTGAAGAACACCTTACGTCTTGCCCTGCCCCGTTTGGCAGACCTCGACGCGCATACCTTGCTGGACTACGCCTGGTTTGATCGCAAGGGCATGTGCACACAACGCGGCCAGTTGAACTCGGCGGCGCTCGGCGCAAGCTTTGCTCAGGCGCGTAGCGAAGCGGTACTGCACCCGGACGACGCCATTGCCGCGACAGTGCAAGTGCCAGCGGTGCCTCAGGCGCGCTTCGGCGAAGCAGTGCGCAGTGCGCTTGAACCCTTGGTGTTGAGCCAACTGGACGATCTGGCTATCGGCCACAGCACACGCGCACCTGACGGTAGCGTCATCGTGGCCTGGGCGGCGCGCGAACCGCTGCGCCGTGCGTGGCTACTGCTATCAACCCACGGTTTGCGTCTGCACGCCATCATTGCGCCACAAACTCTGGCACCAAAAACTGACGAACCCTTAAGCGACCCTACCGACGCGCGATGGCGTGCTCCCGCCCCAAAGTGGTCGTTAGCACTGCCTCAGTTGGCACCCACTCGGCCTTCTCGCTGGCGCAGCGCCTGGTGTTGGACGGCACTTGCATCTCTGGTCTGGATCGCCGGATTGAACGTCTACGCCAGCCAATTACGGCGCGAAGCCGCCGCGCTTCAAACGGCGATGCACACGCAAGTGCGCGAGGCCTTTCCTGAACTGCCGGTCATCATGGATCCGCTACGCCAGGCGCAACAAGGCCTGGATGCGCTACGCGCCAGCGCAGGCGCGGCAAGCGCGGCCGACTTCCTGTCACTGGCCCGAGCGGCAGCACAAATTCTGCCCTTTGCCGCTGACAACGTGGCAAATGTGCGCTTTGCTGACCAGGCCCTCACCCTCCAATTCTCACAGACAGGCAAAGACAGCCAACACCTGACCGATACGCCCACGCTCTTGCAACAAGCCGCCGCCGCAGGCATTCGCCTGGAACGCACCGATCAAGACACCACCTGGCGCATTGTGCGCAGTCAACCATGAACACACGCCTTCGAACTCACTGGCAAGGTGCCGCCGCGCGCATGGCGCCGCCATGGCGGCTTGTCCAAAAAAAGTATCAGGCGTTGGCACCACGCGAAAGACGTCTCGTCTGTGGCGCAGTTGCCTTGGCCGTCTGTGCCCTGAGCTACGCCGTGTTGCTCGAACCTGCCGCCAAAACCATTAGCGCGCTGCAAGGCCAATTACCCGAACTGCGGGCCCAGGCCGCGACCGTTACGGCCTTAAGTTCACAAGCCATAGCGCAGCGCCGAAGCAGTAAACGCGTGCAACCCACGATGCCTGAACGCCACGAACTTGCGGCAAGCCTGGAAGCAGCAGGGCTAAGCGCAGCGCAATGGTCATTCGATGTATCTGCCTCCGCCCCAAGCACGGCGTCACTGAGCATTACCCTGCAGGCCGCAGGGGCCACTGCCGTGTTGCGCTGGATAGACACCATTGCCTTCGATTGGGGCTTGACGGTCAAGCAACTCGAATTGACCCGCGCCACCAATGCCGGCGGCCGTCCCTTGCCGGGGCTGGTCAATGGCAGCGTCACCCTCAATACACTTCCCCCCGGATCGGCCGCTGTCGGCACACCGGCCCGTCCTGTCATCGCGCTCACGCGCTAAACCCAGATGTCGCTGAGCTATGTAAAGAAATTTGGACTGGGCGCCATCTGCTTCGGCGTGGCCGCCACCGCCGCGCTCACAGTCATGCCTGCACGTTGGCTGCTGGCGCTTGGCCCACACGACGCGCTGATGTCGGTGGCAGATGCCTCGGGCACTCTCTGGCAGGGCCGTGCGTGGCTGGCCATCGGGCCGCCCGGCGCACAGCGATTGCTGACACAACCCGTTCAGTGGCAATGGCGTTGGCAATCACTTGACCTACAAATCACCCATCCATGGCTAGGCGGCCCGCTGCTCGTTCAGCCTGGCTGGAATGGCGTGAACATCAGCGCGCAGTCATTACGATTCTCGGCAGACGTATTGGCGAACCTTGGCGCGCCGTGGAATACGCTGGCGCCTCAGGGTGAGATAGAGGCGCGCTGGCAGCCCGTCATGCTGGGATCTGCCGCGCCCGTCGGGCCGCTCGCCGAACTTCGTTGGCGCGAGGCCAGCTCCGCGCTGGCTGCAATCGCACCCATCGGCAGCTATGTGGTTCGTATCAATGGCGACGGCAAGTCGGGCGCCAAGCTGGCGCTATCAACCGAACGAGGCTTGATCGCCCTGAATGGCCAGGGCAAGTGGACAGCGGGCCGTCTGCAATTTCGAGGTCAGGCACGCTTTGCACCCGCCGCCACGGAAGTCGAGCGCACGTCGCTCAGTGGGGTATTGGGAACCTTGGGTCGCCGTGTAGGGGATGTGGTGGAGTTCGGCACGACGCCCGCAGCTACCGTGACGGCAACGCCACCCTTAGCCCAAGCGAAATGAAGATGGCTGACAAGCCAACTCGCCTTTGCACTCACCCATCCCGCGTCACGCGCAAAATTTCCTCAAGCGAGGTCTGCCCGCCATCGACCCAACGTTGCCCATCTTCGCGCATGCTGCGCATGCCGCCCAGGTTCGCCGCGTTGCGCAAGGTTCGTTCGTCACGCCCTTCGTGGATGAGGCTGCGCACGGCCTCATCCACCACAAACAGTTCATGAATTCCTGAGCGTCCGCTGTAGCCCGTGTGGTTGCATGCCTCGCAACCCACGGGCCGATAGACCTGCTTGCCGTCCGCTTCCGTATGCGCTTGGCGGCAATGCGGGCACAGTTTGCGCACTAACCGCTGCGCAAGCACCCCGAGCAAGGATGAGGCCAGCAAGAATGGCTCCACACCCATATCGGTAAGACGAGTCACTGCCGAGACGGCGTCGTTGGTATGCAAGGTGGCCAGTACCAAGTGGCCAGTCAACGACGCCTGCACGGCGATTTGCGCGGTTTCCAGATCACGGATTTCACCAATCATGATGACGTCCGGATCCTGGCGCAAAATTGCACGCAATGCCAGCGCAAAGCTCATGTCAATTTTGGCGTTGACCTGCGTCTGGCTGATCCCTGGCAAGTCGTACTCGATGGGGTCTTCCACCGTAAGGATGTTGCTGGTAGACGCATCCAAGCGACTCAAGGCCGCGTACAAGGTTGTCGTCTTGCCACTGCCGGTCGGGCCCGTCACCAGCACGATGCCGTGAGGCTGGCTTATCAGTTTGTCCAAGCGCTGCAATACCGGGGCACTCATACCCAGTTTTTCCAGTTGCAGACGCCCGGCTTCCTTGTCCAGCAAACGCAGCACCGCCCGTTCGCCATGGCCAGTGGGCAGCGTGGACACGCGCACGTCAATCGGCCGCCCACCCACACGCAGCGCAATCCGCCCGTCTTGGGGCAAACGTTTCTCGGCAATGTCGAGCAGAGCCATGATCTTTATTCGGGAAATCAAGGCAGCATGCAGCGCCTTGCGTGGCGACACCACGTCTCGCAACGTGCCGTCTACCCGATAGCGCACTACGGAATGGGTCTCGAACGGCTCAATATGAATATCGCTGGCACCATCTCTGGCCGCTTGCGCAAACAAGGCGTTGATCATCCGGATAACGGGAGCATCGTCCTGAGCATCCAACAGGTCAGCCACTTCGGGCATTTCCTGCATCAGGCGGTCCAGGTCAATCTCGTTCTCCGCCACCCCCATCACCGAGGCAGCATCTTCCGTAGCGCTGTAGGTCACCGTCAATAGTGCTTCCAGCGCCTCATCGCTCACTTCCTTCGTCGCAATATCACCGTGGCAGCGCTGTATCTCGCGCAACGCCCAGGCCGGTGTGCGTGGGCTGACGGTCAACTGGGCCTGACTGCCACGCAGTACCAGCACAGCACGCTGGGCGCGCGCCCAGGCAAAAGGCAGAGGTTGCGCGCTCATAGGCTGCTGATCAATTCGCTCTTGAAGCCCAATTCACGCAGCAGCCTTCGCGCTGTGTCAATAGAACCCGAATCCCGGGCGACCTGACTGCGCACCACATAATCCATTCCGCCTGGCCCCGTTTGCACATAGGCTTGCATGCCGCTGGCCCCCACTCGGCGCACGATCTTGTCCGCATCCGCACGCGACTTCACCAAGGCAATCTCCAGTGTGGCATTGGCGGTATCGCGCTCGCCATACAACGACGAAGGATCTCTGGCCACGCTCACTCCCAAGGGTAGATTGGCGCGAATGGGCAACGACGGGTCGCTCGTTTGTGCTGCGGCCGGGTACTGACGCACAGCAAACGACTCGACAGTCACCGGAGGCGGCCGTTTCATGGTTTCACCCAATTGATCAGGCCGCATGTCGTAGGCGTTGTTCGACACCGATTGCGCCCCGCCACTCGCCGGCAATTGTGGAGCTTTCATGTCGGGCAACAACCAATGATCTTGCGGCTGCGCCACACTTTGTGCACGCCGCATATAGTCGTAGCGATCCATCGTCAGGCTGTTGCTGCGTCGCGCATCGCGCACCACATAAGGACGCAGGAACACCATCAGATTCGTCTTGGTGCGCTTACGTGTGTCGTACCGGAAAAGTGCGCCCAGCACGGGAATTGAACCCAATCCTGGGACCGCATCGGAAGACAAGGCCACGCTGTCCTCCAGCAACCCTCCCAACACCACAATCTGGCCATCGTCGATCAAGACGCTGGTGTCGATGGCGCGCTTGTTGGTGACAATGCCTGTCGTGCTGCTGGAACGGCTTTCATCGATGCTGCTGACCTCCTGATAAATATCCAGTTTGACCGCGCCACCTTCCGAAATTTGCGGACGAATATTCAGCTTCAGGCCGATATCTTCGCGCTGAATTGTCTGGAATGGATTCGAACTGCCGTTGCTGCCCGAGGTCACATATTGCCCAGTGACGAAAGGCACGGTCTTGCCCACCAGAATGCTTGCCGATTGGTTGTCCAGCGTCATGAGGTTTGGCGTGGAAAGAATATTTGCCTGCCCGGTGGCCTGCATGGCGCGGGCTAACACACCGAGGTTGATGATCTCGTTGCCCAATACATCTACCGTGCCCTTGACCAGCCCCAGGCTCAATCCATTTGCCAGCGCATCAATGGTGGAAGGCCCGGTGCCTTTGATGCCGCTACCGCCCAGGTTCGTGCCGCCAATAAAGCCCGTTTTGCCATTGGAAATCCCACCCGCCCCGGTCATCCACTGAATACCGAACTCGGCAGCTTTCTCCTCACTCACCTCAACAATCAGGCTTTCCACCAAGACTTGCGCACGGCGCTGATCCAGTTGGTCAATGACTTCACGCAAGCTGCGATAAAGCGGTTCAGGCGCTGAAATGATGAGCGCGTTCGTGGTCGGGTCCGCTTGAATAGTGGCGCCCCCGGCCGAATAAGACAGCACTTGTTGTGCGTTGGGATCGTCACGGGCAATGCGCTCCTGCTCGCCTGAGAAACCACCATTGCCCGACGAGTTACTGCCAGAACCCGAGCTGCCTCCATTACCCATCGCATTATTGGCACTGGTTCTATTGCCGCCTGCACTCGCGCTCTGTCCTCGACCACCCGCAGCGCCATTTGCGCCACCATTGGCGCCCGCGTTGCCATTGACCGCCGCCTGCCCATTAAGCAAACTACCCAGCACTTCGGCAATACGTGTGGCCTGTGCGTTGCGCATATACACCACATGCAGATTTCCAGCGCGGTCTTGCTGCGCGTCCAGTTTGTTGATCAGATCCCGGGCCAGACGCGTACGCGCCGGGCTACTGGAACGCACCAACACGCTATTCGTACGCGGGTCGGCCACCACGGCAATGCGCTGCGTTGGGTCGCCGCTTTGCGTGTCCAGCAATTGCGACGCCAGCACCGCAATGTCTGAGGCAATGCCTGAGCGAACGGGCACGACATCGGTGTCGATTGAGCTTGGCACATCAATGCGTGCAATGACACGCGCAATGCGTTCAAGGTTATCCGCATAGTCCGTGATCACCAGCGTGTTGTTGCCGGGATACGCATTGATGGGGTTGTTCGGCGGCACCATCGGTCGCAGCACCGGCACCAGATTCGCAGCGTTCTCGTACTTCAGGGAGAACACGCGCGTCACCATCTCTGACCCGCCCAGGCTGCTTGCGGCGGACACCTTCGCGCCGCCCCCGGTGCCACCGCGCGCGAAGTCGGCCATGGACACCGCCGCCCGTGGCGCCGACGCGTCACTCACCACCGTGCCACCTTGCAGCTTCGCGTCCGCCTCCGGCACCACGCGCGTGACGCCATCCACATCAACAATGGCAAACCCCTGCATGCGCAGCGCACCTGTCAACATGGCCAGCGCCTGCTGCCCGTCAACCGGCCTGTCGGACACCAACGTCAGTTTTCCCTTGACCCGTGGGTCAACCAGAAAATTGCGCTGAGTGAAAAGCGAAAGTGCACGCAGTACAGCAGGAATATCGGTCTCAACAAAGTTAAGACTGACGCGATTATCCGACTTGCCAGGTTGCTGTGCATGAGCGCTGGAAACCGCCGGTCCGAGATGACTCGCTGCAAGCAACACAGCAAAACTGAAGTGCGCAATGTGACGCATGAATAGGCCAGTACCGAGAGTGTGAACGTGTGTGAAAAACGGTGAAGCGCGTCGGAGTATACGGGGTGACACTGCAACACTACGGTCACATTTCCAAGGCATGGTGACGGGCTGCAAACCCTTATATTTATTGGCTTTTTACGATGCCGTCCTTCCGTTATGAAGCCACCGATCCGCTCGGAAAAATCGTGCGAGGCACGATTGATGCCGACTCCGAACGCGGTGCAAGAAATCAGTTGCGCGCACGTGGCCTGTTACCACTTTCGACGTCTTTGGCGGCACGGTCGCAAGGTATCGCCGCCACGTTTGGAACGCGCTTATCCGATGCCGATCTGGCCTGGTTGACGCGTCAACTGGCCAGCTTGCTCGCGGCACGTCTGCCACTCGATGCCGCGCTTGGCGCCACCCTCGAGCAAGCAGAAAAAAAACATATTGCCGCCGCGTTGAATGGAGTGCGCGATGACGTGCGTGCGGGTCATCGCCTTTCGACCGCGCTGGCCGCCCGCCCGCGTGACTTCCCCGAAATCTACCGCGCACTCATTGGCGCAGGAGAAGAGTCCGGCGATCTGGCTCAGGTCATGGAAAAGCTGGCTGACTACATCGAAGAACGCAATACCTTGCGCAGCAAAATACTGACCGCGTTCATCTACCCCGCCGTGGTCGGCAGCGTGTCTGTGGTGATTGTGATTTTTCTGCTGGGCTATGTAGTGCCACAAGTAGTCTCAGCGTTTAACCACGCCCATCAACAATTGCCCTGGCTAACGCGCGCCATGCTGGCGCTGAGTGACTACGTGCGCCAATGGGGACTTGTCACGGGCATCGGAGTTGCCTTTCTCGTGATGGCATGGCGCTACTCATTGCGCGCCCCCGTGGCCAGACGCGCGTGGCATGCCCGCGTGCTACGTCTGCCCCTCATGGGCCGATTCGTGCTCGGCGTGAACGCCGCTCGGTTCGCCTCCACATTGGCCATTCTGTGTGGTAGCGGAGTGGCCCTGCTGACCTCGCTTGAAGCCGCCCGACGCACACTCGGCAACGACGTCTTGCGCGCCGCTGTCGATGACGCCGCAGCTCGCGTGCGCGAAGGAGCGTCTTTGTCCGCCTCATTGGCCGCGCATAAAGTCTTCCCTTCCTTGCTCGTTCACCTCATCGCAAGTGGAGAAAAAACCGGCCGATTGCCCGAGTTGCTTGAGCGTGGTGCACAGAACCTCTCGCGCGACCTGGAACGGCGCGCCATGGCCATGACGGCACTGCTGGAGCCGGCCTTAATTTTGCTGATGGGGGGATTTGTGCTGCTGATCGTGCTGGCAGTCATGATGCCGATTCTGGAAATGAATCAGCTCATCCGCTAGATGTTCCGCAGAAAATGCAGCGCATGTGAACGCGGCACCTGTCACGCAGTGCCGCTGATGCCGCGTCTATGGCAGACGCGGCCTTATGCACACTGCTTACAGCGCTTCGTCGTCCGACTCGCCGGTGCGGATACGAATAGCTTGCTCAACTGGCGTGACGAAAATCTTGCCATCGCCAATCTTGCCCGTGCGAGCCGCCTTAACAATGGCTTCAATTGCCTGGTCTACCAGTTCATCTGCCAGCACCACTTCCACGCGAATCTTGGGCAGAAAGTCCACGACATACTCCGCGCCACGGTAGAGCTCCGTGTGGCCTTTCTGGCGCCCAAACCCCTTGACCTCGGTAACGGTCAAACCGCTGACACCGACCTCAGCCAGCGCTTCGCGGACTTCGTCTAGCTTGAATGGTTTGATGATGGCGGTGACTTGTTTCACGTTTTATTTGTCCTGGGTATTGATCAAAATTTGGTGCTTCTCTGGGGCTCAGACGTTGGCTGGAGCCCAACTGTGACAGGATACCGCCATTCGCGCCCGAGCGTGCAGCGCGGTCTGTGCAATAAGAATCCAGATGGAAATCCCATTGATCTCAGAAATTTATCAAATTTTCATATTGTGAAATATCATGCCGACGTCGCGACTTGCGCCGCAGCAAGCCAGATAATCCGCGGCACGCCAATGCGAAACAGAAAGTAAAGCTTGCCAGAAATGTGGCTCGGTCTGGTTCCACGAACGATATATTCTTGTCACCGGGCTCGTATTTTGCCCGATGTCGGGTTCGCATCAATCCAACGATAAGCGCGGCGCCACGCCCGCCTCCCGCCGGTTAGCCCGCGCGTTTTGCCAGTGTCCCAGCTCCCTGGCCGTTCTTAAGACTCTCCCTACGGCAATAACACTTCCTCAAGAAGTCGTAACAGGAGCAGTTCATGGTCCCAATTCCGTCCCACCCTGGCGTCTATCTCCAGGAAGTGCCCAGCGGCGTACACACTATCGCTGGCGTATCCACCTCGGTCACGGCATTCCTGGGCACTGCCCCTCAGGGGCCCGTCAATAAAGCGATTCGCCTCTCCAGTTTTTCCGACTACGAGCGCGTATTCGGCGGCTTGGCGGACGATAGCGAGCTCGGCTTCGCGGTGCGCCAATTCTTCGTGAACGGTGGCATGGATGCTTGGGTCGTGCGTGTTGACAAGTCTTCCTCGCTTGAACAAGGCATGGAGACGGCCGACGGGGCAGACGCGGTGTACGCCAGCTTCATTGGCAATCGTGCCCTGCGCCAAGGCTTATACGCCCTGGAGGACGTTGACCTATTCAACCTGCTGTGCCTGCCGGCTGTCACACATCGTGGCGTTCTGGCCGATGCGGTGGCGTATTGCGAAGAGCGGCGCGCCTTCCTGATCGTGGACACATCGCCCACGGCGGTAGATCCGGCCTCGATGGTGGCGCAAGCCACGGGCTCGGCACTGCCCAAGTCCGACCACGCCGCGGTGTATTTTCCCTGGATATATGTCTCTGACCCGCTACAGAACGACCAAGCTCGCTTGGCCCCTCCTTGCGGCACTATCGCGGGCCTATATGCCCGCAGCGATAGCAAGCACGGCGTCTGGAAAGCGCCGGCAGGCACCGATGCCAGCCTGGTCGGCGTCATATCCTTGGCCGTGGCTCTCACCGACGACGAGAATGGCCGCTTGAATCCACTGGGCGTGAACTGCCTGCGAACGTTCCCAAGCTACGGCACGGTCTGTTGGGGAGCCAGAACGCTGCGGGGTGCGGACGATTTCACGTCCGAATACAAGTACGTGCCGGTACGCCGACTGGCCCTCTACCTGGAGGAATCGCTATACCGCGGCACGCAGTGGGTCGTGTTCGAATCCAACGATGAACCACTCTGGGCGCAGATACGGCTGAATATCGACGCCTTCATGAATACCCTATTCCGCAAAGGCGCCTTCCAGGGCAGTTCGCCTCCCAACGCGTACGTGGTGAAGTGCGACCGGGAAACGAACACGCAAGACGATATCAACCAAGGCCTCGTCAACATCCTTGTAGGATTCGCCCCGCTCAAACCTGCCGAGTTCGTTTTTCTGCGCATTCAACAACGATTTAGCCCAGAGCGCGCGCAACGGCGGGCGCAAGCTCGCAGCGCGCTCGCTGGCCTGGCCCGGCGCCTGACGCCCGCTGCAAGCTGGGACGACCTATCACTGCCCGAGCCTCAATTCGCAGTGCTGCGCCAAATTGCCGCTCACTTACGCCAGCGCGATTCAGTTCATCAGGATGGAACATTCGCCACCGCGCCATCAGCCGGCCCGGGTCTGGCCATGCTGTTCACCGGAGACAGCGACACCGGCAAGGCCATGGCCGCCGAGGCCATGGCGCGCGAAGCGGGGCTGGACCTGTACCGCATTGACATGGCGGCAGTGGTCAGCAAGCACATTGGCGAAACAGAGAAGAACCTGCGCCGCCTATTCAAGGCTGCGGAAAATAGCGGCGCCATTCTGCTATTTGACGAGGCGGATGCGCTCTTTGGCACGCGATCGGATGTTGAGGACAGCCATGATCGATACGCCAATATCGAAATCGACTATCTGCTGCAGCAAATAGAGTCATATCGCGGCCTGGCCGTGCTGAGCATCAACGTGAAGGCTGACCTGGACAATGCGTTCGTGCGACGATTTCGCTTTGTGGTGCCGTTTCCGTCACCCGATCCGGATCATCCCGCCCATGGCCAAGCTGCCAGGCGCAAATAGCCGCTGACCGATGCGCCATCACGTAGGTTCTCTTGATACCCGCTAGCCCTTCGGCACTCCATCCGGAATATTCGCCAAATCCTGCATCCACACCACCGACTCGGAATCGCTAGGCGCACGCCAATCGCCACGAGGCGAAAGCGACCCACCAGAACCTACCTTGGGCCCGTTCGGCACCGCCGAACGTTTGAACTGACTCAGCCGGAAAAAGCGATCCAGGAAAATCCCGAGATTCTTCTTGATGGCCTTCAAGTCATACGCATTGCGCGCCACATGATCGCCCTCAGGCCATGCGCCCACATCACGATTACCCCAAGCCGTATGCGCCAGAAACGCTACTTTGGTCGGCGAAAAACCATATCGCAACGTGTAGTACAGATTGAAATCCTGCAGCTCGTAAGGACCAATCACATCCTCACTCTTTTGCCCAGGCTTCTCAGTAGAACTACTGGGCACCAGCTCTGGGCTGACGTCCGTATTCAGCACATCTATCAGCACCTGCGCATCCTCAGTACCCAAGTTGCCCGACTCGGCCACCCAACGCACCAGATGCGTGATCAAGGTTTTGGGAACACTGGCATTCACGTTGTAGTGCGACATATGATCGCCCACCCCATATGTGCACCAGCCCAATGCAAGCTCACTCAGGTCGCCCGTGCCAATCACGATCGCGTTCTTGAAATTGGCAATCCGGAAAAGATGATTCGTGCGCTCGCCTGCCTGCACATTCTCGAAAGTGATATCAAACACGTCCTGGCCGTCCGCATACGGATGACCGAGATCCTTCAACATCTGCAAGCAGCTTGGTCGAATATCCAATTCAGAAGCGGCACAACCCACCACTTCCATCAGCTTCTTCGCCTGCGCCAGCGTTCGGGTGCTGGTCGCAAAGCCCGGCATTGTCACGCCAAGAATATTCGTGCGCGGCAGGTTGAGTCTATCCATTGCCTGCGCGCAAACCAGCAAGGCATGCGTGGAATCCAGGCCACCCGACACACCGATCACGACCTTGGAAATGCCGCTTGCCGACAAGCGCTGCACCAAGGCCTGGACCTGAATGTTGTAGACCTCTTTGCAACGTGCATCACGTAGCAAAGGATTCGCAGGCACATAAGGAAAACGCGGCACTGAGCGTGCCAACGGCAACATCTTTTCCTGAGCGGGCGTGTCCACGGCAACATCGATCACCCGGAACTTTGTCACTTCCTCACTGTGCCGACGCACCGATTGACCAAACGTCGTTTGCTTCATGCGCTCGCGCGACAAACGCTCCAGATCAACATCGGCAAAAATCAGTTGCGAGCTATCCAGAAAACGCTCTGATTCGGCCAGCAGCTCGCCATTTTCATAGACAAGCGCCTGACCGTCCCAAGCCATGTCCGTGGACGACTCGCCCTTGCCCGCCGAGGTGTACATATAGGCAGACAGACATCGCGCCGATTGCTGCGCCACCAACTGATGCCGGTAACCGGCTTTGCCCACGACCACATTCGACGCCGACAAATTAATAAGCACCGTGGCACCTGCCAGTGCCGCAAAAGACGACGGGGGAATCGGCACCCAGACGTCTTCGCAAATCTCAACATGGAACTTGAGTAAGGGACAACGTTCGACCTGAAACAACAAGGCCGATCCAAAAGGCACTGTCTGCCCGAGCAAACGCAGTTCAGTGGCCACGGCACAATCCGCTGCGCTGAACTGACGCGCTTCGTAAAATTCGCCGTAATTGGGCAGATAGCTCTTGGGCACCACCCCTTGAATCCGCCCATCAGCCACCACTACCGCGCAATTGAATAACTGATGTTCAACCCGCAGCGGCAAACCCACCACCATAGTGATAGGCAGCGATTGCGATGCCAGCACCACTTCTGCCAACGCCGTCTCGCAGGCGTCGAGCAGCGCCTTTTGATGAAACAAGTCATCGCAGGTATAGGCCGACAAACCCAACTCGGGGAACGCGATCAATATGGCACTGCCCGCCACCGCCTGGGTAGCAAGCTCAATCGTCTGGCGGGCATTGAAGACGGGGTCAGCCACTTTGCATTGCGGCACACCAACGGCCACACGCGCAAAGCCATGCGAATACAGGTTGAAAAATCGGGTTGCCATCTTGGAATCTGCCTTTACTCTTTCCATCGCCTGAGGGGTAGACATGCCAATGCATGCCCCACCTGCCTTAATCGAGCACTATTCAATATTGTACGGATGCCAGGCCGACAAGCCCGGCCGGCGCCGGGCCAATGGCGCTAGAAGATCTATTGCGGCACCTTGGCATCAATCAGGCCGCGGCCTTCATTGCCTATCGCGCCCAGCGAGCTTTCATGCAGTCTTGTACCTATTTGACTGAAATCGGCACCGGACGGCTGTTGATACAAGCGCAACCCCATTTCGGGCAAGATCGCCAGCAGGTGATCAAAAATATCGCCTTGAATCCGTTCGTACTCCACCCAGGCAGTGATAGCTGTGAAGCAATAGACCTCTACCGGAATACCATCAGACTGCGGCTCCATCATGCGCACCATCATCGCCATATCCTGGCGCACTTCGGGATTTTGCTTCAGAAACCCCAAGCCATAGACTCGAAACGTGCCGATATTGGTCAAACGGCGCCGGTTGGCTGCCACCGTACCCATTTCACCCATGTTGCGATTCGCCAGCTCCAGATCGGTGGACTTGGCCATCAGATAGTCATGCAGCAAGCGAAACCGCTTAAGCCGTTCGCATTCCTCGTCGCTCAAAAAGCGCACGCTAGTGGCATCGATGCGCAGCGTGCGCTTGATGCGCCGACCTCCCGACTCGAACATATGTCGGTAATTTCTATAGCTTTCCGAAAACAGCTTGTACGTAGGCACCGTTGTGACAGTGTTGTCCCAGTTTTGCACTTTGACCGTATGCAGGGCGATATCTTTCACAAAGCCATCCGCATTCGACTGTGGCATTTCAATCCAGTCACCAATGCGCAGCATGTCGTTGCTGGTCAGTTGCGTACTCGCCACCAAAGAGAGCAAGGTGTCTTTGAACACCAGCAGCAACACGGCGGACAAGGCACCCAGGCCAGAGATCATGAGAAGCGGCGAACGATCTATCAATATAGACAGCACCAAAACGGTGCAAACCGCCACCATGACCAGCTTGCCAAGCTGGATATAGCCCTTAATGGACCGGGTCTGTGCCCGTGTCGTCGCAGAATACGTGTCTTGCCAGGCGCTCAACACCCCTGAAAACGCAATAAAAATGCAAATCCAGGCGCCACCGTGGGCCAGACGCCCCACCAAAGACACAGCGCGGTCGACATGTGGCACCAACCCTATGCCCATCGACACCACCGCGAACGGCACCGCGTACCAGAAGTTCTGGTACGCACGACGTTTTCGCAGCGCGTCATCCCAGTTCTTGTGGCCGCTTGCCACCAACAATCGATGTGCCATGATCAGTACGACACGCGCGACCACCCATTGGGCAAACAGGGCAATTAACGCAAGTACGGCAATACCGACCAGCGTTTGGGCCCAGGCCTGATGCGGCACATAGTTATCGAGTTTGGTAACGAGTTGGTCCCATTCCAGGGGCATAGACAATCCGGAGGCTTCAGTATTTGGCATAGGGAGATTATCCGACAAGTCTCATGTTTCTGCGGATTCCGGTGGGTTACTTCTGTCATGACGCATCATGCCAACCCGGGCAGCCAGCGGGACAACGCGCACGCGCCGCACGCAAAGCCCCTATAATTCTGCCCATCATGGCAAACACTCCCACACCCAATCAAAACCAGTTCGCCAATAAGGCGCAGGCCTGGTCCGCCCGTTTCTCTGAACCGGTGTCTGAACTCGTCAAGCGATACACCGCGTCCGTAGACTTCGACAAGCGACTGGCTCGCGTCGACATCCAAGGTTCGCTGGCACACGCTGACATGCTGGCCGCCCAAGGCATCATTGGCGCCCAGGACCTGGCCGATATCCAGCGCGGCATGACCCAGATTCTGTCCGAAATCGAGGCAGGCAGCTTTCAATGGCTGATCGATCTGGAAGACGTGCATCTGAATATCGAAAAGCGCCTGGTCGAGCTGGTGGGCGACGCGGGCAAGCGCCTCCACACGGGTCGTTCACGCAATGACCAGGTGGCAACAGACATCCGCCTGTGGCTGCGCGGTGAAATAGATACGCTTGTCTCCCTGCTGCATCAACTGCGCCACGCGCTGGCTACGGTCGCACTGGAAAACGCCGGCACCATCATGCCGGGCTTCACCCATTTGCAAGTCGCTCAGCCCGTCACGTTTGGCCACCATTTGCTCGCCTACGCGGAAATGTTCGGTCGCGATGCCGAACGCCTGGTTGATTGCAGAAAGCGCGTGAACCGTCTGCCCCTGGGTGCCGCCGCGCTCGCCGGCACCACCTTCCCCATCGACCGCGAACGTGTAGCCAAGACCTTGGGCTTTGACGGCGTATGCCGCAACTCCCTGGACGCCGTCTCCGACCGCGACTTCGCCATCGAATTCTGCGCAGCTGGCGCCCTGATCATGACGCACGTGTCGCGCCTGTCCGAAGAGCTGGTGCTCTGGATGAGC
>JBEBWV010000032.1:0-48614 GCA_040391965.1 Achromobacter deleyi | reverse complement strand
GGCCGGGCGCCCCCCAAAATGTGGGGCGGGCGGGGCCCCCGCAGACGCCGCAATTACCCCCCTATGTAATACGGGGGGAATTCATATCAAACCGAAATGGGGCAAATAGAAATGAGTCAGGTCAACGATATCTGCGAAGACTCTGAAGATCTAGAGACGGATGGAACTGAGATTTGGTTGAAATGCAAGAAGCGTCAATCGGAAGGTCTTGTTCACGTTGACTACTTGTCCTTCAGCATTCGCAGCAAAAGCCATGACGATATGACTGTTAGCAGTTTGGCCTGGCAGGTCGGTGAACGGCTTGCTGCTCTATTGGGCGGAAAAATTGAAGAAGGTACAGGAGCTCATTTCTATAAATCTAGCCTGCGAATCAAAAGCTCAGACACATTGCTGAGCGCCGTGTGGTTTGGTGGGAGCACCCAAAAGGGGATGGTTCATTGCCAGATACCGGCGGCAGGTTGGCTGGCCAGTGGTTCTTGGCTGAATCACGAAATTCATAAGCTCTTGCTGGAATTTGAAGTCAGTCATTTGAGCCGTGTTGACTTAGCTCGCGACTGCTTTGAAGGCGAAAGCTCTTATCTGGCTATGCGTGAGGCTTACGAGCAAGGCTTGTTTAAGCCCTCGCGGGGGGTGTCACCTTCGCTTTGGAATATTGAAGATCAGCGACGGGGTTCCACTTGTCATGTCGGCAGACGCGAGAACGGAAAGTTAATTCGCGGATATGAAAAGTCTATGCAGTTGGCTCGTAAGCAGGGCTGGTTCCGCATTGAGCTGGAGCTTCGAAGCGTAAATCGGCGTATCCCAATCGACGCTTTGTTGGACCCTGCGGCTTATTTTTCTGGGGCAAATAAGTACCTTGCGGATCTGGCCAATTCTTCTCGAATTGAGAGAGTTACTACTTTCCGAACTTCCGTAGCCCTAAGCCTTTCGCATATTACCGATTACGCAAGGATTGGCTACGGAAAATTGGTGAAGCTATTCGTCGATGCTGGACTGGAGGCACAGAACATCGTTGAACGCTTAATAGTTGGCGTGCAAGGTTTGCCGCGGCGGTTGCGCCTTGCACAACACGAAGAAATTCTACGCGTAGTGGGGCTAGCGCCACCCGCTGAAAACGCTTTGTCGGGCGCCATCTAAAACGAGGAAATAGGATGAAATTTCAAGCGCTGATTGAAGTCGTTGGAATGAAAGGGAATAAAGGAACATACGAGGGCAAGGACTTTGATTCGAGCAAAATTTATGCCCTTGTCGATCTTGACGGTAGCAAAGGAACTGCGAAAGGAAAGGCGGTTGCTGAATATAACTTTGGCTTGGCAGAAGAGTTTGACAAGTTCAAACATCTTGATTTTCCCATCATGTGTGATGCCACTTTGGAAATTGTGACCAACGGGCGTGCGTCGCGCACGCAAGTCGTGGATTTGAAGCCAGTATCTCTTCGTAAAACTACTGCTGCCTAATCGACGGAGGCGGCAATGCGCCTTTTTCTAGTTCAAAGCAGGGATTCAGGGGCGTTCTTAGTTCCGGACGATGGCTACGTCACTTGGACCCAAAGTCTCAGCCATGCAATTTCTCGTGGATTGTGTAGCGAAGAGTTGGCGCGTGACCTCGTCTTTGGGCATGCCGACGACGCAGATATTGTTTTCGTTCGCTGCCAAGAAGAGGAACGCTGATGGCAGGCGCATTTTCTTCCATCGTCGTTTGTGTGCAGGGAAATCTTGGTTCTCAAGGGCCATGCGCGGATGGGTTTGTGCAGGCAATACAGGATGTTTATGTCATTCCTGCCGCTGAGGCGAGCGCCATATCGGAGTTCTTGCAGCCATTTGATTCTGAGGCGGCGAGATCATTTTTTTTCACATCATTGACGGCCACCGTATCAATTTGGTTCGTATCTTGGCTGATTGGAACTTTGGTTAGAGCTGTTCGCACGTTTTGATTAAAGATTCAGCAAAGGAACTGGGAATGGCGATATGGGATTTTTTGTTGAGTATGGCGGACCTTTTTCTTTGGGCCATTTTAATTCTTGCCGTGTTGGGATTTTTTTCGATTTTTGTTTGCGGTTTCCATCGTGTTCTAGGCCGTTTCGGGGGGCCATTTCCACCCCGTTCTTAATTGGATGAAACTATGAAATTTGTTCAGAAAATGATTACTACGATCGGCTCTTTGGGAGTTTCTGGAGTCGCACTTGCCCAAGACGCTGGTGGAAATCCACCGGATTTTTCGACTTTGACCGGCTCTGTGACCGTTGAGGGTATTGTCACCGGCCTTATGGCGGTTGCTGCGGTCATGATAAGTGTGCATTTGGCCTGGAAGGGGGTGCAGTTCATTATGCGTGCCGTAAAGGGGGCCTGAGGCCATCCAGTTACAGGGAAAGGGGCGTGCGTGCCCCTTTTTCATGGCTTCGAGACGCTCTTTTGAGGGGATTTCAGTGTCCTTGTGGAGCATGATTTTTTTCGTATGGGGAATCGTATGCGGCGCGCTAATCGTCGTTGGATTGCGGGGTTAATGCTTGCCTTTCAGATGTTGACGCTGGTGCCTCCAGCGCATGCGTTTCTGCCGCTGCTTTTTGGAGCAGGCCGGATTGGTGCATTTATTGGAGCGGCTTTGCCTTGGGGAATGCGAGCTGGGGGTTACGCAGCTCGTGATCCCAGGATGCTGTCGACGGTGGTTGCGGTCGGTAGAGGGCTAGCCGGACGAATGTCGAGCCTAGGACATTCTATTCAAGCACTTCCTTGGGCAAAAACGGCAGTCTATGCCGGTTTGGGAACTGTCGGTGGGGTGGGTGGCGCATACGGTTTGGTCGAAGGTTTGAGCTGGGTTTTGACCGACAACCGTGATGTCATTCGAGTGGAACAAGCCGGTGCTGATTCCAGCGCTCTGCCTTTGGTGAACTCTTTTTCAAGCAGAAAAGAATTTGTTGAGGCTCACGGCCAAGGCAGCTATTGGGTGAACGTTGCAACAGGCTCGTCTGCGCCACCCAAAGTCACTCGTGTGCAGGTATTCATTTTGCCTTGCGACAATCCAATTGGTACTTGCTCGATAGCAGGATCTGGTTTTCCTTATTCGGAGACCAAGGTTGATGGGACCATGACCGGTCCATATGTGACTGGCGGGGATTCATGGGTCCGGATTGCTGAGTTTGCGTATATTTCAGATCCAAGCAATCGGCGAAAAAGGCAGCTTTGGGAATTTCAGCCTGCTTCCGGCTACGTCGATCAAGGGCCACCTGAGGTCGTGGAAAAGCCGATTGACGATGCTATAGAGCAGCTAATGAGGCTTCCCGATGAGAAGCTTGATCAGCCTCTTTCTGATGTGTGGCTTGCCGGGCTTGCCAATTCGGCGCACAAGGCTGCTACGGACGAGCTTAAGGGAGAGCCAGGGTATTGGCCTTGGGCACCCTCCCAGCCGCTCGTGCGGCCTTCTGATGTATCGAAAGTTTTTGCCGAGAACCCTGGTCTTTCCAGGCCCACGATCAGGGACCTGACGGAAGCGATTGCGCCACCGGCGGCGACAGTGGTTCCGCTCCCGATGCCTGAGCAGTACTTGCCGACCGATGGAACAACAACGCCACCCGTGGTCATCCCAGGCAACCCGGATGGGGCTCAGGTGGACTGGGGGCCCGATCCGAATGTCGGAGCACCGCCACTGGAAAAAATTCCAACGGCCCAGATGATTCTTGAGCCGATTTTGAATATCTATCCTGAGCTTAAGAACGCTAGCTTTTCAGGCAGTGTCGGTGTTTGTCCGATAGGTGAAATTTCACTATTTGACACAGCGTATGTGATGGATCACCACTGCGTGCTTATGGAGGAAAACAGGGCATTGATACAGCTTGCGATGATTCTGTCCTGGTCGATCACTGCACTCTTCATCGTGTTGAGGGCGTAACTATGTTTTCGATCTTGCTTTCAGCACTATTTACTGTGGTGGGCTGGCTTGTTAAGTCTGTCCTGGTCAAGTTTGTCGTCTTCTTTGCGCTGTTCTTTATCACGACTGAATTCACTGAGGTCATCGTTTCTGCGCTACTACCTTCTAGCGATTCTGTCTTTAGGTCCTTTGCGACTTTGCCTCCTTCGATGATGTATTTCATGGATGTGTTCCAGGTGCCAGCTGGGCTCTCCATGGTTTTTAGCGCTTGTGTGACGCGGTTCGCAATCCGTCGAATTCCGATTATTGGATGAGCCATGGCTGTCAACGTTTATACGGGAGTCATGGGGTCCGGAAAGTCTTTCGAAGTGACGCTGAACGTGATTGTTCCGGCTGTCTTAAAGAGCCGCCGGATCGTTACTAACATTGATGGCATCAGCGAGGAAAAGATTCACGCTTATCTTCGGAAGAAGAACCCAAACCACCAGGAGGAGTTGGGTTCAATTGTTCATGTCTCTGACGAGGACGTATCAAAGCCGGGTTTTTTTCCGGACGGGGCGAACCAAGACGCGCCCTCTATTGTGAAAGCAGGAGATATGGTGGTTATTGACGAAGCGTGGCGGTTTTGGTCCACGGACAAAAAACTCTCGCCTGAGCACATGCAGTTCTTTCGTATGCACCGGCATTTCAGCCATGCGGACACGGGTGTTTCGTGTGATTTGGCTCTTGTATTTCAGGCAATAGGAGACGTTCATCGCCTATTACGGGCTGTTGTCGAAATCAATTTTAGGACGACAAAGCTCAAAACGCTTGGGCTGAATCGGTCCTATCGCATTGAATTTTGGGAAGGCGGAAAGCAGACGAAAAGTTGCCTAGTCGGTCGTAGGGTTACGCGTTACGACAAGCAAATTTTTCCTCTCTACAAGAGCTATGCGGGTGTTGGTGGTACTGAAGTGGCTGTCGATTCTCGTCAAAACGTGTTCAACAACCCTCGGCTGTGGCTGTTGTGTCTTCTTCTGTGCGGTGCGAGCGGGTACTCATTTTGGTTCTTGTGGGGTTTTTTTCATCCAGCAGCACCGAAAACTAAGGGGGAGGTGGCGGTTTTTCCTTCCTCTCGAGCGGCACCCCAATCGTCTAGTGCTGCCACTAAGGCTCCAGAACTTTTACGGCGTGATCTTCGTATAGGTGGCGTGGTGACATTGCCTGGGTCTAGGTTTGTTGTCGTAGTGGATCGGTCGGGACGGTTCGTCTATGACTCCACATATGGCTATAGCGGCACGGGAGCCTTTCTCGCTGGTGAGCATTCATCCAAAAAAATCGATGCGGCTCCATTTGTTGACTAATCACTCTGGCGATAGGGGCTGAGTATGCGATTTTTTGTTGTAATTATTGCTATGTTTTTTATTCGAGCCGCTCTTGGCCAGCCCTTACCAGGTATTGATCCCAAGGTAGGTCCCGTTGCTGGACACGTCTATGTTGATCCAGATCGGTGGAGTGCTGCGGAACTGGCCAAGTTTGAGAGCATTGAACATCTGTTGAACTCGAAGGCCTCCGAGTCTGAGAGCGTGGGGTTCAACTTAACTTCGGTGCCGTTGTCTCAAGTCATCCAGCTGTATTTTTCCGAAGTGGCTAGGTCTGCCTATGTTATCTGCTCCGAGGTACTGTCCGATACGCGATACGTGAGCCTGCGTGCGTCGGGAAAAGCGTTGGATCGGGCAATGATGGTCGCTTTGCTGGATGCCAATGGACTGGCTTTGAATATGGTTGGAGGAGTAGCCACTGTGTGTGCTAAGCCTCCAGAATTGACTGAAGAGCAGAAGGCGGCTCGAAATGGGAAAGTGTTCACATATAAACCTAGGCATCGTTCTGTTTCGGATTTGATCCGGGTCGCTACGCCTCTCGTCGTTGGGGTCTTTGCCAACGGAAATAGTGGCCGGGGTGTGGCTCTTCCTTTAGCTGGAAGCCGTAGCTCCGCTGCTACAACATCATTGCCGATTAGCGAGATCGATGAAGTGTTGGTATTCAGTGGGGAATCAAAGCAAATCGGGCGTCTGAAGGAAATCGTTGCGGCCTTGGACACCCCATCTTCGTCCGTCATGGTCAAAGCCGTTCTATATGAGGTATCGAACTCATCGACTGAGGCGTCCGCATTGAAGGTAATTGCGGATCTTCTAGGAGGAAAGCTGGGTGTCACCATCGGTGGATCTATGTTGTCTGGCGGCAGCCTTTCCATCACGTCATCCAACTTGGACTTCGTTGCATCAATGATTTCTGAGGACTCACGTTTCAAGGTCTTGACCAGACCATTTCTTAGGGTTCAAAACGGGAGGTCGGCCCGATTCCAAGTTGGGCAAGATGTCCCTGTTGCCGGAGAAATTTTGTTTAACCCTAATGGACAATCAGCGCAGAGCTTCAAGTACGTCAGCTCAGGGGTAATTTTTGACGTGTCGGCTCATATACGGGGTGACGCGATCGGCCTGGACATAGTGCAAACAGTTTCCAGCTTCGTAAAGACGACAGTAGGCAACTCAGACAACCCGACACTTAACAAGCGGGAGCTTTCGACCTCGCTAACGATGGGAAACGGCGAGATTGTGGTTCTGGGGGGCTTGAGTGACGTGCAGCGTGAACGTTCGACGCAGGGATTGTTTGGCTGGAACTTTGCAAAGTCAGAAGGCTCGCGTAATGGTCAGCTTGTTTTAGTCTTGCAAGCTGAGAAGGTATAACCAGGGTCATTGGCAACGAAAGACAGGCCTCAACCAAAAATCCGTATGACATAGGGGTTGAGGCTATGTTGGCCGGGCTGCGACGTTCTGGGGTGTGACGCGAAGGGTAAGCTGGGAAATTTGCTCCAGTAGCGCTTGCTGACCTATTGCAGTGATGATGGCATTTAAGCTATGTAACGGGCTTCTAAAGCGATGAGGCTCATATAAGCAATAACCTCTTTTCCAACGAGTAATGTCAGTGTGCGTTGAACCGCTGGCGGCGCTTTGGGGTTCGCTTCAGGGTATCGTTGGTTTCTTGCGGATTGGGCTGCGCCTTGGTCGGAGCTCCGCTGTCGATTTCAGAAAGTGTTTCCCGATCCTTCGAGCTTTTTTTTCGGCGCCTTCCGCCTGGTGGATAAGGCTCATACAGCGCCACAAACGCCGCTAGTACCAAAATAATTATGAATATGGTGCTCCAAAATCCATGCACTCAAATCTCCTTAATTGATGCTGCGCGCTGCGTTGGCTGGCAGTGCCAGTGGCATTGACGTCTTCATTGCCTAATGCTCTCGATTTTACTGTCGAATGTCCTTGAGTTTGGAACTCGACGCTGCCAGAAATCAAGGACTTAGTAGAAACCCGCCATTGAGATTTGAACGGAGCTGTCATTGATCAGCTTCAGGTAAGAAAAGTCCTTCGCTACCCGGACGCAAATTTTATGCGAGTATGTATGGGATGAAGCGAAGAAGTGGTCCTGCCGCATGGCTATTTGACTAGCTCAGCGCGGTCCTGATTTATTAACATTTCAGCCCCTTTTGCATGCCGACATTTGACGAAGCGTTCGCAGCGCTTGCCCCCAATAGCAAGCCGATAATTTTGCTAGGTAATGGTTTCTCGCAGGCCTGGAGCGCTGATATTTTCAACTACGCAAGCCTGCTCCAGGTCGCGAACTTTGAAGACCGTGAAAATCAGATACGAGAACTATTTGAACGGCTGAACACCTGGGACTTCGAGGCCGTCATGCGCGCACTCCTCGCAGCACAGATGGTGGCGGAGGTTCACGCGGTTGAGCAACCAATCATCGAAAATATCAAGACGGACCAAGAGATTCTGAAACGAGCTCTTTTAGTTGCGATTTCAGACAATCATCCCCGGCTTCCGAGTGATCTAACAATTGCACAGTATCAAGCCGTACGGACGTTTTTAAGACGCTTTAGTCAGGTCTTCACGGTAAATTACGACCTTCTAATGTATTGGGCTCGAAATCAGGAACTTGAACCAGAGTGGCACACTGATGACGGATTTCGGGCGGAACGGCGGTGGAAAGAATATGGGACCGAGCAGGAGGTTCACTTCCTGCATGGCGGGCTCCATCTTTACGAAGGTCCCACGGGTATTCGGAAACAGGCGTACACGGGCGAAGTTGGCGGGGGAATCGTCGAACAGGTGCGAGCCAACCTGGAAATGGAGCCCCCGCGATTTCCGCTGTTTGTTGCTGAGCCCACTCATCAAAAGAAGAAACAGCGAATTGATCGCAGCCGGTACCTGACCTTCTGCCTACGGAAACTCGAGGCCAGTGCAGCGCCGATCTTTATCCTTGGGCATTCAATGGACGAGAACGACGCGCATATTTTTGAGGCGATTCGCAAATCGGGTGCGCGGCAGATCTTCGTTAGCGTCTTCGGGGATGAGGGCAATGGTTCAAATCGACGACTCAAAGCAAATGCGTTGGGCTTCTTGGGCGGGCCTGGAAAGCATGTGGACTTCTTCGATGCCAATACCGTTGCGGCATGGGGTTGATCTACGCTCTGCTATCCACTTAAGTGCGCGGTAACGGCCCCTTAAGCTGCGTTGACACTTCGTTGACAGATTTGCCATAGAAAACAAAAACGCCACCTCAGAGGGTGGCGTTAAGGCCCTGATTTACAGGAGAATTCTTTGGTGGCGCATCCCTGATTCGAACAGGGGACCTGCGGATTATGATTCCACGGGAAACGCCAGGAAAATCAAAGTACTGATGCCAGTTCCCGCTCCGCAATTGTTCAATAAATGCGCGCTTAAGAGCCGCATGGGCGTTAGCCCGCTATGCGATTGCGGAGCAGAAATTACCGCGTTGGATCGACCTTGTCACCCTTGCGTTCGCGGACATAATGCTCAGTCATTTGGACGGATTTATGTCCGAGCTGGCGCTGTGCTTGTCGTATGTCACCTGCCGAGTCTGCCTTATCTGTCCCAGCTTTGGCGCGTAGATCGCGGAATTGAAAGCCCTCCATTGCGACACCAGCTTTTTCTCGGGCCGCGTGGAATCGCTGGCGCAATGCCTCATACGTCATACGCTGACCACTCTCATTAACGACCAGTGCGGTTGATGCAGATTGATATCCCGCTTTTCGGGCTCGAATTCTAGTTATCACCACCGCCAAGTCGCCAGTGATGCTGATGCGCAGCTTCTTCCCTGTTTTGCCTTGGGCGACGTGGAGCATTTCCTCTCTAATGTCGAGTTCATCAAATTTCAGCGTATCGGCAGGACGTTGGCCTGTTAAATAGGCAAGGTCCATGGCGTCCCGGGTGGGCTGATCAGCTGCATCCCAAACGAGCTTAAACGCATCATCCTCGACGTAAATCTGCCGGCCAGTCTCCCGGTTTTTGCGAACGCCAGCGCAGGGGTTTGGCGCGTCGGTAATGCCGTTTTCCCGTGAAAAATTGAAGATATGGCTGAACAGCGCGATCTCGCGATTCGCGCGGACGTGACCGGCAGACGCGGGCACTTCGCGGCCTTTTTGGACGTACCAGGCCCGCGCTTTTTCAGCGCGCCAGGTCATATAAAGGCGGATGTGTTGTGGGCGTATTTCGTCTAGAGGCGCTGGGGGCGCATCGAAGTACTCATATAGAACAGCGAGCTCCTTTATGTTGTCTGCCTGCGTTCTTGGCGCCTTGGTAGGGATGACTACGCGAAGGTATTGTTCTGCCGCATAGCGGAAGGTGGCAACGGCAACGCCGCTTGGTGCATCGACGCGTTCAAGCTCTGCCCATTTCTTCACCGCTTCGACGAAATCGGGCCCGAGAGGGATTTCCTTGCGGGGGCGCACTCCCGTGTCGTAGTAGTAATAGGTTTTGCCACCGTGTCGAGTGCGCGCGCGCATGCGTGCCGGCAGATTGGTGTGCTTGTAAGGTTTCCGTCCCATGGTCTCTAAGCTGCTCGAATGGCACGCGGTTGCCACGGCGCTTTCAATTCACTTCCCGAAGGTCTGCCAGTGAGGTTCGCGCGCACAATGATTGGTCGGCCACGTGCGTTAATGTAGAAGGGAATGCCAGTGCTGCGAAGCCAGTTGGCCTGAAGCTGCTCGCGGCGCACGCTTACGCCGTTGACCTTCCGGCCGGTTTTGACGCCGGTGAGCTGGCCAACCTCGTCCTCAGATAGAAATGTTCCTTCGCTCATCGCGACTCCAAAACAATGCCCACACTAGGCGGGCATCCAAAGCTTGCGGGTGGTATTGAGCATCGCCTGAACCCAGGCGGTGCGGTCTGTGTCTGTCATTGCTGCTTATCTTGCTGTTTCGAGAGGGTCGCGTAGAGGGTTGTGTCGTCAGGCAACTCCATTCCTTCGCGACAAAGGACTGCGCGCCGAGCTCCGCTTGGATCATGCTGAACGAATGCAACGGCTTGTAGGCCTTCATTCATCGGCTTTGACGCGGCCAGGGAGGCGCGCAACTTGTCGGTCAGAGGGCGGATCACATGTGCAATGCGCTCGCGCAGTTGTTGGGCGCCGTGATAGTTGATGGCGATATACCGAAGCGTATCGACAAGTTCGCGTTCGTTGTGGTCCTTCCAGCCATCCCCATCCCCGCCGCGCTTCTGAGGCTCAGAATCAATTAGCCAACGCGAAAGCACGCAGGCGAAATCGGCGGCAAGTTTGCCGTTGATGTAGCTCGTGAAATCGTGCCGCCGCAGTCGTTTCTGGAAATACTCCGACAGGTAGCCTCGGCCCCCGCCACTGGTACTGAGGTCATGAGGGCCTATCTCGTCCCCGCCACGCTTCTGCCTATCAGCCAGGACGGCGTGGAGCTTTCGCAGTTCCTCATGCGCTTCGTACATGAGAAGCGTCTCGGAGTTTTCACCGCCGCACTGGCCAATCCATTGATACAGCCGGGCAATGACCACTTCTGGGCTTTGGTAGCCATGCTGCTGGATAAGTGCGTTTACATATTCGTCGCTCAACGGGTTGTGATGCTGCGCCGAAGGGGTGGGGGTTTGGGTATTCAAAATTGTGCCTCTTGATGTTTTGTGACACATTCAATCGGGGGCATGCAATTTTCCGTAATAGTGATGATTCCCTGATCACATCGCGCCCATAGTGAGTTAAGGCATTCGCCGAGGTAACTTAGGGATGTGATGAGCGATGGACTCTGGCGGGATATGGGCGACTTTCGGGTGCACTGCAGAGTTGTTCCATTACTCGGCGCACCGTATCGCCTTGAAGTGTGGGTGCGGCAAATAGGTGGAAATGGAGCGGCCGGAATTTGGCCCGTGCCACGTATGGTGATTTTCTTCACCCGGGAATCGGCTCTCCGACATGCAAGCTTGGTTTTGGCGGGTATCACCGGAGTAAATCCTGTTTCGGGCGAACCACGGTTCACGTTCGTGTGACGCTTCCAAGGGGTGGGGGTTTGGGTGGTCATGCTGCTTTCCTTTTCTGGGCGCCATGGGCAGCCCAAGATTTCCTGATTTCCTGATGTCGCTCCCAAGGCAGGCCGGGGAACGGAAAAGCCTCATAGACAGTTTGCTCGGCGGATTTGGGTTGGACTGGCGCGTCGCTGAACAGGGCCAATTGGTCGCTCATGTCAGTCGCCCCAATAGGTAAGGTCTTCGCTGACGGCTTCTGCGGGCGTGTAGTCCCAGCCATCGAAAGTCTCAAGAAGGGCTTCGGACATACTCCACGCGTCAGCGAAACCGAGTCCAGCCAGACGGCGGTAAGCAAGCGCGGCGCGTAGCCGCCAAATGAAGTTGGTCATGTTCATTCCTTTCGGCGCCGCGCGCCTGGGAACTCGGGCCGCACGGCATGTGCTGGCGGTTCTATAACGTGCGCGATCAGGGCTTTCCAATTGGCTCGAGTGTTCAGAACCACGAGGAAAGGCTGAGCTACTGGCGTTGCGCCGCAGAAGTCTCTTGGATCGGCGGTGGCGGTCAGCGCGTCGAGTACCGTGCACGGCACTGCGATGTTCGAGCACCCGCTGTTGTAGTAGCCAAGGCTGGCGCGCACGCACTCATCTGAGTATTTGCCGGCCGTGTTCGTCCGCAAGACATAGCCTTTATTGTCAGGCGCCCAGAGGGTGATGTACTTATCCGGGCGATGCGTGTGGTGCACGCTGATAACGTAGAAGTCCATCACTCCCCCTTCCCGGCATCTGCCTGCATGGCGGCGCGCTCAGCGATGAGGCGATCCTGAAACGCGTGGAACGCATCCTGGTCGGACTTGGCAACCCAGACATCCGGTTCGCCGACACGCCACGTTGCGCCGTATTGCCCTCCGGGGAACTTGAACTGAACTGCCGCGTCCCTGTCGTGCCCGTTGGCATGCAGGATCTCGATGCCAGGAAATCGGGCTAGGGCAGCGCTGGCGCGTTGGAGCTGGAGCTGTGCCTCGCGGTGCCGCTCATCGTGAAATGCGTTGCGGCAGTTGCCGCAGCAGAACACCCGATTTCCTTCATATTCAGGTTGAAGTGTTCGATCCTCGTCGTAGTCGTACAAGTCATCAGCTTGGATTTGATGCAAGCACTGAATGCACTCGTACCACCAGCCGTGATCCTCGATCAGGACTCGGGGTGGTACTTTTCCGGTAGCGGCGTAGCAGTCCAAAGCGGGAACACGATTGACCGATTCGACGGTTTCAAAATCCTCTCCAACCTCGGCAGCGCCAACCCTGCGGGCTTCAACGTGGCTCTTGGCGAATACGATATGGCCATGCTCGCTGCCTTGGACGCTAAACGCGACAGGGGATGCGTAGGTACCCATCTCACCTCCCGCCCTGGTTTGACTGCATGGCGGCATCGATAGCGGTGTCGAGGCTGACAGGTTCGGTATGCCAGCCTTCCGTGTGTCCATCCGAGACATCGACCGACAGCACGTGTCCAGTGTCACCCTCGTACGTATCCACGATTCGACCCCAGTTAGCACGCGCCCACCGATACCGCGCCGCATCCTGCACCGCCTGCACGTCGGCAGGGTCGGGCACGCCATTCACTGCCGCCAGCACCAGATTGCGCGCCTCAATGCTCATGGCGTGGCCGTAGAACACCTCCTCGCCATTGGCGTCATTGAAAAACCACATTCCGACGCCGTCGACCAGGTCGGCTCCGTCTGCGGGCAGGGCCACCCAAGGGGCGGGATGATTGAGGTTCATGCTGACTCCAATGATTGGGATACGATGGGCGCAATAAAAACTAAGGGACGTGGCAAATGGAGCATCAGGATGGAGCGCAATACACGAGCGGGTTTATTGTTGAGCCGTTTGGTGGGCATGGATTCACGTGGGAAATCGTGACTTGGGAGCGCCGCACGTCTGCCATGGTTGGCACTAAACGATCTGAAGTTCGGTACGAAACGAGGGAGGAGGCGCGCGATGCGGGCGAAGCTGCGTTGAACGACTTCGTTCTGCCAGCCAAGTAGCCGTGTTGCTTTAACCAAACAGTGGATTGGCAGGGCCCAGCAGCCTGTCGTAATATCGGCCAAAAGTTGCTTGGGAGAGAACGAATGCCCTATAGCATTAATGTTGAAGCGACCACGCATCAGGAGTGCGACGGGACTTGGCGTGGTAAGGCCGTTGTGATCATCCATGAAGGCGGAAAGCTGCTTTCTACCGTCCCGCATTGCTGCGAGCCCGCACGTGAGGCTCGTGAACAGGCCGAAGCTGATGCTGAGAAGCTTGCGGCGACCCTACGTAAAACAGACACGGTTGACGCAAGAACAACGAAGGGGCACCGACGATGAAGATTCACCTGGGCACTGATGGCGTGGACTACGCCAGTTTCCTTGCGGTAGAGGAATTTGGCGGGCCGGGGTTCACGTGGGAGATCGTGACCAGGGAGCGGCGCACGTCTGCAGTTGTTGCGATGGAGCGAGGGGAGGAGCGCTACAAGACGAGAGAGGTAGCGGCCGAGGCCGGGTTGGCAGCTTTGAGGAGCTACGTGTTCTACGGGCGTGGCGTGCGGTAGGACTGACACGCCGGGGAAAGTGGGGTAATGTTGCCGCTCCAACTTAGGGGGTACTGCTGTGGACTTCGGAAATCGGAAAGCGGTACTCGTTGTGTATGAACTGGAATCCGGGCGGGGCTGGAGTTTTCGCATCGACATAATGCGGCCAGATGGATCGATACATCGTTCGGAAAAATCTGAGACCTCCTCACGTAGCGAGGATGCTGCGCGACGAGAAGGCGAGCTCGTCAGGCGGAATACGCAAATGACGTTAGATAAGCTGGCCACACCTGTGCCTCCAGCTCAGCCCTGATCTGCGTCTGAAGTTCAATGTCACATTCATGGCGCATTGGCTGAGTTAATGCGCTATTAGTGATGCAAATTTCATCAGAGACGCTTTTCACCGCCTAGCGCATAGACCAGCTCAACGAGCAACTTGTTGAGTTCGCCAGTCATTAGGGCAAAGTCCGAATCGAATTTCTCGTCGTCGTTTTGCATCATGGTGTCGGTGCCTTCCTTCAGCGCATCCAGCGGCGTGACGCGCTTGAGGTCTAGGCCTTCCGTCAGCACGAAAGAGATTCGGTCTGCCCAGGTCAGCGCAAGTCGTGTGCACTGCTTACCTGACTGGATATGCCGCCGCACGTCATCAACATCAATGGAGTGTTTGACGTAGCGAATGGCGGCGCGGCTTTCGCCACTGGCACGCAATTCCGTGTCCTGGTCGATGGTGAAGTTGCTGGGCGCTTCGTCTTCAGCCAGCCAGGACGTCATTGCTGCAGCCGGTGACTGGGCCACATACAGATTCTCAAGCGGCAACTGTTCAACCGACTTGGCCAACAGCCCAATCACTTCGTCGGCCCGTGCATCGCTTGCTGCGTTGACCACCAGCCAATGATTGATCGGGTCAATCCAAACCTGCGTATCTCGGTACACCACATGCGACTTGGGTATGAGCTCGTCGGTGGCGCGCTCCTTGATTTCCTTCATCTGCTTGCGGCCCGGCTTGTAGCCTTGCTGCTCTTCGATTTCGGCGGCTCGGACTCGGGCGGCTTGGTTGACCACCGACGCAGGCAAAAGGCGAGACTCCATGCGCAGCGTGAGCAAGATCTGGCCGCCAACAGCGTGCACCAGGCCGCCGCTTTCACGCGGTGCTACCCAGCCAATCGACTGCATTTCAAGCGCGCCACCGGACTTGAAAGCATGCGGTGCCAGGGCGACTGCAAGCCAATCAGGCGTGGGGAAAGGGGCGCTATCGGTAAGCCGATAGGCCTTGATGTTCTTGAACATGGGGATTCCTTGCGGGGATGGGGTCAGACTAGGTAAGGCACCCAGGTAATGAGGGGCGTCTTTTTCGTCTTGCTGATTACTGGGTTTCCGTGGACATCAACCTTGACGCCACGAACCATAATGCTGCAGCGCTTAGCGCGTGCTGTGCGCTTCGCCAGGTCAATCCACTCGTTGGCAAACTGAGGCGCATCGAACGCGGGAGAAATCTGCATGCGCCGACTACCCTCAAGCACTTCCTCGGTTCGCTTGGCGATCCAGGCTGCCATATCCTCTTTGGTGAACGCTTCACGCCTGGGGGGGGGCAGGTTGCAGTACATCGTTTCACTCGCTGTCGTCGCGATCTTGCGCGCGGCAGGCTCGGTCATCCCAAATACGCAGAAAGCGCTCATGGTTATCCTCTTCGATGAGATTGCCCGCCAGAGTCATCACGATCACCAAGCATTTGCATTTGATCTGCGACGATTTCGGTGGCGAATCGATCGGCGCCGGTGTCCTTGTCCTGCCACTTGCGGGTTTTCAGGCGACCCTCGATATAGACCGGACGGCCTTTCTTCAGATACTCACCAGCAATTTCCGCGAGCCGGTTGTACATGACCACGCGATGCCATTCCGTTTCTTCACGCTTTTCGCCACTGGCCTTGTCCTTCCAACTCGACGTGGTGGCAATCGACATATTGCAGATCGCTGACCCTTCCGGGCTGTAGCGGACTTCCGGGTCGCGGCCCAGGTTGCCCACGAGAATCACTTTATTTACTGATGCCATGCACAACTCCGTTGGCGTGTTCCGCAAGCCTTGGGCTCACTTCTGGGCGACATATTCAAGGTAGGGTGCATCAGGTATTGCCTGGACTAAGGTTTCGCCATCGGCGTTGCGCCACATGCAGGAATAAGCACCGGTACTGGGGTCTTGCATCAGCTGGCCTGTCTTGCCGCAAGCCCGCGCGACCATCGCAAGACGGCGCCCGTCGTCTTTGGCAAATAGGCGGGTATCGCTGGCGCCTGCGGCTTGACCCGCGATGAATACGCCAATGGTTGCGATGACGAAGGCCAGCAGTAAGCCGACCGCGGGGGCGGTTAGTTTCATGGATTCACCTGTGGGAGTTATCAAAACGGTGCGGCATGGCGCCGCGTTGGAAATCAGCAGAAGAGGGGTCCTGCTTCCCTCAAGTTGGCACACCCCAATCGCCTATGAAGCAAGGCTTATCTGTTTGCACGTCTTGGGGAGGGAGGGAGTCACGACGGGGCTAGGCCGCCGCGTTGGGATGTGCCGACTTGAGAGCCCCCGTCTCTCCGGGGTGTCACGCCGTTCTGTCCGCTACTGGCTCCAGGCGTTCTCATGCCGCAATTACTCCAACAGACTTAGGCCGCCCCTATCGTCACCTTCGGGAACGGATCGGCTCGCAATAGCGATGACCCCGAGAATTCTGTAAATCACCCGCCAAAAAGCTTGATCATGGTGTTCGCGGAATCGAGCAGCGCACTCAGGAATTTATCGATGACTTCGGGCATACGTACCTCGGCATAGTTGGGGGTTGGTTTCGGTAAGCGTCGATTCACGGCGCTGGCCGAAACCGCCTGTTGCCAAGCGGGTCCATTGCACGGGTTACCGTCGCCACCCGTGCTGGGCGTTGCATCTGACTGCTATGCACACAGGAGCCGCGCTGTAAGCGCTGGTTGTCCTGTTTCACCCGTGCCATCACTGGCCGGGCGGCCTCGATTGTTAAAGAGCGGTGTTGCTGCTCGCCTTCCCCATTCCGGCTTTGTGGCGGTACGTCTTCCGCTTGAGGCGATGCCCTGAGTGCTGGCTGCGGGTCCGTGGGGTTTCATGCCGCGCTGTTTTTTCAACGCGCAATGAATTTAACCATAGTTCAGTTATTGAATCAACCATAGTTCACTCTGGGGCGTGATCCATGCCAGCTGGACGAAAAAAAACCCGCTCATGGCGGGCTGCATCGGTGGGTATCGGAGCCGCTTCGGGAAGTGGCAACATTTGACGGGGCTAAATAAGGCATGGAACGAAAAAGCCACCCGGAGGTGGCTTTCGTTCTTGGGTGGGCACAGCCTTAGTTCTTGTTGGCCTGACCAAGCGCTTTGAGGGTCTCTTGCAGGAGTCGCTGCGTCTCTGCCTGCTGGTTGGAAATGCTCACGGAAGCCTCTTCTATCTTCTGCTGGGCATCACGGACCACCACCGCGGTATTGCGTCCCGACTCAAACGCGCTAAACCCTAGAGCGCCAGCAGCCCAGATGCTGCCTACAGTTATCGCTATAGCAGTACCTGCAGCAGCCCAAATCTGAGTCTTTAAGCCCTTGAGGTGGTTGAGTTCGACCTTAACCTCCCTCAGGTCAGCTGCCATTGCGCCCAACTGGTCCGCGACGCGCTGTTCAAACCCCGCCAGGCGAGCATCTACCCGAGCTTCAGTGCGCTCAAATTTTGCGTCTAACTCTTCGCGGGTGGGGGAGGCATCCATGGTGGCTGAAGGCTTACTGGGGGACTCGTCTGACGATGTTAGCACCCTGACACCCACTTTCTCCCAAAGTCTCACTAGATCCGGTGTCGGATCTGGGCGAACTGGCTGCGGATTTAGGATGCCGGGAAATTCAAACGGGTCCCTAACTTTCATAGGTTTTTTCCGCATTTTCATCATAAGTGATGATTTTTATTCTCTCAGGCTTCTCCGACAGATTTGCTAGTAGTTCCAGCCCTCCGGCTGCGACTGGATCGACCTTCTCCATTGTGACAGACAGTGCTTTGAGGTCTTTACTCATCCGTGGCGCATTGATAGAGCCGCTAGCGTGCAGCTCTTTTATCAGGCACACCATCGCCATCAATGTCGCCTGCGGAAGGCCCGATTCGGATTTTGGATCTTGCTCGCTCATGTAGGTTTCCAGCTCGAAATTGGGGTTGATTCTGTCGCGGCGCAATTGATTGAGTCCATTGGTCCGCATTGTTTGCGCTGTTGTGGGGCGTCTAAACACGTCCCCCCATTTCCTAGCGTGCGGTCAACCGCTCGACCACTCTATATCCTGAGATCGCATGGCATCACGAGCGCACCCACTGCCCAGCCTCATCGTCGCGCAGTCGGGTGCCAGCCCACACCACTTGGCCCAGGACGCGCACGGGTGACCCGTTCTCTAACGGAATGTCGTGGTATGCAGGATTGAATGACCGAGCAACCCAGCGCTGCGTGAGATTGTCGCGCGCCACTGTTTTCACGATCATCTTGCCGTCATAGTTGATGGCATAGACGCCACCGCCAGCCAGGTCGCGCACAGTAAGGTTTTCGTTCGGGACGACGAGAAGCGCAGCTCCATCGCGAATAACCGGCTCCATGCTGTCTCCTTTCGCGTACACAACGCGGGCCTTACCGCTTTCTGCGCCGACGGCACGCAGGAAAGACCTGCGGAACTGGATTACACCCGTTTGCTCTTCGACGTGGTTCTCGATGCCATCACCAGCAGCCAAGCGTACGTCGGCCATTTCCGGCACTTTCTCAAACTTATCATTTGCCGCATGCGGATCACCAGGCCCGACGTTGGCCACCACGCCGGTCTCAGTACTGATCCGAAGTCGACTCTCGCGCTCCGCTTGAAAAGTGGTTTTGCCGCCTTCCCAGGGGGCGGCGGGCAGTCCACCCATCCGCATTGGAAACTCATCGGTGGCAGCGTCCATATCCACTACGCCGCCCATCTTTGACGTAGAGGTAGGCGTGTAGGGCGTGGCACCCGTAGATCTCACACCCATCTGACCAAGGGTGAGCAGGATTGCACCTTCTAGACGCGTCAACTTGTCTTGCGGCAGAGAACATATCTCGGCCTCAGTAATTGAGGGGAAGGGCCATAGCGAAGGCGCATCAGGAATTTGGAAGCCCTCCGTGGGCACCATCATGCCGACGCCTAGCGCCAGCCAATCGCTTGACACTCCCATCTCACGAGCAGCCAAAGCGTTATTGGCCGCATTGAAGGCGGTGGACTTTCCGTCAATTACCTTCTTCACAGCTTGATAGGACGTGCTAAGGCTCGCCGCCAATTGCGTGGCAGAGATCCCTGCGTATTTCATTGCCTCTATGAGGCGGTCTCGATATTCAACCATAGTTTAAAAGATAGCCTATTCGCGAAGAACTATAGTTGTTCTTTTGGATGAACTATGGTTCAATTTGAGGATGAGAAAAGACACAGCCATAGCCCTTTTGGGTGGAACGATCGCATCAGCCGCTCGGAAGATTGGCATTTCATACCAAGCGGTATCGAAATGGCCTGATGAGCTCTCGTCCAAGATCAGCGACAGGGTAGATGCAGCGGTCGCCAGAACAAAAAAGAGATCCAAGCCAAGTCGCTCAAAGCGAGTGGCCCGCACTGACTCAGGAGATAGCGCATGAGTAGCACTGCGCCCCCAACACCACCGGCGACGCCGGAGCCCGTTAAACCATCCGACAAAGTGCAGATAGGGCCGTTGGACGTGTAGCAGGTCAGTTGTTTTCCCATGCAGCGAATCATAGGGCTGCTGATTTACCAAAGATACGTTCAGGAACCCAAGAAATGAACATCATCACTGCAGCCGATTTGACGGTGCATGACTACAAGGGTGGCAGCGAAGCCCTGGGGGCGGTAATCGGCATGTCGCCGGCCGTCCTGCGCAACAAGGTCAACCCCAACAACAACACCCATCACCTTACGTTGGCTGAAGCCGACCGCATCGTGCGCTTGACGGGCGACGCTCGTATCTTGGCCTCGTTTGCTCACGCCAATGGCTACTTGCTGGTCAAAGCGCCTGACTCGTGCGGCAGTGATAGCGACATGTCAGTCCTGGAGCAAGTCGCCGCGTTGATGGTAGCGAACGGCAAGTTCGGTCAGGAGGTCTATGACGCCCTGGCTGATGGTGGCGTGGATCTTAAAGAGGTCGAGCGCGTGATGGCTGCGGGCCGCAATGTCATGGAGGCTGTTGCTGAAGTCGCGCGCCGACTTGAAGGGATGGCCGAGCAATGATCAGCCGAGGAACATCAGGCCGACCGGTGCGTGCACGCTGTGCACCAGCTGAAGGGAAGGGGGGCGAAATCGCCCGCGTCGCGGGCATGATGTGCCAGCGCACGGACTTTCAGCGCTGGGTTGTGCTGCGCTCAGGCCTCGCCCCCGAAGGCGTATCTCCTGATCAACACGCAGCAGCCTTCGTGCGCAATCAGTGCGGCATTACATCGCGTGCGCGCCTTGATCATGATGCCCAGGCACTCGTCCATTTTCACGAGAAGGTGCGTAAGCCTTTCGTGGCCTGGCTGGGGGCGAATCAATGAAGGGCCGTGCAGTCACCGCAGAGCAACGGCGCTTTCATGATCTGCTCGTGCGTGAAATCGGCTGCATTGCGTCGTGGAAAGACGGTCGTTTCGACGAGATCTGCTCCATCCACCATATCGACGGCCGCACGAAACCCGATGCCCATTGGCTGGTGCTGCCGCTCTCCGCTGGCAACCACCAGGACGGCACAGGCGCCCCCGACCGCATTGCTGTGCATCCATGGAAGGCGAGATTCGAGCAGCGCTACGGCAAGCAGATAGACCTGCTGCGCGAGTGCATCACCATCCTGCTGAACAACGGCCATCACGTACCTGACGCAGCCTTGCGCGCCGTCGGCATGACTCGTGGAGTGCCGGCATGAAGATCATGGGCTACACGATATCCGACGCGGCACAGGAAGCGGGCAGGGCAGCCATACAGGCACAGCGTTACTCCTTCAGCGCACGCAAGATCGGTGAAGCCATCGAGCCCCACATCACATCAGCGCATGGCGCCTGGGCACGCACAACGCCTGCCATGGTTGCGCGTGCTGTTGCTGAGCATTTGCTTTGGGAAGCCCTTCGCGCAGGCCTGGTGAAGCAATCCTATGAGTACCTGGGTGTGTGGCGTTGGAGGCACGTTAGATCATGAGCGCGGTGGTGTTGAAAATGCCTCAGAAATCCCCCCAGCTGGAAGACGGCCACGTTCGTATTGCCAATGAGCTGTACGACGCTTTATTGGCATTCCCGCTTAGCGGTAAGCAATACAAGGTCGCTATGGCCGTAGTCCGTAAGACATACGGCTATGGCAAGAAAGAGGACGACCTGTCTGCATCGCAGTTGGGGGCGCTCCTGGGCAAGATGGCACGCCCCCATATCACCACGGCCCTGAATGAATTGGCGGCCCTGGGTGTGATCCACAAGCGCCCGGGAAAGTACGGCTGCATCTTGGGCATCAACAAAGATTATTCGCGTTGGGGTGCTAGTACGGAATCTGTACATCCATCTAGTACGAAATCTGTACAGGTGTCCCAAATCGGTACATGTACGAAAACGGTACAGGTGTACGGAAATGGTGTTGTTGCTAGTACGGATTCGGTACAGGTCGATAGTACGAAAACGGTACACACAAAAGACAACCTTCCAAAAGACAACCAACAAAACAAAGATGAATCTGCTGGCGCAGATTCTTCCGATGACCTGAATTCGCCTTCGGCCAACCCCGAAGACCAAAACCAAACTCCCAATCCCATCGCCTTGCTTCCGCTTGTCGACGGCTCCGAGTTCGGTGCAGAACCCCAGCAGGTTGCAGAGTGGAGTGCAGCCTTTCCCGCCGTTGACGCACACGGCGAGTTTTCCCGCATGCGGGTTTGGCTGAACGCCAACCTCCCCAAACGCCCGACACGCCGAGGCATTGCCCGGTTCATCGTGTCATGGCTGGGCCGTGCACAGAAAGACGCAACCAACCCCCAAGCATTCCGGACAAGCCGGGCAGCAAAGACCACAGGAGCACCGATTCATGGAAATTTCGCAAAGCAGGACTACCACGCTGGGGTCGGTGATGACGGGCGTTTTTAATTTCGCCACCGAATCGCGCTCGTGTGACGAGCACGGTGAGTTTCCTTCCATGAAAACGCCGGTGGGTTGGTCTGACTGCCCGGTGTGCGTTGGTCGCCAGATGAAGGCTGAGCAGCTGCGTCAGGAAATGATGGCGGCACGTGAGCACCACATGCGCCGTGCCGAAATCCCTGAACGCTACTTCGATGCCCGCTTCGAAACGTATGTGCCCCCAACCGACGATGCGGCCAAGGCGTTGCGCACGGTGCAAGCCTACGGCGAGAGTTTTACCTCTGCGCGTGACGGTGGCAATGGCCTGATCCTGTGTGGTGGTGTGGGCACGGGTAAGACGCATTTGGCCATCAGTGCTATGCACTCGGTCTTGGCTCAAGGCTACTCAGCACGATTCGCGGTGCTGCTCGATGCCATGCGCTCGATCAAGGAAACGTACCGCAAAGACAGCGCGGCAACGGAGTCGGCCGCAATCGCCCGATTCACCGGCCCCGATCTGCTGGTGCTGGACGAGATTGGCAGTCAGTACGGCTCGGATGCTGAAAAGATGCTGCTGTTCGACATCATGAACGAACGCTACAACCGGATGCGCCCGACCATCCTCATCAGTAACTTGGCAAAGCCCCGGCTGACCGAATACTTGGGTGACCGCGTTGTCGACCGCATGCGTGAGGGCGGGGGGCGCATGGTGGTGTTCGACTGGGCCAGCTACCGGGAGCGCGCAGCATGACGATGGCACGTTGGACCAAGGCACCGCGCCGTGCAGCTACGAAGAAGGTGGCAGTAGCAGGCCCGAGCGAGGACGTTATCCAGGCGCAAGTGATCACATGGGCGGCGCGACAGACGAAGGTCTATCCCGGACTCGCTCGCCTGTTCCATATTCCCAATGGTGGGCAGCGTCATGTATTGGTCGCCGCCAACTTGAAGCGCCAGGGCGTGAAGGCTGGCGTGCTGGATCTGTTCTTGCCCGTGCCACGCTTCGGTTGCCCCGGGCTCTGGATAGAAATGAAGGCAGCGACAGGGCGCCTGTCCGAAACGCAAAAAGACTGGGTGGACTACTTGAAGCAAGCAGGGTATCGCGTGGAGGTCTGTTACAGCTTTGACCAAGCGCGCGAGGCATTGCTCAATTACCTAGACCCGAAAGTGACGTATTCCCCGGAGGTGGTGTGATGGGCGCCGCGCTTCGTATCAATTCAGTAGAGGTGCCTATGACGGCCATGCACGAACCTTTGTTTTCCAATGCGCACGCAGCGCTCACGTTCGCGTACAACCATTCTGCCCAGGCCTATGACGTGCCGGCGATGAACCGTGCAGCACGCGGCTCCATCAAGTCAAGCGGCAAGGGGCTTGGCGGTGTCGATGGAGCAGCGCAAGCAGGGATGATCCTTGTAAACGTGGATGCGCTCTCCCCACTGCATCAAGCCATCCTCTACGCACGCTTCGCCCCCAAGACGAACCGGTGCAAGTGCTGCGAAGGCGTGACCGACGATCTGCGTTGGATGGCAGCAATCAGGGTCATTTCCGATCTGGCTGCGTCACAGGCTTTGTCGACCCATCCGACAGCACGCGTGCTGCGCGACACGATTATCGAAGGCTATTTTGGCAAGAAAGTGGTGCTGTCCAGCGCAGCTGATCGGGCAGATGTGTCTGCAAAGACAGCTTCTAACCATCGAGCCATGATCGTGCGTTGGTTGCGCGGGTCTCGCACCGGGCAAGAAAAGGAAGGAGTTCGAGGGGGGGGCGAGATCGGACAGGAGGCCATTGCTATGGCGCATATCACTGACATGCTGTCAGCTAAAGGGATCTGCGCGTAGTCATAGGCCACCAAACCACCTAAATGGGAATTTCCCAAAAACGGCATGGGGGGGGAATCCCGTTAAGGTACTGACGCGTCAGCTTCAGCTAGGAAGACGAGGGTTGAAGCCGTCATATGGATCATGTAGGCAACCAGATGGTTCGGCACTTCAGTGGTTGTTGTTCCTTGCCCGTGCCCACTCAATTTATTTCTGCCTGAGGGAATGCTGCTTGTGAGCAAACTGCGCAACGAAGTGAAGTTCTGCTGCCAAAACTCAGGAATAAGCTTGTTCTGTAGGCACGTATCAATCAGATTGCTTGCAGTAGGTGGTTGCTTGCAAATCCATTTCCTTTTTTCGCAAATAGCTTTCATTAAGCTCTCAAACGACTTAAGGCACTCGTTAAGAGCCTCCTTGGCGTTACCCTTCCGGTAATGTTCATGAGCCTTAAGAAACTCTTGCTGTGCACCTGCATAGTTCTTTTGATTTAGTAAGCGCAAAGCGGGCTTTACAACTTCGGCGTGTATCAACTCCGAGTCAATGCGAATGATTCTTCGATCGGCGTATTGATATCCAATGGCATGCTCTTTGAATCGCGCATTCAATTCATTGATAGCCGCGTTGGCGATCTCTTTAGAATTTGCGCGATGCAGATAATCCCAATTGATCGTGGCTACGTTGATCGATAGAAAAGAGAGTTCTATCGCGTCTAGGGTACGTTCCGTATCGATCTCGTGAAGGAGGAAAGCCGTTAAATCCTTGAAGTTGTCTCTATTCCCGCCGATGTTATTTGGCGTGCCGGGCAAATGAAACACGCCATATTCTCGGCAAAGCGTATCCACGATGAATTTGTACGCTTCAGCAACTCTTGGGGTACCCCCGTAATATTCGCGTGCTCCGCCCAGCGCATCACCCATGATATGGATTATTTGCGTCCGGAGCGTTGGTGGGAGTTCGTCGTAGCTGTACACGTCGGGGACATCACCCCGCAAACTCTTCTGACGTTTCGAAAATAATTCAACGATTGCCAATGTTTGACTCCTTACCGGGTGAACTCTAGCGGAATTCTGAGCGAATGGAATTATGCCATTGAGGAAAATTTTCTGGCTCTTTTGTAGGTCGATTATCGGGTGGAAGAAATATGGAAACAAGGCACTAGAAGATGCGCGGCACCGTTTCTCAGGAAATTTCCATAATTGTGATTTTCTAAGTCGTATGGTAAATTACGCCCAGTTTATTCACTTTGAATCAGTGCGTACAAAAAAGCCCGCCAAGAAATTGAGCGGGCTTTTTGCATCTTTGAGTGATGGGAGTTTTGCCGTTATTGCCAAGCCATACTTAAGCTGACGATCAACGCGCAGATAGCAAGTAAATACGGCATGTAAATTTCGAGCGCCCCCCGCGAAGCAAATGTGGATGTGAGGAGCGCAAAACCTTCGCTAGCCCATGCCCTTGCTTTAGGCAATTGATAGCTTGTTGAGTAATCCTCGTATGGGTATCGATACTCAAAATCACCGGGTGTGTCTTGATCCGACTTGTATCGATAAGTGCCGAAGATGGTGTCCAGTCTATTGAATCGAACAATTTTGAATGTCCTCCAATGCACGATCTCTGGTGATGATTCGAGAGTCGGTGCGGTAGGGTTCAATGCCTTAGAGTGCTCATAAGTTGAGCGGTTACTGTCGTTGTGTTTTTTCGCTACTAGCTTTTGTAGGTATCTCTTGACTGGTCGCTCCCTGCGCTCAGCAATTGCCTCTCGCATCAATTCTGATTGCTTTACGCGTCCCTCGCTAAAGTGATAGCGAAGCAAGCAGTAGATAAGAAGTGCCGCAGCCGCTCCCCAGATCCTGCTCGGAGCGTCAACTGAAAGAAGCTTGGGGTCGACCAGGGCTGCGATTGAGGGCACTTTGAGCCCCAGCCACCAGGCCATCATTACGGTTATTGAAAACACCATGAGGTTACGGCGCAGTTTCTCTTCAACATCGTCGGTAATGGGCATGGTTGAGGCTAGCGAGTGAGTGCCATGTGGGCGATGTAGCCGGAGCGGCTTTCACCGGCGGCACGTGCCTTGGAGTCAAGGCGGGCAAGGATTCGGCGCGGCAGCGTGATGTTGATTCGCTCGATGGTTTCATCCAGCACAGCCGGGTTGATCTCAACAATCGCCCAGATCCATCCTGCGTACTCAGGATCCGCTTGCAGCGCCGTGATACTGCTGGGTGCTGGAACGGGATCGCCGCTATCCATTGCGGCCTCAATCCAAGCCTCAATTGCTTCCTTGGCATTCTCAATTGCCTGGTCAATTCCTTCATCTGCGGCAGAGAAGCAGCCAGGCAGATCAGGGACAACAACACCCCAGGCTTGAGTGTCGTTGCCAGGTTCAATGGCGATAGGGTATTTCATACGATCCTCGATAGGAGAATCCCCGGCACTGCCGGGGTGTTGTTCATTTAAGGCCAGCTTGCTTGAGTAGTTTGTGGGTTATGCCAGGGCCGAAATCCTTTTTAGGGTGTGGGACGCTTATGTGCCCCGGTTTGTTTGGATGGCGGTAAACGTGGTGCGAACCCTTCACGTTTTGCAAAACCCAACCATCCCGCTCAAGTTGTTTGATTAAGTCTTTGCTGTCCATGATGTGTATTATACACACTATTAGTGTGTACGGTACACATCGAGATAAATATTCTGCCCTGCCCGAGAAATCGCGCGGGGCTTTTTGTTGCCCCTTTGCCACCGAGGGCCACGCGCTGGGGAGTGCGTGGGTATGGGATCGTCGCCGCCGGGCGGCGTGCTGTTGGTGGCACCCGGCAAGATCAACACGAGGAATAAACCAATGCGGCTATCAGTACGAAAGGGCGACCCTGGCCATCGAGCATACAAAGCGATGCCTCGCAATGTCTTGGTCCGCGTGCGCTTGAATGGGATTGAGCAGCATCGCTGCTTCACTGCGGACACTCGGCGCGGCTTTGTGCTGTTGAGTGCGTTAGGGCCAGACGGTGAGTACATGTTGAACGCACGCCGCGAAAGTGTGGTTATGCGCCGGTTGCATGGCCGCGTAGACATTGAGCTGGTGAGGCAATGGCAGTAATGGGCCGTCCGAAGCTTGCAACATTGAAGCCGTCCATTCAGATGGCTCCCTCTCGCGGGCGCATCGTTGAGTCGGTGAGTTGGCGGGCTGACAAGCAGACCAGCACGCAGCGAGGGTACGGATATCGCTGGCAGAAAGGGCGAGCACTATTTCTGCGAGAGCATCCAATGTGCTGCTACTGCCAACGCAATGGGTTGGTTGGCGTGCTTGCGTCGGTGGTCGATCACATCATCCCCCATCGTGGTGACCAAAATCTATTCTGGGACGAGAGCAACTGGCAGCCTCTATGCGCGCCCTGCCACGACGTGGTGAAGAGGCAGGAAGAGCGATCATCTGGCATGTGATCGCGCCCTGGTGCCCTCTCCGCAAGCCCTAGCCCCATCGTGGGAGGGCAGGGGGGGGTCTAAAAATGGAGGGGGCAGGGACTCTAGACCGACTATTCCCGCACGCGCAGAAAATACCCCCGATTTCAGGATCTGTTAATGGCTTTAACAAGTAAACAACGCAAGTTTGTTGAAGCCTTGGCCCGAGGTGCGTCCAACAAAGACGCAGCAATCGCGGCTGGATACAGTGAAGCGACAGCATCCCAGGCGGGGTCAAGGCTCGCCAAGCACCCCGATGTGTTGGCTGCGCTGGATCGCAAAACGGAGGCAGCGCCGGAATTGCCGCCTGCCGCTCCCACCCCGCCAACTGCCGAGCAATCGGAGTCATCTGGTGGCGAGGTGGTGCAATTACCTAAGGTCGGTCTTGCCGCACTTGGCTTGACGTCTGATCCCAAGGACGTGCTTGTGGCGATCATGAATGACATCGAAGAAGATCCCAAGCTGCGGCTTGAGGCAGCGAAATCGTTGATGCCTTACGCCCACAAGAAACTGGGTGATCAAGGCAAAAAAGAAGCGGGCAAGGCAGCTGCTGGCGCGGTTGCGACAGGCAGATTTGCGCCACCCGCGCCGCCGCTGCGCATGATCAACGGCGGGAAATAACTTATGCAATGGTCCACCGCTTGCCCAGACTGGGCGGAACGGTTGCGCGCCGGCGATTCGATCATTCCGCCGCCGATTTTCCCCGAGGCGGCAGCGCAGGCAGTTGCCATATTCAAATCGTTGCGCATCGTTGATGCGCCGGGCAGTCCAACTTTCGGGGAGTCATGCGCGCAATGGGTATTTGACATTGTTGCCTCGATCTTTGGCGCGTATGACACCGATAGCGGCCGCCGGCTGATTCGAGAGTGGTTCATACTGATTCCGAAAAAGAATTCGAAGTCGACAATCGCCGCAGGAATTATGTTGACCGCCATCTTGGTTAACTGGCGTATGTCGGCGTCATTCAATATCCTGGCGCCAACCATCAAGATCGCGGACAACAGCTATTCGCCAGCCCGCGACATGTGCAGTGAGAATGTGGACGAAGAGCTGAACGCTCTAATGCATGTTCAGACGCACATTCGCACGATCACGCACCGCGAAACACGCGCCGCGTTGCAGGTGCTAGCTGCGGATAGCAGTACTGTGGGGGGGACAAAGGGCGTCGGTACGCTCATCGATGAGCTTTGGCTGTTCGGTAAACGGCCTGATGCGGAAAACATGCTGCGGGAAGCGATGGGCGGTCTCGCGTCGCGTCCTGAGGGCTTCGTGATTTATCTCACAACCCAATCTGATGATCCACCGGCAGGCGTCTTTAAGCAGAAATTGCAGTACGCCCGCGACGTGCGCGATGGCGTCATTCATGATCCGAGCTTTGTACCCATCATCTATGAGTTTCCTGCTGCGATGATCGCCGCCGGTGGGCATCGAGACCCTGTCAACTTCGCAATGGTCAACCCGAACATGGGTTACTCGGTAGACCGAGAGTATCTGGAACGAGAGTTCAAGAAGGCCGGGAACACAAGCGAAGAGTCTGTGCGGGGTTTCATGGCCAAGCATCTGAACGTGGAAATCGGCCTGGCCTTACGTTCCGATCGTTGGGCGGGCGCTGACTACTGGGAGCGTCAGGCGGAGGAGGGCTTGACCCTTGAGTCCGTACTTGAACGCTCAGAAGTCATTTGCATCGGGATTGATGGAGGCGGGCTGGACGACTTGCTCGGGCTGGCCGTCCTAGGCCGATGTGCTACCACGCGGCGTTGGCTTCTTTGGACTCACGCTTGGGCACACCCGTCTGTGCTTGAGCGCCGCAAGGCCGAGGCTGCACGTTTTCACGACTTTGCGAACGACGGTGATTTGTCGCTTGTGGCCCGTATCGGTGACGACACCGATGGTGTGGCCGACATAGTGGCCCGCGTTGAGGAGACCGGCCTGTTAGACAGGATCGGCGTCGACCCATCCGGCCTTGGCGGCATCTTGGATGCGCTAGCTGAACGTGACATACCTGCCGACAAAATCCTGGGGATCTCGCAAGGATGGAAGCTCGGGGGCGCAATCAAAACAGCAGAGCGCAAGCTCGCCGAAGGCGTGTTGGTGCATTGCGGTCAGCCGCTCATGGCTTGGAGCGTTGGGAACTGCAAGGTTGAACCTCGCGGCAACGCAATCCTAATTACGAAGCAGGCCTCAGGCACCGCCAAGATCGATCCGGTCATGGCGGCGTTTAACGCTATTTCACTGATGGCCCTGAACCCAGGTCAAGACCTGGCGCCACCGGCCATCTATTCATTGGATGATTGATATGACCGCTGAAGTCTCGGCGCAGATTGCCCCGCAGCACCGCTCGCGGGTGCTTGATCAATGGATCGCCGGCCGCGATGGCGGCATGCAGCGTGCCGGCATCGAAGCGATCGGGGAGAATTCTTTTGTTGATGGAGTTAGCCCAGAGGACCTTGCTAGTGTTTTGGGCTTGCAGGCAAGGTCTGCGGCGGGCGTCGCGGTCACGCCGGCCAGCGCGCTGCAGGTAACAACAATATATGCCTGCGTGTCGCTTGTCTCCGGCACAGTTGCCTCGATGCCATTGGGCGTCTATGAGCGCAGCGGGAAGGACCGGCAGAAATCAGATCACGAGTACTGGTGGCTCTTTAATGAGCAAGCCTGCGAGCAATGGACAAGTGCGGCGGCGTGGGAATATTTGATCAGCAGCAAATTGCTCTACGGCGACGGGTTTGCCCGACTGCTTCGTCCCAGCCTGATGAGCAGTCGCGTTATTGGCTTTGAGCCGCTTCACCCCTTGTCTGTGCATCCATTTAAAGGGGAGGGCCGGCGGGTGAGATATCGGGTTACGCCCTCAGGGGAGCCCGCATACACATTGGATTCCGCTGACATCCTTCATTTCCCCAGTCTTGGGTTTGATGGACTGAGAAGCCCGAGCGCCATCACCTATGCCGCTCGAAATGCCGTGGGAACATCGATAGCCGCGCAAGACCACGCGGCACAGTTCTTTAATGGCGGCGCGACCTTTGACTATGCTCTCAAGACTGCCCAGAAACTAAACCCGGCGCAATTGAAGGAACTGAAAGCGTCATTGATGGCTCGGGCCCAATCAGGTGGGCGCGGCCCGCTGCTGCTCTCGGGGGGGTTGGAGCCAGCGCAGCTAAGCGTGAACTCCAAAGACGCTGAAATTCTGGCAACCCGCCAATTTGGGGTTGAGGATATGTGCCGGCCTTTTGGTGTGCCCCCTTACATGGTCGGACATACCGTCGGCAATACCGTCCTGGGATCGAGTATCGAGCAGCAGGGAATGGGGTTCCGTCAGCACACGATGCAGCGCCATCTAACGCCTGTTGCGCAGGAGCTAAATCGCAAGCTCTGGCCAGTCCGGCAGAAGTACTTTGTCGAGCACATCACGGCGGCATTGGAGAGAGGTGACCTGAAGTCACGTAATGAGGCATATCGGATCGCAATGGGGCGCGCCGGTGAGGAACCATGGATGAACGCTGAGGAGGTGCGGCGCCTGGAAAACCTAGGGCCCAACCCTGATTTAAAAATGAATGGAGGCGCAGATGCGCAAACTACTACAGCTACTCGCTGATTCGCGCCGCGCTGGTAAGCCCGTCGAAACCAAGATTGTGGCGTCGGAAGATGGCACCGAGTCGGTCTTGTACCTCTATGACCCTATCGTGGGCGACCGGGCGACCGCTGAATATTTCGGATGCGTGTGCGCGCAAGACCTTGTGCCACAGATTGACGGCATTACGTCCGACACGATTCGCCTACGGATCAACTGCCCGGGCGGTGACGTATTCGCCATGCAAGCGATCATGAACGCGCTGCGCAATCAAAAGGCGCGACTGGTGGGTCAGGTCGATGGCGTTGCTGCGAGTGCCGCCACGGGCATCGCGTCCATCTGTGACGAGCTGACTATGGAGCCTGGGTCGTTGTTCATGATCCACAACTGTCACGGCCTGGCCTACGGAAATAAGCAAGACCTGCTGGCGCAAGCAGGGCTGATGGACAAAGTGGATGCCGGCATGATCGATGCCTACCAGGCTAAGACTGGCAAGAGTCGTGAGGAAATTGTGGCGTGGATGGATGCCGAAACGTGGTTTACCGCAGAGGAGGCCGTCGAGGCGGGATTCGCTAGCGCGGTGAATGCGGCAGGTCGTCGCGTAGATGCGCGCTCTCGCTGGAGCCTGGCTGCGTTCGCGGGCGCGCCAGCCTCAGATCCCGCCGCTCCGCCTGTGCAAGCCCCTCCGGAAGTGCCGCACATCGCTGCGGAGCACCGGGCGCGCCAGCAACAACGAATGCGGCTTGCCGCTGTAGAAATTCTGTAGCGCCCTCGCGCATCAGACCCAACCAACCGCCTGCAGGCGGTTTTTTTACGTCTATATAAAGGAAGTTCAAGTGAACAAACTTGCAAAACTGCGCGAGCAACGCAATGCCAAGGCGGCAGCCGCACAAGCGCTGAACGCTAAATACGCCGCTGACCAGCGCATGCCGGTCACTGATGGCGAAAAACTGGACGCCATCTTGGCGGAGATCGAGGCAATTGACGCTGAAATCACGCGCGAGAACCGCCTTACCCAGGTTGCGGGCGACACCCAGGCTGAACACGATCACGCACTGGACGCCGCAACGCGTTCGGGCGGTGATGGCAATCGTCCGGAAGCTGCGGCGCTGCGCTCGTTCTTGGCGCAGGGTTTGTCGGCGTTGTCGCCAGAGCAGCGCAATGCCATGAATGCTCGGGTGAATCCCGATATTCGGGCGGCAATGTCAACCACAACCAGTAGCGAGGGCGGCTATACGGTAGCGCAGGAATATCACCGCCAACTGACCGAGGCGATGAAGCTCATGGGTGGCGTGCGCCAGGCCGCGACTGTGTTCCGCACAGGTACGGGCGCCCAGATGAGCTTCCCCACTGCGGACGCCACCTCGGAAGAGGGTGAAATCGTCGGCCAGAATGCACCAGTGACGGGCGGTGATACCGCCTTTGGCCTGGCGAACTTGGACGTGTCCAAGTATTCGTCCAAGAAGATCGCCCTTCCGTTCGAGTTGTTGCAGGACTCGATGATTGATATTGAGGCCTATATCCAAGCTTTGCTCGCTACACGTATCGGGCGCATTACCAACCGCCATTACACGGTGGGTACTGGAACCGGACAACCGCGCGGCGTGTCTACGGCTGCTCAGGTCGGCAAGGTCGCCGCCACGGGCCAGACGGCAACAGTGACGTATGACGACTTGGTCGATCTGGAACACTCGGTTGATCCTGCCTATCGCGGCGCCGCGAGCTACATGTTCCACGATGACACGCTCAAAGCGATTCGCAAGATCAAGGACGGCAACGGTCGACCAATCTTTGTGCCGGGATATGAGCAAGGTAATCCAGGCGGTGCGCCTGATCGAGTCATGGGCCGAATCACTCACATCAACCAGCACATGGCGCCAATGGCGGCAAATGCGCGTTCGATTCTGTTCGGTGATCTGAGCAAGTATCTGATCCGCGATGTGATGGATCTCACCTTGTTCCGCATGACCGACTCTGCTTTCACACTGAATGGTCAAGTGGGTTTCGTTGCTTTTACGCGGTCCGGCGGCAACTTGATCGACGTAGGCGGTGCCGTCAAGACGTTCGTTAACTCGGCCACCTAACAGCAGTGCCCTGGCTTAGGCCGGGGCCGATTCTTTCGGAGAAGAAAATGGCAAAAGCGAAGAACGACGCCGCAGTGGTTGCGGAAAGTGCGGCCGCTGGCATTGTGGACGTAGTGGAGGGCGTGCCTTCTGTTGATGGTCAGAGCGCAAGTGTTGCGCCGGACGCCAATGTTTCCGGGGTTACCGCTAGCGAGATCGTGGTTGAGGAAACAGTGCTCGTTCGCGTGCTGGTGTCTTCCACCATCGGCGTGAGGCGATATGCGCCCAATGATGTGATCGGGCTTCCGGCGAGCGTCGCCAAGCAAGCCACAGGATCTGTTGATCAAGATCCCGATGCAGTGGCGCACGCTTTGGGCCTCGGCGCAGAGGTGCAAGAGTACGAGGGCTGATTATGTTTCTCTTTGAGCGTCGATCGGTTGTGCCCACGTATCCCATCACCACTGAGGAAGTGAAGGCAAGCGCCCGCATTGATGGTTCCGAGTTTGACAGTCAAATCCTGCGGAACATCGCTTCCGCCGCGTTCCTGGCTGAACACGAATCTGGGCGTTCTCTGGTTACTCAAACGTGGAAAGCTTCGTATGACGACTGGCCGCGCGGACTGCTTGCTCGATCGCCCGTGCAGTCCATTGAGGCGGTGGAATATTGGGATGGCGCGACTTGGGCGTCACTGCCGGCGGCTGCATTCACGTTGGCGGAGCAAGACAATGATCGCGCTGAATTGGTGTGGCTCGGATCATTGCCACTCTTGGGGAATATTCCTGGCGCACGCGTCCGCGTGACTTACGTGACTGGCTATGAGGAACTTCCCGCTGTTGCGGCGGCTTGGATTATTGCGCAGTGTGTCTTTTGGCTGGATAGCCCTGCAGCTGCAACTGACAAGCCAATGACACCGGCGCCATTTCTGGATGGCCTGCTTGATCCCATGAGGAGCTGGTAATGAATTCAGGTGGGCGAAATCGCCGCGTCACGCTGCTCCGCAATGAGCAGACCCGCGATGCAGCCAACGAGTTGACGGATAGCTGGGTAGAGGTCGACCGTGCCTGGGCGTCAATACTGCACACCTCTGGAATTCAGGCCATCAAGGCTGGTGCCGAGCGTCCGATAGTCAAGGCGAGCATCAGGCTTCGCTACCGCAGGGATATCGTCATGGGCATGCGCGTACAGCACAACACAGACTTCTACGAGGTTGAGGCGGCGCTACCTGATGAGGACCGCAGGGAACGCGTGGATCTTGTATGTCGCCTCCTGTCCGCCGCTGAGCTGGCTCCATGAGCAGGGCAAGAAAGTACACGAGCCGCCCCGTTGTGTTTTCGTTTGAGGGCGACATTGCCGGTCAGATTTCCACATTCTTTGATCGAATCCGTGAAGAGGCTGTAAGGCCGGCCGCACACGCCATGTCCATTGTTCTCTATGACGAAATTCGCGAACGCGTGCCATTCCACATGGGGACTTTGCAGGGGGCGATCTATCGTTGGTTCGATGCGTCGCAATCCGGCCCCGACCGCAAGACGTACCAGGTGGGCGTGAATAAGAGAAAAGCGCCCCATTGGTGGCTGGTGGAGTATGGCCACTGGCGCCGCTATGCGGTGAAGAAGCTGCCAGATGGTTCATATGTGACTTTGAAAAAACAGCCCCTGAAGATTCCTGTGTTTGAGCCTGCTCACCCCTATCTGCGCGTCTCAGTGGATGCAAAACTGGTGGCAGCGGTGGAGGCTGGTCGGCGTCGCATGGCTGAAAAAATCGGGGAGATTATGAATGGTTGAGCTGATTATTACTTCTGCTCTTGGGCCGCTCGCTGACGGTCGCGTTTACCCCGACACTGCCGACGCGGATACGCCTATGCCGTTCATCACCTTCCAGCAGGTCGGCGGGCGTCCGGTAGTCTTTACGGATGGTGCGACAGCGGATAAGCAGGGCGCACGCATCCAGATCAACGTTTGGGCGAAATCCCGTTTGAAGTCATCCGCTTTGATGGCGGCAGTGGCAAAAACGCTATGCGCCACGCCCGTGTTGGCTTTGCCGCAAGGCGGGGCGGTCTCTGTCAGTGATCCAGTTACCGGCTTCAAGGGTGCCACGCAGGACTTCGAGATCTGGTACGACACGCCATGACCACACCGCACGTTTCCGTCGGCACAACGATCAGCCTATGCGTTGACCGTCCCGCAACTGTCACGCGAGCCGGATTCGATACCCTTGTCTATACGCCTGTGCGTGGGGTTCGGGTCGTCGGCAGTCTGGGTAAACAGTACCAGACAGCTACGTTTCACCCGGTGGGCACCGTCGTTCCCTACCAGCGCCGAGTGGCGCGGGCACCGTCCTCGTTGCAGCTTGATCTATTTCGATTGATTGACCCCGGTCAGGAACTGCTACGGGCCATCTTGGATGATGACGTTACACATAGCTTTCGCATCACTCTGCCCAGATTGGGCAATCACTATTTCACGGCTCGTGCGTCAAGCCGAACGCTCTCCATTGGTGGCGGCGCAGACCTAGCCAGTACGAACATTTCTCTCGAAATCGATAGCGAACTCATAGAGCCCGCGTAACTCCCTTTTCTGGCCCGTCAGGCCGAAACCGCCCCGCAATGTGGGGCAAATCCACTCAACCCGCCTCGTGCGGGTTTTTTTTCGTCCTTAGATAGGAAGCCAACACATGTCCGTCTCTCTCCCTAACGGGGTGATTGTCTCCCTCGCAACCGCATATGCGGCAGCGAAGAATTTCACCTCTCTCACGAACGCCAATCCTGGTGTTGCGACCAGTCCCGCACACGGTCTCACCAACGGCGCACTCATCGAAGTGAAATCCGGCTGGCAGGGGATCAACGAGCGCATCATGCGAGTTGCTGATGCCGCCGCTGGCGCGTTCGCCCTGGAAGGCGTGAATACGTCGTCTCTGGTGCGATACCCGGCCGGTACCGGCGCGGGTTCGGTGCGCGAAATCACGGCGTTCACGCAGATCACTCAGGTCCTTGAGACCAGCTCGTCGGGTGGCGAAATGCAATTCGCCAACTATAGCTTTCTCGAAAACGACTTCGAGGCGCAAATTCCCACGCAAGCGAGCGCGCAGTCGATGACCTTTACCATCGCTGACGATCCCACGTTGGCGGGCTACAAAGCGCTGCAGGCCGCAGCTGAGACCCGCGACGTATGCGCACTGCGCATCATGTTCCCCAAGGGTTCCATGATTCTCTACAACGGTTACGTGTCGTTCAACGAGACGCCCACGATGACCAAGGGCGAAGTGATGGGCGTGCAGGCCACGTTCTCGCTGTTGTCGCGCCCCGTCCGCTACGCCGCCGCGCAGTAATCAAACGCGCGTTCCACCGTCCAAATTGGGCGGTGGCTCCCATCACGAACCATTCGGAAGATATCAAACCATGGCAAAAATCAAATTCTCGCTTACCCCGTCGCCTACGTTCAAACGCAAGGTCGCGCTGCCCATTCCCGGCGCGGGTTTCTCCGACGTTGAATTCACCTTCAAACATCGCACCAAAGAAGAGTTCAAGAAATTCTTGGAAGGGATGGAGGGCCGCGAGGACGCTGACATCATTATGGATATTGCTTCTGGCTGGGAGCTTGAAGACGCCTTCGATACCGACAACATCGAACTGATGGTCGAGGGTTACGTTGGATCGGCTCGCGCGGTAGTTGGCGCCTACATTGACGAGCTGAGCAAGGCCCGCCTGGGAAACTAAAGGCACTGGGCGCCGCGCTCTACGAGAAGGAGCCCAGTGCTGCGGAGCTAGCGGCGTTCGGCCTTACGCCTGATGACGTGGCCGAAGATCCGCTCGAAATATGGCCAGAAAACGAAGTTGCGTTTGAGCTTTTCCTGTCGTTGCGCTCGCAATGGCTTGTCGGTATGGCCGGCGCAACCGGCCTGAACTACGGCGTCCTGTTCCACAAGATGGATCGCATGGAGTTGACTCCGGAGCGATACGACGAGCTAGAGAGCCAGGTGCGCGTCCTTGAGTACGCCGCGTTGAACGAAATGAACCGTAAGTAGCCCGCCGCGCGCGGGCTTTTTCTATTTGGGACTGATCATGACAGAAGCTATTGCGAAAGGCGTTATTGCCGTCTCGGCCGATACGTCCGGCTTGTCGGCCGCAATGGCGGAAGTCACGCAGGAAACGGGTAAGGCCAAAAAGTCGTTGGACAGCCTGGGGCGTGGCGCATCCAACAGCCTTAACAAGGCAGCCGACACCAGCAGCCAGGCCACCAAGAAGATTGAGCGCACCACTCAAAACTTGATTGGGCAGATCGAGCGCCAGATTGCGATAACTGAGGCTGGTGCTCGTGGTACGGCTGCCTATTACCAAGAGATCGCCAAGCAGCGCGGCATTGATGGGAGCCAGCTCAAGCCTTACTTGGATCAGCTCAACGCAGTGACGGCGAAGCAGGTTCAGGCTAAATCCGCATTGGCTGCGACCGAGCCGGTCATGCAGCAACTGGGCATGTCGGCAAAGGCGACTGCTGCCGCCATGCGTGGCGTGCCCGCGCAGTTCACCGATATCGTTACGTCAATTCAGGGTGGCCAACGCCCGATGACGGTGTTGTTGCAACAGGGCGGTCAGCTGAAAGATATGTTTGGCGGGATTGGACCAGCCGCGCGCGCGATGGGCACCTACATTGGTGGATTGATCAATCCATTCACTCTTGTCGCTGGCGCGGTCGCCACGCTGGGCGTGGCCTATTACAAAGGCAGCCAGGAGTCTCTGGCATACAACCGCACCCTGATCATGACGGGCAATGCCATGGGGGTGACTGCCGGACAGCTGCAAACAATGTCAGAGCGGGTGAGTACGGTGGTCGGCACACAAGGCCAGGCAGCCGCTGCCCTTAACGTGTTTGCAGGCAGTGCCAAGATAGGTGCCCAGAATCTGGAGGCATTTACCGCTGCTGCAGTCACTTGGGAGAAGGTTACGGGCACGGCTGTGGTGGACACGGCCAAGGCATTCGAAGATTTGGGTAAGGCTCCGCTGGAAGCTTCTTTGAAGCTGAATGAGGGAATGAACTACCTGACTGCCAGCACGTATGAGCAGGTTCGCGCACTTGAGCAACAAGGGCGGACAAGCGACGCGGCCAGTGTCGCGCAGAAGGCCTACGCCGATGCGCTGATTGATCGGGCACCCAAGATCACAAGCAACCTGGGGACACTGGAGCGTGCCTGGAATAGCGTGACAGGTGCGGCCAAAGGTGCGTGGGATGCCATGCTGGACATCGGACGCCCGAACACGGCGGAAGACACCATTGCAAAGATGGAGCGCGAGGTAAGGCGCCGCCAGGACAACATTAGGCTTGCACGTGAGGGCGGCAGCACGGTATCCGCAAAGGAACTGAGCGGCCTAGATGGTGCACAGGCTGAACTGGGTGCGTATTTGGCAAAATCTGCCGCCACGGTTGCCGCAGCCTATGCTGAGAAAAAGGCAGTTGAAGATCTCGCCGAAGCACGTTATCGCGCCGAATATCTGGCTGACAGCAACCGTAGCACCAAGCCGCAGCAGAAAGAAAAGGCAAAGGAAGCTGAAGGCAATGCCTACCTCAAGGCTATAGATGGATTGAAAGCAGGAACGAAAGAGTACGAGGCGGTCTACGCGGCGCACAAGGCAGCCCTGGTAGAGATCGACAAGCGGTTCGAGGATAAGGGTGCCAACAAGGGGCCAAGCGCAACAGAGAATGAAGTCGCCCGCCTGAAGACGCGCATCGCAGAGGAGCAGGCGCTATCCGTCGAGCTGGCTGAACGGGGCTTGCAGACCAGCAAGCTCAATGAGCATGAGCGCCGTGCGGCAGAAATTGGTGTGTTGCTGCAAGGGAATCTCAAGGGGACCGTGCGAGCTGGATTGGAGCGCACGCAGGCCTTGGCCGCCGAAGCTGGCGCACTGGCGCGTGCTAACAAGGAAACTGCTGCGTTTCTAGAATCTCGCGCCAAGTACCTGCAAGGACTGGAAGAGGGTATCGGGAAGATCAGTCAGGAGACCGCAGCCGTAGAAGATCAGGTTGCTACATATGGACTGAGCAAGGCAGCGCTGGAGCGCCTTGCCATTGCCCGACTCTACGAGCGCAAGACTGCGCTGGAAGGTTTTGATGGCTCAGAGCGAGAGGTTGAGCTTATCGAACAGGAAATATCGGCCCGAGAGCGCCTTGCGAGTGCAATCCAATCTAAGGATGTCAAAGACGCTCAGAAGAAAGTCTCTGACGAGGCTGCGCGCGACTGGGAGCGCAGCATTGACAAGTACGGCGACGTATTCCGAATTGGCTTTGCTGGAATGCTCAATAACGGCAAAGAAGGCTGGAAGTCGTTCACTACGTCGTTGAGCACTACGTTCAAAACGACCGTAGCGGACCAGATCTATAAGATGTTTGCCCAGCCCTTTGTGATCAAGCTGGTGGCGAGCATCATTGGCGTGGGTGGCGCAGGCGGAGCAGCGGCGGGTGGAATTGAAGCGCTCGGCGGTGGCGGCGGCAGTGTTGCTAGTAGCGCTTTAAGTCTGCTTAGTGCTGGAAAGAGCATATACAGCGCGATTACGACCGGGTTTGCTGGGATTTCGTCTACGGTCACCGGCTACGTGGGCTCGGCCATGTCGGCGGCTGGATGGGGAAGTGCAGCAACTAGTGGTATGGGCATCATGGGTGCAGAATCCATGGCTGGTGCGACAGCAGCGCAAGGCTCGGCCTACGCGTCTGGGTTAGCTCAAGGCGCTGGCGCAATGGCGGGCGTCTTGGCTGGCGTTGGAATCGGCGTGGCGGGTGGCGGCCTTATATCGGGCCAGTACAGCGCCCTGGGCAGCAATTCTAATAATGCCGTCTATGCCGGTACGGCCATTGGCGCCGCTGTAGGCTCTATCGTTCCTGTGATTGGTACGGCGTTAGGCGCCGCTGTGGGTGGCATCCTGGGTGGCGTCTATAACCGCACCTTCGGCATGGGCAAGAAGGAGTATGGTGACACCGCTATCGTGGGTAGTTTCAACGCGGGCGGTTTCAGTGGCCACAACGAAACCCCATGGAGCCAAAAAGGCGGGCTTTTCCGTAGCAATAAGGCGGGAGTGCAATACGGTGAGCTGGATAGCGATTTCATGGGGTCCATGACGCAATCCTTTGAACTGATGAAACTGGGCGTTGGCACTTTGGCGGACTCTATTGGAGTGTCGTCAAAGGCGCTGCAGGGCTACAGCGAACGCATCAAGATCACCCTGACCGAGGACACGGAAGAAAACCAGAAGCTCATCGAAGCCATGCTGTCAGGCGTGGGCGAGAACATGGTGCGAGCACTGATTCCGGATATCTCGCGGCTCGCTGCTGCAGGGGAGTCTGCCGCCCAAACGCTCGCTCGACTGAGTGAGAGCTTGGGCACCGTGAATTCGTCGCTCAAGCTGCTGCGGCATGATCTGCTTGATGTGGCACTTTCCGGCGCTGAGACTGCCACCAAGATTGCGGCGGCGTTCGGAGGGCTAGAGAACCTGGCGACGGCAAGCCAGGCTTTCTATATGGTGGCGTACACCGAAGGGGAGCGAGCCAAGAACAGCCTAGCGTCGATCAGCGAGGCCCTTCAAGCGGTCGGCGTGGATATGCCCAACACGATGAAGGAACTAAGCAAGGTTGCGTTGGCGCTGGATCTAACGACTGACTCGGGCCGCGCCGCGTACGCCACGTTGATTACGTTGGGACCAGCCTTCGCTGCCGCTACAGAGGCAGCAGAGAAGGCTATGCAAGAGGCCGCTGCATCGCTGTTGGCTCCCTTTGTTGGTCGCGGTGCATCGATATCGGCATTGTCCGACGTGGCGCTCGCGATTGATGATGTGACTGACAGTGCGTCGGGTGCCGCTGCGGGAATTGGCTATATCTCGCGCCTCTTCTTGATTCTGGACTCGGGCCTGATTCAGTTCAACACCAGCTTGTCCGGGGTGTCTGCTGAAATGACCGAAGGCCAGGAGGCGTCGGCTGCCTTGGGTGGGCAGATTTCGGATCTGCGCGCGCAAGCTGCGGGTGCAATCGTTGACTTTGTGGGGTTGGGCAGGGCGCTTGCAGAGGTCGATACCGATACGTTTGTCGCCACGATGGCGCTGGCGTTTGAGAACTTGGCCACCCGGATTACGGGGTTACTCGACGGCATCAATGCGGAACGGATTGCCGTGCGCGACGCTGCACGCGGCATTATCGACGCCAAAGCGATGACGCCGCAGGCGATTGCCCGCGAGATTGCTGGGGTCAACACGGTGCTGCCTACCAATGCGGCGCTGGTGGCGGCTTCAGGCCAACTGAATGTCGCCGATGCTCTCAACGCTCAACGGGCGGCGGATCGTGCGCAAAAGGAGCGTGCCTACACGGCGGCGCAGGGCAGCCATGACAGTACATCGTCCGGGTTGGCCACGGCTCAACAGCGAGCAAATGAGGCCCTGTCATATCTTGAGAAACTGCATTCGGATATCTATGCGCCGAAGACTGTTCCGTACAAGAAAAAGAACTGGGAAGAACTTGATGCAGCCCGGAGCATTGCCGAGGCTCAAATGCCAGCTGCAGAGGCAGCGTGGGCGCAGGCTCAGGCTGCTTTGCAGGCAGCGCAGGCTGCAGCTGCGGCAGCGCCGTCATTGGCTGACGTGGCACGGCTGCAGGCGGACTATGCGGCTTCAGTAACTGCTGCGGCAAGCGCCCAGGCGGCAGCTACCCTGGCTGCAACCAACGCGAAATCTCAGCAGTTGGCCTATGCCGACGCCATGCAGAAATTTGCGTTGGATGCCACCAAGTCTGTGGCGCGGCTGGGTGATCTGCGCGCCGAAACAGTGAGGTATTACGAGGCGCAGAAGGCCTTGGCGGGCGTCATGGCTGATAGCGCGAGCGGGTTGCGTAAGTCGGTTTCAGATTACCGATACAGCCAGCTTTCTCCTGAAGATCAGTTTTCTTCGATGCAGGGCGACTATGCGAAGGCATACGCCGGTGCGATGGGATCGGACGGCGAGGCTTTGGCTGGTTATGCCGACAAGCTCAACGCGCTGATGCAACCGATGCTTGAGGCGGCGAAGGGTTCGTTTTCGTCCGACGCCGCGTATCAAGCGTTTGTTGCAACGGCGCTTGCGCGTGCTGATGCGGTGGCGGGGCGTCTTGATGCCGTCGCACCAAAGGACTATCAGAAGGAGAGTTTGGATCTGCTTGCGCAGATTGACGCCACGTTGGCCGCCCTGGAAACCTCGGCGCTCAGCGGCGACCAGGTGATCGCCAACGCGATCAACGCTAGCCGTGACTCGACTGTCAACGGCTTGCGCCAGGTCGTTAACGCGTTGACTGGAAGGGCGGTTGCAGCATTTGTCAAGGGGGGCGACCACTCGGGCGGTCTGCGCCTGGTGGGCGAGCGGGGGCCAGAACTTGAGGTTACTGGTCCTTCTCGGATCTTCAGTGCTGAACGCACGCAATCCATTCTTTCTGGGGGCGGCAATCAGGAATTGTTGATTGCCGAATTGCGAGCATTGCGTCAGTCGAATGAAGCGATGCGCGAAGAATTGGCCAACTTACGCATTGAGGCGCGCGCGACTGCCAGCAATACAGGCAAGACTGCCCGGCAGCTGGATCGCCTTGAAATGGACGGCATGCTCGTCCGGACTGAGGTGGGAGCGCCCTTACAGGTGGAGGCACATGAAAGTAATTAAGCCAGTGGTGATCGGGCCGAGCCAGCTTGTTAGCTCGAACGTCCCGGAAAGTGAATATCCGGCATATGTCTCTACCAAGAATTACGCACTAGGTGAGCGCGTAATTCTTAAATCGATCATCTATGAATGCGTGCAGACGCCCAATCAGGGGCATGAGCCCGGACTTGCCCCGCTCTTTTGGGCGGCGGCTGGTCCGACCAATAAATGGCTCATGTTTGACGCGGAGGTAAGCACGCAGACAGTCGTGGAAAGTCCGTTGCGAGTCGTTGTGCGGCCAGGCATTACCAACAGCCTAGCGCTGCTGGAGCTGGCCGGTTCGCATTTGGAGGTGGTCGGGCGGGACGGTCCTGGCGGGCCAATCATCTACACGCATTCGCGGGCGTTGGAAGGCTCCGTTGTGTCCAACTGGTTCGAGTATTTCTTCGAGCCCTTTTCGCCCCTGCCCGAAGTCGTCCTCACGGATATTCCCGCATACGGCAGCTTGCATCTGGAGGTCACTCTTAGCTCGGGGGCGGAGGTGGCGTGCGGCGCCATGATCTGCGGAACGGTCTACCACGTAGGTGACACGGAATATGGCGCAAGCGTAGGAATTATCGATTACAGCCGCAAGGAAACATCCGAATCCGGAGTGACAACTTTTCGGCGCCGGCGGTTTTCTCGTCGCGGGTCGTATCGCCTTTGGGTTGATGCCGCTCGCCTCAACGGTGTCTACCGGCTGTTATCGGGCCTGCGCGCAACACCTTGCGTGTGGATTGGAACTGATGCCGATGGCTATGGCCCGCTGACTATCTTCGGCTTCTACCGCGATTTTTCAATAGATATCGCGTATCCCTTGGTCTTGTATTGCACTCTCGAAATTGAAGGACTTACCTAAATGGCGATTACCGAACTACCCGTGCCGCCCAGCCGTGGCGATCCTGAAAATTTCCCGGACCGTGCCGATGCATTCATGGCGGCATTGCCGCGGTTTGCTGGTGAGGCCAACCAACTACAAGATGACGTCAACGCCAAACAGTTGGCCGCAGCAGATAGCGCAACTTCCGCAGCTGTCAGTCAAGGTGATGCGGCAGCGAGTAAAACGGCCGCGCAACAATCTGCAAGCGCTGCCAGCAGTTCTGAGCAGGGGGCGGAGAGCAAGGCTGTGGCGGCAGCGGTCAGCGCCACACTCGCCAAGGATTGGGCAAGCAAGATTGGCGCCCCTGTGGATGGCGTCGGGTTCTCAGCAAAACACTATGCACAGCTCGCCGCAGAAGGAGCAGGCCTGCCAGTTCGTTTTCTAGAAAGCCTGCCAGGTACGAACATTGGCCCGATCTACGTGCCGTCGCAGGGCGCTATGGAATGGCGAGACGGTCGTTATGTTGTTCAGCGTGGCGATCACGGGCAATGCCGGCTCATCTGGGTAGGCACGGCCGAATGCCGACTTGTACCTTTCAACGGTAATGGGCTGATTATCAACGATCGGCAATACCGTATTGATGCTGGCGGCGTATCTATTTTGAATACAGCGATGGCCGCTGGGGCTGGCATGTATTACATAGTTGCCCGGGATAACGGATCTGGGGGCATTAAGCTAGATGCTGTCCCAGCAACAATTGGTCGCGCTACACATACTAACGGTGTAGAGATTTTAACCGGCCGCCCAGACCTAACGCTGGTTGGAATGGTTATTCGTGGGGTTGTTAGTGAGTTCGTGAGCAGTGTTGCTAATAGACAGGTGGCGTCCTGGTTCAATAGGGTGAGTACGCCGTTAATACAGGCGTCTACAAATTCTCAAACTACTTCAGCAACTTATGTAGCATTAACCCCTTCGATTTCCACACTTATGTGGAAGGGTGGACTAGCGAAATTGAACGCTGCTGGAATTGTGCGTCCAGACGGTGCGGGGAGTCCTGGGGCCTATTTGGCATTGACTGTAAATGGTTCGAGTATAGGAGGGGGGCAGGGTTATTCAACAGGTTCAAGTGGTCAACAAATGGCGACCGCTGTGACTACTATGTATGGCGCCAACGCAGATGCTTTTTTCAGTTTTGCCCCATTCGGTGCGACAAACATCCCAAGCGTTCCAGTCACATTTTCCCAAGACTTTAACGTGGAAATTTTTCTATGAAAACAATAGGGATTACCTTTCCTGGCGAGTTAAAAGCAGCAGGATTACTTGGACTCCCGTTCTCTTGGAGCGAGAGCGGCCAAGTGCTTTTTGGCGTCGGCATGACCGAAGCGCAAAAGGCCGCAGTCCTGGCGGTGGTCGCGGCACACGACTCTAGCATTCAGCTCCCTCCAGTCGTTCCAGGCTCTGTGACCAAGTATCAATGTTGCGTAGTTTTGGCTCGGCATGGACTTCTCACTCAGACCAATGCTTTTTTTGATGCGATGCCGGTGGATGACGAGCGACGATTGGCTTGGACGATGGCCGCAACAGTGACGCGCATTAGTGAGAGCACGCTGGCCGCCGCATCCCACCTGGGGCTGTCCGAGCGGATGATGGATAGCTTTTTTACAGAGGCTTCGCAGGTCGAGTAGGCCTGAAGCCAAATTTTCATATTGCCCGCATCAGCGGGCTTTTTTTCGTCCATACGGGAGGCAAACGTGCGAACCGTCTACAGGAGCAGTGCACATATGGAACCGGGATCTACTGGTCTGGGCGGCTTTGCGGCCGTAAAGATTGCGATGGCGTTCGGCGTGCCGGCAGCATTGGCCGCGTTGATCGGCATGCTGTTGATGCCGCCACTTTCGACACGAGAGTTCATCGCGCGCACGACGTGCACGGTAATCAGCTCATTCATCTTCGGGCCATTGCTGGCTATCGCGGTCATTGCCTATATGCCAGATCTGATGGCGTCGGCGCATTGGTTCGCGCAGCGCACAGGACTTGCCGGTGACGAAGGTTTGCTGGCAATGTTCTATGTTTTGGGTCCGTGCATGTTATTGGCCGGATTACCGGCCTGGTGGTTGCTTGGCGGTATCATGCGCCTGGCTGCAAAGCTTCAGAGCCAGGACCTAGTGGAGTGGGGCGCGGAGATCCGTGGCAAATGGCAGGGCCGCTCGGACGAAGGAGGCAAATAGCTGTGGTTCCGAAAACAGTGTTCAAGGCTGCCATCAGTCTCGCGCTTGCGTCGTCACTTGGGAGTGCAGGCTGAACAGGTGCCGCGCACACGCAAGGTCAAGCTTCGCCAGGGCCTCTGCTACCATCGCACGCTCAAATTACAGAGCATAGGGGCAGGGGCATGTCCATACAGGAGGGCAGTTCACGTGGTTTTTACGAACGCCTGGAAGCTTTACGAGGAGTAGCGGCGCTTTGGGTGGCCATCGGTCATTCGACGATTTGGCTTTCGTTTGGGCCCGAACGCGCACTCTGGTCGAAAGCGGTTTGGGATATTCAAGGCGGTCAAGCGACATTGGCACGCGCGCTAATCGCTCTTTCCAACGGCGCAGCTGCCGTCAATATTTTCTTTGTACTAAGCGGATTTGTGCTTGCCAAATCCTTGGCCGGTATCCCACTGCGGCCTATTACGTACGTTTCGTACACAGTCAAACGTCTATTTCGCATCGCACCGGCACTTTGGTTTTCACTGGTCGTAGTGCTGTCCTACCTATGGTTGGTTTTCCCTGGATATACAGAGAATTTGATAGGTTCCATTTGGTATAACTGGATGTATGCACAACCGGCGAGTCTCAGTGCAGTTCTGAATAATGCCGCATTCATCTCGGCTAGCTTAAATCCCAATGCGTGGACGCTCCAGGTCGAGATGTTAGCGTCTCTTGCCTTGCCATTTGCCGTGTGGGCACTTGGGGTTAATGGCGTAGTCCGCAGTATCACCGTTCTCGCGACTTTCATCATTGCTGCTTTTCTCACGCGGAATATATTCGGAGGAGTTATTCACTTCTTCTATATGTTTGTGCTGGGCGCAATAGTGGCGAAGCATGCGAACGAAAACTACATCACGAGGATTGTCAAAACCGAGCTAGCAGTTGTCGTGAGTTTCTTGCTGATGTTAGGTGCGGGAATTGCGTTTCCGCTTGACCATGCCTTTTTCACAGACATCATTGTAGTTATCGGTGCGGTGGGCGTGGTCTGGGCCATCAGTGCACAGAGTGAGGCCAAGGTACTCCGACTGCTGGATGGTCGGTTTGTTAGATTTCTGGGGAAGATTTCTTACAGCTTCTACCTACTGCACTTCATTGCTTTGTACGCGACAAGCACCTATTTTTTAAAGTACCTACCGCTAGGCGTCCTTTTGGGATACCCGTTGCTTGTCGTATTGGCAGCGGCAGTTCTTTCCATAGCGATCTCGCTGCCGTTCGCACTGTTTTCCTTTCACTACATCGAGAAGCCTTTCACGCTGCTTGGCCGACGGCTTGCAGCACTGAAGACTGGAACCAGTTGAGCTAAATTTTTCAGCACGAGATCTACAACAAGCCGCCTTTGGGCGGCTTTTTTTATGCCCGCGAATAGTGGGCCTCTTCTGGAGGCGTCATGTCGAAGTTTCTTTTTTCCGTCCGCAGTCATGTTCGCCTAAATGGCGTGCATCCCGATCTGGTCGCAATCGTGAAGCTGGCCATCCAGCGCACCAGTACCGATTTCATGGTGGTGGAGGGCGTGCGCACACTAGCGCAGCAGCGCGAATACGTGACCAAGGGCGCAAGCCAAACGATGAACAGCTACCACTTGCCGCAGGCTGACGGCCTTGGCCATGCGGTTGACCTGGCGCCGCTAGTCAACGGTGCGATCCCTTGGAACGATTGGGCCCAGTTCAAGACTTTGGCCGACGTGGTTAAGGCATGTGCGGCTGAGCTCGGCGTGCCGGTGGAGTGGGGCGGAGATTGGAAGACGCTCAAGGACGGACCGCACTTCCAGATTCCGCGTGATTGGAAGGGGCGAGCATGACCAACATTGCGGAAGTGGTTGGCAAATTGGTCAGTTGGAAAGGTTATGCAGCAGCTGCGCTGGCCGGTGCAGTCATTGTGGGCGCGAGTGCCTGGACTGTGCAGGGCTGGCGATACGGTGCTCAGCTCTCAGGCATCAAATCCGATTGGGCTGATGAGCGGGCATTACAGAGCCAGCTCTATGCCACCGAGCAAGAAAAGGTGCGAACTGAAGAACAACGGCGATTTGTCGCCATCAATGAGGTGAGCAATGAGGGCCAAAAGAAACTTGATCAGATTGTGCTTGCTGAGCGCGCTGCCGCTGATGAGCGCGTGCGGGGCGCCGTCAACGAATACGCCCGTCGCCATCGTCAAGCCGCCAGCAATACCGGTGTTGCCAATTCAGGCCCAACAATCACCGACCCCATCGGCTTGCTTGCCGAGCTGCTTGGAGAACTTGACGACCTGGCGGAAATCTACGCGGGCACGGCTGACAGAGCCAGAACCCACGGATTAACTTGCGAACGGGCCTACGATGCCCTGATTGGGAAATAGCGAAGGTGCAGCACTATATGGCAATAAAGTAGTTAGTTTGTTAAGTAAACTACTTTATTGCTATTTATTTCAGTGGTTTTCGATAGCGCTTGAGCGGAAAGACTGCCGTTGACGGGCCTAGCCGATCCTTTGATGGGGTGATCTCGTCATCCGCCCCAGGCTCACGCTGCCAACTACAGCAGCCTTCGTCCGGATACGACATGGCAATCGGAAAGGACGGGTCGCGGCGGCAGTACGGCGGTCAGAGCCGTGCAAAGCTCTAGGCTGAATTGCGGAAGCCTAATTGCTCATGCCTTGTCTATCGGGTGGAATGCGGTACTAGCCCAGAGATTCGGCTCGGTGACGGCTACGACGACTCGCCCGGCTACGCCTTGACCCACAATCGCCTCTTTGGCTCCGCCGCGCAAATATTTCTTCAACTCCATGGCTGTTCGATCGCTTTTCGGAAACAAACCGGTGAACGTGTTAAATGTCACGCTCTTATTATCCGCACCTTTTAGTTTCTTAATGAGTTTTTTCAGCCCCATTGCCTTGAGTTTCTTGTGGACGGCGCGGCGTACTTTGCCGTCCTTTTTTCCGTACGCCTTTACGTCTTTCAAGTCGAACGTGAGGAGGGCGAAAAAGTTTTCATTTTGATCGGATTTCTTGCTGGCCATACGAGCCTCGGTGCGAGTGATTGCGGAGCAGCGCAAGAATTGCGGAGCAAATAAAAACGGCCCACATCGCTGTGGGCCGCATGAATGCTGGTGGCGCATCCCTGATTCGAACAGGGGACCTGCGGATTATGATTCCGTCGC
>JBEBWV010000031.1:0-48848 GCA_040391965.1 Achromobacter deleyi | reverse complement strand
CCAAGCGTGGCGATGACTCTGTTGAGCATGGCGTGCGGCCACGGTTCATCTAGTACAAACCCTTAAAAGGCGGGCTGGGTTTACGCGAAGCCGACACATAACTCAGCGCTGCGACCATCGCGCGAGTGGTATAAATCCTTCTGAGAAAAGAGGTCTGGCACCTATCTCTGCAGGTGAAAAAAAGCCGCTCAGCAGGTCAAAAAATCCACCTAATAAAAGGGAGCGCAGTGCAACAACTGGATATGAATCAACTGCGCACCTTAGTGATGATTGCGCAATCGGGCAGCTTCTCTATCACGGCCGAACGACTCTATAAGACACAGTCTGCAATCACGCATCAAATGCACCGTCTTGAAGACGTGATCGGGTTCGCCATTTTTGAAAAGCAGGGCCGCAACAAAGCGCTGACACCCAATGGGCTGCGCCTGGTTCAGTATGCCAACCAGGTGTTGGCAATCAACGATGAAATATTCAGAGCGTTCAAAGACGACGACGTCAAAGGCACGATTCGCATTGGGTCACCGCATGATGCCGGCGAGTCAATTCTTCCATCGATATTGAAGCTGATCCACGACGCGCTGCCCCACGTCAAAATAGAAACGTCCATTGACCTGGATCCCAAGTTGATGGAACGGCTTCAAGCCGGCGACATCGACATGACGATCTCCCCTAGATTCAAGCATCAGCTTGAAGGGGTTGTGCTGAGAACGTCACCTACCGTGTGGCTGTGCGCCGCCGACTATATCCATGATGCAAGCGCGCCCGTGCCATTGATTGTGGCCAACGGCGTCAGCCTGTATCGCGAGATGGCATTGGCCGCCATGGCGCAATCCCACATGCGCTGGGAAATCAATCACGTCGTCTCCAACGTAGTCGATATCAAGGCGGCAATTCGTGCAGGACTTGGCGTGACACCGCGCAGCATCGGTGTGCTTTCGCCTGATTTGCGCATCCTTGGCGAACAGGACGGGCTCCCGCCGTTGCCAGACATCACCCATCACCTATGGATCGGGCCAAACATGGTCAATGCATCCGCGCGTCGCGCCTACGAGACCTTGAAACAGGCTTGGGGATTGGTAGATGTGCGTCAGATGGCACACCCACCGTAATCCATGACGCAGTCAAGACGTAGCGAGCTGCTGCGTATCGTTTCTAAGGCTGGCGGCAAGAGCCTTGCGATCTACCTTGCCCACCGCATTCTCCGGCAGGCGTTCGACCCAGAGCACCTCGCGCGGCACGTAGATACGACCTAGGCGCTCCAGCACCGCGGCCTGAATCGCAGGTCCTTCTACTGCCTGGTTTGCCGAGAGCTGCACGAATACGACAGGCACCTCGCCCAGATCGTCATCGGGCGCACCGACCACGCAGCACGCAGCCACGCCTGGCAGCCCGGCTACCACGCCTTCGATCAATGCGGGAGAAATATTCTCCCCACCGCGAATGATTACGTCTTTAATGCGGCCGGTAATGTAGAGATAGCCCTCGGCGTCGAAACGCCCAAGATCGCCAGTGCGCAGCAGTTCCGGCTCGCTCTGCCCCGGCTGGCTTTCCACGCCCAGGTAACCCAGCATCAGGCTGTCGCCCGCGATGCAAATTTCGCCCTCTGCACCCATTGGTGCTTCGCCGCCGTCTGATTGGCGCAGCGTCACGAGCTGCCCCGCCAGCGGCGTACCCACCGAGCCCACTCGTCGCGCCGACGGCGGATTCATGGTGGAGGTGCACGTGGCCTCGGACAAGCCATAAGACACGACGAGCGGGCAGCCCAGAAAATCTTCAATGCGCTGATGCAGCGCCACGGTGATCGGTGCCGAACCGCAGCGCGCAAAACGCAAGCCCGCCAGACTGGATGGATCGAACTCCAGCTCCAGCATGCGGGCATACATCGTCGGGACGCCGGTCACGATGGTCGGGCGAAACGTGCGCAGCAAGCCCGGCATATCCTCTGCACGAAAGCGGCCGGCCAAGGCGATGCTTGTGCCTGCCAGCAAGGGTGCAAAGATCTGATTATTCAAGGCGTTCGTGTGATGCAGCGGCATCACATGCAACAACCGATCGGCGGCCGTCAGGCCGGTATGCGCCAGCACGCCGCGCGCATTGTTCATCAAACCGCGATGACTAAGCAACACGCCCTTGGGATTGCCAGTGCTGCCTGACGTAAACAGCAGCAGCCCCGGCGCATCCGGCGTCACATCCGCGGCGCTCCAGTCTGACTCGACTGGCGTCATGCCCTCGACCGCAAGAAGGCGGGCGGACGACAAACCACTGGCCGTTGCCGTCGGTGCGTTCGTCGCATCGAACACCATCCACGCCAGGCCCACGGCACGGACACGCCGCGCCGTTTCCTCGGCTGACAGACGCGGCTCCAGCGGGCACGGGCATGCGCCTGCGGCCATGACACCCAGAATCGTCAGCACCTGCGCGAGCGAACGTTCTATTGCCACAGCCACATAGTCACCACGCGCGACGCCCACAGCGCGCAGCGCACCCGCTATTTCCCCGACGCGACGATGCAATGCGTCGTAGCTAAGCGTTTCTTCGGCAGTCACCAACGCAGGCAACGCCGCCCATTGCGGTTGTGCCCACAGGCGCGCGCACGCCGACACCAGCGTGTCATCGGCAATCGTCATGACCATCTCCTAGCGCAGTGCCACCGCGGCGTCACGTTCAAATTGTCCATCGGCATCCAACTCGCGCAACGCGCGGGCCTCGGCCTCGGTGGGCGGCGCTGACGGCACGGCACCGGTAGCATCAAACTCGAAACCGGTGCGCTCGCGCACTTCCGACAAACTGGATTCTGGATGCCACGATTGGAGAGCCAGCTTGCCGTCGCGCTTGATAAATACCGCGATCGGCGTAACCACCCCGTGAAAGCCACCCCACGACGTCATGAAGTCCAGTGTCGGCACGAAGGTGCGCCGAGAATGTTCTGTGCGCCAGGTGCATGCCCGTTTTGCCGTGGGCAGCATTACTGCGCCCCCACCGCCGCCGGGCAACCGCACCTTGGGCTCATGCCAGTCACCAATGCAGGAGTTGTTGGCACAACCTGCACCGTCAATCTGCGCCGCACCGAGAAACGTCAGGTCCATGCGGCCGCGCGTGCACAAATCGTAGAAATCTTCGTTTGAGAAGATAGAGGCGGTGTGCTCGGCCAACACCGGATCGGAGCTGGAAATTGGAATATGCGATGGCCTGGGGTTCACGCCACCCGCCACGTTGATGTAGACGAAGTCCCAGTCATACGCCCGCTTGGCCAACAGGCAGGCCAGCATGGGCAACGTGGAATTCACGCCACTGAAAGTGATCTCATCGGGGCGAATAAAACGCGCCAGATTTGTCACGATGTAGGAAAAACCAGACCATTGCTCAGCCATGCTTGACCTCCTGCACTTCCGGCGCTGCGGCCATATGGGCCTGCAAATCGCCGCTCTTGTCCATGTATGCCTCCACCGCCGGATAGTCGATGGCGTAGTCTGGCCAGCACGAGCCCGGCCACGCGCCCTGCGGCACCACAGCGAAGGCCTGCACCATGAAATAGGGCACTAGTGTGGACTCTGGTTGCGCTTCAAATACCGCGCTCTCCACCAGTTTCTCGGCCACCACCAACACGCTGCCCGCCGCCCGCGACATGATGCGATCCCAGTGCGCCGTGCCATGCACCCGCACGTTGCCCTGCGCATCGACTTCCGACGCCTGAATCACTGCGAAATCCGGCCGAATGGCTGGAATCACCCAGGTCTTCTGCTCGCTTCCATAAGGATCATCCAGGCATTTCCAGCCGTTCAACTCGGGCAGGCCGCTGCCGTGCAAGCCGCCGCAGGGCTGGAACGGCACGCCGAAAGCGGCCGCGCGCAAGCCCGCCGTCAGACTCGCGCAGGCGTGCTCCTCCAGCTCTATCTCATGCCGTTCTACTGCTTTGCGATACCACGGTGCCAAGCCGAAGTTGCCTTCCATCGCCACGATGCCCGCGCGCACACGACGCAACGCCCCAGCACGGCAAAGAATATCCACGTCATAGCCTGGCGACTGTTTGATCAGTTCCAGGTCACGTCGACCTTGGCGGATCAGTTCACGCACGAAAGCAAAAGGCCCCCGATGCAAAAAACTGCCGCCCACGGCGATGGATGCGCCATCGGGCACCAGAGCGGCCAGCTCCGCCAACGAACATTGTTTGTTTTTTTGATTGAATCCCGAACTCATGTTGTCTCCTTCCCTACTTTGTTCTTGTCCGGCTACCGTACTTGCAGATAGTCGGCGATGCGCGTCTTCAGGCCCGGTTCTGCCGCTGACCGCACCAGGCGGGCCAGGTCGATCTCCGGGGTCTCGGCCGATAGCGCCGCGTAGAGCTGCGTACGACTGGCATCCGTCAGGGCGCACGCCGTCTCCAACGCCTGCTGTTCCAACGCGGGCCATTCTTCGACCGGTGCCAGGCGACTGGCGAAACCATCCTGCAAAGCGGCTTCGGCGGTGAACGTACTGGCCTGCTCCAGAATCGTGCGCGCGCGCTCAGCCCCTACCAGTGCGGCAAAGCGGCGCGTGCCCAACACCAAACCGAACTTCAGCCCCGGCATGCGGAACGTGGCGTCTGGCGTGCTGATGCGCCACTTGCAAGCGCCGAACAGGTCAACCCCTGCACCAAAGTTGCGACCATGGGCCAGCGCGACGGTCAAGCAAGGCGAGGCGGCTAACCGTTGCAGCAAGGTCTCAACACGCACAAAGCGCAGCAGCAAATCGCCTTCGCTCTGCGATTGCCAATCGCCAAAGTCAAATCCTGCGCTGAGGTTCTTGCCCTCGCCCTTCAGCACAATGACCTTGGCACCTTCTGCCGGGGCCGCATCCAGGGCGGCGATCAGCGCTTCGACCAACTCGGCCGACAGCGCATTCATTTTGTCTGCACGGGCAAGCGTCAGCACATGCAGCGCCCCTCGTCGCTCTACACGCAAAAGTTCGCTCATGCCGCCCCCCCCTTCTTGCCCGCACGCAAGGCGCCAAGCACTTCTTCATTATGTTCGCCGAGCGCGGGAGGCCGACGCCGCAGAGCGGTCGTCTGCCCATCAAAACGCACCGGAAGACCAAAGGTGCGTGTGCGCACACCATTGGGCAGATCCACAGGCTGCACCCAGCCCATGTGCTCCACCTGCGGGTCGGCCAGCACTTCCGAATAGGTGTTGATTGGTGCGCAAGGCACACCAGCCGCGCGGAATCTGGCCAGCCAGGTCTGCGCATCATCCGCCTCGAACAGCGCTTCCAGAATCTCGCGCAAAGCGGTCTGGTTGCGCGCGCGGGCACTAGTGTCCGTGAAGCGGGGGTCGGCCAGGAGGTCTTCTCGACTCACGGTCACACATACGCCTTTCCATAGCGCGTTATTGCCCGCTGCCATGCCAAAGTAACCACCCTTGCAGCGAAAAGCTTGATACGGCGCATTGCGCGGATGCGCGGAGCCCAGTTTGACCGGGTCGCGGCCGCTGCCGAAAAACTCTGAAGTCTGCAATGCCGCGATGCCCAGCGTGGCACCCAGCATCGGCACGTCGATATGCGTGCCCTGCCCGCTGGCCTGCGCGGCGCGCAAGGCCGACGCGATCGCGAAGGCGCCATACAGACCGGCAGAAAAGTCTGCTACCGGCACACCACATTTGACGGGTTCCCCACCGGCCTCGCCGGTGACGCTCATAAGACCGCTCATCGCCTGAATCGTCAGATCAAAACCGCCTTCCTGCGAACGCGGACCCGACTGGCCATAAGCTGAAATCGAGCAATAGATCAGTTTGGGATTCGCGGCTTGCAGCTCGGCATAGCCCAGCCCCAATCGATCCATCACGCCGGGCCGATTGTTCTCGATCAGTACGTCGACCGTCAGCGCCAACTCGCGCGCCAAGGCCAGATCGTTCGGATCTTTCAGGTTCAGTGTGACCGAACGCTTATTGCGATTCAGCGACGCGAAGTTCTCGCTATAGCCTTCGCTGATGGGCGGCCAACTGCGCAGCGTATCGCCGCCTTCCGGGTGTTCTACCTTGATGACGTCAGCGCCCATATCCGCCAACAGCATGCCGCAAAACGGTCCCGCCGCAACATTGCAAATCTCCAGCACGGTGACGCCGGTGAGTGCCGAGCTCGGTGTCATTGTTGACCTCTCGTTATGAAATTTTAATATTTGGGATTAACTAGAAATTATAAGAGCACGTTCGGTGCGATGGCATGATCTGTGGCCACTTCCCCCGAAATCCGCCTGCTACCTAGAGCAATCCCTAGGTCTAGCGCTTAATTGTTGACCAGCATATCACCGTGTGGAATTCTACGTAAACCATTTGTTGAAATGTGAGTCCTATTTGTTAGGACTTTTAATAAAAAGGTCCGCAGCGTTCCAAGCGCCCCCATCCGCGGTAAGCGCCCACGCATGACGGCCCCTTCCACACAAGGAGATTGAGATGAAACAGTTGTGGCGCATTGCCATAGCGGGTGCCGTGTTGTCACTGGTCGCAGGCCACGCTGTGGCCGACACTTGGCCTACAAAACCCGTGCGCATGGTGGTGCCGTTTCCACCCGGCGGCGCAACAGACGCCGCCGCCCGCATTTATGCGCAGCATCTGGGCGACTATCTGGGACAAAGTGTGGTGGTGGAAAACAAGGCGGGTGCGGGCGGCGAAATCGGTGCCGATTATGTCGCCAAGTCCGCTCCCGACGGCTACACCTTGCTGATGGGCGCGGTAGGCAGTCACGCCATTCATGCTGCCCTGCCTGACAAACCGGGCTACGACTTCGGCACCGCGTTTGTCGGCGTTTCCATGGCGACCAGCATGCCGATGGCTGTCGCCGTAAACAGCAAGATCCCGGCCAAGAACATACAAGAGCTAATCGCGCTGGCTAAAAGCAAACCCGGCACCCTCACCTATGGTTCCGCTGGCCCCGGCACGTCTCAGCACATGGCCGGCGAACTCTTTCAGGTTGTGACCGGCACCAAGCTCATGCATGTGCCGTATCGCGGCAGCGGCCCGGCCATCACTGACTTGCTGGGCGGCCAGATCGATATGGTGATTGAGACATTGCCCGTCCTCTTGCCGCAGGTAGCCAGCGGCAAAATCCGCCTGCTGGGCGTCACCACCGCCACGCGCGCCACCGCTCTGCCTGACCTGCCCACCTTGATGGAACAAGGCGTGAAGGACTATTCAGTTGCCACCACCTACGCCCTGCTGGCCCCCGCGGGCACGCCCCAGCCCGTAATCGACAAACTCTCGGTCGGCATGCAGAAGGCAGCTGCCATGCCATCCGTACAACAAGCGGCGCTCAAGCTTGGCGCGGACACCGTAGCCTCCTCACCCGCCGACACAAGCCAGGTTCTCAAGCAAGAAATCGCACGCTGGGCCGAGGTGGTGCGACTGTCGGCCGCCCAATGATGCCGTCACGCGACCCATGCCCGCAGGTCACTGCGGACCTTGCCATCGTTGGCGGCGGTTCGGTGGCCATCAGCTTTCTCTATCAGTTCCTGCTGTCGCTCGAACACCTACCTGCGCGTCGCCCCTTATCTGTGCACCTTTATGAACCTCAGGTGCAACCCGGGCCGGGCGACGCCTACCAGCAAGATCTATCCAGCAACCTGCTGAACATTCCTGCCGGAAATATGTCCGCGCGGGCAGACCAGCGCCAGGATTTCGTGGCGTGGTTGCACGAGCAGGACCCGGCTTGGCTGCTGACCTATGGCGTAGACACCATTGACTCCGGGGGCTTTTTGCCGCGCCCCTTATTTGGCGCGTATTTGCGCGCCGTCTATGGCCGCGTTTGCGCGCTGGCACCATCGCTCGGCACCGTTCTGACCCACGTGCCATCCAGGGTCAGCCGCGTGGCGCCACTGGCAGATGGGCGTGTGCGCGTTGAACCCGAAGACGGGCCCGCGTGCACCGCGCACTTCGCCGTGCTCTGCAATGGCAACCTGCCCTCGCAGGCGTTTCCCGAACTGCAGGGCAAACCGGGCTACTTCAACAGCCCCTACCCCGTCAGCGAACTGGCGCGCGACATTGATCCCGACGCCAGCGTATGCGTGGTGGGCACCAGCTTGAGCGCTGTCGACGCGGTCGCCGCGCTGCAACAGCAAGGCCATCGCGGCACCATTCTGTGTACCTCGCGCAATGGCAGGCTACCCTCTGTGCGCAGCCCGCACAACACGCCACCCTCGACGCTACAGCAGCTAAGCCGGGACGGCGCATTGCGGCTTGCGGCAGACCATGGCGGCGCGCTGTCAGTAGCAGTAATTGCGCAGGCGCTGCAAGCCGAGGTCCACGCCTTGGGCGGCTCGCTGGATGCCGAAGATGTATTGGGTTTGCCAGGTGAAGCGGGCCTCGCCCTGAATGCGGAAATACGGCGTTCAACACAGGCAGCACGGCCTTGGCAAGCCGTTGCCGCCGCTACCAATGCCGCCGTGGATCGAATCTGGCATTTGATGCCGGACACCGAGCGCACGCTGTTCCACTCGACCTGGCGATCCCTCTGGATGGCACGACGCGCCACGTTTCCGATGCGCAATGCGTTAACGCTGCAAGCTCTGTTGCAGACGGGTCAGCTCAGCGTGCTTGCGGGTTATCAGGGTAGCCAGTACGACGCATCCAGTGCTGAATTTCACACGCGCTTGCGCACGGAAAAGGGGGAGGTTTTGCAACGTAGCCGCTACCTGATCAATGCCACCAGCTTCTCGGTGGACACCAAGCGCACGGCGGATCCGCTGGTCGCGAATCTGCTACGCGAAGGCTACGCGCAGGCCGATCCCTTCGGAGGTTTGGCGCTGGATTACGACACAGGTTGCCTGAAAAACGCCAGCGGCACACTGCAGCCTCAAGTCTCTTTGCTGGGCAGCCTGGCGGGCGGCACCTATTTCTGGACTACCTCAATGGACGTCAACGCGCGGCTGGCGCTGGACCAGGCGCGGCGCATCGCAACCGCCTTGTGCCGCGCGACTGACGACAGCGCTATTGGTTCAGAAACCCGCGCCGATAACCCATCCCCTGCGAGATGGACTGCGCACACGCCGCCACATCCGGCGCCAATTGCCGCATCCTAGCCGCGCTTAGCCGGTCAAGTGGGCCGGATATGCCAACTGCCGCCACGGGCTGGTCCAGACTATTGAACAAGGTGACGGCCAGCCCCCCTACACCTTCGCGCCACTCGCCGCGATTCACGGCGTAGCCATCACGAGTGATCTTGCGCAGTTCGTCCTTCAGCAGCGACATCGACACAATGGTGGCCGCTGTGTGGCGCACCAGCAGATCCGCATAACGCTCCACATACCCTTCCACCTGGTAAGCCAGCAAGACCTTGCCGGTTGCCACGGCATAGGCGGGTGCGCGTCCGCCCACCATTGAATACGCCCGTATCGGCTGCGGGCTGTCGATCTTGTCCACGTACACCACGTCAAACCCGTCGAGCACCGACAGATGCACGGTCTCGCCGGTCTGGTCCGCCAAGGTGCGCATAAAAGGGGCAGCAAGCTTGCGAACGTCTAATTTTCCAAGCTGTCTTGCGGCAAGTTCGAAAAGGCGCACGGCCCCGCGATAGCCCCCGCCGTCCTCATCTTTGATCACATAACCGGCATGAATCAGCGTTTGCAGAGTGCGGTGCGTATTGCTGCGGGTCAGCCCCACCCGAGCCGCCAGATCGTCGATCGTGCGCGGCGGATTATCCACGTCGGTGACGGCTTCCAGCACCATCAAGCCCTTGAGCAGCGTCTTGTCCATCGTTGTCGTATTTCCCAATATTTAGGACAGGAACATAGCACGAGAGGCCTTCAGTGAACAGGCCCGATCGTGCCGCTAAGCCAACGCAGGAATCGTGGCACGCACAGCAGCCGAACGGTCCCATAAATTCGGTACGACGGGCGACGAGTATCCCGACACGAACGGCTTGGCCTGACCGGTTGCCGGGTCGTAAACATGGCGCGAGACGGCCCCGATATTGCCTCCGTAGAGATGTACGCTTATCGACACACGATCTGAATAGGCATTGGACACACGATGGATATCGCCTTCCACAGGCGACAAACACTCGACATCGCCAGGCCTCAACGTGCTGGCCTCGCCAGCAGGCGCCAACCTTCCATCGGCGTCGCGCAAGTAACGCTGATTGATCTCGGCACCACGCAACATGCCAACATAGCCCCAGACCTCATGGTCATGCACCGGTGTGGATTGGCCCGGCCCCCAAACGAAGCTGACCAGGGAAAAGCGTTCGAGCGGGTCGCAGTGCAGCAGATACTGCTGGTAGTACTGCGAATCGGGCACAGTACAGGCGTCCGGCAGCCAATCGTCGTGGCGCACCAATTCGACGAATGCGGCCTGCAATACGGCGGATTGCGCCAACGCATCAGCCGTTGCCAACCGTGTCGCGGCGGCAATAAAGTGGCGAAGCCTGTCCAGGCCGCCGTGTGATTCAAGCATTGCGTGTCTCCCGTAGCTCGCGGTGCAGCGATAGGCCCCACTCGCTAGAAATCCTACATGAAAAATTCAGTATCCACGATTCGGGATATACGTGCATGATTATCACTGTCCTACGGCAGGCGATGCGCATCGCCTGGATTAACAGACCTGTCCTTGCGTAGAACAGACAACCAGAATCGGAGACTTGTTAATGAGTACGCCATCCCAGCAACCGGTAGCTGACGTTTCGTTTTGCCTGCCACCCTTACCTGACCACGAAGCGGCGACCTTTGCCGTGCCGGACGGTGCTTGTGACACGCACGCACACGTTATCGCGACCGACACCGGCGCGTATCCCATGGTGCCTGAGCGCAGCTATACCCCTCACCCCGCCACTGAATCCGACTACCTGGGCATGCTCGATGCAAACGGGATGTCGCGCGGCGTGCTGGTGCAGATTAGCGTTTACGGCACCGACAATCGCTACATGCTTGAAGTGCTGCGGCGCAACCCTCAGCGGCTGCGTGGTGTGGGTGTGGTGGCGCCAACCGTGACAGATCGTGAATTGGAAGACATGCATGCGGCTGGTGTGCGTGGTTTGCGCATCAACGTTCTGTTTGGAGGTGGCGTGGGCTTTGATGCGATGGAAACACTGGCGCACCGAATCGCAGCTCTCGGTTGGCATATGCAGTTTCTGATGGACGTGCGTCAGTTGCCCGAGCTGATGCCACGCATGCGCAAGCTTGCCGTTCCCGGCGTGGTGGATCACATGGGTCATATGCCCGTCGCGGCTGGCACTGATCATCCTGGCTTTCAAGCCTTGCTGCATATGGTGCGCGAACACGGCTGGTGGACCAAGCTGTCCGGCGCTTACCGCATCAGCGACGATTTCGACAGCTATCGCGATGTTGTGCCGTGGGCTCAAAAATTGATAGAAGTCGCACCCGACCGTATGGTGTGGGGCAGCGACTGGCCACATGTGCATATCCCACGCATGGTCAATACAGGCCGCTTGCGCAATCAACTTGCGCAATGGGCTCCGGATGCCGAAACCCGACACCGTATTCTCGTCAGCAACCCCCAGCGTCTGTACGACTTTTCATAACGCGCCTGCACAAGCGGCCGTTTTGGACTTCCATGAATCACTTTTCAGACAAGCACATTCTGATCGGACAATGCTATGCAATGGTATAGAGAACTAAACCAGACCGAGCGACGCACCTTCATAGGAGCATTTGGCGGCTGGGCGATCGACGCGCTGGACTTCATGGTGTTTACATTCGTGATCTCCACCTTGATGACGCTCTGGCACATCGACAAGGGCCAGGCAGGCATGCTGGGTACGGTCACGCTATTGTTCTCCGCGATCGGGGGTTGGCTGGCAGGCATGCTGGCTGACCGCTATGGACGCGTGCGGATTCTGCAATTCACCATCCTTTGGTTCTCGGTATGCACCGTGGCCATTGGTTTTGCACAGAACTTTGAACAGATCTTCGTCTTGCGCGCCTTGCAGGGTTTAGGCTTCGGCGGCGAGTGGGCCGTAGGCTCCGTGCTGATGGGCGAAATCGTTCGCGCCGAACACCGTGGCAAAGCCGTGGGTACCGTACAAAGCGGATGGGCAGTAGGATGGGGGGTCGCCGCCATCCTCTATACGGTGGCCTTCTCGGTTCTGCCGCCGGAATGGGCATGGCGCAGCTTGTTCTGGATTGGCGTACTCCCTGCTTTTCTGGTGCTCTATATCCGCAAACACGTGCCGGAACCCGACATTTTTCAAAAGACCCGCGCCAAAGCTGCTGCATTGGGCACGCCGCGAGTGTCGGTACTGGCGATCTTTTCTCCTGTCTTGATCAAGACCACCGTTATTACGTCAATATTGTGCACCGGCGTACAGGGTGGCTACTACGCCATCACGACCTGGCTGCCGACGTTTCTGAAGACCGAACGCAACCTTTCCGTGCTGAATACCGGCGGTTACCTGCTGGTCATTATTCTGGGTTCATTCTGCGGCTATATCGTGGGTGCCTATATGGCAGACCGTCTCGGCAGGCGTGCCAACCTGCTGATCTTCTCGGTGTTGTCCGGCGTTAGCATTTACGTATATACGCAATTGCAACTGACCAACAGCCAGATGCTGGTGCTGGGCTTCCCATTGGGTTTTGCCGCGTCAGGAATTTTCAGTGGCATCGGTGCGTATCTGACCGAATTATTCCCGTCTGAAGTGCGTGCCACGGGACAGGGCTTCGCCTATAACTTCGGCCGTGGCATCGGTGCCCTGTTCCCGGGCCTGGTCGGTTTTCTGAGCGAGACGCACGGGCTGGCGTGGGCGATTGGCGTCTTCGCAGGCGGCGCGTACACCGTAGTCATTTTGACGGCACTGTTGTTGCCGGAGACCAAGGGTCGCGTCCTGACCTGATTACTTCCTGCGCAAGCTAAAAGCGCGGAGGCAGCGCCCGTGACCTGATCGGGAAATCGCGGCGCTGCTGACTCGTCCTGTTCCGCTCAAAAGCCTCACTCCACCAGGCACACCGAGCAGCCAACAGGCGACACAAATCTACGCGCTAAGACCTGTCCATCCTTCGCCAGCGCCGTACGCCAAAGCCCCTAACACCCATCATCAGGGCAATCCCCTATTACTTAGCCTGCACCAAGAAACTATCGTATACGAGAATTATCAAATAAGAGAATTCTCGTTTTCGATAAAATGACTCAACAAGCCCTATTCGATTACGCCGTCATTGGCGCCGGTATTGCAGGCGCATCCGTCGCCTATCGCCTGAGTGCGACGGCTTCTGTCGCCGTGCTGGAACGCGAGACTCAGCCCGGATATCACTCCACCGGACGCTCCGCGGCCATGTTCATGGAAACGTATGGCACGGCGCAAATTCAGGCACTCACTCGTGCCAGCCGAGCCTTTTACGAGCATCCCCCCGCAGGATTTACGGAACACCCCATCCTGAGCCCGCGTGGTGTGCTGTATATCGCCACGTCGGAACAGCAAGAACTGCTGCAAGAAACTTTCGAAGCGCTTCAACTTCAATCACCTAACGTGACGCTGATTGATGCCGAACAGGCGATCGCCCGTGTGCCATGTCTGCGCCGCGATGAGCTTTGCGGCGCCATTGAAGAGCCAGACGCACGCGACATTGATGTCCATGCCTTGCATCAGGGCTTCTTGCGTGGCATGCGCAGCCAGGGCGCGGTACTGCACAACAACGCCGAAGTGGTCGCCGCCGCCTACGCTGACGACATCTGGACGCTGAAACTGACTGATGGCAGCGCCGTCCAGGCACGCGTACTCGTCAACGCCGCAGGTGCCTGGGCCGATCACACCGCTGCACTGTGCCAAGCCGCCCCCGTTGGGCTGCAGCCCTGTCGGCGCACGGCCTTCACTTTTTCCGGCCCTCCTGATATGGATTTCGCGCACTGGCCGGCGGTGGTCGGGGTAGACGAAAGCTACTACTTCAAGCCCGACGCGGGTCAATTGCTAGGTTCCCCTGCCAACGCCGACCCCGTGCCTGCCCACGATGTCGTGCCCGAAGAATTGGATGTGGCTACCGGCATTTACCGCATCGAAGCAGCCACCTCGCTCACGATTCGTCGCCCCAAACACACATGGGCTGGCTTACGTTCATTCGTGCGCGACGGTGATTTTGTGGTGGGTTGGGACGCCAATGCTCCGGCTTTCTTCTGGTTGGCCGCACAAGGTGGCTATGGCATTCAGACGGCTGCCGCCACCTCAGAATTGGCCGCTGCGCTGCTGACGCATCAAGCTGTGCCGCCCCATCTGCACGCACACGGCGTAAACGCTTGGGCAGTACGCCCCGAGCGCTTGCGCTGACGCTTCTACGGCAAGAATCCGCATGGCCCCGGCCACGCGGCACACCCTTTACCCAGCGCGTGCAACAACGCCCGCGCACCTCGTCCACCCTTCTGCGCGGAGCGACATTATGAGAATATTTTCCGGGTCACTGGCGACCGAAACCAATACCTTCTCCCCTATTCCGACGGGCTTGTCGGCATACCGGGCTCGCGGCTATTACCCCGCTGGCCAGCACCCGGACCGTATGCAAATGTTCTCGGGGCCCCTGTGGGCAGCGCGCCAGCGCGCAGTGGGAAAAGACTGGACGCTCATCGAGGGCATGTGCGCAGGCGCGACGCCAGCAGGCATCACCACTCGCTTGGCCTACGAAACGCTGCGCGACGAGCTGCTTGAAGATCTGCGTCGTGCGGGACAAGTCGATATCGCGTTGTTCGGCCTGCACGGCGCGATGGTCGCCGATGGCTACGATGACTGCGAAGGTGACCTGCTGCGCAGGGCTCGCGACATTGTCGGCCCGGACACGGTGATTGGGGCCGAACTCGACCCGCACTGCCATCTGACCGACACCATGGTCAACAGCGCCGACTTCCTGGTCTGCTTCAAAGAGTACCCACACACCGATATTCTGGACCGCGCCTACGATCTGGTAGATCTATGCGTCGCACGGGCAGAAAATCACATCCAGCCAACCCGTGCCGTGTATGACTGCGAGATGATCTCCATCATGCACACCAGCCGCGAACCCATGCGTAGCTTTGTAGACCGGCTAGTGGCCATGGAAGGCAAAGAAGGCATTCTGTCCGTCTCCATTGCGCATGGTTTTCCATGGGGCGACACGCCGGACATGGGTTCCAAAGTACTGGTCTATACCGACGGCAATCAGAATCAGGCCGAAAAATTGGCTCGCGCCCTGGGTGAAGAGATCATCAGTTTTCGTGATCAATTGGCCCCGCCCTACCCCGGTGCGGACGAAGGGCTGGATCAGGCGCTTGCTCTCACTGACTTCCCTGTGGTTCTGGCAGATTCCGCTGACAACGCGGGTGGCGGTGCACCCAGCGACGCCACATTTATCCTTGAACGCGTCTTGGCGCGAGGCATCACTGACGTTGCTACCGGTCCTTTCTGGGACCCCGTCGCGGTACAGCTCTGTTTTGAAGCCGGTGAAGGCGCAAATATTCAGCTGCGCGTAGGTGGCAAGGTCGCGCCGGTATCCGGCCTGCCCTTGGACCTGAACTGCGAGATTGTGGCGCTCAAAAGAGATGCCCTCATGACCGGGCTGGCAGGCACCCCGGCCATGATTGGCGACGTTGCTGTAGTGCGAACGCAAGGCGTGACCATAGTCATGACCACCCTGCGCACCCAAGCCATGGACACCGACCTTTTCACGCAATTCGGCGTAGACCTGCACGCCATGAAACTCATCATCGTGAAATCGTCGCAGCATTTTTATGCCTCGTACTCCAAGGTCGGCCGCCACGTCATTTATGTCGAGACGCCGGGCGCGATCACGAATAACTACAACGCGCTGCCTTTCACTAAACGCAAACTGCCCAAGTGGCCCTTCACGGCCTAAGACTTCAACCGTTGTCGCCTGGAACAGGCATCCGGAATAACTAAGGGGAAAACAATGATCAGACGTTTGAGTTTGCTGAGCGCCACCGCGCTGCTCGCCCTGAGCGCCGCCACGGGTGCGCTCGCCCAGACTAAAACCCTGCGCATGGTGCCGCACGCGGATCTGAAAACGCTGGATCCGCTTTTCAACACCGCTTACATCACGCGCAACCACGGCTATATGGTGTTTGACACGTTGTTCTCGCAGGACAGCAAAGGCCAGGTCAAACCCCAGATGATCGACACCTGGAGCACATCGGACGACGGCAAGAAATGGACCTTCGCACTGCGGCCGAACCTGATGTTCAGCGACGGCACGCCTGTCACGGCAGAGGACGCCGTCGCGTCGTTGCAGCGCTGGGCAAAGAAAGACACCCTTGGCCAGGCCATGATGGCTGCTGGCGCAGAACTCAACGCCACGAGCGCCAACGCCTTCACAATTACGCTGAAAGAGCCATTCGGTCTGGTATTGGACGCCTTGTCCAAGCCCTCCGGCATGCCTCCCTTCATCATGCCAAAACGCCTGGCCCTGACGGACCCAAACACCCAAGTCACGGAAATGGTGGGGTCTGGCCCCTTCCTGTTCAAGCGCGACGAATGGGTGCCCGGCAACAAAGTGGTTTACGTGAAGAACCCCGCGTATGTTCCGCGCACCGAACCCGCCGATGGTCTGGCTGGCGGCAAGAACGTCAAGGTGGATCGCGTCGAGTGGATCTACATCCCTGACGGCAATACGGCCACCGCGGCACTGATGAACGGCGAAGTCGACATGATCGAACAGATCACACCAGACTTCCTGCCCGTCCTTGAGGGCAACAAGGACATCACCGTGAGCACCTCGGTCGCGTCACAGGGCATGGTCATCGTCAACTCGCTGCATCCGCCGTTCAATAACCCGATGGCGCGCCAGGCCTTGTACTACCTGATCAACCAGAAGGAAATGGTGTCGGCCATAGGCTACCCCGAAAAATATCGGGTCGATTATTGCGCCACGCTCTATATCTGCGGCTCGCCATTGGCCACCGACGCCGGTGCGGCCCCATTCGCGAAACCTGATCTCGCACGCGCCAAACAACTGTTCCAGGAGGCTGGCTACAAAGGCGAAAAGGTAGTGCTGCTCTATCCGAGCGACCACCTGAGTGCCCCGGCCGTCATGGTGCTTGCGCAAAACATGAAAAAAGCCGGCATTAACGTAGACCTGCAGTCGATGGATTGGGCGACGCTGGCCAGCCGTCGCCTAAAGAAAGACGCTCCTGAAAAAGGCGGCTGGAACGTCTTTCTGACTTGGGGGGGTTACTACGACGCCAGCACCCCAGTCACCAACCCTTGGTTGTCCGCCGCATGCGGCAATAGTCTGCCGGGCTGGCCGTGCGACAAGGAGCTCGACGCGCTACGCACCAGTTGGATTCGCGAAACTGACCTGGCAAAGCGCAAGGACATCGCGGCGCAAATGCAGGCGCGCGCCTACCAGACCGTACCTTATGTCATGTGGGGAGAATTCAAACCCGTCTTCGCAGTACGCGGTCTGACCCACACCGATCTGATGAAAACCGGTATTCCGGTGATGTGGAACATCGAGAAACCGTAAGGCAGACGCCGGGCGCCTGCTGCGCCCGGCCACAAGCCAGGGGGAAATCAGCGTGAAATATATTCTGCGCCGCATCGCGGCCGTCATTCCTGTCATGGCCGTCGTCGCGGTCGTGGTGTTCATGTTGATCCATTTGTCGCCGGGTGATCCCGCGGCGGTGATCGCAGGCGACAACGCCACCGCCGACGACGTCGAAAAAATTCGCCAGAACCTGGGCCTGGACAAACCGATGTTGCAACAGTTCGGCATCTGGGTCAGCCACATCGCTACGGGCGATCTAGGCACCTCGATGTCCACTCAGATGCCAGTATCCCAACTGATCGGCCAACGTATGGGACCCACCCTGTCGATCGCTTTTTTCACGATGATGTTTGCCGTTCTGGTGGCCGTGCCACTGGGTGTGCTGGCAGCCTGGAACGCGGGGCGTTGGCTGGACAGACTCGTCATGGTCGGCGCGGTGTGCGCGTTCTCCGTGCCGGTATTCTTGATCGGATACCTCCTCGTTTATGGATTTTCCATCAAGCTTGGTTGGCTACCCGTACAGGGCTACAAGCCCTTGACCGATGGCGTAATTCCCTACCTGCGCCACTTGGTGCTGCCCTGCCTTTCGCTTGGCCTGGTCTACATGGCGTTGCTCACTCGCATGACGCGCGCCACCATGCTTGAAGCCCTGTCCGCAGACTACATTCGCACCGCGCGCTCCAAGGGATTGTCTGCGGGCCCAATCGTGTGGCATGCGTTGAAAAATGCAGCCAACCCTATCGTCACGACGATCGGCGTGGGTGTTGCGTTGCTCATTGGCGGCGTCGTCGTTACTGAAACCGTATTCGCCATTCCAGGCTTGGGCCGTCTGACCATCGACGCTGTCCTGCGCTACGACTACCCCGTTATCCAGGGCGTTTTGCTGGTGGCCTCGGGTATCTATGTGCTGATCAACCTGCTGGTCGACCTGAGCTACCGGCTCTTCGACCCGCGCATCCGTTTCTGAGAAGGGCAACGCATGACTACGACGACTCTGCCTCTTCCCCTTCCACGCCCGCGCTACCTACGCGCGCTCAGATCGCTGCGGCGTCACCCCATGCTGTTTGTGGGCGGTGCCATCTTGGTGGCGCTGGCGATGATGGCGTTGGCGGCCCCCTGGCTGGCCACCGTCGACCCGCAAGACATCAACCCAATGGCACGCATGAAGCCACCTTCCTCGGAACACTTTTTCGGCACGGATGCCTTGGGCCGGGACGTTTACTCCCGCACTATCTGGGGCTCGCGCATCTCGCTGCTGGTAGGTATCGTGGTGGCGGTTGTCGCCACTGTCGTCGGGGTGGTGCTGGGCATGCTCGCTGGCTACTTCCGCGGCGTAGACGCGTTGATCATGCGCATCATGGATGGCCTGATGGCCATCCCTGGCGTCCTTCTGGCTATCGCCCTGATGGCCACCCTCAGAGGGGGGCTGGTCACCGTCATCATCGCGATCGTTGTCCCTGAAGTGCCTCGCGTCGTGCGTCTGGTGCGAGCGCTGGTTCTAACGATTCGCGAGCAGCCGTATATTGAAGCGGCCGTCTCGGTTGGCACCCGCGTACCCGCCATATTACGTCGCCATATCCTGCCCAACCTGCTCGCCCCCTTGACGGTGCAAGCCACCTTCATCGCCGCATCGGCCATTTTGACCGAGGCGGTACTGAGCTTCCTTGGCGTGGGCATTCCGCCCCAAACGCCAAGCTGGGGCAACATCATGGCCGAAGGCCGCAACTTCGTGGCCGTGGCATTTCACATCATTCTTTATCCAGGCCTGTTCTTGGGCGTCGCTGTGTTGGCCGTCAATCTGGTAGGTGACGGGCTGCGTGACATGCTCGATCCCCGTCTGGCTAAAAAGCTATAGGAGCGCACATGCAACCGACTCCAGTCTTGCGCGTGCACAACGTCACCACCTGTTTTGATGGCGAAGACTCCACGGTGGTGGCCGTCGACAGTCTCTCGTTTGACCTGATGCCAGGAGAAACGTTGGGCCTGGTTGGCGAATCCGGCTGCGGCAAAAGTGTCACAGCGCTGTCCATCATGCGCTTGTTGCGTACCCCGGGGCGCGTGTCTGCCGGCAGCATCGAGTTCGACGGCCACGATCTGCTGGCTCTCCCCGAAAAAACCATGCGCGCTATCCGGGGCAACCAGATCTCGATGATCTTCCAAGAGCCCATGAACTCGTTGAACCCCGTATTCACGGTGGGCAAGCAGATCAGTGAATCGCTCATGCTGCACCAAGGCATGTCGCGCCGAGACGCCATGACACAAGCGCAAGCGCTGCTCGAATTGGTGCAAATTGCCGACCCCGAACGCCGCGTGCTCGAGTATCCCTACCAACTGTCAGGCGGCATGCGCCAGCGCGTCATGATCGCCATGGCGCTCGCGTGCCAACCCAAAGTTCTGATCGCCGACGAACCCACCACCGCATTGGATGTCACCATTCAGGCGCAGATCCTGCACCTGCTCCGAGACATCCAGGCCCGCCTCGGCACGGCGATTGTGCTGATCACGCACGACCTTGGTGTCGTCGCGCAAATGTGCCAACGCGTCATCGTGATGTATGCCGGCCGCAAAGTGGAAGAAGGCAGTGTTGACGATGTGCTGGATGACGCGCAGCACCCCTACACTCAGGCGCTTATTCGCTCCCTGCCGGACTTTGTCGCAGGTCAAGACCATACGGCACGTCTGGCCGAACTACCCGGCATTGTTCCCGTGATGACGCCCGACTCACGCGGTTGTCCATTCGCCGCCCGCTGCCCGCAGGTACAAGCTCGCTGCGCCGAGCAGGCGCCGCCCGCGGTCGATGCCGGTAGCCGTCACCGTGTCTGGTGTTGGGCCCATGTGACCGAATCGGTATCGGTTCCTACGCTTGCGGCCGCGCCTGCGACCGCAACCAACGCCATGATTGCGTGAGCCCCCCATGAACCTGCAAGACATTCCTCTCTCAGTCGGCAATGCGTCAATGGCCGTCCCCATGCTGGAAGTTATTGGCCTGAAAAAATACTTTCCAGTTAGCGGAGCAACCTCAAAAGTGCTGCGCGCCGTCGACGGCATCTCCTTATCCGTTCCTCGCGGCCAGACACTCAGCCTGGTGGGTGAGTCCGGCTGTGGAAAATCCACGACCGGCAAATGTCTGATCCGGCTCACCGATCCCACTGAAGGCCGCATTTTGCTGGAAGGCGAAGATCTTGCAAAAATGAACAACACGCAGCTGCGCAGCATGCGGCGACGCATGCAGTTCATTTTTCAAGACCCGTTTTCCTCCATGAACCCGCGCATGCGGGTGCGCGACATCATCGGTGAGCCGCTGCGAAACTTCGGATACAAGCCTGCCGCCATCCGCGAAAGGATCGCGCAACTATTGGCCCGCGTCAGCCTTCGCCCGGATGCGGCGGAGCGCTATCCCCACGAATTCTCCGGCGGCCAACGTCAACGCATTGTCATCGCGCGCGCCCTGGCACTGGAGCCGGGCTTGATCGTCTGTGACGAGCCGGTGTCGGCACTGGACGTCTCGGTCCAGGCTCAGGTCATCAACTTGCTGATGGATCTGCAACGAGACCTGGGCCTGACCTATGTCTTCATTTCTCATGACCTGAGTGTGGTGCGCCATATCAGCCATCGCGTCGCGGTGATGTACCTGGGCAAGATCGTGGAAATAGGCTCCCGCGATGCCATCTTCGAACGCCCAGCCCACCCCTATACGCGCGCCCTGCTGGCATCGGTGCCCTCCGCGCGCCAGGGCGAACGCAAGCCCGTCGAAGTGCTGAAAGGAGAAATTCCCAGTCCCTTATCTCCACCGTCAGGCTGCGCGTTTCGTACCCGCTGCCCGATGGCGCAAGTACGCTGCGCCGAAGAAACGCCTTTGCCCCGCCAGGTCACTGCCGACCAGCAAGTTGCCTGCCACTTTGCCAGCATCCCTTTAGTCGGAGTTCCACATGTCCCAGCTTGACGCTACCCCGTATGATTTCATTCTGGCCGGTGGCACCGTCATTGACGGCACCAACACCCCTGGTCGCCTTGCAGACGTAGGCGTGCGCGGTGACCGAATCGCCGCTATCGGAGACCTGAGCGCCAGTCACACCCATCGACGCATCGACGTGACCGGAACAGTAGTCTCACCCGGCTTTATCGACTCGCACACGCACGACGACAACTACCTGCTCAAACACCGCCACATGACGCCCAAGATTTCGCAAGGCGTCACCACCGTGATTACGGGCAATTGCGGCATCAGCCTGGCCCCGCTCGCGCACGCAAACCCGCCCGCACCTCTTGACCTGCTCGACGAAGGCGGCTCATACCATTTTGAACGTTTCTCTGACTACCTGGATGCACTACGTGCCACCCCCGCCGCCGTCAACGCCGCCTGCATGCTGGGGCACTCCACACTGCGCGCAGCCGTCATGCCTGACCTGCAACGCGAAGCCACGCCAGCAGAAATAAAGGTCATGCAATCGCTGGCCGACGACGCACTGGCCAGTGGCGCCATTGGTATATCCACTGGCACGTTTTACGCTCCCGCCGCCTGCGCCAGCACCGAAGAGATCATCGAAGTCTGCCGCCCATTGAGCACGCACGGAGGCCTCTACGCCACGCACATGCGCGACGAAGGCGAACACATCGTGCAAGCTCTGGAAGAAACGTTCCGTATCGGCCGTGAGCTCGACGTGCCAGTCATCATTTCCCACCATAAAGTCATGGGAAAACCCAACTTTGGCCGCTCAAAGGAAACGCTCGCGCTTATCGAGGCCGCCATGGCCAAGCAGGACATCTCGCTTGACGCCTATCCCTACGTGGCCGGCTCCACCATGCTCAAGCAAGACCGTGTCCTGTTGGCGGGCCGCACGCTGATTACCTGGTGCAAACCCTTCCCGGAACTGAGCGGGCGCGACCTGGACGAAGTTGCCGCCGAGCGGGGAAAATCCAAATACGATGTGGTCCAAGACTTGCAACCCGCGGGCGCCATTTACTTCATGATGGACGAACCCGACGTGCAGCGCATTCTGGCGTTTTCGCCCACCATGATCGGCTCTGACGGCCTGCCTCACGACGAGCGCCCCCACCCTCGCTTGTGGGGTACTTTCCCTCGCGTGTTAGGCCACTACTCGCGCGACCTGGGTCTGTTTCCCCTGGAAACCGCCGTTTGGAAAATGACCGGCCTGACCGCCGCCAAATTCGGCCTCGCTGAGCGGGGTCAAGTCCAACCCGGCTACTTCGCTGACCTGGTGGTCTTTGACCCGACCACCGTGGCCGATTCCGCCACCTTCGAACGCCCCACGGAACGCGCGACCGGCATTCACTCGGTCTATGTCAATGGCGTGCCCGTCTGGCAAGAGCAAGCGTTCACCGGGCAACATGCGGGTCGGGTTCTGAATAGGAGCGTCCCCTGAGCACGCATCATTCCCACCTGGTCGGACGCGCCTGGCCAGCCGCCTGACTTGGCCGCACTCGTTACAATCCGACCTACACGCGGCGGGGCCTGCGGGCCCCGCCCTATTTCAACCCACTGATGCCAAATCGCGACATGGCCCTACCCGGTAATACAGCTCCCCCCGAAATCGTCGGTAAGGAAGAGATGGGCGCGCGCCTGCGAGCGGAGCGCAAGGCCAGAAAAATGACCTTGCAGACGCTCTCACGCGCCAGCGGCATTGCGGTATCGACCATATCTAAAGCCGAGCTTGGGCAAATAGCCTTGAGCTACGAAAAATTCGCCGCGCTGGCGCGCGCGCTAGACATCGACATGACACGCATGTTCATGCTGCGAGACACTTCGCAAGCCGCCGTCGCCCCCACTTTTGTCAAAAACAAACTCAATGACGCCCGCGACTACGTCACGGAAAATTATCACTACCGCTTGCTCATGGGCGAATACCCAGGCAAGAAAATGACGCCCATGCTGGCCCTGATCGAATCGCGCAAAGTAGTAGAGTTTGAGGACTACATCCGGCACCCGGGCCAGGAGTTTGTCGTGGTGCTGTCAGGCAAAGTCCGCATTCAATTCGAAAACGGTGACAGCGTCGTACTCAGCAAGCTGGAGTCCGCCTACTTTGACAGCAGCATCGGACATGTCTACTTATCTCTTAGCAAAAATCCAGCCGAAGTGCTGGCGGTTTGCAGCGACGTGGCGGATATGCCGTCGCGGCTAAAAACACCTTGACCGAAAGAATGGGCCTTGCGCATCGAGGCCCACGACTGCTACGCGCCAGCAGGCGCGCCGGGCACCAGACCATAGCGCGCCATGACGGCCACCAACGCCGCCTTGTCCGGAGGCCCACCCTTGGCTATCACGTCACCGACATCACGAAAGTACTGCGCCCCAATATCCGGAGACAGCACAATTAAAGCGCGAGCGACGTCGGGAAAAGGATTCGAGAACGCATGGACCACACCCTTGGGCGTGTGCATTGAGTCGCCTACTTTCAGATCCCGCTTGTCCTCTCCCACCGCGTATCGCAACGTGCCTTCAAGCACGTAGACGATTTCTTCGTTATTGGAATGGCTGTGCGGGGGTGGCACGTTGGCATCGGGAAAAACCGTTAATTCAAACATACCCATCGTGCCGGTTTTCGAACCGTCTATCAGGTATCGGATTTCCAACTTCCCCAAGCCAATAGTCGTTGTCTGCATCATTGACGATCTCCTTTTGAAAAAGATGTCAGGATGGACAACACTGTCATGCAACGTTCAGCGATGGCATCGAGTCATCCAGACTCACCTAGTCTAAATGACTCTATTGATCTAGCAAGCATCATCGGCGCGGCGACAGATAGCACCTTTCGAATCCGTGCTTAAAGGGGCGGATCCGGGAAGCGCAGATTCTCAAGACGTTTCCCGGCTGACGACTTAAAGCTCGATCCGCACCTTGCCCGCCTGCACCAGCCCCGCCACATCGCGGATTTCCGCCAGCAGCGCCTGTTGCAACTGCGCAGGCGTGCCACCAGTAGGTTGGAAGCCCTGTTCCGCCAACTTGGCGTGCACCGCCTCGGACTGCAGCGCGCGGTTGATGCCCTGGTTCAACCTGGCAATGATGGACTCGGGCGTTCCCGCCGCGCAGTAGGTTCCAAACTGGATTTGCGCGCTAAAGCCCGGGAAGCCGCTCTCGGCCACGGTCGGTATGGTCGAATATTTGGCCAGGCGCTCCTGACTGGTCACCGCCAGCACCCGCAGGCGTCCACTTTTCAGATACGGCTCCACCGCCGCCACGGTGGCGACCACTAGTTGTATCTGTCCACCCAGCAGGTCCGTCATCATCGGGCCCGTGCCCCGATAGGGAACGTGAAGCATATCGATGCCGCATGCGGCCTCAAGCAACTCGGTCGCCAGATGCTGCGGCGTGGCATTGCCCGGCGAGCCGAACGTTAAGCCCTTCGGCTCGCCCTTCGCCCGGGCGACAAGTTCGCCCAGCGTCTTGACTGGCAGGTCGGCGTTGACCGCCACCATGAAGGGAGAGCTCGCGATAAGGCAAACGGGTGCCAACTGTTTGAGGACCTCTTCGGCCGGACGCGCGTAGTAGCGCACTGAAGGCACGAGTCCGGCGAATAGGAGAATGCTGCCGTCCCTGGCCGCATTGGCCGTGTAGTCAGCGCCGAGCATGCCGCTGGCGCCCGGCTTGTTCTCGACGATGACGGAACGCTCAAGTGCACTCTCCAGCGTGGCGGCAATGACTCGCCCCAGCACGTCGGTGCCACCGCCGGGCGGAAAAGGCACGATAACGCGCAAGGGTGCCTCGCGCGCAGCGGCGTGACCGGCTCGCGTAGCGGCCAGCGGCGCTATCGCCAGGGTGGCCAGACTCTTGATAAGTGTTCTGCGTTGCATGTTGTTTGTCTCCAAATCCACCCGTGGTGGCTTATTCGCCGATCGTCTCTATGCGTTGGACGATTCGCTAGTGCCCGCCTGGCAAAATTCGCGCAACGCGGTAGCCACGGTGTAGGGGTCCTCCACCGGCAGCATATGGCGCTGGCCCGCCACCACTTGTGCGCGGGCGCAGGGCAAGGCAGACGCCAGGTCTCGCGTCATCCGGGGGGTAGATCCGACATCGTCCTCACCGGTCATCACCAGCACGGGGCAGACAATATTCGCTGCAGCCTGCGTCAGAATCGGATCGCCTTGAGCAAACAGGCGATAGGCGGCCAGGAAATTGCTACGGTCGTTGTCCAGGAGGCGCTGCCCGATAGGGGTCACGCGGTCAGGGTGCTCGGCCTGAAAATGGGGGGTGAACCAGCGCGCCAAGGATACCTGCGCGCCAGCTTCAACATCCTGCGTGGCTGCGGCATCCAGCCGCGCCAGCACGGCGCGGGCTTCATCGGGCGTGCGCTGGTATACGGTGCTGAGCAGAACCAAGCGTGTGACACGCTCGGTTCTGGCTGCGGCATAGGCGCCAGCAATCAACCCTCCCATCGAATAGCCCAGCACAGTGGCGCTGCGCCACCCTGCCTGCTCCAGCATGATGTCTAGTTGTTCTATGAAATTCTGTGCCGTGACCACATCCTGAATACGGGGTGCAGCGCCGTGACCCAAGAGGTCGTAGCGCAGCACATCGAAATGGGGCTCCAGCAGCGGCACCAGATCGTCCCACATTCTGTGGTCCAGTCCGACGCCATGCAACAACACTAACGGCTCGCCGCATCCGGAACGTCGCAAAGACATGTTCATTTGGCTTGCGCCTCTTGTGCCAGTTCTTGCAGATCTGAATAGCGATTGCCAATCCGGTGATGCGGTCGACCGGAGGTCGCAGCACCCAGCGCGATCACGATTTCGTCCGGTGCGGGAGCATCAGAAATGTTTGTCTGCACCGTCAAGTAATGCGAACGCAAGCCTTCGTCGTGCTTGTGCATCAGCGGCACCGAAATCACACAACCTGGCCCGCCACGCGTGTTGGTAAAGCTCAGGTAACTGGTACCGCCAACTGCGGTGCGATAAGCATTGCCAAAACGCAACGTATGAATCAACGCAGAGGCGTGCTCCACTTCACCGGCCGTGCCCACCACGGCAGCCTTGCCATAGGCCTCGATCTGATCGGCAGACCCGGCCTGACGCAGGATTTCCGCGACCAGCAGTTCCCCGAGAGGTGGTGCCGTTTCCATGATTTGCGGCCGCAAATCTTCCTGGAACGGCAAGCCCGCCCACGGATTGCGGATGATCGCGGCGGCCACGATCATCACTAGCGGACGCTCGGCCACCTTGCCACCCTCGATGCAGGTTTTCTCGACATAACTGACTATCTTGCGTACTTGCAAAGACATTGCGCAACTCCAATACATGCTGGATGAAAGACAGGTCATTGTTGAGTCGTGGTGGCAATCTTGACAATCCAAATTAACGTAAGCTAATTTCGGAAAATCCGAATTTACTGAACACTAGCCATGCCTACGCCGCTAAAGATCCAGCACCTTCGCCAATTCCTGTTGGCGGCAGACCACGGCAGTTTCCGGCTTGCGGCGCAGGGCACCTTTCGCTCGCAGGCCGCCGTATCGGCGGCCATGCAGGATCTGGAGCAACAACTGGGTGCCCCCTTGTTCGAACCCGGCAAGCGGGCCCAACTGACGCCCCTGGGGTTGGCGGTGGCGCCCTTGTTCCGCGAATTGCTATCCACCCATGACCGGGTGTTGGAAGCCGCAAGGCAGTTCGGCATGGGCAAGCAGGGTCCGGTCTCGCTGGCCGTCATGCCATCGCTGGCCGACGAATGGTTGCCGCAGTTACTGGAACGCTATGCACACAATCACCCGGGAATTCGACTCCGCGCGATGGATGAGCCATCGCAAGAAGTGCATCGACTCGTGTTGTCAGGAGAGGTCCACGTCGGCGTGGCCGGAGAGGTGCCACGCACAGCGGAGGTTGCGTTCTCGCCAGTCGCGCGAGACGCCTTTGGTCTGGTTTGCCGCAAGAGTCATCCACTGGCTCGACGCCGCGGCCCCGTAACCTGGGCGGCATTGTCAGAAGAGCGACTTATTGGCAACGCCACATTCGAAACACTGAAGAACCGGCTGTTGGGCGCTGCTATCGAAGACCCCGCTATCGTGGTGTCGAATCGCGCGTCATTACTAGCCAGCGTACTCAGCGGGCTGGGCATAACGGTGCTGCCCGTCTTGGCACGGCCCGCCACAAGTACCGGGCTGGTCTTTGTGCCGCTCACAGAACCAACCGTGGAGCGAATTGTGGGGGTGCTGACCCGGAAGGAAGAAACTTTGTTGCCGTCAGTGGCCGCCATGCACGCCCTGGCGCTGCAGTCCCTGGCTCAATTCACACGAAAAAAAGGCGCTGCGCTGCTATAGGGCGAAACCCCGCCCTAACCAGGCAGCGTCGCCCTTCACCGCTATCTTGACTGACCATCGCGTTAGGCTGCGTACCAAAGCACCGCAAAGAAATGGCAGACCGTACCAGCCAGCACAAACAGGTGCCACACAAAGTGGGCATAGCGCCATCGCGAATCCAGCACGAAGAACAGCACACCGGCCGTATAGGCAATGCCACCGGCCAGCAACCACCACAAGCCGCCCGAGGGAACTCGTTCCAGCATGGGATTCACGGCGATGATGACGAGCCAGCCCATGGCCAGGTACAGACCGGTAGACAGAATGGGCCGGTCAAGCCGCTTGCTTGCCTTGAGCGCAACGCCCAACGCCGCCATGCTCCACACCAAGCCGAACAATGTCCAACCCCACGGGCCACGCAACGTACCCAGCGTAAACGGCGTGTAGGTGCCAGCAATGAGCAAATAGATGGCGGAGTGATCCAGCACGTTGAATATCTGCTTGGCACGGCAAGGCGGCAAGGCGTGATAAATGGTGGAGGCCAGATACAACAGGCACATGGTGGCGGCAAAAATAGCCGCGCCAGCGACGAAAGCGGCGTCACCGCGTTGAACGGCTGCCACAATCAGAAGTGGCGCGGCCACCAAAGCGCCCAGGGCGCCCAGGCCGTGGCTGATGCTGTTGGCGATTTCTTCGCCCAGGGTCTGAATTCGGTCGGTGCTGGACATCGTGACAAGTTGCCATAAAACGGAGAAGTCCACCTTAGGCCTTGCGCGGCTGCTTTTCAAGTTGAGATGGGCAGCTTGCCCACTTTACCGGCGAAGATTTGATCTGAAACAAGCGGAACGCCCCCCCTGCCTGGCGCGTGCCGCTTGTCGACGGTCATCCATTTGGTGCACAAGAGCGAGACGATGCAATGTGCGATGTCAAAGTGGCCTCGCCAATCTTTTTGCTGCCAACCGTCAACCCAATTCCGCAAACGTCTTTAGCTTGCCCAACGCCACTTCCCATTCTTGACCAATCACTTCCAGGGTACGACGAGCTTCTTCGATTTGGCCTGGTTCTAACTGCCATAGGCGTTCGCGCCCCTGCTTCACATCGCGCACCACACCCGCTTCTGCCAACACCTGTAGATGTTTTGTGACGCCTTGCCGGCTGATGTCCGTGCTGGCGGTAAGTTGTGCAATCGACAACGCGCCGCCCGCACACAGCACCGCCACCAGCTTCAAGCGAGTTGGGTCGCCAAGCGCCGCGAACACATTCGCCAGCGCCTCGCTTGAGCGGATGAGCACGGGCATGCCGAGTGCACGGGCGCTAGGTGCTGACATGGCGAACGATATTGCTCATTTGCTCGTCCCAACCGCCGCTATTCATCCGAAACGCTTCCAGGCGGCGGGATGGGGGCACGTTGTCGAAACCGGATTCGACCACTGTTAACAGGGTGCCATTGCCGGGCGCGTCTGCCAGCGTGAACGTGACTAGCGTGGGTTTTTCCAGGCTGTAGTCCTCCGTGGGTTCACTGGGGTATGGATGCCAGTGAAACGACAACAGGCTTTGCGGCTCGATGCGCGCGAAGACCACATCGAAATACATCTCCTTGTGGCCAGAACACGAAGCGAGTCCGCGTGCACGCTGTCCAGGCGCAAAGGTTTGGCCCTTCAGGTCAGCGCCGAACCAGGTGCCAAATTCTTCGGCGTTTGAAAGTGCACGCCACACGCGTGCCCGTGGCGCATTAATGACAACACTGCGCTGAATTTGATCGGTTTCTGAAATGGTGTTCATGTCAGCGTCCCTCCTCGGATCAGGTGACGGCTAGCGGCCAGGTGCGCGAGCCTATAACTGCTGTGGACGATTATCTATCCACTTGCCCAAACATGCAACCATTTAGTTGCATTTTTTGTTTCATAAGGACAGACAAAAAATACCTGACCGCTAGTCCTACACTAGCTCACTTGCCTCACTTCGAACCTGATTCCTCATGACTTCAGTTCCCACCAACAGCACCGCCGGCTACGGCGAGCATGCAGAACAATTGGCCAAGCGCTACGAGAGCATTACGTTTGAGGACGTCCACCGAGACGTTCTACATCTGTTCCCTGCCAAACCCTGCAATGTGCTGGACATTGGCGCGGGTTCTGGCCGCGATGCCGCAGCGCTTACTCGCCAAGGCCACCGCGTCGTCGCCGTGGAACCCACGGCCGAGCTTCGCCATGAAGGGCAACGCATTCATGCCGCACTGTCTATTGAATGGAAAGACGACCAGCTTCCTGCGTTACGTGTCATGCTCGCCACCCAGCAGCATTTTGATCTCATCATGCTGACGGCCGTATGGATGCATCTTGATGCGCAAGAACGGCAAGTCGCCATGGCGTCAATCGCCAGTCTGCTGGCCCCGGGCGGCACGTTGGTGATGTCTTTGCGCCATGGCCCGGTACCAGAAGGCAGACGCATGTTTGATGTTTCTGCCGACGAAACCATAGCGCTGGCGGCACAACATGGTCTTGAGCCCCTGCATGTCAGTTCACGAGGAGACATGTTGGACCGCTCAGATGTGAGCTGGAGCTTTGTGGGACTGAAGCGGCCCGCCTAGTTGGCCAGACGTCGGTTTTTCTTGAAAAAGTGCTGCGTGCATGGCCTGTTCCGGAAGAGCCCGCGGGCACCCTCAACCGGTTCTTCCACGCCAGTTATCATTGAACAACTTCGCAAAAAACCGGTTGGTGGTTCGCATGGCAGACAAGATTCGGCTTGATAAATGGCTTTGGGCGGCACGCTTCTATAAAACCCGCAGCCTCGCGGCTACTGAAATTGGCAAAGGCAGAGTGTTTGTCAATGAACAAGCTGCCAAGCCGTCGCGTGAAGTGGCACCCGGTGATCTGGTTAGTGTTCGCAAGGAAGACCCTACCGTGCATGTGCACGTGATGGCCGTGAGCGGCGTGCGCGGGCCAGCGCCAGTGGCGCGTTTGCTCTATGAAGAAACGCCCGAGAGCATTGCTGCACGCGAACGTGCGGCCGAAATGCGGCGCCTGGCGCCTGAACCCGCTCGTGAGATTAGCGCGGGACGGCCCACGAAACGTGACCGACGCCAGATCGATTTGATCCGCAACACCTAATCCATTCCGTCACGCGTCGTTCAAACAAGAGCGGCTCTACGAGCCGCGCGCTCCCTTCATTCGCCAAATAAATTTCCCACGTTCAGCGCATTCGCCATCGCCTCATAACCTAGGTCGCCTGGATGCAAATGGTCTCCAGAGTCGTAGGCGGGCAGCATCCGTGCTGGATTCGTCGGGTCGCGCAGGAGCGCATCAAAATCGACCACCGCATCGAACACGCCGCTTGTTCGAATCCATTCGTTCACCGCTTGGCGCACCTGATCTTTCTGCCTGGTGTAATAGCCCTCAATGGCCGTGCTGTTCAACGCAGCTTCGAAAGGCAGCAACGTCGCGCCGACGACTCGAATACCGCGAGCCTTCGCTTGCGCCACGATCTGACGATACGCACGGGTTAGTGTTGCCGCAGTCATCGGAGCATCGTGGGGTGCGAACGTGCTTCCTGGCCAGCCGATATCGTTGATGCCCATAAAAAACACCAGCGTTTTAACACCAGGTTGGCTGAGCACATCGTCGTCCAAGCGCGCCAGCGCGCTCACGCCCATGCGATCACTCAACACCTGCGCCCCCGAAATACCGGCATTCACCACGCCCACATCGTGAACCGCCATGCGCTTGGCCAGATAATCGGGCCAACGTCGGTTCGCCTCCGGCGTTGAGCCATTGCCATCCGTAATGGAATCGCCTAATACAGCTACAACCCGGGTACTGCGCATGGGCTCCACCCAGACCCCGCTCAAGAAAGCCCGTCCCTCCAGACGAGATTGAGGTTTGAGTTGTTCGGCGCTGACAAGATCGCCCGAAGCCAGCTCGCCATGCTGTTGCGCACCCCAATGAAACGTAGTCACCGGTGAATACTGCGGCAAGTAGGTACTTACGGCCAACTCGCTCAAGGCAGCTACCGGCAAATCGACCGCATCGCTGACCGCCTGCGCACCCGCGGGCACGGTAACGCTTGCCTGGCCTGCGAAGGTCAAGCGACGGTCGGAGCTGGGGTCTATCGCATCGCTCCCCACGGACCGCGCCACTTGCGCGCGACCAATCACCAGGGGCTGCGTGCCATATTTGTTCGATAACACCACTCGCAAGCGCGAACCGCCGACACTGATCTTCACGGTTTCCCGCAATGTCTGGTCTTGCAAGGCCTCTGGCATGCCGGTGGGCAGCACAAACGAGGCATCCCAACCAGGTTGCGGGCTGGCGGTCCAAGTGCTGATCCAAGGTAGGGCGCCAGGCGACTGTGCCATGGATGTGCCTGTCTGCAATACCACTGCGGTCGCAACTGCCGCCAAAAGAGTGTGCGTCGTCATGATTAATCCTAGATATCGTGAATGAGTGATTGCACGATAGGTTCATCTAAAATTAACCACTAGCCCTGTAAATTGACTATCACTTCTTCCAAATTGGAATGACCAAGGAGCAGTCTTGGATACCTTGCGAGCGATGCAGGCGTTTGTACGAGCGGTGGACCTCGGTACCTTGTCGGCGGCAGCCCGAGAGCAAGGTGTGACGCAGCCCGCGCTCAGCAAAATCGTGGCAGCGTTGGAGCGTGACATGCAGGTGCGTCTACTGGAACGCAGTACCACTCGCGTTGTGCCCACCGAGCAGGGCAAGCGCTTTTATGCCCGAGCCACCCGAGTGCTGGAGGAATATGCCGAGGCGGTGGCCGACGCGCGCGGCCTCACGGAGCGCCCCGCCGGCTTTTTGCGCATTAACGCCCCGGTTGCCCTGGGACAATTTCGTCTCAATGCGCTTGTTCAGCAATTTCTGAACCACTACCCGGATATTCAGATTGAATTGATTTTGAATGATCGGTTCGCCGATCTGGTGGAAGAAGGCGTGGATGTCGCCTTGCGATTGGGTGGCACCCTGCCCCCGCAAGCCATCGCGCGCAAGATTGCCCAATCGCCCCGCTTCCTGGTGGCTGCCCCCTCGTACTTGGCCAAGCGCTGCGCTCCCACCCGTCCGCAAGATCTGGAAGTGCACGACTATGTGCGATTTTCCTGGCTGGACACGGGTGACGCCTTGACTCTTCATCAGGGCAGCCAACGCCTTACCGTGCAAACGCGCGGGAGGTTTCGGGTGAATAACGCACTCGCCATCCGTGAAAGCCTCACGCTTGGGGCGGGCATTGGACTATGCCCCGCGTGGCTCGTGGAAGACTTGGTAAGCTCAGGCAACCTGGTTCGGGTGTTGCCAGACTGGCACGCCCCGGCACAAGAAGCATTTCTGATTTATCCCTCGCGGCGGTACCAGTCCTTGCGGGCGCGCCTGTTCATTGAATTCATTCAAGAACGCCTTTATCAACTACCCGGGTTTCAGGCGGCACAGCGCACAGCCGCCGGGCCTGACGCCTGAACTTGCCCCAAGAGCCACCGAGTCGTCAGGTCGATCCGTCGGGTCGATCCAACAACCCACGGGGCTTTCCCGCAACATGGCTGCACATCACTGCCGCCGGGCAAGCCGTTGGTCTATCATGAACGCTCACTGCCCTACTGCAAGGAAGCCTTCCATGATTCGCAAACTGATTCCCTTCCTCTTGCTTGCCGGTTTGACCGCCTGCGCGCCTACTGGATCTCAGCGCTCGTCAAGCGCATCATCGTCCGGCACCTCATCATCAGCAGCGGCAGAATCAACATCGTCTTATTCAAACCCGACAAGCTCTGGCAAGACCTGCGATGCAGAGCCCTTGCAAGTACTCATTGGCAAAAAAGCCACGCCTGCCGTGGTTGAAGATGCGCGCACGCGCAGCAATAGCACCACCGCACGTCTGCTACGCCCTGGCCAAGTTGTGACCATGGAATACAACAACGTTCGCTTGAACCTTATCGTGGACGATAAAGACGTTCTGCAAGCGATCCGCTGCGGTTAATACCCCGAATCCATAAACGAAATGGCTGCGAGTTCTCGCAGCCATTTTTTCGTCTACCTAAGCTCGACTCCGTAATCCGCTTACTCGTCGGTGCGACGTGCCTCTGCCAAGGCAACGGTCAGATGCATGACTTTCTTCTTCAATTGGTCTCGTTCGTCGGTCAACTCCAAGAGCAAATGACGCAAGCGCGCCACTTCTGCCGGGTAGTCGTCGATGTCATCAATAGGAATTTCGGGTTCGGGGGCAGGCTTGGCCGGTGCCTTGGCCTGCCGCACCTGACGCGCCGCCTGCTGTAACTCTTTCTTGCCGCCCGCCACCGCTGCCGTCTGCTCTTGCACAGGCAAGGACGACACTGCGGCGGCCGCGTTGATTGAAATCGTGCCGTCCTTCACCGCGCGCACCAATTCAGGCGCAGCGTCCTTACGAATCTTCTCGATCTGGCCCAGAGTATTGCTGCTGAGGCGCGCGGCTCGGGCCAGCGCCTGGCGTGTCAGGGGTTCCGTGACTTGTGCATGGCTGGCGGGTGTTGATGTCCCTTCATCCCAAGGGGGAGAGCCCGACGCGGTGGACTCATTGGTGGCCGAACCCTGCTCAGGTACCTCTGGCGCTGCAGCCACAGGTGCCGCCACGCGGGTGTCCATGATTTCCTTCTTGCGCAAGGCCAAGACCCCGCGTTGAAAATCCGACACGCTGCGCCGCCCCAGATGATTGTCAATCATCCAGAGATGCACGTCGTCCATAGACTTGAAGCTGGTGTTCTGGACGGTATGAAACGCAATGTCGTGCTTGCGGCAAATGGCATAGCGGTTGTGGCCGTCGATCAGCAAATCACCCCACAGTACGAGCGCGTCGCGGCAACCTTCGGCCAGCAGACTGCGCGCGAGCGCTGCATATTCGTCTTCTGTCAGCGGGTCTATATAAGCCCGCAGGCCTTCATCTATCTTGATATCCATGGAATCCCAACACACTCATTACGCCAAACGGGCTAGAACACCAGCCCGCGGTCATTCAATATTTGTTGCACTGCAGAAAGCCTCAGCAATGGATCATCCAGTGCCAGCATTCGAGATTTATCCGCGGGTGCGAAAGGCAGAAGCTCACACCATCGGTCCGCCACCCAACCACACTCATCCAATCGGAACGGCGGCGCTATCGGCATTTCGCTGAGTGGCACATGATCATGCTGCATCTGAGCAATCAGCTTACCGAGTGCATTCGCGCTACCTTGCAACGAGGCAGGTACGTCTATCACCGGATCCGGCAGAATCAGCTCAATTTCGCCCATCCACAGGCCGTATTTTGCCTGTTCTGTTGAAAGCAACTGAAAACGACTGGTCCCTACACAGGTTAAGGCCATCAGCGCAGGCATTTTGGAATCCCAATGGGTGATGCGCGCCAAGGTACCCACCGGCGCCAGGGTTTCCTGGCTTTCCGGGCTGCGAACCTCATTGCCTGACAGCAGCACCACAACGCCAAACTCGGTCTCATCTGCAATGCAGCGCTTCACCATATCCAGATAGCGCACTTCAAATACGCGCAAATGCAGCACGCCGTCTGGAAACAAGGCATTACCCAGGGGAAACAAGGGAATCATTGCCATGATTGCCACCTTATCAGTTACGTAACCGGTAAACGGTGTGTCTCACACCGCCTGCGCAGGCTTGATGCCGGTCTTGCTGTCAGCCTACGTTGAACGCCTCATCCACCGGCACCTGCATGGCCGTCACCATGGCATTGGTCTGGGCGGCCAGACCAATGACCGCTACCAACTCGGCGTGCTGCCCTTCAGTCATGCCCTTGCTTTTAGCTGCCGCCGTATGCGAATGCACACAATAGGTGCAGCCGTTGGCCGTGGATACTGCGATGTAAATCAGTTCGCGGGTCAAGGGCGACAGCTCGCCTTCGGCCAACATAATATCTTTCAACTGCTGCCAGGTTCGCGCCAATTGCGCCGGATTATTCGCCAAGGCGCGCCAAAAATTGTTCACAAAATCAGATTTTCGCGTGGCGCGAATATCCTGAAATACGGCCCACGCCTGCGGGCTGGCTTGCACTTCATCGTCCGACAACAGGGTTAGCGTACTCATATTTGGCTCCTGGCCCATGTAGGGCGGTCTGCGGTTTGAAAGAACACGTTACGTAAACGGGGATGGCGCGACATCGTTGACGATCTATTATGGCCAGTACCACGCCGTCCGTCACGGTGCCCTTCTCATCTGTGCGCAGCGCGCTCATCTTGCCCCTTCCCCTGGCCCCTGAAGCGCTCGCTACCGCTGCGCAATCGCTCCTGAGGTGCCGCAATGCCCCAACTTTCCGCCTACCTGACGTTTAACGGTGATTGTGCCGAAGCCATGCACTTCTACGCGCAAGTTCTAGGGGGAAAGCTTGAGGCCATGATCAAGTATGGCGACGCTCAGGGCTTCGCCACGCCTCACGTTGACGGAACAACCGGCGTCGCGACGTCGGGCGCTGGCTTGGCTGAGCTGACGCCCGAAGATGCCGCCCGCGTCATGCATGCCAGGCTGGTACTTGATGAACAATTACTGATGGCCAGCGACGCCAATCGATGGCATCCCTACCAGGGCAAAGTAGGGGTCAGTTTGTCGCTTATGTACCCCACCATGTCAGACGCGCACCGCGTTTTCGACACCTTGGCCGAAGGCGGCAGCGTTATCATGCCGCTTCAAAAAACGTTCTGGGCCGAAACCTACGGCATGCTGATGGATCGCTACGAGACCACGTGGATGATCAGCGGAGGCAGAACAACGGCATAAGTCGCGCGGCCCCTGCGGGCATGCGCTTTCTACAAGGAAAGTAGTAGTAATGACGCATGGCATTCACGGTTCTCGTCGGTGGTGGGCATTAATGGTGTTGTGCCTGGGTGTTGTGATGATCGTCCTCGACACCACGATTGTTAACGTCGCCCTGCCCTCTATTCGCGAAGACCTGGGTTTTTCGGAAACGTCGCTGGTCTGGGTCGTGAATGCTTATATGCTGACCTTCGGCGGGTTTCTGCTGCTGGGCGGACGATTGGGAGACCTCTTCGGCCACCGCAGAATGTTTCTGGCGGGCTTAACGGTGTTCACCCTGGCGTCGCTTGCCTGCGGACTATCCACCAGCCAGACCATGCTTATTGCCGCGCGCGCCGCGCAAGGACTCGGCGGCGCCGTGGTGTCGGCGGTGTCCTTGTCGCTCATCATGAATCTGTTCACTGAACCCGGCGAACGCGCGCGTGCCATGGGCGTTTACGGTTTTGTGTGTGCCGGTGGCGGCAGCATTGGCGTGCTGCTTGGCGGCGTGCTGACCAGTGCGTTTAGCTGGCACTGGATTTTTCTGGTCAATTTGCCGATTGGCATCGTGGTGTACGCGCTGTGCGTCAGCCTGTTGCCTCCTGCGGCTGGTCCCGTGCAGCGCTCACGTATTGATGCGGCGGGCGCACTGACGGTCACCGCTTCACTGATGCTGGCGGTCTATGCCGTCGTCAATAGCAACGAGGCCGGCTGGGCGTCGGTGCAATCGATTGGTCTGCTCGGCGCGGCGGCCCTGCTCATGGCTGCATTTATAGCCATCGAAGCCCGCGTCTGCGCGCCGCTGATGCCACTCAGCCTGTTTCGGTTGCGCAATGTGGCCACGGCCAATGTGGTGGGCGTCTTGTGGGCGGCTGCCATGTTCGCCTGGTTCTTTATATCAGCGCTTTATATGCAGCTTGTGCTGGGTTACAGCGCCCTGCAGGTTGGCTTGGCATTTCTGCCCTCGAATCTGATCATGGCGGCGTTCTCGCTGGGCTTGTCAGCTCGACTGGTCATGCGCTTTGGCATTCGCGTGCCGCTTGCCACGGGCTTGCTGCTGGCAGCGGTTGGCTTGGCGCTCTTTGCCCGTGCTCCCGTAGACGGCAGCTTCGTCATGGACGTGCTGCCCGGCATGTTGCTCCTGGGCTTGGGCAGCGGCGTAGCCTTCAATCCACTACTGCTGGCTGCCATGAGCGATGTTGACCCCAAAGACTCCGGCCTGGCATCAGGCGTGGTGAACACCGCCTTCATGATGGGCGGCGCACTGGGTCTGGCGGTGCTTGCCAGTCTGGCGGCAAGACAGACCAGCGCATTGACTGTCGCCGGGGCATCTGGTGCGCAGGCACTCAACGGGGGCTACCAGTTGGCCTTCCTGCTCGGTGCCATTTTTGCCGCGTTGGCAGCCGTGCTGAGCGCCGTGCTCGTGCGCACCAAGACCCGTAATCTTGACACCCACAGCACGCCCACGTTGTCGCATTAATTGGGCCAGGCGGCGCGACTGAAGTAAAGCCGCAAGGTATGCTGACATCGCCATCTGGCCCGGATGCGAGCCTCGTCGACTCTCCCTGACGTCTCGCAGCAAAACAAGGAGCGGGACGCCATGAGTTTCTTGGGCAGCGCCAGTCTGTTACGCCACCGCGACGGCCATGAGGCCCGAGTGTCTTATGGCGAACTCTTTTTTGACCTCGTCTACGTTTTTGCGGTCACCCAGTTATCGCATGCTCTCTTGCATAATCTGACGGCGCTGGGAGCAGTGCAAACCCTGGTGCTGTGGTTTGCGGTGTGGCTAGGCTGGCAATATACCTGCTGGGTCACCAACTGGTTCGACCCCGACGCCATTCCCATGCGCATCATGCTGTTTGCCTTGATGCTGGTGGCACTGATCATGGCGGCGGTATTGCCCGACGCCTTTGGCACCGGTGGCCTGATTTTTGCTGTCAGTTACGCCATCATCCAGGTGGGACGCACCTTTTTCATCGTGTTGCACCTCAGGTCCACGCATCCGCTGGCACCAAACTTTCGGCGCATGCTTGGCTGGTTGTGCATCTCGGCAGTGCTGTGGATAGCCGGCGCCCTGAACGACGGCAACACACGTTTATGGTTCTGGGTGGCAGCGGTAGCCTGCGAGTACCTGGCGCCCATGATGGGTTTCCGGCTGCCCGGGCTTGGCCGCTCCAGCACAGCAGAATGGACAATTGAAGGTGGCCACCTGGCAGAGCGATGCCAACTCTTCGTGATTGTCGCGCTAGGTGAAACGCTGCTGATTACCGGCGCCACGTTAGGGGGGCAAACACACTGGGAAATCCCTACCCTCATTGCCATGCTGGTCGCTTTCCTGGGCACCGTAGCCATGTGGTGGGTGTACTTCGACACCAGTAGCAAAGATGGCAGCGAAGCCATTGTGCATGCACCAGATCCAGGCCGAATCGGTGCGTACTTTCATTATGTGCATGTGATTCTGATCGCGGGCGTGATTGTCAGCGCAGTGGCCAACGAATTGGTGATTGCGCATCCGGACGGACGCATAAGCACAGCCGCGTTGGCTGCCTTGGTCGGCGGCCCCGCCTTATATCTGATGGGCAATGGCATTTACAAAACGGTGGTGTACCACCGCTTTCCGCTATCTCATCTGGCGGGTCTGGTTCTCTTGGCCATCCTCATCCCGTTGGCCTACCTCACAGACCTGCTCATGGTGGGTGGCCTGACCACGCTCATTCTCATTGTGGTCGCCGCATGGGAAAGCCGCTCTCGTCGGGCCCTCAAGAGGGTGCAAGCGCACTGAAGATAGCGATTGGATCAGTAGGTGCCTGCCTCTCGCCTCACTATTTATCAACGGGTCCAGCAGGCGAAGCGAGCACGGCGCGCATTGATTGCGCGGCGCGCTGCAAGATGGGCACGGCGCGCAACAAGTCTTCCATCTTGACCCGGGCGGTAGGTGCATGACACGCGACCGCCGCCACCACGCGGTCTTGATGGTCACGCACAGGCACGGCCACTGCGCTCATACCGCGCACGAACTCCTCGTTGTCAATGCCGATGCCGCGCACGGCCAGACGTTCGAGCTCTTCTTCCAACTGCGCCGGGTCGATTAACGTACGCGGCGTATTACGGGTGAGCGGCAATCGCGCCAGCACGCGACTGCGCTCCAGTCGCGTCATCGAAGCCAGAAACAGTTTGCCGCTTGCAGTGCAGTGCATGGGTACATGCCCACCTACTGCAAAAAACAAACGTAACGGCTCATCGGTTTCCACCCGTTCCATGTACACCACACGGTCGCCATCCAGCGCCGTCAGGTTGCAGGTCTCGCCCAGTGTTGACACCAATTGTGCCAACACGGCACGGCACGCCCGGGTGAAGGCTGACGCGCGCAACGTTGCCATCGCGAGCGCCGTCGCCTGAGGGCCTGGAACAAACCCTTGTTCGGTTGGTGTGGCAGCCACAAAGCCTGCGCGCTGCATGGCGGCCAAAAGGCGCATCAGCGTGCTTTTGGGCATATGCAGACGCTGCGCCAATTGCGCCAGCGTGGGTGGGTGCTGAGATCGAGCCAGCTGTTCCAGCACCAACAAGGCGCGCAGATTGCGTGATGCCTCTTGCGGTTCGGATTCGGGTGTCACCAGCGGTGCGTCATCGCATTCCGTCAATGTTGCACCGCGATTTTGACACTGCAGGTGCAAGTTCTGTTCCATTTTTCCGCCTCCCGAGACTTATTGCTTTGCTCGCGTCACACGCTTCCTAGAATGCTTCAAACCTGAACCGAGTATATGAGTCGCTCCCGGCATCACGTAGCAGGGAAAACGCGTGCGCCAAAGCAGAAATGGAGGTTTTTGGAATGGCTGAAACCGTGGATTACATCGTGGTGGGGGCTGGCTCCGCCGGATGCGTCATGGCCAACCGGCTCAGCGCGGATGGCAAGCACTCGGTTTGCCTGCTGGAAGCCGGGCCGCCAGATCGCAACCCCTGGATCCACATTCCCATCGGCTACGGCAAAACCATGTTCCACAAGGTGCTGAACTGGGGTTACTACACAGACCCCGATCCCAACATGCTGGGCCGACGCCTGTATTGGCCGCGCGGTCGCACACTGGGTGGATCCAGCGCCATTAATGGGCTGATCTATATTCGCGGGCAACGTCAGGACTACGACGGCTGGGCCGCGCTTGGCAACCCAGGCTGGTCTTGGGACGAATGCCTGCCCTATTTTCGCAAGTTGGAAAATAACGACCTCGGCCCCGCCGCCACACATGGCACCGATGGACTGTTGAACGCCACCTCCATCAAAACACCTCATCCGCTGGTACAGGCCTTGATCAAGGCGGGCAACACCCTGGGCATCCCACAGAGTCATGATTTCAATACGGGAGAGCAGGAAGGCGTGGGCTACTACCAGCTCACCACTCGCAATGGCAGACGGTGTTCGACCGCAGTCGCCTATTTGCGGCCTGCCCGACAACGCCCGAATTTGCACGTTGAAACCGACGCGCACGTTATGGCCGTCCTGTTTGAAGGCACGCGGGCCTGCGGCGTGCGTTATCGCCAGGGCGGCAAAGTACGCACGCTGCGCGCACGCGGTGAGGTGGTGCTGTGCGCAGGCGCGTTGCAGTCTCCGCAACTGCTCCAGCTGTCTGGCGTCGGGCCGGCCGCGCTGTTGCGCAAGTTCGGCATCAAGGTCGTGCATGACTTGCCCGGCGTCGGCGAAAATTTGCAAGACCATTTGCAGATCCGCCTCATCTACGAAACCCGGAGCCCCATCACCACGAATGACCAACTGCGCACCCTGACGGGTCGCGCAAAAATGGGCTTGCAGTGGTTACTGTTCCGGTCTGGCCCCTTGGCCGTCGGCATTAACCAGGGCGGCATGTTCTGCCGGATAGACCCAGCCCACCACGCCACTCCGGATACCCAATTTCATTTCGCCACCCTGTCTGCCGACATGGCGGGTGGCAAAGTACATCCGTTCTCGGGCTGCACTTACTCCGTCTGCCAGTTGCGGCCAGAGTCTCGCGGCTATGTGCGCCTGCGTTCGACCGATCCGTTCGCCGCCCCGTCGATGCAGCCAAATTATCTGTCCACCGAGCATGACCGGTTCATGGCGGTTGAGTCGGTCAAATATGCCCGCAAGCTGGCGGCCACCGAGCCCCTGAACAGTTTGATGAAACGCGAGTTTCGGCCCGGCGACGACGTGCAAACGGATGACGAAATTCTGCATTTCTGCCGGGAGTATGGCGCCACCATTTTCCATCCCTCGGGCACCGCAAAAATGGGCCCGGCAAGTGACCCCATGGCGGTGGTCGACGCGCGTCTGCGCGTACGCGGAGTCAGTCATTTGCGCGTGGTGGATTGCTCCATCATGCCGACCTTGGTGTCAGGCAATACCAATGTTCCGGTCGTCATGCTGGCTGAGCGCGCTGCCGAGTTCATGTTGGAAGAGGCACGCCAAGATAAGGTTCAGCGTGTCGCCGTGACGCCCCGCCCCATTCAGGTTCCCAGTTTTTGAGACCCACCGCAGCAAAAGGAGCAGTTTCCGCATTTCAAAACGCAAGACGGTGACCGAAGCGAGCTCAGACATCGCCATGTCGCCCACCCCCGAGGAGACAAGCATGGCCCAGCAAAATGAGAAGGCAGTACGAAAAGTCGTCGCCGCATCCCTGATCGGCGCCACCATCGAGTGGTATGACTTCTTCCTTTATGGTGTCGTTGCAGGCATCGTATTCAATAAGCTGTACTTCCCAACCGGCGACCCGTTGGTCTCTACCATGTTGGCCTACACCACGTTTGCCGTAGGCTTTGTCACGCGGCCGCTAGGCGGTCTTATCTTCGGACACTTTGGCGACCGCATCGGACGCAAAAGCATGTTGGTCATGACCCTCATGATCATGGGCGTTGCCACCTTTCTGATTGGCTTGGTGCCCACCTTCGACACGATCGGCATCTGGGCACCAATTTTGCTGTTGCTGCTGCGCGTGTTTCAGGGCATCGGCCTGGGTGGAGAATGGGGTGGTGCGGTCTTGATGGCGTATGAATATGCGCCACCTGGAAAAAAAGGCTTCTATGCGTCCTTGCCACAAGTAGGGCTGGCCATCGGGCTTTGCCTGGCCTCGGGCACCGTTGCCCTATTGTCCACCTTGCTGACCGACGAACAATTCATGGCCTGGGGCTGGCGCGTGGCTTTCCTCATATCGGCCGTGATGGTGGCCGTGGGCATGTACATCCGCCTGAATATCAAAGAAACGCCGGAATTTGCAGCCGTTAAAGCGCAGAACGCCGAAAGTCGCATTCCGTTTCTGGACATGTTCAAACGGTATCCGGGCAACGTATTCAAAGGCATGGGGGCTCGCTACATTGATGGCGTTTTCTTCAATGTGTTTGGCGTTTTCTCCATCTCGTACCTGACACAATCCGTTCACATCAGCCGCAGCGAGGCATTGATAGGCGTCATGCTTGCCGCCGTCGTCATGTGCTTTTTCATCCCGTTCTTCGGCAGGCTGTCTGATCGCATCGGGCGAACCCGCGTGTACTTCTGGGGCTCGCTCATTACCGCGTTCTCGTCTTTTCCCGCGTTCTGGCTCATTCTCAATAGCCAAGGCAACACCATGCTGGTGTGGTTGGCCATTGTGGTTCCGCTCGGCATTCTCTATGCCTCAGTCTATGGCCCGGAGGCAGCCATGTTTTGTGAACTGTTTGACACCAAGGTGCGCTATACCGGCATCTCTTTTGTCTACCAGTTCTCCGGCATTTTTGCCTCAGGCATTACGCCCATCATTGCCACCGCTCTATTGAAAACCGGCGCCGGGCAGCCTTGGCTGATTTGTCTTTATGTCGTGTTCGCAGGCATCGTGTCCGCCTGGTGCGCCGCCATGATCGGGCGTGGCAAACCTATCGTGGATGACATCAGCGTCGCCGACATAGCCACATCGCAAGATGCTACTACCCGCATGCGTGAGCGTCCGGCGTCGTAATGGCTTAAAAAAACAGGGCGCGCCAGGCTGATGCCACGACGCGCCCTGCCCCATGCTTACCCCTGCGCTCGGCTAAATAATGCGGCCTACTTGCGAGCCACAGGTCGACCAAAGAAGGGATAGTTTGGATCGTTATAGCCAGGCGTCGAGGCGTGACCCGGCGTCACCCAGCCATCGACCATGACCTCTTCTTCCGGCGTAATGTGCACGTCGAGGGCGGCGTAATAGTCTTCCATCTGCGCAAGCGTACGCGGGCCGGCAATGACGGACGTGATGATCGGGTTCGCCAATACCCAGGCGGTTGCAAAGTGGCCGGGGCGCACGCCACGCGTCTCGCAATACTGGGTGAGCTTGTGCGCAATTTCCAATGATTCTTCACGGAACTCGGTCATGAGAATGCGACGGTCGCCACGTCCTGCGCGCGTGTCCGGCGCGGGTGCCTGACCCGGCGCATATTTGCCGGTCAACACACCTCGTGCAATGGGGCTATACGACACGACACCCATGCCGTAGTGCTCGCAAGCGGGCAGAATTTCCACCTCGGGTCCACGATTGAGCAAGTTGTAATACGGCTGGCAGACGACGGGTTGGGGCACGCCCAGCTTCTCACAAAGTCGCAATACCTCGGCAATGCGCCAGCCTCGGAAGTTAGACAAGCCATAGCTGCGAAGCTTGCCTGCACGAATCAGGTCACCAAGTGCCCACAGCGCTTCTTCCAGATTTTCTTCGTGGTAGTCGCGATGCAGGTAAAGAATGTCGAGATAGTCCGTTTCCAGGCGACGCAAGCTGGCTTCAACGCCTTGAAAGAGCCACTGCCGCGAATAATGCCCTTGATTCGGCCCGTCGCCCATTGCGTTGCCAATTTTGCTGGCCAGCACCCAATCATGGCGCTCGCCTTGCAATAGTTGACCCACCACTTCTTCAGAACGGCCCTGGTTGTAAACATCAGCCGTATCAATGAAATTAATTCCATGATCACGCGCCGACGCGACAATGCTGGCCGCCTCTTCATCGGGCGTTTGCTCACCAAACATCATCGTGCCCAGGCACAACGGCGACACACGTAGATTGCTGGAACCCAAGCGACGATATTTCATGGCGTGATTATCCCGATAGCGAAATGTTCGAATTGCAATACGGCCAATCGCAGAACCCTGCGTTGGCGCGAAAGGAAGGCGCCGACACCGGCGCGAACAATCCAGTTTGCCAGAAACCAGAAGCGCCTGCGAGACGTACGAGACGAAAACCGTGGCACCACGCCACGCGCCCCCTGCATTCAGCAGGTCGACAGAATTACGTGCGAGTGGCGCTCACCAAGGCTAGAAACTCGGGCAACACGGCAGACGTGTTCGTCGCCAGATACGCCACCGCAATGCCCATGGTGGGCTCATTTTCAACAGGCGCAAGCGCCCGAAATACCACCCCGGCTCGCCTCACCTTCATTAACGACGCCGAGATAAGGGCCACACCCTGACCCTGGGCAATCTGACCCAACAACATATGGTGGTCTGGCGGTTCGGGCAGCAGCGTGGGGTGGAAGTTGATGCGCTCGAAGAAGGCCTGGCAGTAATCGTAGAACCCGGGATTTAACCGACGTTCGAACCAAAACAGCGACTCACCCCGCAGCGCATCGAATGAAAGTCGGCGCTTGCTGGCCAGAGGATGCGAGCTAGGCAGCGCCACTACCAGTGGCTCTGCCACTAACGTCTGGACGACCAGACCTGGTGCATGCGTATGCAAGCCGATGAAGGCAGCATCGATGGCGCCGGCCTTCAGGTCTCGAACCAGGCCGATCGAGTGTTTGCCTCGCGTTAGAACGTGCCAATCGGGAAAGCGCGCTTGCAAGGGCGTCAGCACGTCAGGGATGACACTGCGATCAAACACGGTGGTGTAACCCACCACAAACTGCCCTCCTTGTTTGGCGCGAGCCGAACGCGCCGCAGCGATAGCACGTTCGGATTGCGCCAAGGTGCGCCGCACTTCCGGAAGAAAAGCGTGCCCGGCCTCAGTGAGTGCCACCGTTTTCTTGTTGCGCACGAATAAGGCCACGCCCAACTGCTCTTCCAACTGGCGAATTTGCCTGCTCAAGGGCGGTTGCGAAATATGAAGGCGTTCGGCCGCGCGGCCGAAGTTCAGCGTTTCGCTCAGGGCGAGAAAGTAGCGGAACTGGCGCAGATCGATGGAATCACTCATACCAAAAAGGTATCACAAAAATGGTATTGGATCGTCATGCGAGGCGCGCATAGATTACGTCCTGTACCCCATTCAAGGACAAGACCATGAACAACGAACGATATTTGCGCGGCTTGGAAAAACTTCGGGAAATTGACGGCAGCGCTGGAGAAAACGTCGTCAATAGCCTGCGCGACATCGCACCTGACTTTGCGCGCCTGCTGATCGAATTCCCGTTTGGCGATATTTATTCGCGCCCCGGTCTGGATCTGAAATCCAGAGAATTAGCGACAGTGGCCGCGTTGACCGCGCTCGGTAATGCCGGGCCACAACTGCGCGTGCATATTCATGCTGCCCTGAATGTGGGCTGCACGGCCGAAGAAGTGATCGAAGTCATTATCCAAATGGCGGTGTACGCCGGCTTTCCCGCGGCGCTAAATGGCTTATTTGCAGCAAAGGAAGTGTTCGCCTCCCAAGCTCCTGCGCACGCATTCCCAGAGAACATCGCATGACGCCCTGGCGGCCGGAAACAGGGAGGCGCCCCTGGCTTCTGCCGTCGGGCGTCACATGCCAGGTAGCGTGGACGAAAAACCATTCAGTCCTGCTGCGCTTGCGCTATCACCAGCGCACCTGGCGTATAGCCAAAGCAACGGCGAAACCAGCGTGTGAAGTGCGCCTGATCGGCAAAGCCGCAGCCATGCGCCACCGCTGAAATACTGGCGCCCGAAAGCAGCAAACGGCGAGCGTACCCCATGCGCACAGCACGAATATAGGCATTGGGACTCATGCCCAACCATCGAATCGCGATCCGATGAAAGTACTCGCGGCTAAGCTCACAGGCCTGCGCCAGATCCGCCACAGACGCGTTGCCTCCTTGCAATGCCGCCTCGCGCAACGCGAGCAGCACGCGCGCGGCAGGTTCGCCTTGCGGCGGCTCAATGGGTGGCAATACCGCCTGCGCGTCGCACAGTACAGCCAAAGCTTGCCCAGCCCATAGCGCCGCTTCTTCCAGGGTTTGAATGCGGGCACCGGCGTGCGCCAGCAAGGGCGCATGAGTCAGCGCGCTGCCATCGGGCACCGACAAACCAACGTGGCTCAACCAGGTTTGCGGAGCATAGACCATCACCACATCAGCCCCATTTCCAAATTCACCGCTATCCAGTGCGCCGGTATGCACAACTAACGGAGCTATGGCAATCACGTCACCAGCAGTGGCGACCATACTACGGCCCGCCAGGCTGAAGCGGCATCGGCCGGACGCCACGACGCCGATGGACCACTCATCGTGCCAGTGAGGTGCCCATTCCTGGCCTACCTGCACGTGGCGCACATGTTCCACATCGCAAGCCGCCGACGGCCCTGCTACCCGCCATCGGCGTACCGAAGACGGAATCAATGCAGCGTGGGGAGGCTGCCGGTCAATCCGTTTATCCATTTTGACTGCCTGTCAGACCTAGACCGAGCAAGGGCGTTCGGTGGTGCGTTATGCGTTCATGCAGCGCCCAATATGATAGTCGGCAGATAGGACATACACATTCGCTGCCTGTCCGAGCGCCAGGCCCGCCGCTAGCACTATCACCCCTTTTTAAGCGAGAGCTCGTCAGCCATCCAACGCTCCATTGACCGTCAAGCCACACCACCCCGCGCTTGCGTCCGTAACCTGCAAGTCCCCTAGCAAGGCAATTTCCTCACGGGGATGCGGAAAAAACCTCAGGTTTGCAGTCGCCTCGTGCCAGACGCTGGAGACAGGATTCGAGATATCGGCGCGCAACATCTGCGTCTGCGTGGTGGCATCGGGACGACGCAAATCCGGAAAACCCACAACGCCGACCGTAGGGGCCGCCAGAAACCCAAGCGTTTTACCCGGACGTCCGGTGAGCTGCGCAGTGGCTTCAACCAAACGCCGCTCTTTTACGACCAAACTCGCGCCAAGCCGGGTGCCCGCTTGCAACGGAGCTGCGGCCGGGTGATTAAGCGGCAAACTACGCGTGAGCCAGGTACTCCCGAACTTCTTGGGCCAGCCTTGCAGCAGGCCACGCATCAGGGAAATGTCTTGATCCACCCAAATGGCGCCGCAATAGCCCATTTTCTGGCCATCGGGTCGCTCCACCGCCAAGACCACAATCGTTTCCCGATACTGCGCGACCACGGGGTCCAGCAGCTCGCTGCCGTCGGTTGTGGCCTGCCAATCCGCAAAATGCACACAGCCCACGCCCAACGCCGTGCCGATGGTGGCGGGCACTAGCGCTTTGGCTTGCGCGGCATCAAACTGAAAGCCCACATTGAGCAGCCAGCCGGCATAGTGCCAGGGTGGACGGGGCACCAGCGCACTACCCCCGGCAGGGGTAAATGGAGCGGTAAAACTGGAAGACATGGCATTTTCCTAGGAATCAATACCAAGATATTGACGCGAGGGACCTGCCATGTATTGAACGCTAGTGATCTAGACAAGCCTGGCCGCTTGCCGCGCCACCAGGTCTGCCTCCCCACGAACTCGTTCGGGCGTCGGTGTATTTCTGGAGGCGGTGCGAATCGCAGTGAACAATCATCATCGAGAAAGCCGTTCACCCGATCCAGCGGCGCACGGTTGGAGTCTGCCAGGATTTGTGTCAAGGTGAGTCACAACGCCCACCAATAAAGGCGTACCCGTCAGACGGCGAAGACCCCTGTTTCGCATAGGGTGAAAGCGCCGGGCAAGCACCTTCGGCAGCTTTTTGAGACTGGACCGTTAAAAAAAGGCAACCCACCGTCTAGGGTGAACGCGTTTTTTCGGTATATTTCTCGCTCTTCCACTGTCGTTTTTCGAGTGCATATGTCTACTACATTCGCTGATCTCTGTCTGCACGAAGTCATGGAAAGCCATGTCCTGATTGAGCAATGGTTTGGCCACGCCAGCAGCCCAGAAAGTACCTTGACGGATCTGCTTGGTCGCTTTGCGCCTTCCTTCAGCCTGATTGCACCCACCGGGACCCGCATGGACGAAGGCGCACTGCCCACGCTATTCGGCCGTTTACATGGTTGTCGCCCCGGCTTGCGAATCCTGATCGACGAACTGACGCTCATTCACGCGGACGATCAGTCTGCGTTGGTGAGTTTTCGAGAATCGCAAGAGTGGGACACGGGGAATTCGCAGCGTCGCTCAACCGCGCTGTTTTTATTAAATGGCACGCAAGCGAAGTGGCAGCATTTGCACGAGACGTGGTGCTGAGCCTTGCACTGCAATTAACTGCGCAAGAATCGCGGGTTACGCGCGCTTGACGGCGGTTCTCTACTC
>JBEBWV010000030.1:0-48914 GCA_040391965.1 Achromobacter deleyi | reverse complement strand
GCGCTTAATACTCGTGTTCTTGCGTTGATTTTCTCGCGCTCCACCCACGCTACGTCTCATGAGACCGTGTCGCAGTGTGTAGGTTTTATTGTCCGCACAATATCAGCTGTGGATAACTGCAATTCAGGCCTTAACTGACGGCGTGTTTGAAGTTATACACAGCCCACCAATCCGTTAGCGCCGTCTACTAGGACAACGCATCAGGAAAACCGGCTTCAAAAATACCCTGAAGCAGTTTTTTTACGGGTGCGGGCAAGGCGACATCAGCCAATTCTTCGTGGCGAACCCATCGATCCGGGGTCGTATTTTCCCGAAGGCTGATAATTTTGATTGGCAGATACCAGGGTTTGATGTGCAGGCGGTAGTGCGAGAAGGTGTGTGCGAAGGCGGCCAGCTCGTATCTTTCAGCCGGTTCAAGTCCTAAGGCACGTGATGCGGTGCCTGGATCTAACGCATTATCAAATTCTGGCAGGCTCCATAATCCTCCCCATATTCCGGGAGAAGGGCGCTGTTGCAGGTAGATGGCGCCTTGATGGTGTAAGACCAACATGCCTGTCTGGCGCTCTGGAATTACCTTTCGGATTTTGGGTGTCGGCAGTTCACCTTGTCTGCCTTCGCGTTGGGCTACACAGGTTTCGCTTAAAGGGCAGCGCGAACAGGCGGGTTTGCCACGAGTACAGAGTGTGGCGCCCAAGTCCATGAGGCCTTGCGTATAGGCCGCCATATCAAGCTTAGGGGCGGCCTCTACTTGCGCGTCTGCCAATGCCCACAAGCGCTGTTCGATTTCTCGTTTAGCGGGGTCCCCGGCAACGCCGAAGTGTCGCGTGAATACGCGTTTGACGTTGCCGTCCATGATGGGGGCACGCTCGCCGTAGGCAAAGGCAGCAATTGCCGCTGCTGTTGAGCGTCCAATCCCCGGCAGGCTCGTAATTTGTTCGGCAGTGGGTGGAAACTGGCCACCCCATAATTGCTTGATGTCTTGCGCACAGCGATGCAGGTTGCGAGCCCGTGCGTAATAACCCAGTCCAGCCCAATAGGGCATGACCTCTTCTTGCTCGGCGAGCGCCAGCGCGTCCACCGTGGGAAAGCGCTGCAAGAAGCGTTCGTAATAGGGAATGACGGTCGCCACTTGGGTTTGCTGCAGCATGATCTCGGAGAGCCAGATCCGATAAGGGTCCTGGGTGTTCTGCCACGGCAGATCATGGCGGCCATGCTGGCGTTGCCAGGTAACGATTTGAGTTGCGAAATCCATGGGGGCAATTATCGCATCGCCCTATTGCCCCCTTTTAGTAGGGCATGTAAAACAGATACGAAAGGCGCATCAGACGCCGGAATCTTTGCGCCGCACACGAGCGACTTCGTTTCAAAAGAGCGATAGCACGACGCGGCTACGGGCATCCAGTACAAACGGAGTAGACATGAACGCCCCATTGACCTCTGCGCAACGCGCGGCGCTTGACGCTGTCCAACTGGACGACAAATACACCCTGGAAACCGGTAGGGCATGGATGAGTGGCATTCATGCCTTGGTGCGCCTGCCCATGATGCAGCGCGTGCGCGATGCGCAGGCCGGCTTGAATACGGCGGGCTATGTTTCTGGATACCGTGGCTCGCCGTTAGGTGGGGTCGACCAGAACATGTGGAAGGCTGCCAAATATCTGAAAGCACACCATGTGGAGTTTCAGCCAGGGATTAACGAAGACTTGGCGGCCACCGCCGTGTGGGGCTCGCAACAGGTCAATCTGTTTCCAGGTGCGAAGTATGACGGTGTGTTTGGCATGTGGTACGGCAAGGGGCCAGGCGTTGACCGCTGCGGTGACGTATTCAAACATGCAAACGCCGCGGGTACCTCGCCGCATGGCGGCGTGCTGGTGGTGGCCGGTGATGATCACCCGGCGAAGTCATCTACGCTGCCGCACCAAAGCGATCACATTCTAAAAGCATGCATGATTCCGGTGCTGTTTCCGTCCAGCGTGCAAGAAGTCATGGACTACGGCTTGCACGGTTGGGCGATGAGTCGCTATGCCGGCGTGTGGGTGGGCATGAAGTGCATTACCGACATCGTCGAGGTCTCTGCATCGGTAGAAGTGGATGCGCAACGCGTGAAGATTTTGCTGCCCGAAGACTTCATGTTGCCACCTGACGGCTTGAATATTCGCTTGCCAGATACGCCCTTGCAGCAAGAGGCCCGGCTGCTTGACTACAAGCTTTATGCGGCACTGGCCTATGCGCGCGCCAACAAGCTGAATCGGGAATTGTGGGACGTTCCTGGACGGGACGCACGCTTTGGCATCATGACGTCGGGCAAGGCCTATTTGGATACGCGCCAGGCACTCATCGATTTGGGCCTGAGCGAAGCGGTCTGTAAACACATCGGTTTGAGACTATTTAAAGTCGGTATGGTGTGGCCGCTTGAGTCGACCGGTATGCAGCATTTTGCTGAAGGCCTGGACGAGATTCTGGTGGTGGAAGAAAAGCGTCAGGTGCTGGAGTACCAGCTCAAAGAAGAGCTTTTCAGCTGGATCGGCACAGGTAAGAAAATTCCGCGTGTGGTCGGGAAGTTCGACGACAAAGATGGCGGGGAATGGTCTGTGCCGCAGGGTAATTGGTTGCTGCCGGCCCATTACGAATTTTCGCCATCAATGGTCGCAAAGGCCATCGCATCCCGCTTGCTGCGCTTTGAGTTGCCTGCCGATGTGCGGGCAGGCATCGAGTCGCGACTTGCCTTTATTGAAGGGCGTGAAAAGGCGCTGGCGCGTCCGCGTGTCGTGCAAGAGCGCAAGCCCTGGTTCTGCTCGGGCTGTCCGCACAACACCTCCACACGCTTGCCGGAAGGCTCACGTGGACTGGCGGGTATTGGTTGCCACTACATGGTGACCTGGATGGGTCGCAACACTCAGGTCTATACGCAAATGGGTGGCGAAGGCGTGCCGTGGCTAGGCCAGGCCGCATTTACCGATGAAAAGCACGTGTTTGCCAACTTGGGCGACGGTACGTATTTTCATTCGGGCTTGTTGGCGATACGGGCGGCGGTCGCGGCCAAAGTGCCCATTACCTACAAAATTCTATTTAACGATGCCGTGGCGATGACCGGTGGCCAACCCGTGGATGGTCCGATCAGCGTACCGATGATCAGCCGTCAGATGGCAGCCGAAGGCATTGAAAAAATTGTCATTGTGACGGATGAACCGGAAAAGTACGACAACGTAACGGATCTGGCACCGGGCGTGCCGGTCAAGCATCGAGATGCGTTGGACGCGGTGATGCGCGAATTGCGCGAGTACCCCAATGTGTCGGTGTTGATCTACGACCAGACCTGTGCCACGGAGAAGCGTCGTCGGCGCAAACGGAATGCGTTCCCTGATCCGGCGCGTCGCGTGGTCATTAACGAGCGGGTGTGCGAAGGATGTGGAGACTGCTCAGAGAAATCACACTGTTTATCCGTTGAGCCGCTGGAAACGGAGTTCGGTCGCAAGCGCACGATTAACCAATCCAGCTGTAATAAGGATTTTTCCTGTTTGAAGGGTTTTTGCCCGAGTCTGGTCACGGTAGAGGGCGGCAAACTGCGAAAGCCACGCAAGTTGGCGCAGGACGACGATGTGATTGACGAGCATGTGCCCGAGCCGCATTTGCCGAGTTTGACGCGACCCTATGGTGTGCTGATTGCCGGCGTGGGTGGCACCGGCGTCGTGACGATCGGCCAATTACTCGGTATGGCATCGCACCTGGAAGGCAAAGGATGTTCGGTATTGGACATGGCAGGGCTTGCGCAAAAGGGTGGGGCGGTGTTCTCACATGTGGTGCTGGCGCAGACGCCGGGTGACCTCATGAATACGCGAGTCGCCATGGGTGAGGCGGATCTGATGTTGGCTGGTGACTTGGTGGTGGCGACAAGTCCGGACGCAATGGCGCGACTGCAGCCTGGCCGTACGCGTGTCTTGCTCAACAGTGACACAGCCCCAACGGCTGCATTTGTGACCAACCCGGATTGGATCTTGCCGGGTGCGAATTTACTGGCCGATTTGCAGTCGGCCTGTGGTGCCTCTCATGTAGACAGCATGGACGCGGCTGCGCTGGCAGTCAGTTTGTTGGGTGATGCCATTTACGCGAACCCCTTGATGATGGGCTATGCGTATCAAAAAGCTTGGCTTCCCTTGGGCAAAGAGGCGCTGTTACGGGCCATTGAGCTCAATGGTCAGCAAGTGCCAAACAACTTGACGGCTTTTGCGTGGGGCCGTCGCGCAGCGCACAATCTGGCTGAGGTGCAAGGTCTTATCAGCGGCAAGGTTCCGTTCAAGGCTGACGTCGATGCCGGGTTTGTGGAGATCAAGCGTCGTCCAAAGCCGGCAGAAGTTCTTGATCTGAAGCGACCTGTAAACGAGTTGGAAGAGCTTGTCACCGTGCGCAAACGCTTTCTGACGGCGTACCAGAATGCTGCCTACGCCAGGCAGTACACCGATCTGGTCGACAAGGTGGCGATTGCCGAGCATGCCGCCACAGGAACGACACGATTAACGGCGGCGGTGGCGCGTTATTACTTCAAACTTATGGCCTACAAAGATGAGTACGAAGTGGCCCGGCTGTATACCGATGGGGAGTTTCTCAAACGCGTAGGCGAACAGTTTGAAGGTGATTGGAAAGTGCATTTCCATCTCGCGCCGCCGCTCTTTGCCAAGCGTGACGAGAAAGGTCATTTGATCAAGCGCGCTTATGGTCCGGGCGTGCTTAAGGCGTTTGGTTTATTGGCCAGAATGCGTTTCCTGCGGGGCACGAAATTCGATCTGTTTGGCTACACCGCAGAACGGCGTGCCGAGCGCGAATTGATTCTGGATTATCGCGACACACTGTCGGCGATTGTGTCGAAGTTGAATCGTGGCAACCTGGATCGAGCAGTGGCTTTGGCCAGTGTGCCGGAAGATATTCGTGGATACGGGCACGTGAAAGAAGCCGCGATGGAGAAAGCGGCCAAGCGCAGGGAGGAATTGCTGCGTGAATTCACAGCGAACGTTGTACCGATTGGTGGATCGCGCGCGGCGTAACCTGAGCCAGACATCGCAGATTACGCGCGATTGAAGGCGGCGTTCCATGCCACCGTTGACCGCGCGCCACCCTTGTTACGTGCCAGGCGGATAGCCGATGAAATCGGCTATCCGTTTTACGTATTCGCGCGGTGCCGAGTGATGCCGGTGTCAAAGCGTTCCACGCCTGCCTTCGCCGGTTTGGCAAAGCGCTCAACACGCGGTGGCGCCAGGGTTTCGGCCTGAATGGTCTGTGCAGCAGCCTGTTCACGCCGGGCGATAATTTCGCCAGCACGCTGGTGGTGAGGTGCCATCTTGCGCACCATTACACGACCATCGCGGGGGAAGTAATTGATGCGTCGCGCATGAATGTCGCCCAAGTCCTGTCCGCGTACGGGAATGCCTTCCGCTTTCAAATATTGCAGAACGAACTGAGCATTGCGCTCGCCGATGTTCATTTGCTGCATGGCACTGAGTACCGCGCCACCCCCAAATACCTTGGCTTCCAGGCGCTCGCGTACGGCACCAGCCTTGAGGAGTTCATTGATCAGCACTTCCATGGCAAACGCACCATAGCGCATGGTGGCCGAGGCGGGGTGATGCATATCGCCTTCTGGCAACATGAAGTGATTCATTCCACCCACGCCGATCAGCGGGTCATGTATGCACGCCGCGACACAGGACCCCAAGACGGTTGAAATCATCAAGTCTTCGTTGGTGACGTAGTACTCGTTGGGGAGTACTTTCACCGCCTGACATTGGAATGCACTATCAAAATAATGGCGTGTTGCACGCGCTTCAGTACGAGAGACCATGGCACAGATAAGAGAGCGAAAACGGGGGTTGGTGCACGAAGATCTGACTCGATAAAACCAAATTGTTTCAAAAAATGATAAAACGTTGCATATCATTTTTACACAACTCCGGCGTCCCGGGGGGAAATGCTGTGTAACGGTGGCACGGAAGGGTTGTATTGAGGCCACTGCACGGAGCACGCAGCCCCAATCCTACCCAAATGGGCGGGATTCCTTTCGGTGATCAGGGGCGCGAAAGTAGTCTTAAAAGCGCGTATTACGTGTAACCGACCAACGGGCCGATAGCGCGCCTAGCAATGCCGCCGCCACGACCGAGATGGTCAGGATGGGCAAACCGGGTAAATGCAGTGCGAACTCCGCGCCATAACTGCGTGCAAGCGCGAGAAGCGCTTCATTAAGTGGCGAAAGCGCCAAGGCGGCCGCGCCAATGGCCAGCAGCGAGGCCAAGGCGCCCGAGAGGGCACCCAAATAGAGGAAAGGGCGGCGTACGAAAGATTCGGTGGCTCCCACCAGACGGGCAACTGCAATTTCTTCGCGCTGCGAAAGTGCCTGCATACGTACAGTGTTGAAGACGGTTGCCAGCACGACAACAGCGACACAAGCCGCCAGGAAGAACAAACCGATGCGTGCAAAGCGCAAGATCGCTTCCAGACGTTGTACCCAGTCGCTATCTAGCTGAACCAGGTCGACTTGTTCCCATTTTTTCCATTCCTGGGCCAGCTTGCCTGCGCGGCCAGCCAAGTCTTCACCGCTAGCCAGGGTGACGACCACGGCGTCCGGTAGTGGATTGCCAGGCAACACGGCCAAGGCTTGCGCCCAAGCGGGGTTCGCTCGCAAGGTCTTCAAGGCTTCGTCACGGCCGACCACTCTGACGCCATCCACCTGTCCTGCAAACTCTTCCTGGATACGTTTCGCTACTGCTGGCGCAGCAGTGACGGGCGCGTCGGTGCGCATGAAGATGGTCACTTCGGGCGTGACGGACATTTCTCGCGCGACGGGCTCAACGGAGACGAGGATGGCACTACCTAATAGTGGGAGTGCCAGTGCGAGTGCCATCACCAGCAAATTGGCGAGGGAGGAAAAGGGCTGTTTGATCAACCGACGCAACGTGACGTTGAGCGCATACCGATGCTGTCGCAACCAGGCGTTCATGCGGGTTCTCCGTGTGAATCGGAAAACTTGCCGAGATCGATGCGAAGCGTGCGGGTGGCGTAACGGGCCATCAAGTCTTGGTCGTGCGAGGCGATTAGCGTGGTTACGCCGACGCGATTGAAATCACGAAATACATTCATGATGCGCTGGGCGTTGTCGTGGTCAAGATTGGCCGTAGGCTCATCGGCGATCAGAATGGCGGGGCGGTTGACGATGGCTCGTGCAATTGCCAGGCGTTGTTGTTCGCCACCAGAGAGTTCGATGGGGTTGAGATCTTCCTTGCCTGACAGACCGACCTTGTCGAGCGCGGCGCGGGCACGCGACGCGGCAGAGCCCCATGCATGGCCAGTTACGGCGAGCGGCAACATGACGTTCTCAAACGCACTTCGGTCAAACAGCAGGTGCGTGTCTTGAAGAATGACGCCAACGGCGCGCCGTAAATACGGGCGCGCTCTTGCATGAAGCTTGTCCAGGCGCTGGTCGTTGACCTGAATAGAGCCTCGACTGGCAGGCTCCAGGCCCCCGATCAATTTCAGCAGGGTTGACTTACCCGCGCCCGATGGCCCGGATACGAAAACGAACTCTCCTGCGCTTACGCGGAAGTTGATGTCGGCCAAGATATTGCGGCCGCGGCCATACGATTTGAATACGTGCTGGAATTCGATCATGGCGGCTGTCGGATGAAGCCGCAATATTAACTCGGGGACAGTAAGCTGGCCTAAAACCGCGCAAGGCCCTTGCGGGAAAAAGTGTCCTGATGTGACCGCCGGCCCCGCGCAAAAGTGACCGGGTGGACACGTTTTTTCGAACGAAAATGTGTCCCCGTTTTTATCGCAAAACCCCGTTTGATTTCATCCAGTGTCCCTATATTTCAAGGGAATTCCCGGATGCGGAGGCCGCTTTGCGGACGCTACCATCCGCCCCATGCGTAAAGCCCAACCCGGCCTTGCGTTCGGCTTCGCTACACCCCTACGGAGATCACGATGAAAGTACTGAAACTCGCTGCCATTGGCACCGCCCTGTTCGCTGCGTCCGCGGCTGCCAATGCGGGTGCGACCTTCGATAACGTCAAGAAGAAAGGGTTTGTCCAATGCGGCGTTTCGACCGGCATCCCGGGCTTCTCGATCGCGGACAGCAAGGGTGAATACAAGGGCCTGGACGTGGACCTGTGCCGCGCCGTCGCCGCCACCATGTTCGGCGACGCCAGCAAGTTCAAGGTCACGCCGCTGAACACGCAGCAGCGCTTCACCGCCCTGCAATCGGGCGAAGTGGACGTGCTGACCCGCAACACCACCGTCACGCTGACGCGCGACACCACCCTGGGCCTGATCGGCGTGGGCGTGAACTACTACGACAGCCAGGGCATCATGGTGAACAAGTCCCTGAACGTCAAAAGCGCCAAGGAACTGGACGGCGCCACGGTCTGCGTGCAGCCCGGCACCACCACCGAACTGAACCTGGCTGACTGGTTCCGCTCGCAGAACATCGTCTTCAAGCCCGTGGTCGTGGAACGCCTGGACGAGATCATCCGCGCCTTCGCGGTGGGCCGCTGCGATGCGTTCACCGGCGACAAGTCGCAGCTGGCGGCGGCGCGCAGCAACCTGGAGAACCCGGAAAAGTACGACATCCTGCCGGAGAACTTCTCCAAGGAACCCCTGGGCCCGATGGTCCGCCAGGGCGACGAACAATGGTTCAACGTGGTGCGCTGGACCCTGTTCGCCATGCTGGAAGCCGAGGAATACGGCATCACGTCCAAGAACGTCGACGAAATGCTCAAGAGCACCAACCCCAACGTGCAGCGCCTGCTGGGCGTGACGCCGGGCATGGGCAAGAACCTGGGCGTGGATGACAAGTGGGCCTACAACATCATCAAGAACGTGGGCAACTACGGTGAGAGCTTTGAGAACACCTTGGGCATGAACAGCCCGATGAAGTTGGCTCGTGGCCTGAATGCATCCTATAGGAACGGCGGTCTGATGTACGGTTGGCCGGTGCGCTAACGCGCAACTGCCGAGTAAAACGGAGCCTTGCGCTCCGTTTTACTCAGCCCGTATCCAAACCGGGCGGCAGGAGTGGGTGGCTCGGCGATCCAGTCTTACTTCCACCCGGTGTCCGACTTCAGTAGATGCAAACGATGACGACAACCAACAAAAATGCTCCAATATCAGCTCCTCCACGGCGGCGCCTGAACTGGAACGATCCCGGCGTGCGCGCCGTGGTGTACCAAGTCGTGGCGTTGGGCCTTGTCGCTGCGGCGATATGGTTTCTGGTTTCCAATACGCTTCACAATCTGGCGGTGCGCAATATTGCCACCGGGTTCGCTTTTCTCAGTCGCGAAGCGGGCTTTGCCATCGGTGAAACACCGATCGCCTACGCCGCTACCGATACCTACGGCCGCGCCATTTTGGTGGGCTTGCTCAACACACTGCGTGTCGCCGTTATCGGCATTATCCTGGCCACCATTCTCGGCACCTTGATTGGTATCGGGCGTTTGTCCAAGAATTGGCTCGTGGCCAAACTTACCTCGGTGTATGTCGAGGTAATGCGCAATATTCCGCTGCTCTTGCAGTTGTTCTTCTGGTACGCCCTGATTACCGAAAACATGCCTGGCCCGCGACAGGCGGCTCATCCGCTGCCGGGGGTTTTCATTTCCAATCGGGGTTTGAAAGTGCCCGCGCTGGAAGGCTATTCGCTGGACTGGATGCTGGGCGGTTTGGCCTTGGCCATTGTGCTCATTATGTATTTGGGCCACTACGGCAAAAAGCGCCAGGAAGCCACCGGCCATGTGTTCCCATTGATTCGCGTGGGCATTGGCTTGCTGATCGGTCTGCCTATCGTGGGCTGGCTGGTGAGTGGTGCGTCGCTTACCCTGGATATGCCGGAGCTCAAGGGCTTTAACTTCAGTGGTGGTCTGACGCTGTCGCCTGAATTTGCCGCGTTGCTGGCAGGTCTGGTTATCTATACCTCGGCCTTTATTGCCGAAGTGGTGCGCTCGGGTATTCAAGCGGTGAGCCGTGGCCAATGGGAAGCTGCCGAGGCCCTGGGCCTACGTCGCAAGCAAGCGCTGCGTCTGGTTATTCTGCCGCAAGCGTTGCGCGTCATCATTCCGCCGATGACCAGCCAGTATTTGAATCTGACCAAGAACAGTTCCCTGGCCGTGGCTATCGGCTACCCGGACATCGTGTCAGTGGTGAACACCACGCTGAACCAGACCGGGCAGGCGATCGAGGGCATCCTGATCATCATGGGCGCCTACCTGACAGTCAGCCTGTCAATCTCGATCTTTATGAACTGGTACAACAAGCGCCTCGCGCTGGTGGAGCGTTGAGATGAGCAGCACTACGCAACCCCCCGGCGACGGTCTGCCACCACCCAGCGAGCACACGGGGCCATGGGCCTGGGTGAAATCTCGCCTGTTTTCTTCGCCGCTGAACATTTTGATCACGGTGTTGCTGGTGTGGTTCTTGTTAATGACCGTACCGGCCTTAATCGAGTGGGCGCTTATCAAGGCCAACTTCACAGCCCATAACGCGCAAGAGTGCCGCAAGTCTGTGGGCGGCGCATGCTGGGCATTCATCGTTGAAAAGCATCGATTGATTCTGTTCGGTACGTATCCCTACGACGAACAATGGCGTCCGTTGATCGCCACCCTGATCCTGATTGCGGTCATTATCTGCAGTGGCGTGCGCCGCTTCTGGAATGCCAAACTACTGATCATCTGGGTCGTGGGTCTGACGTCCGTTGCTGTGTTGATGTGGGGCGGTGTTTTTGGCTTGAGCTACGTTGAGAACGCACGCTGGGGTGGTCTGCCGCTTACGCTGATTCTGGCGACGTTCGGCATTGCCTTTGCGTTTCCGATTGGCGTGTTGCTGGCTCTGGGCCGGCGCTCGAAGATGCCTGCCATCAAGGCATTGTGCGTTGTTTACATCGAACTGATTCGCGGCGTGCCGCTGATCAGCTTGTTGTTTATGTCTTCAGTGATGTTGCCCTTGTTCTTGCCGGAAGGCTTTTCAATTGACAAGCTTTTGCGCGCACAGATCGCCATCATCCTGTTCGCGGCGGCCTATATTGCCGAGACGGTTCGTGGTGGCCTGCAGGCCATTCCCAAAGGTCAGTACGAAGGTGCAGACTCATTGGGCTTGAACTACTGGCAGCAGATGCACAAGATCATTCTGCCGCAGTCCTTGAAGATCGTGATTCCGCCTTTGGTCAGCATTTTCATTGGGCTCTTCAAAGACACGTCGCTGGTCGTGATTATCGGTATCTTCGATTTGACGCTGGCTGCCAAGGCAGCGTTGTCGGACGCTGCATGGCGCGGCTTCGGGGTTGAGGCTTATATCTTCATCTCCTTGATTTACTTTGTATTTTGCTTTGCCATGTCTAAATATAGTCAGGCGCTTGAAAAACGCCTTGCCACGGATCACGCGCGATAGACCTTTGCTTCGCGTCCGCTTGATAGAGCGGGCGCGATTGGCGATATTTACGGGAGTACAGGCATGACGGATGCCATTATTCGTATGCAGGAAGTGAACAAGTGGTACGGACAGTTCCACGTGTTGCGCAATATCAATCTGGACGTCGCGCCGGGTGAACGTATCGTGGTGTGCGGACCCTCCGGTTCTGGCAAGTCCACGATGATTCGGTGCATCAACCGATTGGAAGAGCACCAGAAGGGCCACATTATTGTGGACGGCACGGAGCTCACGAACGATTTGAAGCACATTGAGGCCATTCGCCGCGATGTGGGCATGGTGTTTCAGCACTTCAACTTGTTTCCGCACCTCACCGTGCTGGAGAACCTGACGCTGGGCCCCACCTGGGTGTTGAAACGACCCAAGGCCGAGGCCGAGGCCACTGCCATGAAGTATCTGGAGCGCGTGCGTATTCCGGAACAAGCCAAGAAATTCCCGGGGCAGTTGTCTGGTGGTCAGCAACAGCGTGTGGCCATTGCACGCTCTTTATGCATGAACCCAAAAATCATGCTGTTTGATGAGCCGACCTCTGCGCTTGACCCGGAAATGGTCAAGGAAGTGTTGGATGTCATGGTGAATTTGGCGCAAGAAAGCGGCATGACCATGATTTGCGTAACTCACGAAATGGGTTTTGCCCGCAAGGTGGCTAACCGTGTGATCTTTATGGATCGCGGAGAAATCATCGAGCAAAACAGCCCGGATGCATTCTTTGACAACCCGCAGAATGAGCGCACAAAGTTATTTTTGAGCCAGATTCTGCATTGAAAATATAAATGCTCAGGGAAGGCTGATTCAGCAAGAATCTGCCAATAAATGTGAAAAAACAGCCAAGCACGGCTGTTTTTTTACGTAATTCGCTAGGCTATGAGCGGATAGTTGCGTTTCTTATTGTTACTGAAAACGCGCATTGGGGTATGCTTCTGCCGCTAAACCCCAACGAGGAGAACAAGACCATGAATCTATCCCCCAGTCGCGCTCTGCGCCGAGCTGTCTTGCGCGGTGCTATTGCGCTGGCGGTGTCGCTGCCTTTTGCCACGCCAGTTCTGGCACAAGCCACTGATTTCCCCACCAAGCCGCTGCGATTCGTGGTGCCTTATCCTCCTGGTGGTCCGCTGGACACCATGGCCCGCATGCTGGCTGAAAAAGTACGCGCGTCGTTGGGTCAACCCGTGGTCGTCGAGAACCGCTCGGGTGCAGGTGGCAATATTGGGGCAGATCTGGTCGCCAAGGCGCAGCCTGATGGCTACACGCTGGTGATGGGCGCTGTGGCAACGCATGCCATCAATCCCTGGTTGTTCGCAAATCTGCCGTATGACCCCATCAAAGATTTCGCGCCCGTGACCCTCGTCGCATCGGTGCCGAACGTGCTGGTCATGAACGTCGATTTCGCCAAGAACAACAAGATTGAAAACCTGGCCGACCTGATCGCCTACGCCAAGAAAAACCCGGGCAAGCTGAACTACGGTTCTGGCGGCAATGGCAGCGCGGGTCATTTGTCTGGCGAGCTCTTGAAGGCGCGTGCCGGCATCAATGTTGAACACATTCCGTACCAAGGCGCAGCACCTGCGCAGTTGGCGCTGTTGTCGGGTCAGTCGGATTTCATGTTCGATAATCTGGCCGCCTCGGCAGGGATGATTAAAGATGGCAAAGTGAAGGCAATCGCTGTCACGACCGCCAAACGCTCATCGTTGTTGGCCGATGTGCCCACCGTGGAAGAGGCGGGTGTGAAGGGCTTTGACTTGGGCACGTGGTTCGGTGTCTTCACGACTGGCGGCACACCGCCTGCCATCGTCGAAAAGTTGAACAAGGCCTATGTAGAAGCCTTGCAACTGCCGGACGTGCGTCAACGTTTGTTGACGATGGGCTCTGAAGCGGAGCCGATGTCGGCCCAGCAGTTCGCCGATTTCGTGAAGAACGAGAAAACGAAGTACCAGGAGATCGTGAAGATTTCCGGAGCCAGCCTGAACTAAGGCTATTTGTAGGGTAGAAAAAAAATGGTGCCCGCAATGCTGCGGGCACTTTTTTTTCGCTCTGATTCTATGGGGATCGAACGAATTGCTCGGTCGCGTAGAGCGTTCTACCAGCGTTCCATTCTGTCTTTTCTCTCTTGTTTTGCATTTGCTTCAGTGATTTGCTCGTACTTTTTGCAAAGCTCGCTATATCCCGCCGTAAGTACGCCGGTGTTGCCTGCGTTCACTAGCACCCAAGCGCAAATTCCCGGCATCTCTGCCTCGAGCTGTGAGGTGGACACTGGGAGCATCGTTTCTGTGAGGCCAGTAATTCTGCTGAACCTGATATTTCCTAAATTGGCCGAGAAAAGTACATCATCTGCCTGGATGCAGCGATTTGTCCTTTCTTGCTGCGCAGCTCTGGAGGTTTGCGTGGCTTTTTTGTGACGCTGCGTAGATTTATCTTCCTGCACCGATTTTTCTTGAAAATACGGAATTTGGCTGTTCAGGAAACCACGAGCTACCGCAATGTCCGCATTCTTTTGCTTCGACACGGAGCCTTTGTATTGCTGCATGCCACTTTCCGCAGCATCAACCTTTTTTTTCAATTCAAGTAGACGGGGTAGGAACGACTTGGCGGTCTGTTTCTCGATGCCGAAACTCACGTTCTGCAAGGAATCCAGGTCTTTCTTGATGACTCCAATTCCTTTCAGGCTACGAGCTTGAAGTAGTGCTTTCGGTAAATCACGTTTTCGGCTGATGGGCTCAGACAGGACGTTCTTGTCGCCGGAGTGACGAGCGCTGTGGCCGGCTGGCCTGCTTTGGCCAACATCTGCCAAGTCGCCAGCGAGCGTGGCGGAGTTTCCAGTCAAATGGGGTTGGCTTTGATCTATCTGCACGCGAATCAACGATGGCGAATGAGCGCTCTGGGATCCGGATACTACGGACATTACGTACCTCTTATTTAACGGAGAAACCGCAGTACGCCGGCGGGAGTCTCACGTAAGTGACCCACCTGTTGTGGCCATAGAAATGTGGCGAACAGGTAGTGCCCCGAAGGGCAATAAAAGGAAAGCATCATAGGAGGGCACTCGTTCGCTGCATTGCAGAATGCGCTCATATCCTACCCAAAAGTGAGTTGCGCCCATGCCGCAACTGTTCTGCAATTTCTCACGCAGGAACATACCGTTGGCAGACGCATGGGCAAGCGTCGCCGCAGCCGTGATTGGGGAGAAAGGCCGACATAATCCTCCCCCTTAAAATCACTTCCTACATCTGGCAGTCAACACCGTGCACGTCGGTGTGGTCGCGCGCGATGACCTTCAGGTTCTTGTAGATCAGCTTGCCATCAGGGCCAGCTTCCACATGCAGCAGATACCAATCTTGAATGGGATGGTGGTTTGCGGCGAACTTGAACTTGCCGCGTACGGTCGGGAAGTCTGCTTTTAGCAAGGCGGCACGGAACGCGTCGGCCTTGCCTGTCACGTCACCATCCACCACCTTAAGCGCCGAGCCGATCAGGTTGGCTGTGTCATAGGCTTGTGCGGCGTAAGCCGTAGGCGCGCGGTTATAGGCCTTGGTGAAGGCTTCTACAAAGTGTTTGTTTTGCACGTTGTCCAGATCTGCGCTCCACAAGGAGCTGAGGTAAAAGCCCTTGCCTGCCATGCCCGTGGCCGCCAGCATGCGTTCATCCATCGAGTAAATGGGCGTAATCATCTTGATCTTGTCGGCCAAGCCAGAGATGGCGAATTGCTTGGTCAGGTTGATGCCTGCGCCGCCCGGGTGGAACTGAAAAATGGCGTCCGGGTTCAGGGCACGCACGCGTGCCAGTTCGACAGAGAAGTCCGACTGATCGAGCTTGGTGTAAATCTCGTCAAGCACTTCACCTTTATAGGCGCGCTTGAATCCGGCCACTGCATCGCGTCCTGCCTGATAGTTCGGCGCCATGATGACCACACGCTTCGCGCCAAGCTCATTGGCGGCCATGCCGGTGGTGTCGCTAAACGAGTCGTTCTGGAACGAGGCCGAGAAGTAATTCTTGTTGCAGGCCTTGCCCGCGTAATTGGATGGGCCTGCGTTCAAGCTCACATAGAACCCACCCGCGTTCAGCACCGTTGGGCCAACGGCGGCCATAACGTTGGAAAAATTAATACCGGTGAAGAGCCGAACGCCGTTTTGCACCATTTTGTCAGCGATCTGCTTGGCGTTCGCAGGCTTGAGCGCATCGTCTTCGACAAGCACTTTGACAGGCACGCCGCCCAGCTTGCCATCGCCTTCGTTGACGGCAAGCATGAACCCATCGCGTTCATCTTCGCCGATGTATCCCGCAGGCGTGGACAAGGTGCCAATAAAGCCAATTTCCACGGCCTTCTGCGCCAATGCCGGGCTGCAGGCAGCCAACGCCAGTACCAGTGCGGCAGCCATTCTGTTTTTTTGATTTTTCATGTGTGTCTCCTCCAGTGCCTGCTTGTTACGGATCGATGATTAAGGTGCGACTTGCGTGCCGAGGCAGTTCTCCACTTTCCAGCCATAGAGCCATTGCAACGCGTCGTAAAACTGTGTTTGTGTGCGACCTGTCCAAAGTGAATTGCGCACCGTGCGTTCCACGCCTTGAGCGTGATAGATGCGGCCCATCTCTCGCGTAGACCACACCACGCGTGCGCTGCGTGGAATGCGCACGGACTCATAACGCTTGAATGCAGCTTGCAGGTCATGGCCACAGGCTTGAACGGCTGCACCCAAGGTCACGGCATCTTCAAGCGCCATGCAAGCGCCCTGCGCCATGTATTGCGTCATCGGGTGTGCAGCATCCCCCAAAATGGTGGTTCGACCTTCGCCCCATTTGGAAACGGGTTCGCGATCAGCGGTGGCCCAGCGTCGCCACGACGTAGGTCGGTCCAGCATCTGATGCGGCAGCGGGTCAATGCCCTGGAAATACGACAAGACTTCTTCCTTGCTGCCGTCGCGCACGCCCCATTCTTCCTGCTCGCGACTGTGGAAAGTGACGACCAGGTTGTACTGTTGGCCCCCGCGCAAAGGGTAATGAACCAGATGGCAATGCGGGCCCGCCCACAGCATGGGGGCGTTGATCCGCAGGGCTTCAGGCATGTTCTCGCGCTCCACGACGGCGCGATACACCACGTGGCCCGTGACGCGTACCGGATCGCCCACGAGTTGCTGGCGAATAACAGACTTGACGCCATCACAGCCCACGACCGCATCTGCACGATAGGTCTCGCCATGAGTGTCGGTGACCTCTACGTAGTCATCATGCTGCGTGAAGCTCGCAATCGTGGTCGAGGTTTTGAAGTGAATGAGCGGACTCTGCCGGACCGCTTCGAGAATAGATAAGTGAATATCCGCACGATGAATCACGGCATAAGGGCCGCCGAATCGTTGTCGAAAGGCTTCACCAGTGTCGATGCGCACCACCTCGTGAGCATCGACGGCGTCCATCATGATGATGTGATCCGTGAAGACGGCTCGCGTGCGTGCCACTTCTCCGACGCCTAATGCGTCCAACGCCGCAAACGCGTTGGGCCCCAACTGAATGCCTGCGCCAATTTCGCCAATATGCGCAGCCTGTTCAAGTAGCTGCACAGCGACGCCCTGGCGACTCAGCGCCAGCGCCGCCGCCAGCCCGCCAATACCGCCGCCCACGACGATGACGCTTTGTTGTGCTGTTGATGCACCCATATGTTGATCCTCTTGGCGTAAGTTGTGCAAAGAGGGCGGCTGTGCCGCCCAGGCTGCTGACAAAGTTCTTTCTCAGGATCTGTCCGCTTGATTTCGTGGCCGCAACGCGTTTGATGGTGCGCAATACCCGTTGTGCAACAACGTGATGTGGCGTGGGTGGAGCGCGAGGCAATCTATACGGTTAAGCACCTGATGAGTGCGCTTAACCCGCGTGTGGATTCCCGAGCTGCTGCTGGTTAGCAATCGCGGGTTATGCGCGCTCAATAGGCGTGTCCTTACCTCGGTTAGCTCGCGCTCCACCCACGCTACGAATCCTCGCATTGATACCTCCAACTTTCTCAGCAAGCGCAGAGCGGCCATGCCGTCCTCTCCATACGGATTAGGGCTGGTTGCCCAGGAAGACGCCTTGCCGAGTGAGCTGTGCCTGCAATGTGGCGCTCGGAAATGCCGCCAGATCCTTGTCGGCCGTCAGTGCCAGCGCGGCTAAGGTTCCTGCAGCCTCACCCATAACGAAGCAGCTTCCACTTACACGCGCCGCCGACTGGCCCTCGTGCGTCATGGATGCGCAGCGCCCTGCCACCAACACGTTTTTTGCACCGCCTGCTTCAGACGTGGGCAGAATCATGCGTAGCGGCAACTGATTGAACCCCCGTGATTCCGGGATGGGTGGCCACATCCATTTCACGTCGCCTGCCGTGTGCATTTCCAGAGGCCAACCGTTCACGCCAATACTGTCGTCAAAGTCTGCGCAACCCAGCACGTCTTCTTTGGTGAGCACGTATTCACCGACGATGCGGCGAGTTTCGCGAATGCCAAGCTGCGGCGCGATGTCCAGTACATAGGCATGTTCAAACCCCGGTACCTTTGCACGTAAAAATGCCAGGTACTGCACAATTTGTCGGCGGCCTTCGAGCTCGCCCGCCGAGAGAGACGCGGCATCGGTGCCGTCTGCCGCCGAGCCGTCGGGGTTGCTCAGTTGTGTGACGTTTACGCGCCATTCGTAGTCGTGCTTTTGGGGGCGAACAATGGCCCCGCGTCGGGGGAACGTGAACTCCCCGCTGGCTTGTGCCGCGTCCATCAGCTGGGGAATGGTCTTCCAGGCTTCCTGCGCACGTGCGCCATCAACGTTGCCCACCTTGAACATGAGCGTCGGGTACATCAAGTGGCCTTCAGCATCACCTTTTTCAAAGGGCAAGCCGGACCACTGTGCGATGTCTGCGTCACCGGAGCAATCAATGAAAACCTTCCCGCGTACGGCACAACGCCCTGATTTGGTTTCCAGAAACAGCATGTCTACATTGCCTGCTTCGTTCAGTGCGACGCCCGTGGCCAGGGCATGGAACAAGATGTTCGCGCCACTGTTTTGCACCAAGGTGTCGGCGGCGCACTTGAATGCCGAAATGTCGTAAGCCTGAGCGTGAATCTTGCCCAGAATCAAGTGGGGATCATTCAAGCCGTCCAGCGCGCGCATGCGTGCGAGCAAGTCGTCGGTAATGCCATGCACCACCTGACGAATGTCCCCAAACACGTTTGCGTGCAGACCACAAAAATTCGAGACCCCAGCGGCCGTGCCCATGCCACCCAGAAAACCGTAGCGCTCAACCAGCAGCACACGGGTGCCATTTCTGGCCGCACTTGTCGCGGCGAGAATGCCAGCCGGGCCGCCACCAAGCACCACGACATCGAAGTTTCCGTAGAGAGGCACCTGACGGGCCGGTTCCATGATGTACATCGCTTATTGCCCCTTGATATCCAGTTTCTTGATCAACGGTGCCCAACGTGCAAGCTCTTCGCCCATATATGTCTTGAACTCTGCTGGCGAGCTGCCCACCGGATCCATGAATTGCGCCTGAAGCTTTGCGGCGACAGCAGGGTCTTTGATGGCCTGAATCAGGGCGTCAGAGAGTTTCTTTTGAACATCAGCAGGCACCTGCGAGGACACAACAAATCCGATCCAGGCCGAGCCTTCAATGCCCTTTACACCCGCTTCACCCAGCGTAGGAATGGCGGGCAACAGGGTAGAGCGCCTGGATGAGGTGACGGCGAGGGCCTTCAGGCGGCCGTCCTTCACCATGGGCATGACGGCGATGGGTGGCAATGCACCGAACTGTGTATCGCCCGACAGCAACGACGTTAAGGCTGCCGGTGACGAGGAATACGGTACGTGCGTGGCCCGGGCGCCGATCTGTTGAAGCATCAGCTCTACAGATAAGTGTGAAACGGTGCCAGAACCCGTCGACGGGAAATTGAATTTGTCGGGATTCTTCTTCAGCGCGTCGAGCAAGTCATTGACCGTGTTGATGCCGGACGCCGCAGGCACGACCAGCACGTTGGGCTGGTGCACGGCCAGCGTCAAGGGCGACAAATCTTTGGCTGGATCGTAGGGAAGCTTGTCGAAGAGCAGCGTGTTGTTCACCAACGGGCCGGTGATCGATACGCCGAAGGTGTAGCCATCGGGTTTGGCATTGGCTATGGCGAAGGTGCCAATGTTGCCACTGGCCCCTGGTTTGTTATCCACCACAATGGTCTGGCCAAGAATGCTGCCAGCCTTCTCGCCCACGATGCGGGCCACTTGATCGGGGCTGGAGCCCGGCCCGAACGGCACGATCAGCTTTAAGGGTTGCGCGGGCCACGCTTGCGCTTGCGCGACACCATACGGCGTGAGAGCCGCCAGGCTGAGGGCTGCCAATCCAAATCGGAACGTCTTGCTCAAAGGTTTATGCATTGCCATCCCCGATTTTTTTCATTGTTGTGAAGTACGTTTGCTCATTCGCAATGAACGCAGCCACCATGGCGCGATATGTAGCGTCGACGACCTGATCCAGATTTTCAAAGCCCAGGTCATGGCGTTGCGCCAGCGCACGCGCCTTCTCAAAGACTTCGGCCTGGCGTGCGGGCGCGCTGACCTGAAAGGCGTCGGCTTTGAAGCGCGCCGCATCTTTTACGTACATGGCGCGCTCGGCAATCAAGCGCACGATGTCATCATCAAGACGGTCAATGTTGGCGCGCACCTCCGCCAAGTTGGCACAAAGCGGCTCATACGCCGGGTCGGTGTATTCACGCAATGGTGCCCCGTGGGTGACTGGTTCCTGCATAGTCTTGTCTCCTTGTTCTTATGGGTATTCGATATGGCCCGCGCAATCGCTATTTCGCGAAGTCAGGTTGCTGTGACGGCGCGGCCAACGTAAAGGCGGGATGCGCCACACAATGCGCGTACACACGCATCACCGTTGAATAGGCCGACAAATCGCAACCCATACGCTGCGCGTTCGCCACCTGCGGTACCAGGCAGCAATCTGCCAGCGTTGGCGCAGAACCAAAACAGTAATCACCATGACCATGTCGCACCAATAGCGCTTCAACAGCGGTCAGGCCTTCCTGAATCCAATGGTGATACCAAGTCGTCTTCTGTTCCTCAGATACCCCCAGCACGTCTTGCAAGTAGCGCAAGACCCGCATGTTGTTTACCGGGTGGATATCGCAGGCAATGGCGTCAGACAGCTCCAACACTCGGGCGCGCGCCAGCGTGTCAGCAGGAATCAAGCGCGGCGAGGGATGCGTGGCATCCAGATAGTCGATGATGGCCAGGGACTGACTCAATGACACATCGCCATCAATCAACAAAGGCACGCCTGCGGATGGATTTTTCTCCATGTAGCCTGCAGCGCGTTGCTCCTGCTTGCGCAGATTGATGGGCAGGTATTCGTAGGGCAAGCCCTTTAGCGCCAGCGCTATGCGCACGCGATAAGACGTGGAACTATTGAAAAAATTGTGCAGTTGCAGGCTTTGTGCGGACATCGTTACACCACCTTCACGCTGAGCGCGCTCAAACCTTCAACGCCGCCTTCCATGAGGTCGCCAGACTCAACCGGGCCCACGCCCTCTGGCGTGCCGGTGTAGATAAGATCGCCAGCTTCCAGACGGAAATACTTGGATAAATAGGCAATCGTTTCCGGCACAGACCAGATCAGTTGCGAGATATCACTACGCTGCCGATCACGCCCATTGACTTGCAACCAGATGGGCGCATGGCTGATGTCGCCCACTTCTTCTCTACGATGCAACGGCGTGATGGGTGCGCTTTGGTCAAACGCCTTGCCCAACTCCCAAGGGCGGCCTGCTTCGCGCAGCTTCATCTGCAAATCACGGCGCGTCATGTCCAGGCCCACGCCATAGCCCCAGACATAATCCATGGCGTCTTGTTCGGAGATGTTCGCGCCACCCTTGCCAATGGCCACGACCAATTCAATTTCATAGTGGTAGTTAGACGTTTCTGGCGGGTAGGGCAGGTTCAACGTTGTGCCTTCAGCGACCGGCACCACCGCGTCGGCCGGTTTGCAGAAAAAGAAGGGCGGTTCGCGCGTGGGGTCAAACCCCATCTCACGTGCATGCGCGGCATAGTTGCGGCCTACGCAATACACGCGACGAACTGGAAAGCGATCCGCCGAGCCGACAACAGGAACAGCCACGGGCGCTGCAGGCGTAATGACATACGACATGAAAGAACCTTTGAATACGCAATGAGGGGAAAATAGAGGGGCGCGACGCAAGCGGCGCGCTCGACGTCTAGGCCAGGCGCTCTTCGCGCAGCACCCCAAGGGCGGCTTGCACGGGGCGGTCCGAGTAACTGAAGATCGTGGCGTCTTCGAGTGCCGCCAATTGCACGGGCTGCCAGGACGGGGCCACAAAAACATCGCGGGGCGCGAAGTGAAACTCATGGTCGCCAATACGCGCCGTGCCGCGGCCCTCCACCACGCTGTAGACGGTGGAATCAGTGCTGCGATACGTCTTGCCCTGGAATCCTGCGGGCAGAAATTGCATAAACGTGGCCATCGTGGGCATGGGCGAACCGCCCGTTGCCGGGTTCACATAGCGCAGCTTCACGCCGTCCCAGGCATCCAGTTCGCCATACCGGTACAAGTCGTCCAATGCCTGACGGCTTCGCTCGTAGGGGTAACTGAAAATGGGCGACGTCACCCCCGTCTGCACATGACGAACCGGTGCCATGTTCTGACCAAACCGAGCGAAACTATCGCCTTCGGGACGCGTCACCGGTTGGCTGGCTGCGGGATAGTTCTCCGCAAAGCCCGCATCCAAAAAACGCAGTAAAGGAATATCCAGACCATCGAGCCACACAACAGGCTCGCCACCGTCGGCAGTTTCAGCATTGCCGTGGTCGTGCCAAGTCCACGAGGGCGTAATAATGAAATCGCCGGGATGCATCGTGCAGCGTTCGCCGTTCACGGCGGTATAAGCGCCTCTGCCTTCCACAATAAAGCGCAACGCAGACTGGGTATGCCGATGGCTGGGCGCCACTTCGCCGGGCAAGATCAGTTGCAGACCGGCATACAGGCTTTGCGTAATGCTGGCCTGACCGGGCAAGCCCGGGTTCTCCAGAATCAATACACGGCGCACGGCCTCTTCGGCACTGATGAGCGAGCCGGAAGCCAGCACATCCTCGCGCACGTCCTCATACTTCCAGTGCGCAGGTACACAGCGAGGTGTCGGTTGGCGCGGCACCAGATTGTGCAGCGACTCCCAGAGAGGTGCCATGTGCTTAGTGGCGATGCGTGCGTAATACGCCGCGCGCTCGGCGTTAGGGGTCTGGCCGTCGGGCATGTCTTGTCTCCAGAGTGACCGACGCGTGGCCGGTCATGGCCCATAAGCTCGCGCTACAGAAGCGACAAACCTTGGGCCTTTTGGTCGCTGCGTTCAAAAAGCAGCGTCTGATTGTTGGAGACGATTATGACGATCCAGCTATGTGATTTGAAATGAATTAATCTTATTATCCATACGAATAAGAATATGGATAAGAGACGAAAGCTATGGATTGGACGCACCGACTACGCCTGCGCAACCTGAAAATGCTGCTCAGTTTGGCCGAGACGCGCAACATCAGCCATTCTGCGGTTGCGCTGAACACCACCCAACCAGGCCTGTCGAAGTGGCTCAAAGACCTGGAAGACGACATTGGCCTGCCTTTGTTCGAGCGCCACGCCAGGGGCTTGCGCACCACGCCTCACGGTGATGTGCTCATCGCGCATGCGCAGCGTCTGGAGTCACAGTTGGATAGGGCTGGTGCAGACATGGCCGCATTGCGAGAAGGTGGCGGCGGCCGAGTCGTCATTGGCGCATCAGGCGCATCCGCCTCAGACACCGTGCCGCTGGCGGTCATGAGCTTGTTGGAACGCATGCCGCAAGCTCGCGTGAAACTGGTGGAAAGCACGATGGACCGCTTGCTGACCCAACTGGCGCAAGGCGACCTCGACATCGTGGTGGGGCGCTCGGCACCTGAACATCACGACCCCACCATCCACTTCGAAGCCCTCTATCTGGAACCCATCCACCTGGTGGCTCGCCCGCGTCATCCCTTGTTTGCACTACCGCAACTGACCTGGCCCGACCTGCTCTCCTATCGGTGGATCTTGTGGCCCAAAGGCACGCCTATTCGTAACGCGGTAGACACCGCCTTAGCCGCCGCAGGCCAAGCCCCTCCGCCCGATCACGTGGAGTCCAACTCCGTCACCATCAACCTGACGCTGATCAACAATAGCGACATGATCAGCGTAGCCTCACACCGTGCGGCCCTACGTTTCACACAAATGAACGCCATGCGCATCGTGCCGATGCGACTATCAGGGTTCGGATCCGTGGCGATGTATTGGCGGGAAGACGCTTTTCGGCCAGCGGCCGTTGAGCAGGCGATGGATTGCTTGCGTAAGACGGTGGCGGAGCACGCACCGGGGTCAGTGTTGATGGGGGCGGCTACATGAGGCGCGATTTGACGACGAGTCTAATCGTCCCGCTATAAGTTCCTGCATGCAGTGGGCCAGGTGTTTTCTGTTTGATGACGAGCACTTCCGACATTGACGTTGCGAACCCATTTGCTGACAGAGGGGTCGATTTTCCCTTAGGGAAGAAATTATTAGCCCAGTTGAACTGGAAACTACCCGTTAGCGGTATGTAGCCGCCGTTGCGACTAAGGGAGATCGCCAAAGGTACTGAGGGCAAGCTTCCAGACTTTAAGGTGACCTCTTCTTTCACGTCGACAAAGAAGTGCATCAATCCAGGGGCGTTCGAGCGAATTTGCACGGGAATTTTTACTTCCTTCAGACCGCTGGCAGGGTCATACGTCATCGCCAGTTCAGTCGGCATGTGGTCTTTTCCTTCTTCGACCCATTGAAGCGTTTCAGGGACGGATGCTGCCACTCCAAGCGTTGCATCAGCGGCATGCGCGCTGACGCTGAGCAAGAAGGGGGCAATGCAAGCGGATAGGCTGCGTATTTTCATGATGAATGAGGAAAATTTGACCTTCACGGTCTCGATGAATCAGTGGATTTGAGCGTGCTTCAACGCATAGGCGATTCAGCATTGGCAGCGAATCAGCCCATAGGACTTCTAGAAAAAGCCCACGTCGTGAAGACCTTCACGCGCGAAGATCCTAGGCTATTCGATTGAGAAGGGGTGTTCCACCGGACTTGTCCGGTTCAGTGGAGGCGCGCAGGGTGAGATATGGAGAGGGGCGCACAAGGGCCAGACTTAAGTTGATTCCGCGCGCCCCGCGCCGCCGGTATCGGCAACCCCGCGAGATCTTCCGAACACAAGCCCACCGACCCAACGAAACACCAAGCAAACCTATCGCGCCAGCAATGCTGAAAACAAGTAATCGCGAGCCGGTCGCACGGGGATTGCCCTCGACCTGCGTCATTAGAAGAGAACCAACAGCAAGCCCAAAGCTCAGAGCAACTGCCAGCCGGAGCGATCGACTACCTCATGCCCCGAACATCCGCCAAAGACGTCAACTCCGAGACGGATCCGTCCAGCCCTTGGATAACTCAACCGCCTGACGCCAGCGCTTGATCCGCGCTGCGCGGACATCCTCAGGCCAGCTAGGCATAAAGGTATGCTCAGCCTGCCATTTGTCGGCGAACTCATCCACGCCAGACCAGAACCCAATCGCCAGCCCAGCCAGACCGGCTGCACCAAGCGCTGTAGATTCAGAGACCCGCGGCCGCACTACTGGCACGCCCAGCAAATCCGCCTGCATCTGCATCAGCAAATCATTGCGTGCCGCGCCGCCATCCACCCGCAACTCTGTCAATGCAATGCCGCTGTCCGCATTCATGCACGTCAGCAATTCTGCGCTTTGCAGAGCAATAGATTCCAGCGTGGCGCGCGCAATATGCGCTCGCGTCGTACCGCGCGTCAGGCCAACCATCGTGCCTCGGGCATACGGATCCCAATGTGGCGCGCCCAGCCCGGCAAAGGCCGGCACCAAAAACACATCATCCGTATCCGCCACACTGGCAGCCAGCGCCTCAACCTCTTCCGAGCGCTGAATAATGCCCAGGCCATCGCGCAGCCATTGCACGGCGGCACCCGCCATAAACACGCCGCCTTCCAGCATATACGTGGTGTCCCACGCCGCCGGCGTCTTGGCAGACTTGTTGGCTTGAGGCAAACCCCAACCCACCGTAGACAGCAAATGGTTATGCGAGACCACAGGTGTGTCGCCCACGTTCATCAACATAAAGCAGCCCGTGCCGTACGTATTCTTTGCCATGCCGGGCTTAAAGCAGGCCTGCCCAAACGTAGCCGCCTGTTGATCGCCCGCCACACCCGCAATAGGAATTGAGCCACCAAACCATTCAGGCAAACTGCTGCCAATCTTGGCGCTGCTGGGCGACACGGTAGGCAACACACTGCGTGGAATATTCAGAAGTTCAAGAATCTGGTCATTCCAGTCTTGCGTGTGCAGATCAAACATCAGTGTGCGCGACGCATTGCTGGGGTCTGTGCTGTGCACCGCGCCACCCGTCAACTGCCACACCAGCCACGTATCAATCGTGCCAAAAGCCAACTCGCCACGCTCGGCCGCCGCACGCGCACCCGGCACATGGTCAAGCAACCACGAGAGCTTCGTGCCCGAGAAATACGCATCCAGCACCAAACCTGTACGTTCTTGCAACCATTCGGCATGCCCGTCGGCCCGCAACTGATCGCACATGGCAGCTGTACGACGGTCTTGCCAAACGATGGCTCGAGCCAAAGGCCGACCGGTAGCGCGTTCCCATAGAAGCGTCGTTTCGCGTTGGTTCGTAATGCCAATAGCGGCGATATCTGCCGCCGCCGCACCCGCATTGCGCATCGCTTCGCGAGCCACATCCAACTGGCTGTGCCAAATTTCGTTGGCGTCATGCTCAACCCAACCCGGACGCGGGTAATGCTGGCGGAACTCGCGCTGGCCTATGCCACGCACCGTCCCGCTGCGATCAAATACGATTGCGCGCGAGCTCGTTGTGCCCTGATCCAGGGCCAGCACAAATTCATTCGTCGTCACGTTAGTTTCTATTGCCATGCAGTTGAGACCCAGCCATGGGGTCGAGTCGTCTGAAAGAGAAGAACGAAGCCGCGCAGAGCAGTCCCACCACAATGAATCCCGCGATCACATCGTTGACGTCCAGCGTCTCGGCGCCACGCAACGTCATGCTGATATTTAACGTGACGGCTGCAACACCGACGCCCAGCGTAATACCCACTTGCTGCGCCATGGCGGCAAAACTGCTGGCGTGGCTCATTCTTTCCGGGGAAATATCGGCATAGGTTAGCGTGTTTACACCGGTAAATTGCAGTGAACGGAAAAAACCGCCGAGCAGCAAAATGGAGATCATCAGCCAGACTGGCGTGTCGGCAGTGAAGGTTGCGCAAATGGCGACAAAGCTGCCCGCCAACAAAGAATTAACCGTGAGCACGCGGCGAAAACCGAAGCGCTGCACGATAGGGGTCGCGACAAACTTCATCAATAACGCGCCAGCCGCGCTGGCAAAAGTGATCATGCCCGCAGCGAAGGGCGACAGCCCAAAGCCCACTTGCAGCAGCATCGCCAACAAAAAGGGCGTGGCCCCCACGGCGAAACGGCACAAATTACCGCCTAAGGTCGAAATGGCGAAGGTGGGGATGCGCATCAACTCCAGGTCAAGAATGGGATGCGCGGATCGCTGCGCGTGCCAGCGATACAGAAAACCGCAGCCCAGGCCCAGCGCGATCAGCCCAATCAGAATCAGAGGCGGCATGACATCGCGCCCGATCGCTTCAAATCCGCTGACCAGCGCAGCCAGACAGACTGCGCTCAGCAGAAACCCCAGCCAGTCCAGCTTGGGCGTGCCGACTTCGCGAATGTCTTCCACATAACGCAGAACCAGCGCAATGCCCAAAATGCCAATAGGGATGTTGATCAGGAAAATCCAGTGCCACGACATATACGTGACCATGAATCCCCCAAGGGGCGGCCCGATCACCGGACCCAAGAGGGCGGGAATCGACAGGAAAGACATCGCCTTGAGCAGGTCTTGTTTGGGCACCGTGCGCAGCAGAATGATCCGGCCAACGGGCACCATCATCGCCCCGGCCATGCCTTGAATCACCCGGGAGACCACCAACTGCGAAAGATCTTGGGAAATTGCGCAAGCAATAGAGCTCAGGGTGAACAGCCCAATGGCAGCGATAAAGACGCGGCGTGCGCCGAATCGGTCTGCAGCCCATCCGCTGATGGGTACAAAGACCGCCACTGCCAGAAGATAAGAGGTGATGGCAACATTTAGCCTCACCGGCGTCGAGTCTAAGGCTCGCGCCATGGCCGGTAGCGCAGTGGCAACCACCGTCGAATCCAGCATTTGCATGAAAAGTGCACAGCCGACGATGAAGGGAATCATGCGTGCGGCCCGTACTGCGTCCGGCGATGGGGGCGGAGCGGAGGATGCTGCGGCTGCTGTATTTGCGGACATGGGGACACTAGGCGAAAGTAGCTCGGCGATTGTAACGCCGGGTTTGCCTGGGCCTGAAGTAAACTCTGCATATCCGAAACCCATTGAAATTGGCGCCATGGCGAGCAACTACGAATCTGAGATCACCCTATTCTTGAAGGAATTCAAGAAGACGCACCCCGAAGCGGAGCAGCGTCAACGGGAAGGTCGTGCCCTGTTGTGGGACAAAAACCAAGACGCCGAACTGCTTGAAGGCTTTCGCGCTGGTCGCGTGCCGCAACGGCCTTACGTGTATTCGGCTGACTAAACTCCGCCGCGCCACCGATGGCAAAACTTCCAGCCGTCTCGGGCACTGCCCTGGACGCGCTCGTCACGCCGCCTGTCGATACCACGCCTGATACGGTCGACACGGTGGCGTTTGCTCGTCTGTATGGCGAGCCGCTCTTCAAGATGCCGACGGATCTCTACATCCCGCCGGACGCTTTGGAAATTTTCCTGGAAGCGTTCGAAGGGCCGTTGGACTTGTTGCTCTACCTGATTCGCAAACAGAACTTCAACGTGCTGGATATCCCGATGGCGGATGTCACACGGCAGTACTTGTCTTATGTTGAACAGATCCGGGTACACAACCTGGAGCTCGCAGCCGAATACTTGCTCATGGCAGCCATGCTCATCGAGATCAAATCTCGTATGTTGCTGCCGGTGCGCAAGTCGGACACCGGCGAAGAGGCGGAAGATCCGCGAGCGGAATTGGTGCGTCGCCTGCTTGCCTACGAGCAGATGAAACTGGCCGCCAAAAAGCTCGATGCTTTGCCCCAGTTGGGTCGTGATTTTGTCACGGCGCAGGCCGTGCCCGAGATGACCGTCGAGCGTATGCTGCCCGAAGTAAGCGTGGACGAGCTGCGCGCGGCATGGGCAGACATCATGAAGCGCGCCAAGTTGAATCAGCATCACCAGATCACGCGCGAACAATTGTCGGTGCGCGATCACATGACGCATATCTTGCGTCGACTCAACGACGTTCGATTCATTGAGTTCGGCGATCTCTTTCTAGAGCGCATACGCGAAGGCGCCACCGTTGCCATCATCGTGGTGCACTTTATTGCCATGCTTGAACTGGCGCGTGAATCCTTGCTTGAAATCACGCAAGCCGAGCCCTATGCCCCGATTTACGTGCGCCTGGCCTACACAAGCGCCAGTGTGTCGTTGACAGACTAATTCCTAATTGGGTCGACGTCAGGTTACGGCCCCAATCCCGGAGATTTTCCCTTGAAAGTTGTTCACACCATCCAGGAGTTGCGCGATCACCTGCGTGGGCAGAATCGCGTGTCTTTTGTGCCGACCATGGGCAATCTGCACGAAGGTCATTTGTCATTGATGAAGTTGGCGCGTCAGCATGGCGACCCCGTCGTGGCCAGCATCTTCGTCAACCGATTGCAATTTGCCCCCAACGAAGATTTTGATCAGTATCCGCGTACCTTGCAGGCCGATATTGAAAAGCTTGAACGCGATCGTGACGTCTACGTGCTATTTGCACCGAACGAGCGCGAGATGTACCCCGAGCCGCAGAATTATCGTGTGCAGCCGCCCGACGATTTGGGCGACATCCTTGAAGGTGAGTTCCGCCCCGGATTTTTCGAAGGCGTGAGCACGGTGGTGTTAAAGCTCTTTTCATGCGTGCAGCCGCGTGTGGCTGTTTTTGGCAAGAAGGACTATCAGCAGTTGATGGTGGTGCGCAACATGTGCCGCCAATTTCAATTGCCCGTAGAAATTTTGGCCCACGAGACCGTGCGCGGCGACGATGGTCTTGCCTTGTCTTCGCGCAATCGATACTTGAGCGACGCCGAGCGCGCGCAAGCGCCAGCCTTGTACGCTGCCTTGCAGAATATTCGCCAGCGGGTGAAACAGGGCGAGCACGATGTTGAGGCGCTTGAGCGAGAGGCCATGGCGCACCTGACGCAATTGGGTTGGCAGGTCGACTACGTGGCCGTGCGTCGTCAGCGTGATTTGAAGAAAGCAGAGGCGAGCCAGGTTCAGGACGGTGAACCACTGGTGGCGCTTGCGGCAGCCAGAATGGGCGCGACCCGCTTGATCGACAATTTGGAACTCTAAGTTGGGCGCCCGAAGGGTGCAGACGGTGCAGCCAGTGCGAGCTGTCCGGCCTGACTTGCGGTTGACCCCACTGTAAGATTTGACAGCTTACGGTGTCCCGGCCAGCGTGACAGACTCCTTTGCAAATGCGAAAAGCAGCACAAAGGAGATTCCATGGCGGGGCAACCCCATCCAGACAGCGAGCACATACTCGCTGTGCTCACTCCACGAGAACGTCAAATCGTGGGCTACGTCGCCGCAGGGCGCCCAAACAAAGTCATCGCTATTGATTTGGGCATGTCTTTGCGCACGGCAGAGGCGCATCGCGCACGCATCTTCCAAAAGCTTGGGGTTCGCAATGCCATGCAACTTGCATGTCGGCTTTGCGCGCACCAACGTTCAGGCGCCTCGCCCGTTCTGGAGCACGTGCTGTTCCTGCCGCCAGATCCTCAATAAAAAGACCCGACAGCATGTTGATCTGTCGGGTCTCACGGTGCACTTTGCGCTGCCTTTCACTTAGACATTCACGTAGCGTGCCCTACGGTATTTGGTTTCTGGCCATTTACGCGTCGGGCAGGCCATGTGGGTCAAGGGCAGGCAAGGGCGGGCTGTTTGCCAAGTTCATCAATCGGATCCAAATCTGGCTGGCGGGTCAGGTTGTAGTTCAAGTTAGGCACCTGGCCTGCAACCGAACGCACGCGCAGCACATTATTCATGGCCACCACGAACTCCGCGCGGGCATTGCCCTTGTTGTCCATCAAGATAACGCGCGGTGGGCGCTCATCAGTGGCATCCCAGCAGCCTTGCTCCGCCACGGGCGGGCCCGTCTTCGGGTCGTTTTCCAGGTAAGACGTGCGGCCACGCCAACGGCCATTCGGGGCCAAGGTCAACGTAACGCGCTGCGCCGTGCACTGCATATTGGGCGAAAAACAAGGCAGGGTACCCACATAGGTTTGTGGTTGTGGCACCAAACCTTGCGCTACGGTGTTCACTTTTGGCAGCGGTGTTGCCGGCGCTGTTCCAGCGGCGTCAGCGCTGTCTGGCACGGCTTGGCCATCTTCAGTCGTTTGGCCCGATTGCACGGCGGCTTGCTGCTGCCGGGGCGGCGTGGGCTTGAGCGCAATCTGCACTTGCGACGGTGCACGCACCACATTACGGTAACCGGCACCCGTGCCTTGCGCCTGTGCGTCGGTTACGGTGCTTTCAACCGGGGGGTCGTAATAGCCTTCCGTCTTTTGTTGCGCGCAGCCTGTTGCGCCAAGCACGGTACCAGCCAACAGCAGCCCAACGGCGCTGAATTTACGAGTGTGGGAATGCAAAACAGCGCGCGCGGACATGGCAGCGTATCCGTAAAGGTTTATCTGGCTGTAAGTTTACGCACTTATGCGAAGATTCGATACGTTGGGGCGCACTCTGGGGCAAGCCTCAAGCACGATATGCACAAATTACGACAGCTTATATTTTCTAACGCTGCCTTTCCGCCCTTTTGAGCACCACACAATCTATGTGGCAAGTTTTTTCAATTTCTCCTCTGTGGTTTATCGTGCTGGCCGCAGTGGGTGGTTTATTCGTTGGCGGCTGGCTTACGCTCTTGACGTACCGATTGCCTCGCATGATGGAACGTGAGTGGCAGGCTCAGTGCCGCGAGTCTCAAGGGGAGGGGGCGGTGGCAACTGCTTATAGCCTGCGCGTGCCCGCGTCGCACTGCCCTCGGTGCGACGCTCCGGTCGTTGGTTGGCGTCAATTGCCGCTTGTCGGCTGGCTATGGTTGCGAGGGCGTTGCGCCGCCTGCCATCAATCTATCGGCTGGCGCTATCCCATCATCGAACTACTCACGATGGTCTTGTTTGCGGCGTGTGCCTGGCGCTTCGGTCCTACGCCTATTGCCTTATGCGTCATGGGCTTGTCGGCCGCCTTGATTGCCCTCGCCTGGATAGACTACGAATCCAATTTTTTGCCAGATGCCCTGACCTTGCCCCTGGCATGGGCTGGGTTGCTCGTGAATCTGGACGGCGCCTTGACGCCTTTGCCTTGGGCAGTGTTGGGCGCTGTCGCGGGTTATGGTTTTCTGTGGGTTATCTTTCACGTATTCCGGTTGCTGACTGGCCGTGAAGGCATGGGCATGGGCGACTTCAAACTGCTTGCCGCCCTGGGCGCCTGGTTTGGCATCGGAGCGCTGCCCTGGTTGTTGCTGGCGGCCTCATTGACGGGTGTAGTGATAGGCTGCTTGCTCACCGTTACGGGGCGCGCCCGACGGGGCCAGATGTTGCCCTTTGGTCCTTATCTGGCGCTGGCTGGCGTGACGGTGCTATTGCTTCATGGCCCACCCATGTGGTGGGATCGATTCTTCCATTGAACGTAGTCGCAGAACAAAATACGGGGATGCACGGCTTATGTACAACATCGGTCTGACCGGGGGTATCGGTTCGGGCAAGTCACGCGTGGCGGATATGCTGGCCGAATGGGGCGCAGCCGTTATCGACACCGACGAGATTGCACGGGCGCTCACTATGCCGGGTGGCGCGGCCATGCCGGCCATTGTCCACGCCTTTGGCCCTCTAGCCATGGCAGCCGACGGCGCGCTGGATCGCAGCTGGATGCGTGAGAAGGTGTTCACTCATCCCGAAGAACGCGTGCGCCTGGAAGCCTTGCTGCACCCCCTGATCGGGCAAGAAACGGAGCGTCAGGCAGCGCTGGCCCAGGGCAGCTACCTTGTCTTTGTGGTACCTCTGCTAGTTGAAGCCGGCCAGCGTTGGCGCAATCGTGTTGATCGCATCTGCGTGGTTGATTGCGACCCCGAAACCCAAGTGGCCCGAGTGGCCTCGCGTAGCGGGCTGACGCCGCCAGCCATCAGGCGTATCATGGCAGCACAGGCTGCACGGGCAACACGTTTGGCGGCAGCGGACGACGTCATCATTAACGATGGCGCCACCTCGCCAGAACAATTGCGCGGGCGAGCGAAGACTCTGCACGACCGTTGGTGCGAACTGGCGGTAGCACCGGGCCGATGAAAACATCGGCACCCCTCAACCACCTCGGCCCACTGGCCGATAACCGATGGGCCTGTATCCAGCGTGATTGTTTACGAATATCCCTTCAACGAGCGCATCCGCGCTTATCTGCGGTTGGAATCCCTGTTCGACAGGTGTTTCTTCTTTGCTCGTGAGGGCGACGCCCGTCAGCATCAAGTTGCCGTTTCTTCGCTTTTCGATCTGCTCGATGCCTGCGAACGTACGGATAACAAAGGTTCAGTCTTGCAAGACCTGGATCGCCAACGTCTGGCCCTGCTCCCTTTGCGAGACCATCCTGATGTAGCGCAAGACGCCCTGGAATCCATGTTGCGCGATATGGAGCAAGTCAGCTCCACATTAGTGGCACAAGGAAAAACCGGGCAATCGCTGCGCGAAAACGAATGGTTGAACAGTCTGCGTGGCCGATTGGCCATGCCTGGCGGGGCAACCCAGGTCGATATGCCCTCTTACTATGCATGGCAAAACCGACCGGAAGCTGCTCGAATGGCGGATCTGAGGGCGTGGCTGTTGCCCCTGGTGCCCATGTATGAGGGGCTGGCCATGGTATTGCGCTTGTTGCGCGAGTCCGGACGAAAATCGGACAGCGTGGCCGAGCAGGGTGCCTATCAAGAAATGCTGGGCGGCAAAATGTTCCAGCTTTTGCGCGTCTGGGTAGACCCCGCAGTGGGCGTGTTCCCGGAAATCAGTGCAAACAAGTACATGGTGTGGATACGATTCTCCGTTCAGGATGGTGACCAGAAGCCGCAACCCGTGAGCCGCGACGTGCCATTCCAGATGTCATTCTGCAGTTCGTAGCCCACGATACGGGTGACGCGGCATCTCATTGGCGCAACACATCACCCCATGCCTCCCCTCCCACGTCTCGACAGCCGTTTGCGCATTCACACCAGAGTGCGCCCCTTGTGCCGCTCACCGGGCTGTCGGCTGATTCCTGTTGCTGTCGATTTCAAATGGCCGAAGAACGTCCCTAAATACGGGCGCTCTAGTGGACAATAACGACTTTTCGCCGCAAGCGCCGGATACCATTTCATGCCAGATCGCATTGCCTCTCCGTCTTCCCGCTGGACCCGTCGCCGTCTGATCGGCCTTTTTGTCGTTCTGCTGGTGGTCGGGGGCATTGCCTGGCTAGTGCTGCGCCCATCAGGCAAAGCGGGCCCTGGTGCCGGTGGCGGCCCGGGCCGCGGTGGGCCGCGAGGCGCTGCCGCCACGATGACGGCGCCACCCGTCCCAGTACGCGTGGCGACTGCCGTGGTTCAAGACATTGATATTTTTATCAAGGCCTTGGGTACCGTCACCGCCTACAACACGGTCACCGTACGCAGCCGCGTCAGTGGCGAATTGGCCGAGGTGCTTTTTCAGGAAGGGCAGAACGTCAAAGCGGGCGACGTGCTTGCGCAGGTAGACCCCCGCGCATTCCAGGTGGCCCTTGCCCAGGCGCAGGGCACACAACAGCAGAACTTGGCCTTGCTTGAGAACGCCCGCCGCGATCTGCAGCGCTATCAAGCGCTGTTCAAACAGGACTCCATTGCGAAACAGCAGGTGGATACGCAAGCGGCATTGGTTCGCCAGTACGAAGGCACGACCAAAAGTGATCAAGCCAATGTGGATAACGCGAAGCTTCAGCTCGATTACTCCCGCATTACGGCACCCATCAGTGGTCGACTGGGCCTTCGTCAGGTGGATCGCGGCAATCTCGTGTCCAGCACCGACGCCAATGGTCTGGTAGTTATTACCCAGACTCAGCCGATTGGAGTGATATTTTCCGTGCCGGAAACGCTGTTACCCGAAGTCAGGGCAGAGATGAAAGCGGGCAAAACCTTACCCGTCCAAGCGTACGACCGTAGCGACACGCGCCTGCTCGCCACCGGCACGCTGGAGACCATCGACAACCAGATCGATGTCACGACCGGCACCGTCAAGATGAAGGCCAAGTTCGAGAACGCCGACGACGCGCTGTTTCCGAATCAGTTCGTGAATGTCCGCTTGCACGTGCTGACACGTAATGGTGTCACCGCCATCCCCACCAGTGCCGTGCAGCAAGGTTCGGCGGGTGCGTTTGTCTTTTTGGTGCAGCCTGACAACACCGTGGTCGTGCGCCAGGTCAAACTGGGCGCCATTAACAGTGGCATGGTCGCGGTAAACGAGGGCTTGAAACCGGGCGATCAAGTCGTCACCGAAGGCACGGATCGTCTGCGTACGGGCGCCAAAATTGAAATAGTTCAAGCGACGGGCGCGGCGGCGGATAAAGCGCCGAGCACGGGCGCACCGCCCGTCACTGACGATAAAAAACCGGCCGCCATTGGCTCGCCTGCCGTGACAGGCGACGCGCCTGCGACCCGCCGACGCCCTGGCGCCCCAGCGGCGCAGACACCTGACTCGGCACCTGCGGCAGTACCGGCCGCCCCGTCGACCTCGCCCGCCAAGTAAGAAGCCATTGTGAATCTGTCGCGCCTGTTCATTCTGCGTCCGGTAGCCACCACGCTATCCATGGTGGCGATTCTGATCGCCGGTTTGATCGCCTACCGATTGCTGCCGGTATCCGCGTTGCCTGAAGTGGACTACCCCACGATTCAGGTGGTGACGCTTTATCCAGGCGCAAGCCCGGATGTGATGACCTCGTTGGTCACGTCTCCGCTTGAGCGCCAGTTTGGGCAAATGCCGGGTCTTAATCAGATGTCGTCGACGAGCTCCGGCGGCGCGTCAGTGATTACTCTGCAGTTCAACCTGACCTTGCCGCTGGATGTGGCCGAGCAGCAGGTGCAAGCCGCCATTAATGCCGCGTCCAACCTGTTGCCCAGCGACCTTCCGGTTCCGCCGATCTACAACAAGGTCAATCCAGCCGACGCGCCTGTGCTTACGCTGGCGTTTAGCTCTCCCACAATGCCTTTGCCGCAGGTGCGCGATCTGGTCGACACCCGGGTGGCGCAAAAACTGTCTCAGGTTCCAGGCGTGGGCTTGGTGAGTGTGGCGGGTGGCCAGCGGCCTGCTGTCAGGGTGCAGGTTAATCCGCAGGCGCTGGCCGCCAACGGTCTGGCCCTGACGGATCTTCGGCAGGCTGTGGTTGCTGCCAACGTGAACCAACCGAAGGGCAATCTGGATGGCCCCCTGAGGTCCACCACGATTAACGCAAACTCGCAGCTCAAGACCCCCACCGACTACAACGACCTGATCATCGCCTACAAGAACAACGCACCACTGCGTTTGCGCGATGTGGGCAAGGCCATAGAGGGTGCCGAAGACATCCGTCAGGCTGCCTGGGCGGGCGATAAACCCGCCATTCTGTTGAATATTCAACGGCAGCCGGGCGCCAACGTGATTGACGTGGTGAACCGCATCCAGGCCTTGTTGCCTCAGTTGAAAGCGGCATTGCCCGCCACCCTGGATGTCTCGGTGGTGTCAGATAGAACCCAGACCATCCGCGACTCCGTTGACGACGTTGAGTTTGAAATGCTGCTGGCCGTGGCGCTGGTGGTGCTGGTGACCTTCGTCTTTTTGCGAAGCGTCACCGCCACCCTGATTCCCAGCGTGGTCGTGCCGCTGTCTCTGGTTGGCACCTTCGGTGTCATGTACCTAGCCGGATTCTCCATCAACAACCTGACCTTGATGGCACTGACCATCGCCACCGGCTTTGTGGTGGACGATGCCATCGTCATGATTGAAAACATCGCGCGGCATATTGAAGAAGGCGAAACGCCGATGAATGCCGCGCTCAAGGGCGCGTCGCAAATCGGCTTCACCTTGGTGTCCTTGACGCTGTCACTCATTGCCGTGCTGATTCCGCTGCTCTTCATGACAGAAGTGGTGGGTCGATTGTTCCGGGAGTTTGCCGTCACCCTGGCGGTCTCGATTCTGATTTCGCTGGTGGTCTCACTAACCCTCACGCCGATGATGTGCGCGCGTTTGTTGCGCGCCGAGTCCGAGCAAAAGCACGGCTGGTTTCACCAGAAAACAGGCGCCATGATCGATGGCACGATCGCCGCTTACGACCGCATGCTGCAAAAAGTGTTGCGGCATCAACGACTGACTTTGTTGGTGGCAGTAGGCACGTTCGCGCTGACGGTGCTGCTGTATATCGTGGTGCCCAAGGGATTTTTTCCGCAGCAAGACACCGGCTTGATTCAAGCCATTACGCAGGCGCCGCAATCCGTCTCGTTCTCCTCAATGGCGCAGCGCCAGCAGGAAGCCGCGCGCCTTGTCATGCAAGATCCGGATGTCTCTGCCGTGTCCTCGTTTATTGGTGTGGATGGCAGTAACGCAACGCTCAGCGCTGGCCGCATGCAAATTGCGCTCAAGCCGCAGGCCGAACGAACAGGCAATCTGCAGGAAGTCATGACTCGTTTGCAAGACGAGCTCTCCAAGCAAGATGGCTTGCGGGTGTATATGCAGCCGGTGCAAGACCTCACTATTGAAGATCGGGTTAGTCGCACGCAATACCAAATGACCTTGTCGAATCCGGATCTCGCTGTATTAAGCGAATGGGCGCCCAAGCTCGTGACTCGCTTGTCTCAGTTGCCTGAGCTGATGGACGTGACGGATGACTTGCAAGACGACGGCTTGCAGACCTATGTGGAAATTGACCGCGACGCGGCGGCTCGCCTGGGTATTACAGCGGCGGTGGTGGACGAAGCCTTGTATAACGCGTTCGGCCAGCGCCTGATCTCCACTATCTTCACGCAGTCCAATCAGTATCGCGTGGTGTTGGAAGTTGAGCCGCAATTCCAGATGACACCTGCGTCGTTGGGTCAGTTGCACGTGCCCACTTCTGCGGGGGCCCAAGTGCCGTTGTCATCGATTGCAAAAATTACGGAAGGGCGCACGGTGTTGGCCGTGAACCGCCTGGATCAATTCCCGATGGTGACGGTGTCCTTTAACCTGGCAAAAGGCGCTTCGCTTTCAGCGGCGGTTGACGCCATTACGGCTGCCGAGAAAGAAATCGGCATGCCCGCCGGCATTGAAACGCGCTTCCAGGGGGCGGCACAAGCCTTCCAGAATTCGTTGAGCAGCACCTTGTGGCTGATTCTGGCGGCCATCATCACGATGTATATCGTGTTGGGCATCCTGTACGAAAGCTATATTCATCCCATCACCATTTTGTCTACCTTGCCTTCGGCGGGAGTGGGGGCTTTGCTTGCGCTGTTGATCAGCGGCACCGAGCTCAACATGATTGGCATCATCGGCATTATTTTGCTGATTGGTATCGTGAAGAAAAATGCCATCATGATGATCGACTTCGCACTGGATGCTGAGCGAAAGCGCGGCCTCTCCCCTCGCGAGGCTATTCATGAGGCAGCCCTGCTGCGGTTTCGCCCCATCCTCATGACAACGCTGGCTGCCATCTTTGGTGCCTTGCCCTTGATGCTGTCCACCGGTACGGGCGCCGAATTACGCCAGCCGCTGGGTCTGGTGATGGTAGGTGGTCTGCTGGTGAGCCAAGTGCTGACGCTTTTCACCACGCCCGTCATTTACTTGATGTTTGATCGCCTGTCGCAGCGCTGGCGCGCATCAGGCAAGACGCGAGTGCAGGAACAACCATGATTCTGTCGGCGCCGTTTATTGTTCGTCCGGTAGCCACGACCTTGCTTTGCCTGGCCGTGGTGCTGGCTGGCGCCTTGTCTTTCTTCTTGTTGCCGGTGGCTCCTTTGCCGCAGGTGGATATTCCCACTATTTCGGTATCGGCCAGTTTGCCTGGCGCAAGCCCCGAGACCATGGCGTCCAGTGTGGCAACGCCGCTTGAGCGTTCATTGGGCAGCATTGCCGGCGTAACGGAAATGACCTCGAGCAGCTCGCAGGGCTCGACGCGCATCACGCTGCAATTTGATCTGAAACGAGAGATTAACGGCGCGGCCAGAGACGTGCAGGCGGCCATTAATGCGGCGCGTTCTTTGCTGCCGACGAGCTTGCGCAGTAATCCCACGTATCACAAAGCCAATCCGTCAGCCGCACCCATCATGACGCTGGCACTGACCTCCGATACGCTGAGTCAGGGCAAACTCTACGATATTGCGTCCACCATCGTGGCGCAGAAATTATCGCAAGTTCAAGGTGTGGGCGATGTCACCGTGGGCGGCAGTTCGTTGCCGGCGGTACGCGTCACGGTGCTGCCCGGTGCCTTGGCCAATCGAGGCGTTTCGCTGGATCAAGTGCGCACCACGCTGGCCAATGCCAATGCCAACCGGCCCAAAGGCGTGCTCGAGAATGATCAGTACCATTGGCAGATTCTCGTCAACGATCAACTGAGCCGTGCCGAACAGTACCGGCCGTTAATCGTGGCGTGGAATAACGGTGCGCCCGTGCGTGTGTCAGATGTGGCCAAGGTTGAGGACTCGGTAGAAGACTTGTTTCAAACCGGGTTCTTCAACAACCGACGAGCAATTCTGCTGGTGGTGCAACGTCAGGCAGATGCCAACATCATTGAAACGGTAGATGCCGTGAGGGCGCAATTGCCCATCTTGCGCGCCATGCTGCCCGCCGATGTGGAGTTGACGGTAGCGCAAGATCGCACGCCCAGTATCAGAGCGTCTTTGCATGAAGCTGAGCTGACTCTGGTCATTGCCGTGGGTTTGGTGGTGCTGGTGGTGTTGTTGTTCCTGCGCCGTTGGCGCGCCGCCATTATCCCCAGCGTGGCGGTGCCGGTGTCCTTGATCGGCACCTTCACCATCATGTATTTGTGTGGTTTCACGCTGAACACGATTTCGCTGATGGCCCTGATTGTGGCCACAGGGTTTGTCGTGGACGATGCCATTGTGGTGCTTGAGAACATCATGCGTCACATCGAACGAGGCATGTCGCCTATGCGTGCGGCCTTGCGTGGGTCACGTGAAGTGGGCTTTACCGTCTTGTCGATGAGCTTGTCGCTCGTCGCGGTGTTCATCCCGATTCTGTTGATGGGCGGTGTGGTTGGCCGGCTGTTCCGTGAGTTTGCCGTTACGCTTTCTGCTGCTATTTTGGTGTCGCTGGTGGTGTCGTTGACGTTGACGCCGATGATGTGCGCACGCCTGCTGCGCGCCGAACCAAAAAATCCGCCACCACCAGGTCGATTCGCCCGCGCGTTGGAGCGAGGCTTTGAGGCCATGCTTGATGGCTATCGCCAATCGTTGACGTGGGCGCTTGATCACGGCCGACTCATGATGGTGATTCTCGCGGCCACCATCGGGCTGAACGTGTACCTGTACACCATCGTGCCTAAGGGTTTTTTCCCGCAGCAGGATACCGGCCAATTGCTCGGCTTTTTTCGCGTGGATCAAGGTACGTCTTTTCAGGCCACGATTCCGAAGCTGGAAGCGCTGCGCAAGGTGGTGCTGGCAGATCCTGCCGTGCAGAGCATGACGGGTTATGCCGGCGGGCGCGGCGGCAGTAACAGCAGTTTTATGCAGATTCAGCTCAAACCGCTGGGCCAGCGTGATGCCACCGCGGATCAGGTGATCAACCGACTGCGCGGCAAGCTGGGCAACATGGCGGGCGCGCGTTTGTTCCTGGTGTCGCAGCAAGATATTCGCATTGGTGGACGACAAAGCTCGGGCTCGTATGACTACACGCTGATGTCCGGCGACCTGGATCTGTTGCGCAAATGGATGCCCAAGGTTCAGCAGGCAATGTCCAAGATTCCGGAAATCACGGATGTGGATACGGACGTTGAAGACAAGGGTCGAGAAATCGATCTTGTGATTGACCGTGATGCCGCGACGCGTTTGGGTGTGAGCATGTCCGACATCTCGACTGTCTTGAATAATTCATTCAGCCAGCGTCAGGTGTCGGTGATCTATGGTCCGCTAAACCAGTATCACGTGGTGCTTGGGGTAGACCAGAATTTTGCTCAAGATGCCGAGTCGCTCAAGCAGCTTGAAGTTATTACCTCGACAGGCACGCGAGTGCCGCTGTCGGCGTTCGCCCGATACGAGAATGCGAATGCACCGCTTAGCGTGCAGCATCAAGGTTTGTTCGTGGCGGATACCGTGTCGTTCAGTTTGGCGCCTGGCGTGTCGCTCGGGCAGGCCACAGCGGCTATTGATGCCGCCATTGCGCGCATCGGTTTGCCGTCGGATCAGATTCAGGCAGGCTTTCAGGGCACGGCGGCGGCATTGCAAAGCACACTGGCCCAGCAACCCCTGTTGATTCTCGCGGCGTTAGTCACGATGTATATCGTGCTGGGCATTCTGTACGAGAGCTTCGTGCATCCGCTCACTATTCTCTCGACCTTGCCATCGGCCGGTATTGGCGCGTTGCTAGCCTTGTTGTTGGTGCGCAGCGACTTCACGCTCATTGCATTGATTGGCGTGTTTTTGCTGATTGGTATTGTTAAGAAGAACGCGATCATGATGGTGGACTTCGCGCTTGATGCCGAGCGCAAAGACAATATGGCACCGCGTGAAGCTATTTTTCAGGCGTGTATCACCCGGTTTCGCCCGATCATGATGACCACGATGGCCGCCATTTTTGGTGCGTTGCCGCTGGTGCTGGCATCGGGTGCCGGGGTGGAGATGCGTCAGCCGCTAGGTATCACGATTGTGGGCGGTTTGATTCTCAGCCAGATTTTGACGCTCTACACCACGCCTGTGGTTTATCTCTATCTAGACCGTTTCCGCTTGTGGGCCCTGAGTTGGCGCAAAGCGCACGCGACTGCAGCCTCATCTTCTCCTGATCATCCATGACCCTGCCATTGCGTACTTTTTCGCCTATTTCTGTACGTTCCGATTCCCCTGGTTGGGTACGGTCGGCTTTTCGCGTGGCGATGGGTTCCGCCCTCTGCTTGGCGTTGGCCGCTTGCGCGATTGGGCCTGATTATCAACGTCCCGCGTTGGATGTGGGCGCGGCATATCGGGAAGGGCAAGATGTGGTGCCCGGTTGGAAGCCCGCGCATCCACGCGACGAGGCGGATCGCGGCGAATGGTGGCGTGTTTATGACGACGCGGTGCTCGATGGTTTGATGGCAAGCTTGAACGAGTCCAATCAGACCATTGCGCAGGCGGAGGCGAATTACCGTCAGGCGCAAGCGCTGGTACAGGGCGCGCGTGCGGGTTTTTACCCAACGGTGGGTGCAAGTGCTGGCACCACGCGTTCGGGCAGCGGCACGAGTGGGCAAAGCTCGTCGTCCAGCTCTGCGGTGTCCAATCAGTATTCGCTGGCGGGCAGTGTGAGTTGGGAGCTCGATGTATGGGGCCGGGTGCGGCGCACGGTAGAGGCGAATGAAGCGAGTGCGTCGGCCAGCAAGGCAGATTTGGCTTCAACGCGTTTGAGTGCGCAGGCGGCACTTACCCAGAACTATATGCAGTTGCGGGTATTGGATGAACAAAAGCGTTTGCTGGAAGCAACGGTCGCGGCGTATGAGCGTTCGTTGCAGTTAACGAAGAACCGCTATGAAGTCGGCGTGGTGGGCAAGGCGGATGTGGCGGTTGCGTTAACGCAGGTCGAGAGCACGCGTGCTCAGTCTATTGAGCTGGATTGGCAACGTGGTCAGTACGAGCACGCGATTGCGGCGCTGATGGGGGAAGCTCCGTCGAAGTTTGCGTTGCCGACAGCGCCTTTTACGTTACGTCTGCCAGAGATTCCAGTGGGTATGCCATCGCAGTTGTTGGAGCGTCGTCCTGATGTGGCGGCGGCGGAGCGGCGTGTGGTGGCGGCGAATGCGCAGATTGGTGTGGCGGAGACGGCCTGGTTTCCAGATTTGACCTTGTCGGCGGACGGCGGTTTTCGTAGCGCGCAGTTTGCGCAATGGCTGACGGCGCCTGCCCGGTTCTGGTCGTTGGGGCCAGCGTTGGCGCTGACGTTATTTGATGGCGGTGCACGACAGTCGCAGGTGGATCAGGCGCGTGCGGCGTATGACGGTCAGGTGGCGGCTTATCGGCAGGCTGGGCTGACGGCTTTACGTGAAGTGGAAGATTATTTGATCCAGCTTCGGGTGCAGGGGCAAGAGCAGATTGTGCAGCGTCGTGCGCTGGAGGCGGCGCGTGAGTCGTTGCGGCTGATCCAAAATCAGTACCAGGCAGGCTTGGTGGATTACCTGAGCGTGGCCGTTGTGGATGCCACGGCGTTGAATAGCGAGCGCAATGCCATTAGTTTGCTTGGCACGCGCTTGACGACCAGTGTGAATTTGATCGTGGCGTTGGGGGGCGGTTGGGAAGGTCTGGCTGATACGGCGCGGCGTAGTGAGGCCGCTCAAGGGGCTTCGGTAGATGGTGCAGCGGGTTCGGCTGCTGCTCCTGATTCTGCATCTGCCGTGGCGAAGTAGGCTGGCTTGGTGTGGCGGTCTGGATATTAAGGCGCGCGTCGAGGGTCGGCCGTGCCGAGGGCGCGCCCACTATGGCAGTCTGGACCGTTCGGCCCAGACACCGCTTCGCTCGTGTCGTACGGCCCCGCTCGGGCCTTCCTTCAACGTCCGCTCGCTTGCGTAGCGTGGGTGGAGCGCGTCAACCCTATGAAAATAGAATGAATGCAAAGCGCGCGTAACCCGCGAATGCTAAGCAGCAAGTGCGCGGGATTCCACAAGGGGCAACGTGCGTTTGCCATTCAAGAATCACAGGTTACGCGGGCCTCCCGTCGAGTTCCGGTAAGCGCGTGTCCCCCGTGTTGCGGTATTGATGAACTAACTATGATGGTTCACTCTGGTCCTCCTCGCTGCCGACGCTCGCTGCCCGATCAAGCATCTGCTCGGTCAGGTCGCCCACATGGGCGCACAAGCTCTCGACCCCACCCAAAAGGCATGTGATGGTCCATGTATCAAGTTCCGGCGTGCCGGACTCGTCGGGTTCTACCGCGCTGTTGCTCACCATACGGGCTATCGTCTCGATGGCGTGGCGGCTGCGGTCGATCTGGTGGATGTGCGCCAGCATCACCATGCCGTGTTCAGGCTCGCCATGTACGAGCCAGCGGTCTTCGAGAAGAGGGTTGGTGTTCATCGTGCTCCCCCGGCGTGCTTTACGTCACGCATCAGGCACAGTGAGTGCCCATGCTCGGCGAGCCCGTCAGCCGCAGGTTTGCGGCCAGCGTCGAAAGCAGAATGGGGGATTTCGTTTTGCGCAGACGTGCGCGGGAAGTAGTTAGCCATGAGCGGTCTCCTAGTCAGGGGGCTGTCCGCCGTTCATCGCCAAATGAGGTGGGCGGGCAGAAAGCAGGGTTGGCGAACCGGTGACTAAGGAACCCGGCATACCCGAAGGTATCCCCGCAATCGCCCGCCCAAAGAGGGTGTGCAAGTGCGTGCGGACGTAAAAATACCGCCGGGGGGCGGGTGTCCGCCTTAGTCTACTCAGGTCACGCGCTGACAATGATGAGCTCAACGTGACCTCCTCCGCGGGATTTACAGGTTTGGAGACGCTCCAGATTCGGGCAATCCTTGATTACGATGCCCAAGCCGGCGTTTCAAACCCCGGCGCGGCGCGATCATCGCCGCGTAGCAATCTTCCCGGACGAGCACCCGTTGGCTTGCCGTCCTGTTCCACGACTTGTCCATTGACCAGTACGGCTTGAATGCCAACGGTGGGCAAGGTGGGTTCAGTAAAGCTCGCCATGTCGGTCACGGCCTGGGCGTCGAAGATGACGACATCGGCGTAACAGCCTGCGCGCAATACGCCACGGTCTTTCAGGCCGAATTGAGCAGCGGTCAGGCTGGTCATGCGACGGATGGCCGCCTCTACGCCCAGCACGCGCATTTCTCGTACGTAGCGGGCAAGCACTCTTGAGAATGCGCCCCACAAGCGAGGGTGAGGGCGCTGGTCATGAGGAAGCCCATCTGAGCCGATCATGACGCTGTCGTGGCCGATGATGCGTTTGACGTCGTCTTCATCCATGGAGAAATAAATGGCACCGCCCGGGCTGAGTTCTTCGGCGAGTTGGGTCGGATCTTTGCCTTCACGGGCTGCCAGTTCGCGAAGGTCTACCCCTTGAATTTCCGGACGAGGTTGTGACCACGTGACGATGATGCGTTCGCCTGCGGATACGCGGCGAGGCTCAAGAATGGTGGAGGATGCGGCGTAGGGGTAGACGTCCATGCCTAGCGGTTGATTCGCCCGCGTACGGTCAAAGAGCGCCAGGGTTTCGCGGCTTCGGCCGTGGTTGTTTTTACCAGTGACTTTGTGGTGCGACAAGATGGCCGGCACGTCAGCGGCGCGGCCAATGACGAAGGCTTCTTCCATGGCGTCACAGACGTGGTCGCCTTCGTCGCGGAGGTGGGTCGTGTAGAGGCCACGCCAGGGAGCCAGCGCCTCGGCAATGCCAATAACCTCTTCGGTGCTGGCATGCATGGCGGTGGGATAGTAGAGCCCTGTTGATAGCCCTGCGGCACCGGCTGCCATGGCTTCATCCAAGGCAGTGCGCATGGCGGCAATTTCTCGTTTGTCTGCCGGACGGTCAAGTCTGTCCATCACCGATACGCGCAGGCTGGAGTGACCGACCAGCGCCAGGCTGTTCACCGCAGCCGGGTTGGCGTCCAGGGCGGCAGCGTAGTCGCCCATATGTCGATAGAGCTCGCCGGGTTGTTTCGCCAGCAAGTTCAGTGGGGGCGGGACTACGTCGCCATTGACGTGTACCGGTGCCAGGCTGATGCCGCAGTTGCCGGTGACCACGGTGGTGACGCCCTGACTGACTTTGGGGCGCATGAGCGGCGTGTTGAGCAAGGCACGGTCATCGTGGGTGTGGCAATCGATGAAGCCGGGCGCCACAATTTTTCCTGTCGCGTCAATGCGTTGGCGGGCGCGCCAGCCTTCGCCCACGCCAATGCGCGCAATGCGCTCTCCCTGAATGGCCACGTCCGCTTTGAAGGCGGGTCCGCCCAGCCCATCGGCAATCAAGCCGCCAAAAATGACGATGTCGAATTCGTAGTCAGGTTGTTCGGTCGGCGCAGTAGAGGCTGGCATGGTGACTCAGGCTGAAGGGGTTGAGGAGGGGCATGGCGCGGCTCCTTTGTGACGATGTCGTCACACCGGGCAAACTATCACCCATCCTCAAAGAGGGTCAAGCTAAGCGCGCGAGAGTTTTCCTGACGCCGGGGAGATCGTGCGCCGGAGTACGTTGTTGCGCGAGCAGATGTTGTGGCCCAACAAGAGGGGCGTTGCTGCGCGAGCAGATGTTGCGGCCCCAACAAGAGAGGCGTTGTTGCGCGAGCAGATGTTGTGGCCCCAACAAGAGGGGCGTTGTTGCGCGAGCAGAGGTTGTGGCCCCAACAAGAGAGGCGTTGTTGCGCGAGCAGAGGTTATGGCCCCAACAAGAGGGGCGTTGTTGAGCGAGCAGAGGTTATGGCCCCCACAAGAGGGGCATTGTTGCGCGAGGCGATATTGTGGCCCCACAAGAGGGGCGTAGTGTGGGTGGAGCGCGCGAAAACCTAAGCTACTGAGAGCCTGATGATCGCGCGTAACCCACAATGCAGACGACCAAGTTATCGCTGCAGCAGACGACGAAGTTATCCCTGCAGCAAACTACCAGGTTCGCTACTTCAAAGTCCCAATCTATCGCTGCTCAAGCGTCGCGGGTTACGCGCGGTCTACGGTAGTTTTCTCGCGTAAATTTTGCCGCGCTCCACCCACGCTACGACATCGGCCGGTGTCGTCGTGTGGTGGAGCGCGCAATCCGCAGTGCTGATGCTGACTTCCTTGCCGCTCAGATCAGCCCGTGAATGCCCGCGATGCCATGCGCGCCGTGGCGGCGTGCTTCAGAGAACGTCTGCACAGATTGACCGCCCAGTGCAAACACCGGCAGGCCAGCGTCGCGATTGCCCTCTACAAAGCCTTCCCATCCGATGCCGGGCTCACCGGGGTGCGATGGGGTTTCCAGTACCGGGCCGAGCACGGCGAAGTCCGCAGCAATATTGCGCGCGTGGACAACTTGAGCGTTGTTGTGGGTGGACACGCCGACCAGTGCTTGCGCAGGCAACTCCGGGCGGCTGCTGAGAGTCTGTGCATCAGCACTGCGCAGATGCACGCCATCTGCTTCACGCCACCATGCCGCAGGGTGCACGCTGTTGACGAGCACGCGGGCGCCGTGGGCATGGCAACGGCGCATCACGTCTCGCAATACCTCATGCAAGGAGGGGGATGCTACGCCGTCCGGCCATTGCGGTTCACGCAATTGCACCAGTTTCAGGCCACGAGCCAAGGCGGCATCGAGGCGGGTCATGAAGTTGGCTACACCCGTGCGGGATCCGACTGAGCTGATGCCATAGGACGTTGGCAAGGCCAGCCAGCGCAAGGGTGGCAGGGTGGCAGGCAGCAGGTCGCCCACGGAGCCAGCCTGCGCGGGGTCTACCCATTCCAGGCGTTGATTTTCCAAGCCTCGCGGCTCGCCTTCCCATGCGGTAACGTGGCAAAACGCCAGTCGAACGGTAGTGTGGGGATAGGCGTGCACATACGTGACCCACGGATGCGCCTGGGTGACGCGAATGCCGATTTCTTCATCAAGCTCACGCGCCAGGGCCTGCAATACCGTTTCGCCGGGCTCCAGCTTGCCGCCGGGCAACTCCCACCAACCCGCCCACGGCTTGCCTTCCGGGCGCTGGCCAAGCAAGAGTTTGCCATCGGCACGCAGGATGAGGCCCGCGGCGACATCTACAATTTTTTCAGACATGACGTGCCGACCAGTCTCGTGCGAATTGATACGCGACGCGGCCCGAGCGTGAGCCACGTTCCAGCGCCCATTGGAGGGCTTCCATGCGCGACGGCAAAATCTGGTCTTCCGGGCAGCCAAGTTCACGCAGCCAGTGGTGAACAATATCCAGATAGTCGTCTTGCTTGAAAGGGTAAAACGAAAGCCACAAGCCAAATCGCTCGGACAAGGAGATTTTTTCCTCGACGGTTTCGCCAGGGTGAATCTCGCCATCGGGCTGATGTTTGGCTTGCAAGTTCTCGCTCATGTATTCCGGCATCAGGTGGCGCCGGTTAGAGGTGGCATAAATGAGCACGTTGTCGCCGGAAGCGGATACCGAACCGTCCAGTACGGACTTCAAGGCCTTGTAGCCGGGCTCGCCTTCCTCAAATGACAAGTCGTCGCAGAACACGATGTAGCGCTCTGGACGCGCGGCGACCAACTCAACAATGTCAGCCAGATCGCTCAAGTCGGATTTATCCACCTCGATGACACGCAGACCGCGATCGCCGTAAGTAGCCAGCATGGCTTTCACCAACGAGCTCTTGCCCGTGCCACGCGCACCTGTCATCAATACGTTGTTGGCAGGCTTTTTCTCGATGAACTGCAAGGTGTTGCGGTCTATCGTGGCCTTTTGGCGTTCAATATGCTGCAAATCGTTCAGATCGATGCGGGCCACATGGCGCACGGCATCCAGCCAACCACGCGAGCCGCGCTTGCGCCAACGGTAGGCGTGGGCAGTCCAGTCTATTTCGGGGGGAGCAGGCGGCAGCCAGGCTTCGAGTTGCGCCAGCACACGCTCGGCGCGATTGATGAGGGTGGATAAATCGACGGCGTTCACTTCAGATTCCCAGTTTCGCGGGCGCTGATTACACCGTGCGCCTCGCCATGCATTCGGTCATTGAGAGAAGACATTGATGCGTCGCAGGCGGGAAGGCTGTGCCTTGCCGCCTGCGACGAGCACCGTATCAGGAACGGTAGTCCGCGTTGATGGTGACGTATTCGTGCGAGAAGTCGCAGGTGTATACGGTGTCGGTCACCGTGCCACGACCCAGCGCAATGCGTACGCCAATCTCTGCCTGTTTCATGACGCGCTGACCATCGACTTCCTGGTAGTCGGGGTTGCGCCCGCCGTCCAGTGCGACCAGAACATCGTCCAGCCACAAGCGAATGCGCGACACGTCCAGATCATCAATGCCGGCGTAGCCAATGGCAGCCAGAATGCGGCCCAGGTTGGGGTCGGAGGCGAAGAAGGCGGTCTTGACCAGGGGCGAGTGCGCCACGGCGTATGCCACCTTGAGCGCTTCTTCGGTGGTGCCGGCTTCTTCGACGCGGATCGTCATGAACTTGGTGGCGCCTTC